>CAYLQA010000044.1:0-27464 GCA_964385695.1 uncultured Desulfobulbia bacterium | reverse complement strand
TCTTCCTGAAAATAAAAGCTGCTTTTCCCGGACATCGACGATGAACCAAAAAAAAACAAAATAGTGCAGAAAATACGTTGTCACAGGATAGACACTGTTTCAACTCCTGCTGATGATGAAAATTCCAGCAAAAATAACGACAAGACCGATTATTTTATAATAGTTCAAGGATTCGCGAAAAAGGAGCACTGCCCCTAAGGTTACGAACATGAAGGTGGTGCTGACGAGAACCGGGTAGGCAATGCTGAGGGGCTCTGTGGAGAGCACTCGAAACCAGACAACGCTTGCCAGGGCATAAAGAAAAAGGCCGATGTCGAAATATGGCTGCCTTACCAAGTTGAACAAGCCGGCGTGTACCTCGGATAATTCGACAGCAAATCCACCGGCCCTGTGTACTCCGGTACGGAGCAAGAGGTTTGCCAGTACCGTGAGGCCTGCACTGAGGAAAACGAGGAACCAGCCGATGGTGCTCATGGGTTCAGCGCCTCTTTTAGGGTGCTTGCCACAAAGCGTTGTTGCTCTTGGTTAAGTGCGCCGTAAAGGGGAAGCAATATACTTTCATCGCGGCAGGACTCGCTTTGGGGAAGGTGCCAGTTTGCGTCACGGTAGGGCGGCTCCTGGTGGGCGTTCATTATTCCCCGCCTGGTGGCAATTTTTTTGTCGTGCAAAACCTGCATTACCTCTTGTTGATTTATCGTTGCCCCCCGCGCTAAACGGACTGGGTAACTCTGCCAGTTTGTTTTGGAAAAATACGAGTCTTCCAGAAGAGCGATTTCTTTTGTTTGATTGAGCAAAGATACATAGTTATTTGCCAGTGCGCGTCGTAGTTGAATAATGGAGTTGAGCTTTTTGAGCTGTTCTATGCCGACTGCAGCTTGAATGTCTGTCATCCGGTAATTGTAGCCGGTGGCCAGATATTCTTCAAAAATAACTTCTTTTGACTGGTGGCGGACGGTATCCGGTACGCTCATACCATGCTGACGCCAGAGGCGGAATTTTTTGTCCAGCTCAGGGTCGTTGGTGGTAAGCATGCCTCCATCGCCGGTGGTTAGTATCTTGCGAGGGTGAAAGCTGAAGCAGGCTACCTTGCCATGGGGCTTGCCGACTTTTTCCCATGTTGCTCCACGGTCAAAAGAAATTTCGCTGCCAATGGCGCAGGCCGCATCTTCAACCACCGGGATTTTGTATTGCGAGGCAAGGTTGAGAATTTTTTTCATGTCGCACGGCATACCCATTTGGTGCACGGCAAGGATTGCCGCGACTCTGCCCGTCGGGTTTTTCGTCTGGTAGAGGGGTGATTCTCCAACGGTCAATCTCTCTAAATCATTAAAGAAAAGTTGGTCGTGCTCCATTCGGCAACCTTTAGCCAGACACCGTTCCAGTTCAGCCGGATCCATATTATAGGTTGCCGGATCAATATCGACAAAGACAGGTTCGGCGTCACAATAGCGCACTGCGTTTGCTGTGGCGATAAAACTGTGGCTCACCGTAATGACTACCTCGCCTGGTTTTACGCCAACCCCGAGCAGGGCAAGATGCAGGGCCGTTGTGCAGCTTGAAACGGCACAGGCATGTTTGGCTCCGACATATTCGGCAAAGTTTTTTTCAAACTCCTTTACCTTGGGGCCTTGGGTGACCCAGCCGGAGAGAATGACCTCGCGTGCTGCCGCGGCTTCCTCCTCGCCGATATCAGGTTTTGCTATGGGGATCATGCTTTTTCCCAGTTTCGCTCTGCTTCCGAGTCCAGTAGGCTACCAATTCCCAACGGGTGATTTTTAAAAAAATCAATGGTTTTGCGCAGGCCATCGTCAAAGGTAACTTTTGCTTTCCAGTCGCAGAGGGCCGTAAAGTTGCTCGGGTCAGCATAAAGACGTCCTACGTCACCGGGGCGATCTGCCTGGAAATCGACTTTCGAAGCCGGGTGGCCGATCAAGGTGGAGATTTTTTCGGCCAAGTCCTTGATTGAAATTTCAAAGTTGCTGCCGATATTCAGGGTTTTGCCTGTTGTGGAATCACTTATGGCTGCAGCGAGGAGTCCCCGGGCTGTGTCTTCAACATAGGTGAAGTCTCTTGTTTGGCTGCCGTTTCCAAAAACCAAAATATTCTTACCGTTTAGGGCTCGGACAATGGATTTGGGGATCATTTCACCGGCATCCCCTTCATGGTGGGAACGTGGTCCATATGTGTTGAACGGTCTGATGATCGTGGTCGGAAGAGCGTAGGTCAAAAAATAGGCCCTGGCATAGGCCTCTGCCGCCAGTTTGCTTGCCCCATATACCGTGCATGGGTTGGTTGGATGGCCTTCGTCCATGGGCACATGTTGGGCAGTGCCATATACCTCGGAAGAGGAACAATGAACAAATTTTGTCACATTTGCCCGGTATGCCGCATCAAGCACAAGGAGTGTTCCTTCTGCGTTGACGCGGTGATTTTCAAAAGGGTGGGTGAGGGAGTGCCTTACCCCCAGACAGGCAAGGTGGAAAACAATATCGATACCCTGGATGGCTCGTTCAACATCAAGAGGGTCGGTTATGCCTCCTTGGATGAACTCAAAATCGTCATTGCCTGAATGATGAGCAAGGTTGATTTTTTTGCCGTTCGCAAGATTGTCCAGAACCCGCACCTTGCAGCCTGCGGCCAGAAGTTGATCGACAAGGTGAGAGCCTATAAAGCCGGCCCCGCCGGTCACAAGGCAAAATTTGTTTTTGAGCGTGCTCATTTATTAGGGCCTATTTATATGCAATTTTTCAGTTCGGTGCAGACATAGTTAATCTGCTCATCCGACAGCTCTGCGTACATGGGCAGAGAGAGCAGTCTTTCGGCACAGCCTTCCGTAACCGGGAAAGAACCGGAGGGCTGGTTCCCGTGGCTGTAGGCTTTTTGCAGATGGAGGGGGACAGGGTAATGCAGGCCTGCTGTGATGCCTTTTTCCTGTAACTGTTCCAGGACAAGATCTCTGTTGTTAATAAGTATCACAAAGAGGTGGTAGACATGCTTTGCATACTCTGGCTCAAAAGGCAGGACAATGTTATCGAGGCTGCTTAAATACTCTCGGTACTGAGTCGCATGCCGGCGACGGGCTGCTGTCCAGGCAGGAAGATGTCTGAGTTTGACAGTGAGGGCCGCAGCCTGCAGGGCATCCAGGCGTCCGTTGTAGCCTTCAACCTCGTGATGATATTTTTTAGACTGGCCGTGGTCGCGGAGCATTTGTATCTTGTTGCTTAAACCTTTGTCGTTGGTGGTTACAGCTCCGCCTTCTCCACACCCGCCGAGGTTTTTCCCTGGGTAAAAGGAAAAGGCCGCAGCGTTTGCCAAACTGCCTGCGCGTTTGCCTTTATATTCGGCAAGATGGGCCTGGCAGGCATCCTCCACGACCCAGAGATTATGTTTTTGGGCAATGACATGGAGCGCATCCATATCAGCCGGGCAGCCATAAAGGTGCACCGGAACAATCCCTTTGGTGCGAGGAGTGATGGCTGATTCGATCTTGCTTGGGTCTATGTTGTATGTGGCCGAATCAACATCGACAAAGACCGCTTTGCCCCCGGCCTGTGAGATTGCCTCGGTGGTGGCGATAAAGGTGTTGGGAACGGTAATTACCTCATCTCCAGGCTCAAGGCCCAAAGCAATGAAAATAAACCTTAGAGCATCGGTTCCGCTGCCAACGCCAACGCAGTGGCTTGTATTGCAGGCTTGGGCAAAATCTTCTTCAAACCGTTCGACATACTCACCACCGATAAAAGAGGCGTTTTCCAGGATTCGTTCCCAGTCTGCGAGGATTTCCTGTTTGAGGGAGGAGTTTTGTGTCTTAAGGTCGAGGAAGGGGACGTTCATTTTGTTGCGATTTTTTTAATGAATTTTGCTGGGTTGCCGGCCCAGAGTTCTCCGGGAGGTATGTCGGAAAGCACGAGACTTGCAGCTCCAATCATTGCTCCTTTGCCAATGGTTATACCACACATGACGGTGACACTCGATCCGACTGAAGCACCTTCTTCTACTTTCGTAGGGATAACCCGCCAGTCTTTTTCTGTCTGAAGGGTGCCGTCAGGGTTGGCTGCGGCTGGGTAGCGGTCGTTTATAAAGGTAACATTGTGGCCGATAAAGACATTGTCCGCAATGGCAACTCCCTCGCAAATAAAGCTATGGCTGGAGATTTTACAATTTTTGCCTATTTCGACCCCTTTTTGAATCTCAACAAAAGCGCCGACCTTTGTATTATTGCCGATGCTGCAGCCATACAGATTCACGAAGCCGTGTATGGAAACATTTTCCCCCAAAGAAACATCTTCCGCAATTCGGCAAAATTCCATTTTGCTTTCCACTTTCACTAAAAATCGAGCCTGATGTTGGCGCCGTCCGCTTTGATGGAGCGCTCGGCTCCTTCAAGAATTTTGAGCACCCGGAGTGCGGCTTTGCCGTCAGTCAGAGGTGGACGGTTTTCACTGATAGAGTCTGCAAACTCTTTGACCATTAGGGTTAAGGCCTCTGTGCTTTCCACTCTCGGTGAAAAGATGTCTCCCGAACGATACGAGATGAGGAGTCTGTTTTTTTCTTCCTGGCTGGCATTGCTTAAATCAATCCCCTTATCGTAAATCTTGATTTTCTCCGCAGGGACCAGATCATTCCACTCCAGCATTTTTTTGCTGCCGCCAATAAGGGTCTTGCGGATCTTGACAGGCGAGAGCCAGTTGACATGAAAATGGGCAATCAGTGAGTTCGGGTAATACAGCGTTACATAGGCGATATTTTCAATGTTATTCCCTGCATGGGATACGCCGTGGGCACTTACCTGAAAAGGTTCTTGCGGAAGAAGGAAATCAATGATGGAAAGATCGTGCACAGCCAAGTCCCAGATGACATTGACATCCTGCTGGAACAGGCCGAGGTTGATGCGGATGGAGTCATAGTAGAGAATATCCCCCAATGCATCGGAGTTGATTACCTCTTTGATTTTCCTGACCGCACCGGTGTAGCAAAAGGTATGGTCGCACATGAGGCGCAGATTTTTTTCATCTGCTAGGGCAACAAGCTCTTCGCCTTGGGCCACCGAGGCTGCTAGAGGTTTTTCCGATAAAACGTGGAGCCCCTGTTCAAGACAGGATTTTGCCAGCGGGAAATGGCTGGCCACAGGCGTAGCGATGGCCACGCCATCAACTTCTCCTGCCTGGATGATTTCATTGAAATCAGTGGTGGTTTTAACGCTGGGATAGAGGCGGCCAATTTTGCCCAGGGCCTCTTCATCGCGATCGCAGATCCATTTAAGTTCTGTGTCCGGGCAGGCAACAAAATTGCGGATGAGGTTCGGGCCCCAGTATCCGCAACCGACAACACCTATTTTGACCATTTTGTAGTGAATCTCCTGGAGAAATTAAAAAGTTATTTTATAAAGTTACATGATTCCATTTTTGTGGGCAATATAATTGACTCTCTTTGGGTAGGGACTGCTCAGGCTGCCTGTCGTGGAAATTAAGAATATGGAGTATGTCGGTTTTGCCTGAATGAATGTGCTATTATTAATTTGCAGTTTTTATGATGGGTTTTCCCTCCAGCGTTGGGTAAGAAAATGCTGCGTATTAAAAGTCTAAAAATTCATATTACCCTGACCTTTGTTCTGCTTCTTGGCATCGGAATGCTGCTTGTCAATGTGGTTGCATTGAGCCTTTGGCGGCGGCAGGCTATAGAGGATGAGATTACATCCAGTAAAGCCCTGTTGGTGCCTTTTGGTAATTTTTTAGCGGAAAAAAACCTGGCGCAGGGAGATAATGTCGATGCCGCTTCGTTGTTGACTGATTTTTTTGAAGATGGCTGTTTCGGCTTTTATCTCGCCGGAGAACTAGGCGCTGTTCAGACTTCTGAATGCCGCTCCCCTTTTGACGAGCAGTTCGAACATATTCTCACAGTGACGCTTACAACAGGTGAGACGCGAAGCCTTATTGCCGGACCTCCCGGACAAATTTCAACGATCAAAAATGAAAAATTATTTGTGGCATTGCCGCTTACGATAGGGAAGGAGATACATGGAGCCATTGGCTTAGTGCGTCCGTTGTATCCCATGCATGAAAAATTGTGGGAAAATGAGAAAATTATTCTTGTCTACGTGTTAGCCAATATCATCATCTTGGCCATTGTTGGTTTTTTTCGGGTGGCCCATCTTGTAATGCGCCCCATTGAACGTTTGGCAGAACAAGCGGATAATTATCCTGGGCACTCAGAGCTGTTGCCCTTCCTCCGTCAGGGAGGGAGTGAATTCGGCCGCCTGGAGTCGAGTCTGAACCAAATGATCGGCCAAATAGAAAAAGACCGGGAAAGTCTAAGACAGACAGTGCAGTCTTTGGAGCAGGCAAATGTTCAGCTTGAAAACACCAGGCTGGAAATGGTGCAGGCCGAAAAAATGGCGTCCATCGGGCGTTTATCCGCTGGGTTGGCCCATGAAATCGGCAACCCTTTGGGGATTTTACAGGGATACCTGGAATTGCTTGGCCACGGCGGTTTAACCGATACTGAACAAAAAGAACTGCTGGCCCGATCTGGTCAGGAGTTGGGAAGGGTTCACAGGCTCATTCGTCAGTTGCTTGATTTTTCAAGGCCTCCGCAACAAAGTCGCAGCCTGTTGCAGGTGCGGGCGATTTTGGCTGAGGTTGTTGAGATGTTCCGTAACAGGAAACAGGGGAAGGGCATAACCTATGTTGAAGAGTTTAACGCCGGTGACAAATTGGTAATGGCTGATTCGGACGGGTTGCGCCAGGTCTTTGTCAACTGTCTGCTGAACGCGGAGGATGCCATACTGGCTGGCAATGATGCCGCAGTTGGTGGCCGGATTGTAGTCAGTTGTTTGGAGCAAGCTGCCAGTGATTCGCCTTCTCTTTTGGTAAAAATTAACGACAATGGCACAGGCATTGCCAAGGAAAAACTGGCAAATGTTTTTGAACCCTTTTTTACTACGAAGGAGCCAGGGGAGGGGACAGGGTTAGGTCTTTCTGTTTCCTTTGGGATAATAAAGGGGTTTGGTGGAACCATGGGGGCAGAGAGCACCCCGGAAAACGGTACTACACTTTGGATCAGGCTACCCTTAAGTGGTGACGGACGCGGCGGAGAATGTGAGTTCGTTTCACAGGGCGAAGAGCAAAATAAGAGATGAAATATTTTTAGGCGGCATTTCATGCATCAAAAAAAGCGATTGCTGATTATAGACGACGAAGAAAACATGCTGCATATGCTCTCCCTTGTCACCTCCAAGGAGGGATATGAGGTGACCCTTGCCAACAATGGAAGGGAAGGGTTGCAGGCTTTAGGTGAGCACAATTTTGATTTTATTTTATGCGATTTGAAGATGCCTGAAATGGATGGTATGGGCTTTTTGCAGGCAGTGCGTTCAGCTGGAAGTGGTCCTCCTATTATAATGATGTCTGCCTATGCGGCAATCGAGGATGCTGTGGCGGCCATGAGGGCAGGAGCCTATGATTTTGTCACAAAGCCTTTCAAGACGGATGAAATTTTGCTGGTTTTGCAACGGGCGGGGGAGCATGAGCGGCTGCGTCAGGAAAATCAGCTGTTGCGTGAGCGGGTTGCGGCTTTGCAAGAGCCGAAAGGTTTTGGAGATATGGTTGGCTCAAGTCCGGCCATGCGTACCTTTTTTAAAACAGCGGCCAAGGTGGCCAAGTACGATGCGACAATTTTGGTAACAGGGGAGTCCGGCAGCGGCAAAGAGCTTGTTGCCAGAGGGATTCATCAGGAAAGTAAAAGATCGGCAAAGCCTTTTGTGGCCATAAACTGTGCCAGTATCCCGGCAACGCTTCTTGAAAGTGAATTTTTTGGCTATGTGAAAGGGGCTTTTACTGGTGCCGACAAAGACAGGAAAGGCCTCTTTGAAGAGGCAAACGGCGGGACTCTGTTTCTTGATGAGATTGGCGAACTGCCCATGGAGGCCCAGGTAAAACTGTTGCGCGTTTTGCAGGAAGGGGAAATCCGGCCCGTTGGTGCAACTCGATCCAAGGGGATAGATGTCCGGATCATAGCGGCCACGGCCCGGGAGCTTGCCAAGGGGATAAAGGAAGGGTCTTTTCGGGAGGATCTCTTCTTCCGTCTTAATGTAATCGCCCTTGAGGTGCCTCCTTTGAGGGAGCGTAAAGACGATATTCCCCTCCTCTGTGATTATTTCATCAAGAAAAAAAGCCAGCAGTATGACGTGGACGTGCAAGGGACTTCCGCTGCCGCACTTAAAATGCTCCTTGAGCATGACTGGCCCGGCAATGTGCGCGAGTTGGAAAACGTGTTGGAGCGAGCGGTTGTCCTGGCCGAGAAAAAAATTGTTTTACCGGAAAATCTTCCCCTGAGCTTAAGAGGCGGATCTGAAAATGGGCGCAGGATTGAGGATTTTCTGCAAACTTATTCGTTGAAGCAGGGACGAAAAATCATGGAGAAAAGGCTGATATCGCGAGCGTTGGAGGCAACCGGGGGCAACAAAAGCAAGGCTGCGGAGTTGTTGGAGGTGAGCTACCCGTCTCTGTTGAGCAAAATCAAGGAATACAACTGCGCATGACCGGCGAGCTTGAAGTTGAAAAGTTGCCGAGGTGTTAATTTTTTTTACAAATTAATTGTGAAGTGGCAAAATTATAAAAAAAATTAATAGTTAAGCAGGTTTTGTATAGGGGGGGGGAAATATTTTTCGCTTCCATTTTTCGATAACGATCTAATTATATTGCATTTTTTTGTTGTGGTTTTGGTTTGGCGCGGTTGTTGCAGTATAAGTCAAGTGCCAATAGAGGTGAGCTGGTGGCAATTAGGCACCGGCCTGGAACTCGAGTTGGTCTAGGTGAGATGATGAAAAAAGCAAAAAAAAATATTCACCGGCGGAAAAGCCCAGAAGGTGGTTTCACCCTGGTGGAGATGGCAATAGCCTTGATAGTTATTACCATATTGGCCGCTGTCGCGGTTCCGGTGGTGAATGATACCCTGCCTCGCTATCGTTTGCGCTCCGCTGCTCGGGATATTTACTCCATGACCCAACGGGCCAGGATAAACGCCGTACGGGATAACACCCAGTGGCGAATCGTCTTTAACAATAGAAACGACGGCAACACTGCCAATGATACCGTTCAGTTGTTGTCTGCAGGGGCTAATGGGGTCTGGGGCGATGCAGATGATACGGCAACCCCGGCTACATCATTAACAGGTTACGGGAGCGGAGTCTCTTACTTTGACCAGGCACAGTATGGCGCAGTACCGGTTGACTGGAACAACACTGCCGTCACCGCAGGCATCAACTCGGTGGCCAACTTTACCTTTACCAGCCGCGGCTTCTCCGCCGCTGTTACCACCGACTCGGTGATGCTGCAAAATCAAGACAACTCTATACTGTTTGCGATTACGGTTAATATCGGGGGTGCCATCAAGATGCGTATGTATGATGGATCTCCTTCCGCAGCCCCTGCAAGCGACTGGATAGACTGATGAGGTTTGTAATGCGAGGCAAGAATGAAAAAGGCTTTACCCTGGTTGAGCTGCTGGTGGCCATGGCCATTGCCGGCGTGCTTCTGGCCGGGGTTTATACCGCCTTTACAAAGCAGCGCCAGACTTACTCCACCCAGGACCAGGTAAGCTATGCCCAGCAAAATCTGCGGGCAGCCATGCATATCCTTGCCACTGAGATCCGGCAGGCTGGCTATGATCCGAATAATGTCACTATTTTCGGTCTTGAGGATATTGGTTTTCGTGATTTGAACAATTTTGCTGACCCTCAAGGGTTCAGCTCCCTCTCCTTTGAAATCGATCAGGATGAGGACGGGGTTGTGGATGCTGGCGAAACGTTCACCTATTCGCTCTTTGATTTCGGGGCAAATGGAGTCAACGACCTGGCAAGGGCCGTCGGCGGTGGCGGCCAACAACTTCTGGCCGAGAATATCCGGGCCGTCGGTTTTGCCTATGCCTATGACAACAATGGCGATGGGCAGTTGGATACGGATGGTGGTGGAAATATCATCTGGGCCATTGACACGGATAATAATGACTCGCTGGATATGGAACTGGATGCCAATAGCGACGGCCTGATTAATGCCACGGATGATGTGAACGGCGATGGCCTTATCGATACCTTTGACGGGGCCGCCAATGTGGGCCCCATTGATGCGGATCGTATCCGTGCGATTCGGGTTTGGATGCTCGGCCAATCCCATAAGCAGGAGCCGGGGTTTTCCGATACCGATACCTATGTTGTGGGCCGACAGGTCATGAGTCGAGCCCTGCCCGTTGGCAACGTCAACCTCCTGGCCGATGGATTTCGCTACCGGTTGGCTACAGCCATTATTCATTGCAGGAATCTGGGGTTATAGAGATGAAAGACAACCGTCAGAAAGGATTTTCTCTCATAGAGCTTCTGATCTCCATGGTGGTGTTGTCCATCGGTTTTCTCGCCACCGTGGTCATGATGAGTGGGGCCATGGGGGGCAATGATAATGGCAGGCGGCTGACCGAGGCCTCCACTATTGCTGCTGACCATATTGAGTACCTCATGTCGATCGCGTATGGGCATGTAGACCTGGGAGCGGGAGGGGGGAACATAAGGAACCCTGCTCAACCTGCCGGACAACCAACGGATACTTTGAATCCGGTTTTACGCCCAGCAGATTACAGCACTTCCGTCATGAAGCACAACCGGCAGTACACAGTGTATTGGAATGTTGTCAATAATGCTGGTGTGGCAAATACCAAGACGGTCAATGTCATCGTGTTGGACAGTGATGAGATCAACGAAGCCCTAAACCAGGAGCAACGTGCCCGTTTTGTGCTGGTGGAAGGCGTGATTGCAGATGTGATTGATTGAGGCGAAATGGATATGAAGACAACAATTGCAAATGAGAGCGGTTTTGTCCTGGTCACGGCCATGGTGCTCTTATTGATGCTCTCCTTTCTTGGCATCTCGGGGCTGAACACAAGCAGCCTCGAGGTGGAGATCGCTGCCAGCGATAAGCTTTTCAAGGAGGCATTTTACAATGCCGAGGGTGGGGCGGCGTGTGGTGCCCAGGTTTTGGAAAACGCTACGACCCAATCGCTGGAGCAACGCACAGTGCTTGGTATGGGGGTGGTTACCAGCTTTATTGACGGAGTCGACGGCACTTTGGACGACACGGAACTCATGACGACCACGGAGTGGACCGTAGGTAGGGCCCAGAATTGCGGCGGCGGCGCCAATCCGCCCAGCTATTTCATGGTGGATGAGGGTGTGCCTCCCGGAGAGCCTGTGGGGATGGATGAGAGCAAAATGCATAGGTTCATGGTCGTGGGAAAGTCTGAGACCGTAAATGATCGGATCTTTGTTGATATAGGCTACAGAAAAAGATATTAGGCGATAATTTCCAGGTGCCTCGGAGGTGCTGCCATGAAAACCGGAAAGTCCTATTCAGATCAAAAGAGTGTAACCATGAAAACCTCAGTGCAAAAACAACTGCTCAAAGGGATTGTTTTTCTTTACCTCTTGCTGGCCGGTGTCGGAGCTGCCGGGGCTGTCGATTACATTGTCGATGAGACCGATGTCGGTTTTTCCAAAACCGGTAACTGGAACCTTGTTGTTGGCCATAACGAGGGCTATCCCTTTCCCGGTAATTTTTGGGAGGCCGCCTTTGGGGGCCAGGTCACCGCAAAATGGGTACCCACCATGCCGGCAGGGACCTATGAGATCTGGGCTAACTGGCGAACTTGGGCGCAGTATTCCAAGTCTGTTACCTATCGCATCGTGCATGCCAATGGCACCACCACGCGTATAGTGAACCAGCATCAGGATGCTGCCTTTTCCCAATTTGGTGTTGGTGATAAGAGCAAGGACAATTATTTGGGCACCTTCTGTTTTGACGGCACGGTCAACAACTACGTGGAGCTGGTGCATACCCCTGAAAATGCCAACGACCTGGCCAGCGCCGATGCCGTCAAGTTTACCTCTACCACCACTGTAACGGCCTTGACTGACACCTTGAACATTTCGGATAAGCCCCTGGATGCCCTGACCCAACCTGCACCCAGCAACATTATGTTTGTGCTGGACGACTCCGGCAGTATGGACTGGGAATTCATGACCTCTGAGAGTTCCGGTCTGTTCAGCGGTGAGCGTTATGTGTTCGATAACCCGGGCGATAACCTGTACTCAAGCTATTACATTCTGGCAGGCTCCCAGCGCGGAAGGTGGCAATCGCAGTTTTCCGGTTACAACCGCATGTATTACAACCCAAAGGCAACCTATTCCCCCTGGCCGACCATGCCCAATGCCAGTCTGGATACCCCGAAGTCCCATCCCGAGGATATAAACAACGGGACCTCTACCCTTAACCTGAATAATACCTATTACTCTGTTTCTAGCAGTGGGGTTGGGATCATTGTTGATAACCAGGAACGTGCGCCTGGAGACGATTTTGACCATGGGAATGGGTTTAATCACGAGTCAGGCGCTTCCAATGAATACGCCGGCAGCTCCTATTATGCAACGGTGACCGGGGAAACGGGGACCTGGACCCCTGATCCAGCCACCATCAACGGCAGCTACAATGTCTATGCCTGGTGGACCCGGGCCGGAACACGTGACGCGGCTGCCCAATACACCGTTAATCATGATGGCGGAGCCGTCAATTTTACCGTAAATCAGCGAAATAACTATAGCCAGTGGAATCTCCTTGGCGGGCCCTATAACTTTACAAATGCAGGTAGTGTGGTCGTTACCCGTTCCGGCAGTGGTACGAGCACCAGTGCGGATGCTATTTGGTTTGTGCCGGACGGAACGACGCCCTTTGTAAACATCATCAATGCTCACTATTACACCTGGAACGATGTGGATGGCGACGGCACCAAGGATGCGAATGAAGACCTTTGGTTGGTCAATATCACCAATCCTGTTGCCTATTACCGTGTAGACAGCACTGTTGGCGTTGATGACGAGCTTATTGAGGCCGGCGAGTTGATCGCCACAGCTGCCGCCTCGGTGCCTGCCACGGTGCGGACAAAAGCCGTTCCCACCGATGCTGCTGCCTATACGACGGAGCGTCAGGCCTTTGCCAACTGGTACACCTATTTTCGTCGTCGTGAGTTGACCGCCACTGCTGCCGTGGCAAATGTGATCGATTCACTGAGTGGCGTGCAGGTCGGCATCAGGAGTATCAACGGCAGAATTATCCAACCCGTATTGCTTCTGCCGGATAATAAGACAACATTGTTGAACAGGTTGTATGGCATGCGGCTTTATGCCAACGGGACCCCCCTCAGGCGAGGTTTGCGTGAAGTCGGCAGGTACTACGATCAGGCGGCAGGCAGTGACCTCGGGACCTCACCCATTGCCACGGCCGCTGACGGCGGTGAGTGCCAACAGAACTTTGCCATTGTCATGACCGACGGCTATTGGAACGGTTATTCCCCGTCGGTGGGTAACGCAGACGGCGGGCAGGGGACCCCTTATGCTGACAATGTTTCCGAGACCCTGGCCGATGTGGCCATGACATATTACCTGAAGGATCTCTCCTCTACGTTGAGCAACATTGTTCCCGCCACTTTGGAAGATTCAGCCACGCACCAGCATATGGTGACCTATGGTGTCTCCTTTGGTGTGTTCGGCAACTATCAACCCGCAGACATAGTGAGTACATTCAACAATTGGCCGAGTCCCTATAGCAGCAATGCGGCCAAGATCGATGACCTGTTGCATGCCTCGGTGAACGGGCGCGGTACCTTCCTGAGTGCGGCCGACCCCGAGGAGTTGGTCTCCTCCCTTCTTGCCGTCATCCAGAACATCGAGGGCCGCACGGGGTCTGCGGCGGCGGTTGCCGTGAACGGCGATGAGCTGTACGAAAAGGTCGGGCAGAATGTCCTCCTCTACCAATCCAGCTACAATACCAATGGCTGGTGGGGCGATTTAACGGCATATAATGTTGTTCCCAGTACCGGTAAGGTGATCTACGATCCGGTGGCCTGGAACGCGGTTACCCTGCTGGAGAGCTTTCTGGATGACCCTGTGGATGGCGGTTTCGCCAATCGGATCGTTGCCACATATAACGAAGACTCCTCTGTAGGAATTCCCTTCCGTTATGCCAGCCTGAATGCGACCCAGCAGGCACAGCTGGATGCAGATGCGACCAAGGCCTCCGCGATTCTGGATTATCTGCGCGGGGACGACTCCAACGAGGCAGGGCAAGGGGGAGCATATAGCTTTCGCAGCAGGAGTTTCCGCCTCGGGGATATCGTCAACTCCATGGCAGAGTATCGGGATGATGTCCTCTATGTGGGCGGCAACGACGGCATGCTGCATGCCTTTGATGCTGTCACCGGCCAAGAGCTTTTCGCCTACGTGCCCAATATCGTTTTTTCCAACCTCAAGGAGTTGAGCGATACAAATTACGACCACCTCTTTTACGTTGATAACAGCCCCTATACCCGGGTGATGGATGAAATTGCCGGGGGCGGCTCAAAAACTTACCTGGTAAGCGGCCTGGGGAAGGGCGGGCGTGGATATTTTTGCCTGGATGTTTCCGATGTCAGTGATGTGACGGACACTACCGCCACGGTAGCGCTACGGGAGGATGCCCTGGCCGCCAAGGTGAAGTGGGAGTATAGCGCGGGCTCATGCCCCAACTTTGATGCTGACATGGGCTACAGCTTCAGCCGGGCGGTTATTGTCAAGAGTGAAGATGCCAGTATCAACGTAGGCACGGACCTTGCCGGATACGTGGTGATTTTCGGTAACGGTTACGACAGTGCCAACGGCGATGCGGCACTGTATGTGCTCAATCCTGAAACCGGTGCGCTGCTCAAAAAAATCATCGTCGGCGATGGTCCGAATAACGGGCTTTCCACTACGATCCCTGTTGATGTTGATAACGATTACAAGCTTGATTACCTGTATGCCGGTGATCTCAAGGGGAACCTCTGGAAGTTTGATATGAGCGATTCCGATTATAATAATTGGGATGTGGCGTATAAGGATACCGACTCCAACCCGGCCCCTCTTTTCCGGACCCAGAATACAGGATCCGGAAGGCAGCCGATTACCGTGAGGCCCGAAGTGGTAACGCCCTCGAGTACCGGCCCCACCCATGGTTACATGGTGTTGTTCGGTACAGGAAAGTACTTGACCGCTGCTGACCTGAGCGACACAACCCAGCAGACGATCTATGGCGTCTGGGATTATGGCGATAATGCTGACGACGCTGAATATCTCGGCGCCTTTGACCCCACGCATTTAACAACGCCTCTTTCCAACCAGGCAGATGGCGTTACCCTGCTCAGGCAGGAAAAGGCGACCACCCTTGGTGATGTCTACATCGTCGCCGCCTTCACTACTTCAGTGAACGACAACATCGTAACCTTTACCGACACCTCCAGGGGAACCGTGGATGCCTGGGCCTGGGATTTTAACGGTGACGGAACGGTTGATGCGACTACCCAGGGGCCGCATAGCTACACTTACGCGGCACAAAGCACGCCTTATACCGTTACCCTGACCGTGACCAGGAATTTGACGGATCGGAGCGTGAGTAACACGAAAACCGCTTATGTTACCACCTACAAGCCTTGGCAGGTGACCATTGCCGAGGATCTGAGCGGCCCGCACGCCTTAGGGGATGACATTGTGTTGGCCAGTTTCAGCGCCGTAGGGCCGACCGCGGACCTGCCCACTGCGGCAGATGTTGTTTTCACCGATCATTCTCTTGGCACGGCGGCCATTGCAACCTGGTCATGGGATTTTGACGGAGATGGCATCGAGGATGCCAGTGGCCAAGGCCCCCATACTTACAATTATGCGGCAGTGGGTACCTATAATGTCAGCCTGACGGTAACGGATGTCGATGGCGTGAGCGATACCAAGACTTACAGCAGCTATGTCGTGGTCTCCAACCCCTGGCTCAATAATGTCAACCAGGAGTCCGGGAGTGTGGATATTGAGGATTACCTTGAGGTAACCAAAAATGCTGTCCATTATTGCGAGGTGATAGATCGTAACAGCATTGGAACACTCTCCGACCCCGGTCTCTGTGTGGATGACCTTACCACAACAACAGTTGACGAGAGCACCTACACCCCCCATGCAGGCTGGTACTATAACCTGCCGGAGTCGCGGGAGCGGGTGATTGTTGACCCCATGGTCCGGAGCGGTAACCTGATTATGCTGACCTATGTGCCCCAGGAGTCCCGGTGCAGTACTGGCGGATATTCTTGGATCTATGAAATTAATGCCCAAACAGGAGAGGGGCTGGTCTACTCTGTGTTCGATCTCAACGACGATGCGATAATAGACTCAGGTGACGAGATCACTGTGGAGACGATAGATGCCGTGAGCGGCGAGGTTATTTACGTCAAGGTTAATCCCAGCGCTGTCCGCATAGAGGGCCGTGGTCAGCGCCCGACCATTTTGCGCTTAGGTGATACGGATATTCTGAACATCAGTACCTCGCGCGGCAATATCGAGCAGGTGACGACAAAGGGCGAGCAAGTCGGGATGTATTACTGGCGCGAGGTCAATTAGAAAGTTATCCTTAACGGAGGTCGTTATGATACATAGAAAACCGAGTTTTTTAATAATTATCCTGGTCTGTGTTGCCGGTTTTTCTCTGCTCCTTCCCCATAGGGAGTGCGCGGCCATTGATCTTGATGAATACGGCAGGCCAATGCAATACAGTGTGGAATTTGACAGCCTTGGCTATATCGACCAGCTTGAGGGAAACTCCATCGTGATTGATGACAGGGCATACGACCTTTTGTCATCCACCAGGTATTTTTCCGAGACGAACAGGGGGCTGACAAAACAATATTTCAGCCCTGGAAAATATGTGGGATTCCAGGTGCAGAATGAAACTGAGATCACGGGAATTTGGCTTACACCAGCGCCAAAATGATATAGTATGCCTCTATGGGCGATACGCTGAACGATGAAAAATATATCCTTGACCTGCTGGTGCGTAACCGGCTGATTACTTCTGCGCAACAGAAGTTTATCTCCGAGCGCAAAGCGAACCAGCGGCAGGTTCTGTTGCGGCAGCACAGTGGGCGACAGAAAAACGGTGTTGGCCGTGAGCGCGATGATACTCTGACGCTGGTTGATATTATTCACTCCATGAAGTTGGAGTTGAGTGATAAAAAGGGGCAATTTCTTACCGAAGAGCTCATCATGCGGGCTGTTGCTGAGGATTTGGGGCTGCCCTTTAAAAAGCTTGACCCTCTACAGCTCGATCTCAAGATTGTCACCAAGACCATTCCCCGTAACTTTGCCTTCAGGCACCTGCTCTTGCCCTTTGATATTAGAAACGGGGTGCTTGAGGTTGCTATCTGCAATCCGGACAACCGTACCGTGTTGGCTGAGATTGAGCGCGCCAATCAGTTGACCGTTAAGCCGTACATCACCACCAAGACCGATATAAAAAAAATGCTGGCCGAGTTTTTCGGTTTTCAGTCTTCCATCTCCCTGGCAGAGACCCATCTGGCCCGGCCTACGGTGGACCTTGGGAACCTGGAGCAGTATGTGCGTATCGGCACCACTGAGGAGGCTATTTCCTCGGATCAGCATGTGAGTGCTGCGGTGGATCATATGTTTAATTATGCCTTTGAACAGCGGGCCAGTGATATCCATGTGGAGCCCAAGCGGGACATGAGTCATGTGCGCCTCAGGATTGATGGTGTCTTGCATACCATCTACAAGCTGCCCAAGGTGGTGCATGGAGCAGTTATCTCCAGGATAAAATCCATGTCCCGCCTTGATATCGCGGAGAAACGCCGCCCACAGGACGGCCGCATTAAGGTGGATCGAAGTGGTGAGGAGGCGGAGATTCGTGTCTCAACGGTGCCCGTCGCCTTTGGTGAGAAGGTGGTCATGCGTATCCTGGATCCGGAAATCCTCTTCCAGGATGTGAATAAGCTTGGTTTTTCCCGGCGGGATCAAAAGGTCTATGAATCCTTTATGAAATCACCCCACGGCATCGTTTTGGTAACCGGCCCCACGGGTAGCGGTAAATCCACCACCCTTTATTCCACCCTCAAGCAGATTGCCACCCCGGAAAAAAACGTGGTGACTGTGGAAGATCCGGTGGAGATGGTGCATGAGGAGTTTAACCAGATCGGGGTGCAGCCCCAGGTGGATGTGACCTTTTCCACCATTTTACGTAACATTCTGCGCCAGGATCCTGATATCATCATGATCGGTGAGATTCGTGACCTGGATACGGCCACCAATGCCGTGCAGGCAGCGCTTACCGGGCATTTGGTTTTTTCCACCCTGCATACCAATGATGCGATTTCCTCCATCAGCCGCCTGCTTGACTTGGGGGTGCAGCCCTTCATGGTTGGTTCTACCCTGCTTGGCTCCATGGCTCAGCGACTGGTGCGACGCATCTGCCCCCATTGCATCGAGTCTTTTGTGATGGACAGTGATGAATTGCGAGGGCTGGGGTTGCCTGTGGATGAGCAAGGCGATGTTGAGCTTAAGCGCGGCAAGGGGTGTCAGCAATGTCGTGGTACCGGTTATCTTGGCCGGGCCGGAGTGTTTGAAATTTTCCCCATGTCCGACCCTATTCGTATTCAGATCAGCAATCTGGAGCCGGAGTCAGTAATACGTAAAACCGCAATCAAGGAGGGCATGACTACCCTGAAGGATGATGCCTGGCAGAAGGTGAAGAGCGGTGTCACCACCTATGAGGAGGCAATCCGCATAACCGGTGCCGATTGATCTAGCAGGTCAATGAGCACCACATCTTCGCGTGATCACTTCTGGCCGCATAGCGTGCTATAGCGGACTGAAGCGCTTACTCGAATCTGTAGCACTCCTTACCCTGCTAGAACTTTGGGCTTCCATGCTCGCTTTTTTTCTTTAGATACGCTATATATTCAAAATACTCTTTCCCCTTGTTTCCGCGTGAAGCAAGGGGTTTTTACTTCTGGATGCAATGGATTGATGAACCGTGAAGATTGTCTGCACAAATAAAAAGGCCTATCACGATTATACCATCGAGCAGACCATTGAGGCTGGTATGGTACTCAAGGGCTCGGAGGTGAAATCGCTGCGGGCCGGCAAGGCCAACCTCAAAGACGGCTATGCCAGGGTCAAGAATAACGAACTCTGGCTCTATAACGTGCACATCTCGCCCTATACCCATGCATCCTATGATGCACCGGACTCCACTCGGGCTCGCAAGCTCCTTTTGCATCGGCGTGAGATCAACAAGCTTATTGGCAAAATGCAGGAAAAAGGGTATTCTTTAATTCCCTTGAAGATTTATTTCAATGAAAAGGGAAAGGCAAAACTTGCCCTTGGCTTGGCCAAAGGCAAGAAGCTCTATGACAAACGGGCAGCGCTTAAAAAGAAGGACACTAAGCGCGATATGGACCGCGCACTTCGCAACTATTGATGGGGGGCGAAACGGGTTCGACGGGGATATGTAAGCTCGGGCTGCATGTCGAGGTTTCTACCCACCTCGTTAAAGAGGTAGAGCTAAATTATAGTCGCAGACGACTATGCATATGCCGTAGCTGCATAAATAAGCTACCGGGCTGCCAGCCTAATCCCGCGGGGCTGGATAGCACGACGACTAGTGGGATAGTTTCTTTTACGTTCCTGCCGTTTAAGAGGCGAAATTTAGTAGGATAGTGTCAAAGGCCCCTGGTCCTGGTGGGGCTGCGGCACGAAAAACACCTCTACAGGAATAAACATGTAGAGGCCTGAAGGGGAGTATCTTCGGACGCGGGTTCAACTCCCGCCGCCTCCACCATCTAATCCATTGAAATCTTTACGATTTGCCCTTTTTGATCTGTGCGATTTTCTTTCCCACTTTTTTCCCACCAGTGGATGAGTGGGAATAGATGTCTCGCACGTCCTCTGCCCCGATCCTGAAGTACCTTTCAAACGCTTTATTCGTCTGATGCATAGTCCCGTGTTTTATCTGCTCGGGAGAGAAATGTTCTCTGAGAGCAACAACGGAACTGTGCCGAGTACCACCATACAGATCTACACCTTCAATGCCTAAATTCTGGCAGGCTTTTTTCCACCACTTATAGAAATATTTTTCGCCGTAGGGCTGGCCCAGTTTAACGCCGCTTTTCTGCTCATCGTGCCGAAAGAAAAATGATTTCGGAAAGCCTCTTTCTGTCTGCTCGATGAGTTCGATATCTTCGTCGAGAATCGGAACGGGTTTGGTTTCCCCGGTTTTGGAATGATGGATGAAGATATAACGATTTTCGATATCGATATCCTCTTCCCTGATCTTGACCAACTCCCCTGGCCGAATGGAAATATAGGTGCTGAGCCACTTGACCCCAAGCCACACCTTGAATGGGGCAATCTTTTGGAGTTCATCGAGGATGGTGTTTTGGCTTTCCTTACCAATGATCTTCCGAAAGGCCAGCTTGACTTTCACCTCTGGAAAACTTGGAGCCTTTGTGAGAACTTCCCGCCGAATGAGCCAGTGGAAAAAATCATGCAGACAGGATTTCATGTTGGCAACGGTCTTGCTGGATAGCTGCCGGCCCTGCTCAATGAGAAAATCCTCTATCTCTGCAAAACCAATGTTTTTGATATTGGTATCGCCCCAAGAGTCGATGGCCTTCATCATGTAGTTGTGAAGGTTGTTGTATGATTTCTTCTTGACGGTCTCTCGCTTGAGGTCAAGCCACTTGCTGGCAAGAGTTGTAAAGCTGAGAGGCTTTCTGCTGGAGTAATCACGTTCATCAAACGTGTTTTCATCGGTTTTGTATCTGAGGCCGGTGAGGAAGCGTTGTGCCTCGGAATAGCTCTTGAACCTCCGTTTGACCTTGCAGAAATGCACACGGAATTTGGTGGCAACCTGTTTCGGGTGATCCGGGCAGCGTAGGGCCTTCACCCGATCATCTTTGAGAGTTGCACCACAAATTGAGCATTTTTCGTCAGTATATATCCCACCCTTCATACATAGACCTCCTGGCCCGATATTAGGATGGGATATATTATTTGTCAAACAGAGAGCGTGCATCGACGTTGAGGGCTAGAAAGGGATTGTCGCTAAAATGTCTGCTGACGGGTCGCCGTTGTAATAATGTTCCCCTATCACCATGTCCGCTTCGCAGAGGACTTTGATGATGAGAGGGTCCAGTTCAATGTCGATTTTTGAGTAGTCATAAATGACGTTTTTTTGGGGATACGGAGGGGCACCCTTGAAAAAAGTACGAATAGTTTCCCAACCAACCTGCCTAACGTCACACTGGCATGCATACTCGGCATGCTCTTCGTCACTTCCATTTATTGACCAGCAAGAAGCGGTCTTACACTCGGGACACCACATATAATATTTCATATTTTCCCCCTCTCAATCAGATGTCTTCGTTGTTGTCGGGATTTAGGTAGTCAGTTTCGATAGCCTCAAGTTCATCTGGCGTTGTGGTGCAAATGGTTCCTTCATCTTTATGGGTGAATCCCCAAATGTTCTTTTGAAGATGCTGGACTGTTACAGTCCTGCCGCACCTGAGGCAGGCAAGAATATCGCTAGATGACATCAGCTCTATATCTTCCAAGCTGTCTTGTGGGTAGAGAAGGTCTATTAGGTTGCCGGTTTGAATATTTTTGGCTTTAAAGTATACGCTCACGATTTTTCCCCTTAGTTGAATATTGGCTGAGGTGTGCCCTTGACTTGTTCCGGTGTCGGAAGGGTAGGGGGAGGTAAGGTGAGGCTGGTTACAAACTCGACAAGCTTGCAAATAACGTGATGTGGTGCCAGAAGGTGAAAGGACGGGATTGCCTTCATTCTGTTGGCGTAAGAGCGAGATGACGGGGATAATCTTTTTAACCACCGCCTAAGCAGGCGTTTGACACGGGCAAATTCATACTCCGGCAACTCAAGAATGTTGGCTAAAGCCGGAGGTAAGTTTTTCCGACCTCGTACGCCCCAAAATTGCCCAGGGCGTTCCCAGTCTGCATAATTAACTCCGGTTTCCGCTTTCCCGACATACTTGCAGACATAGGCACGCATTTTCCCCTCCGAATCATTAATCAAATCGACTTGGGTACCTGCTCGGAGGTGTTTGGGGTCACCCGTGCCGCAAACTCTGAACCAGAGGTGGCTGATATAGGTACGAAGAAGGTGAATGTTAACTTCTGGGCCTAACTCCCCTAAGAGGTGAAAGTGTGGCGCACCTCGTTTTTGAGGCTCAAGTTTCCAAAAAAACCATGACTCAGGGAACTCCCGCCGTAGTGACCTGAAAAAGTTATCAAGGTGCCTTTTCCATTCTTCGCTATCGGCAGGATAGATGCGTGGGTAGGTGAGGGTGATAAAGAGAGAAGGGTAGGTTGAAAGGCTGAAAAGCCGTTTCAACATGAGCTTTCTTGCTCGGGCTGAAAAAACCTTTATGGAACTACGAGGTCCACCGCCAACTCGGGGCAAACATCCTAATAATTGACGGTCTTTAAACTCTGAATAGCCATTGAAAATGGTAATACGGCATTTGGGTATGCTTCCGTCATGGACATTGACAGAAGGCACGCCTCCACTGTAAGTTGTGGGCATACATGCACCTCCTAAGGTGTGTGTGGGGCCTGCTGGATGGAGGATCTTTGGTCGGAGAATCCACCCAGTGGGCTTTTTTTGTGCTAACTACGGTTTTCTTCTTCTAGGTCATCGTCCTTGTACTTCTTAATAAAATTTTTAAAACCTTCTGCAAGTTTGACTAGCTTGACAAATCCAGCAACTTTCAAAATTTGAAACTCCTCAAGGCCAACATAAATGAGATTTCTGACAAAGACTTTTTTAGGAAGCTCCATATAGTCAGCATATCTTTTAATCAATTCGTTGGCTTGCTCATCTACAACGACACTGAATGTAACGGGCTCTTTATCTTTAGTACTGGTGATAAACTCTCTAATGCCGTCGTGGCTGATATACGCTTCGCATAAATTTCTAAATTTTTTGCCAGCAAGGGCTAAGCCCGTTGCTTTAAAAAGTTTGAAACTGTCGAGAGAAACGTAAATTAAGTTTCTGGCAAATCTGGACTTTGTCAGGTCAAATTCCTGGCTATATTTTTCCAGCAATACATTAACTTTGCTGTCGACTGTCACGGATATTTGAACACTTTTCTTTGTCATGTGAAAACCCGAGTCATTTTTTTAAAACCACTATGGTTTGCTTCTGTCGTTAGTGTCAAGCTCTTTTTTGATAGGCGAGTGGGATGCAGGTGTAACCCTCCCCGAAAATTGTACCAGCGCAATTTAGAGTTCTCCGGCATCTTGCCATGTCGCGTACCCTCCTGCCTCGTATTTTTTCAGTATTGGAAATACAATGTTGTTACTGTATCTTTTAGGGGAACTGGCTAGCTATATAGGCGTTTGAAGCATAAAAAAAGGAAATTTCTTTATGACTTACCAATTACCAAGAAACCCTAAAACACTACCCCTTGTATCCCTGTTGCTTCTTGCAACTTCTGTCATTTTTTGTGGGTGCGCTACAGTAAAAATGCCACCCGGTCAGGAGAACAAAAGAGTTTTTACCCAGGAAAGCGATACGTCTTATGGTGATGCATTTAAAATTATTGCCAAACAAATGCGCGCTTGCTATCGGGGGGTGGGCTTATTGGGTAACGGCCAAGAGGTACAAGCAGTCCTTGATTCGTCAAACCAGACAGGCACCATAGAAGTTTACTATGTAGGGCTTACGGGCGCACAACCCGCTGAGAGTACCGCTACGGCCAGGACCGTAACAATATTCCCGACACCGACTGGTTCCACGATAACCACGAAAGGTACAACACCTGAGTTAGTTTACCTAACCCACAGAACCATTCCATTATGGTTAAGTGGCACAACCACTTGCTATCCATAGTGTATATAAAAAATATCAATCAAAAAAAAGAATCCACATGCGCCGATTGCAAATTACAGCCACAAAAGAACAGGGCAATGCAGAGAAGGCTGGCCTAGAAAAAGGTGACTTTCTTATAAGCTATAATGGTACCCCTATCACATCAAACACAGATCTAACCTCCGCTATAAAACTCGCCAACTCAAGCGAGAAAAAAAGCATCACTATTGTCATTACCAGAAACTCAGCAACAATCACAAAGGAGGTTTCTTGCGGGCCATTGGGGATCAGCTCCCAGGTGGTGGGAGAACAAGAACAAAATAAGGGATTAAAGGCATGTAAAGATTGCGGAAAGGAAATTTCAACCAATGCTGACAAATGCCCAAACTGCGGGGGGGCAACCAAAAAACGTTTAGGGTGCCTCGGTATTTTTGGGGTAATAATTCTTCTTTTTTTAGTTATAGGAAACCTCGATACAAGTAAGAAAACAAATGAAAAAAAAGATAGAAGACTCAGTATACTCAGAAATGAATTTGTTAAATTTTCTCGTGCTAATGAGCATATAGAGTTTGTGGATATTTTTAAAACTATAGAAAATAGTTATGTGGCAAGGCTAAGGGTTGACTCATCCTTTGACTTATCCAGTGATACGAATTCAAGAGAAAAAAACCTTGAGCTGACAAAAAAATGGAGCTCATTGGTCTGTACCTATGATTTGATTTCTCTAAAAAGAAAACTTGGGATTAATTTTTTAAGCGTACGCCAAGAGGATAGTGAAGGGGAAGATCACTCAATAGCTTTGTGCGATTGAACGAACTATTCTGAAATTTCCTCGCGAGGGCGAGTAGCCCCAAGCGGGAAGGAGTGGGCACCAATATGGTCCTTGCCGAGATTTGAGCCTTTAACAAGCCCAGGGGAAATTATGCCGCTCAAGCCTGGCTCTCCATCCTTGCCCAACGCGGCCAGAGTCGTCCGGCATGCGGCCTCCCGCCTTGGCCACTCTCGCAGGAATCTGGTCTACCGGTGGAGCCTCACGTGGTAAAGCCGTACGAAGCTGGAATGCCGTTCCGGCCTGTTCTGATTGATTCGCGGAGTCCATGTTTTCCCCGCTCACAAACATAACATGCCTCCACTTTGTGAAATCGAGCGAAGCAGGTTAGGCAGGTTAAATCGATGCCGTGCATGGCTGATAAGCGTAGGGTAGCGGCAAGGAAATTCCTTGCTGCGCAATGGAAAACCTTACCTCTCCCCTACGCGCCTCCGCAAGCTCGGCTTGTAACCTGGTGCGGTGCGTTCTCCGCTTCGCTACGATTCGCTCCTACCAGGGCAATGGGTGTTTCTTGTAAGTTGTGGCATTGCATAATGCTAGGTGGGCAAACCTGGCATAAGTTCTAGATTTGACATTGCTTGACAAAATCAATAGAATTTATTAGGAGCTTATAGCTTGATTGTGGTATTGGCTTTTTTTGGGATAATTACTTAAGTTTCACTAGATTGTTCCGATTTTTTTTTAATGAGGAACTTATTATGTCTTTTTTTCAAAATATGCTATTGGGGGCAGGGTCAATTATGAATGTATTTCCTGAAACCCCAAAAAGAAAAAAGAAGCTGTATAAGCCATTCTCATCTGACTATGAAGCAATTGAGAATGATTTCAGGCAGGTAGGTAATGACCTCTTGAATGTAATAATTTATGAGCAAAAAAAGCAAAAAGAAGCAGAGTGCACAAGGTAAGCAGCAGCTTGTTCAATCACAACCCCTCCCTCTAGAACAAGATTCCTCGGCATCGAAAATCATCCAGCATGTTGCCACGGCAGGGTTTAGTGGGCCCATCCCACCGCCGTCTATTCTCTCTGAGTATGACCAGATAACCCCTGGTCTTGCTGAAAGAATTGTCTCGATGGCGGAAACAGAAGCATCCCATCGCCACGGCATGGATACACAAGCTATTTCTGCGGATATTTCTTTCCAAAACAAAATGTTTGCCGAAGCGAGGCTGGGGCAAGTTTTTGGATTAATAATAGGTGTCACTGCTATTGCTGCTGGAGCGTATACCGCAGTAAATGGTGCGCAGTGGCCAGGCGGTATTATTGGTGGTGGTGGAGTGATTGGTTTGGTTTCTGTTTTCATTTACGGGCGCAAGCATAGTGACAATCAACAGCCGCCACAAGAGGTACAGCCGCCACAAGAGCCTCAATAATCATCTAACTTGATCGGTTATATGCTTTCAGCCAAGCAGCCTTTGTAAGTTTTTTTTATCCATATTTTACCCCTTGTTTTCCCTCTTTTTTCCCAACAACTTCTCGCTGGCCTTTAAATGGGCTAAGCGGAGGGTTCAACTCCCGCCGCCTCCACCATCTTTTCGGTTCCCATATCATAAGCCGGTTTGTCCCGTTTTCCTGGAAGTTTCCTTTCTATT
Source organism: uncultured Desulfobulbia bacterium (assembly GCA_964385695.1). GTDB lineage: Bacteria > Desulfobacterota > Desulfobulbia > Desulfobulbales > Desulfurivibrionaceae > CAYLQA01. The sequence goes on along the minus strand of CAYLQA010000044.1, from coordinate 1,271 downwards.
CCACGTTGATCACAATTAGCGCAGCACCCAAGCTGCGCGGTCGATGAAGTCTTCCATAAATTCATCATCCTGCAGATCCAGGGCGTGGTCGACCAACTGTTGGAGTTCAAAGCGGATTGTTTGAATCTCCGGCAGTGGGGGAAGGATGGGTAGGTAATGCTCGATGGGCAGTTGCGGCTCTATCTGTAGTTTTTTTTCAAGATCAGCGGTCATGCCTGATTCCATGCCGCCCTGTAGAACACCGCGCGCCTCTGTGCTGGCCAGTTTTTTTAAAAATCCCATGATGGTGCCGAGGTCATTTTGTTGGTAGAAGGCCTCTATCTCTTCGTTGATAAACTCCTGCTCTTCTCGCAGTTCTTCAATTTTCTCCCGATACATATTCACATGTTCACCCAGTCGCTCGTAGCAGTCAAAAAACAGGTTCTTAAAGCGGCCGTTTTGGGTGATGCCGTGGATGTGCAGGCCTTCAAAGACACGCTCGCGGATGTTGGGCGAGGTGGTCAGGTGCGGGTCATAAAAAAGATCGCCCTCAATGCCGGTCAGCTTGAGGAACTCGTGGATCAGGCTGTCATCTTTTAACAGTACGTAGATGCGGATGAGGTCGAAGCTGATGCGTTTTTCCAGGATAAAGGATTGCCGCTTTACCTTTTGGGCAAAGTCGAGCTTGTCTTCCTCGATGAGCTTGCGGAAACCAAAATAGCGATCTGCTATTTCCTTTTTGATTTCGTATGCAAGGATCTTTTGGATATCCACAATAAACCCCGGATATGGGTTTAAGAAAAAGCTGCACCGTCACGCGTGACACACCTCACATTATCACAGTGTATATGGCTTGGTAAAGTCTTAGAAAAACGTTGGATTTTATACTTGGGGGAGGCGGGGAGGTTGCCGTTATATGCAAAAGGGAAAGGCAACCTCCCCTACTCGATGGAATCAGGTCGGATAATTGCTGCATTCAAAGTTTTGATGGGATTTTGCTTCCGCTTTTCCAGGGAGTTGGTTCATACTTTATATTGTGATGGGTTTATTGCTGGCCTTGTCTAAACAAAACAAATGAATGGTGGTTCATTCTTGGTGCTCTACGTTTGGTTCTGGGAAAAGTCGAGAAAAAATTGTATGCAATGAAAAAAAATCAGAGGGCTGTTTTTGCGTCAAATGAATAGTTGTTCATTCTGGGTGCTTTTCATGCACGATGGTCAGAGCCGGGCTTGGATATGTTAGGTGAGATATTGTGATGCGGTTCATTCGTTCTCTTTCCATGGTGTTTTGCC
>CAYLQA010000043.1:0-29230 GCA_964385695.1 uncultured Desulfobulbia bacterium | reverse complement strand
GGCTGCGCTACTCGCTCTTCGGCCAGGCGGAGTTTTGGCCGTCTGGTCAGCCAGTGCGGATCAGGCCTTTAGCAAGCGTTTGCGTCAGGTCGGGTTTCAGGTGGAAGAGGTCAAGATCAAGGCCCGGGGCCGCCATGGCGGGGCCAGGCATTTCATCTGGCTTGCCAGACGCTAAGCGTTGCGGCGGTCTACCTTGGCCGCACATTCTCGCACCGCAGCGGAGACTTCAACCCTGTATGGCGTAATGGCCTGTGTCAGAGGGGTTAATGTCTGCGGTAATGCTGCCAGCTCCTTGCCTGCCCGGGCGCGCCCCTCATCAAGACTTGTTGTTTCCAGCCGCTTGCCGTCTTGCATGACCTGCCTGATCAGGGGCAGGCCATTCTGCTTGTCACTTTCAAGGGTCAAAATATCATGGCTCAAGCGGCCATTTTTTTCGTAGTGGCGATAGACCTGCTTGCTGCCCGGCCAGGTGGATTTCCCCTCTGATTTTTTTCTCCGCGGGATACCGCCATACTCCACAAGTTTATAGGCACAATCCAGGTAAGCACGGTCGGCCGAGGTGACCATCTTGGTGCCGATGCCGAATCCGTCAATGGGTGCTGCGGCCTTGGTAAATCTCGCCAGCTCATACTCATCGAGGTTGCCGCTGGTGAAGATTTTTACATCGGCAAGGGCACCGTGGTCTAGTATGGCGCGTACCTTGCGGGAATGGACTATCAGGTCGCCGCTGTCCAGGCGAACGGCCCGGATGGTGATTCCCTGCTCCTTGAGTCTGCCTGCCAGCTTGACCACCTTATGTGCCGCCTGCTCCGTGTCATAGGTGTCGATGAGCAGCACAACATTATCGGGCTGGGCCAGGGCGAAATGGAAAAAGGCCTCCTCCTCGCTCTCGTGGGCCTGGATAAAGGAATGGGCCATGGTGCCGAATACGGGCAGACCATAGCCTTGGCCCGCCAAAACCGTGGAGCTGCCGGTAAAGCCGGATAGGTAACTTGCCCGGGCGGCAAAGAGCCCGGCTTCTGCCCCGTGTGCGCGCCGTAAGCCGAAATCCACCATGAGTTTGTCCGGCGCGGCCAGCTGCATACGGGCGGCCTTGGAGGAGATCATGGTTTGAAATTGAAGAATGTTAATGATCCTTGTTTCCACCAACTGGGCCTGGCTGATGGGCGCGGTGATGCGGCAAATGGGCTCATCAGGGAAAAAGATGGTGCCCTCGGCCATGGCGTGCACATCGCCACCAAAACGTAACTCCTTTAAAAACTGTAAAAAGTCGTCTTCAAACCGGCCATCCTTGTAAAGCCAATCAAGCTCCTCTTCCGTGAGATGCAGGTTTTCCAGGTAATCCAGTACCTGCTCAAGCCCTGCGGCCATGAGAAAGTTACGCTCCTTGGGCAGTTCCCGGACAAAAAATTCAAAGACAGCTGTTTGCTCCATGCCTTGCTGAAAATAACCCTGGAGCATGGTGAGCTGGTAGAGGTCGGTTAAGAGGAGGGAGTTTGGGTTCATAGCTGTTTTCATCGAGGGTTGAGCTGCAATTGTTTAGCAATGATACAGTGAGCCCCTGCCTCCTGCATCTCCAGAATGGCCTTGTCTCCGTCATCGGGGTGACCGTTCACCGCCCGGATTGCATCTTCGAGTACAAAAATCTCATAGCCGAGCCGCAATCCATCAAGCACCGTTGCCTTTATGCAATAATCCGTGGCCAGGCCGCCGATAATCAGGCGACCTATGCGCAAGCTTTGCAGCTCAAGATGCAGGTTGGTTTTGTCAAAGGCAGAGTAGGCATCTTCTTCGATCGAGGTTGCCTTTGAAATGATGCGGATTGAGCAGGGGATATCAAGTTTGTTGGCAAAGGAGGCGCCACGGGTGTGCTGCACGCAATGGGGGGGCCAGGTTCCGCCCTGTTCGATAAAGGAGGAGTGATCGGCCGGATGCCAATCTCTTGAGGCAAAGATAGGCAGGTTTGCTTCGCCAAAGAGGAAGAGGGCCTGGTTGAGCGGTGGGATGACCTGGTCTCCATCTGGCACCTCCAGGCTGCCGCCTGGAAGGAAGTCATTCTGCACATCGACGATAAAGAGGGCATCTCCCGGTGAAAGTATGAGTGCATCCATGACGTCATTAGATAGCATGATTTTTTTATTGGTCAAAAAGTTTTCTGATGACCACGGCCAGGTCGGTGATAACAACCGGCTTTAATATATACTCCTTAATACCCATGGCCTTGGCCGACTGCTCGTCAACCACCTCGCTGAAGCCGGTGCAGAGAATAATGGGCAGGTCCTTGCGCACGGCAAGAAGCTCGTGGGCCAGCTCCGTGCCGGTAAGCCCCGGCATGGTCATGTCGGTTACTACCAGATCGAAGTCGTTGGGAGAGGCAGTGAAGCATTGCAAGGCCTCCTTGCTGCTGGTCTTGGCTGTGACCCGGTAGCCCAAATCTTCCAGCATTTCGCTCAGCAGGCTGGTGATTTGCTCCTCGTCATCCACTAAAAGGATGCGCTCGGTACCGTGGGTGGCATCGGGCCTGGCCGCTTGCTGGACTCGGTCAATGGCTGAGTGCTCCACCCGGGGCAGATAAATTTGGAACCTGGTGCCCACCCCGGCTGCGCTGGTGACTTTAATATGACCGCCATGGCTCTTGATGATACCGTGGACCACGGCCAGCCCCATTCCTGTCCCTTCCCCTTTGGGCTTGGTGGTGTAATACGGGTCAAAGATGCGTTCTATGATCTCTTCCGGAATGCCATGGCCGGTGTCTTGCACCTCCAGGCGGACATATGGTCCGGCCGGAAGCTTTGCCTCGCTGCCCAGCTCGCTTGTTTCTAGCTCAACGGGCTCCATGGAGACGGTCAGGATGCCGCCGTTTTCCTTCATGGCGTGATAAGCGTTGGTGCAGAGGTTCATCACTACCTGATGGATCTGGGTGGGGTCGGCTACCACGACCCCGCAGTTGTTGTCCACCAGCATTTTAATCTCAATGGTGGTGGGGATCGAGGCCCTGAGCAGCTTGATCGCCTCTTTGACAATATGTTTGATTTCAACGGGTTGTTGCTCCTGCTCGCTCTGGCGGCTGAAGGTGAGGATCTGGTTGACCAGGTCCTTGGCCCGGTCTCCGGCCTTGATCACCTCGGCGAGCCTGGTTGCACTTTGGCTATTCATGGGCAGGTCATACTGAACCAGGGTGGCATAGCCGATAATTGAAGTGAGTATATTGTTGAAATCATGGGCAATTCCTCCGGCCAGGGTGCCGATGGCCTCCATCTTCTGCGCCTGCCTGAGCTGGTTCATCAGCCTGCCCTTTTCCCCCTCCGCCTTTTTCTTTTCTGTGATATCACGGCTGATGCCGATCAGGCCGAGAATGGTGCCGTCCGGTCCATAGTAGGGGGTTTTCAGGGTGTCCAACAAGATCTTGCTTCCATCCGGATAGGTCACCCACTCCTCGTTGCGGCGCGCAGCGCCGGAGGAGAGCATCTGTCGGTCTTTTTCTCTGAAAAATTCCGCTATTTCACGGGGGAAAAGGTCGAGATCGCTCAGGCCGATGATATCCTCTACCTCTCTGTCGATTAACTTGGAAAAGGATTTATTCCCCCCCAAGTAAACGCTGTCCTTGTCTTTGTAAAAGATGAGATCGGGAATGGAGTCCAGCAGGCTTTCCAAAAAGGCGTGGGCCTGGGCCAGCTGTTCGGAGGTGGACTTGAGATCGGTAACATTGACCAAAACGCTGATCAGGCCTGCCTTACTGCTATCCGCTTTATGAAATATCGCCTTGTGCACGATAAAATCATGACTCCTCCCGGCATGATCCGTCAGCTTCTTGCTGAAGATTCCAGAACTACCGCGTTGCAGGAGGTCTTCATCTTCCTGGTGAAAGGCGAGCTGCATCTTCGAATCAAGAAAATCGGCGGCTTTTTTGCCGATAAAGTTCTCTTGAGCTAGGCCTATAAAATCGCAAAAGGCCTGGTTGCAGCCCAGGTATTTCCCCCCTTCATCAATAAAGTAGATGGGGGCGGGGATGGCCTGCAGGATGGTTTGCATGAGCGCGGCCTGCTCGCGGTTGGCAGCCAAAACCTCCTCGCTGAGCAGGCGAAATTGCTGCTCCAGCATATCGAGCTGATCCCCATGGGCCAATGCCTCGGGTTTTTTGCCCAGAGCACTGCTGGAAAAATCCACCATCTCTTGCGTCTGGCGCTGTATTCTCCTGGTGACCCAGGTCATGACAAAGGCAAAGCTTGCTATAAAAACCAGGGAAATGATCAGTATTTGCAGGCGGGTACGCAGGATAACCGGGTGGGCCAAGCGGTCAATTTCTTCGCGAGGCATCAGGTGGTTATAGCTGACCAGCAGGTCGGCGTACTCATAATTAAAGACCTTTTCGCCGATGAGCAGAAAGTTATTTTTCAGCTCCTCCAGGCGTTCTCCCTTTGGCACCAACTCAAGATCGCTGCTGGTCAGAATAAGCGGGTCAAAGCCGGTGGCCAGGGCCACGATCTGGTTTGTGGCATAGGGGGGTTGCAGGGTCACGAGCATGGCATCGTCCATGGGCGTGGCAAGCATAAGGGTGGCCCGGAGCCTTTTCTTCGCTCCATACACGCTGCTTGACGAGACGAGGAAGGGGATGCCGCCAATGGAGGTCATGAAATTTTCATTATGGCTAGCGTTGATGAGTTGTTTTTCCGGGTGCAGGAGATCGGCAGGTGCGCTTGTGGCCTCGCTTTCGTATACCTCACGCACTCTTCCATTACCATCCAACAGTATGTAATAACCGGCCTGGGCCAAAGCCCGCATGACGCCGCGGCGGGGAAACCAGTTTGGCGGGCGAATATGAATGCGCGGGGCTTGCTCTGCTGGTTGGTCCGCAAGGGTGTCGAGGTGATCGACAAAGCGATGCTGGGATACTATGACCCGGGCCAGCTGAAAATGCGTTTTCACAAAGCTGTCAAAGCGCAGCCGCCCTTCGGTCACCTGCTCCTGGACCTTTTGGCTGATCTGTTGCTGAAAGCTGGCCTTGACCTGGCGGATCAGCAACTGATCGCTGCCGGCCAGAACAACACAGCCGAGCACAACAATCACCAGGAGCATTTTTCCGGTCAGGCTTATGCGGATTTTTTTTCCTCGCGTCATCAGGTTTCGGCCGCTTATTTCTTCTTTGGCATGCCTACAACCTCAGCGCCCTGAAACTGCCAGCCCGCGCCCTTCAGTTGCGAGGGGGGAACCAGCTGTAATTCTTGAGCATGCTTTTCCGCATAGGTGATAAGGTGGTGAATAAGCCGGCCCGCCAAGGGATTTGCAGTGTGCGGATCGCCCCAGCTTGCAAGGGTGTAGGTCCGATACAAGGGGTATTTGCCCTGGGCCAAATTTTGCAGGTTGAGAGGGTCGAGGCCATCTATCTTCAGGGGTTTTACCTGCCCTTTTTCTTTGCGGTAGCGTTTGAGCGCCAACCAACTCACCTCGTGGCCGATGGCCTTGTTATTGCTGGCAATGGTGTAGACCATGTCCGGTATGGAGGTGACATTGATGGTGCGCGGGGAAAAGAGTTCATCGTTGTCCAGGAGCAGTCGCCAGTGGCCCGGCCGTTTTTTGCAGTGGATAAAACTGACCGGCTGAACCGGCTTGATGTACTTGCGCCCGCCTTTATCCTGAACCTCGGACCAACGTCTGATATCTCCGGCAAAGAGTTTTTGCGCTTCGGCAAAACTGATATTTTCGATGGGGTTGTCCGGGTGAACGATTAAAGCAATGGGGGCCAAGGCCAGGGTATGAAAGACAACCCCGGGCATGCGGTCATCTTTGCCGGGCGGGCAGCAGTAGGAGCCCACATCCACCTGTTTATGCAAAAACACACGGTTGGTGATGCCGCAGGTGCCTGAGTTGAGCACGAGCTTGAGTTTGTTTTTCTTGGCAAACTCATTGACCACCGTCTGAAAACTCGGGAATACACTCTGGTCAAGGTTGACCACCAGGTCCGCCTTGCGCAGTTCCGGCACATATTGCACCGCCTGCTGGCGCCAGCCTTCGGGCATCTTGCGCAGCTCTTGCGGATCACTGAACTGCTCTCCGGTCGGCATGGCTTCCTCTGCCTGGACAAAGCCGGCTGAGATAGCAACGAGAAGCAGAAAGGGAAGAAAAAAATTCCAACTCAAAAGCATGGAGGATCGTTTGCCCGGCATAGTCTTCTCCTAAAGTGAGTATCTCTCTGTTTTTGTGGAAAAAAGATCTGTCAGAAGCACCCTCGCTTTCATTATGGGAGCCAGGGTAAAGGCTGGTCAAGGAAAATGCGAAAAGATCGGTTAGGAAAGGGCGATGCTCTCCAGAGCGGTGAGGCAACGGGTTATATCATCTTCGCTGTTGAAATAGCCGCTTGAAAAGCGCAAAGTCCCTTCGGGAAAGGTGTTGATAGTTCGGTGCGCTGCCGGAGCACAGTGGAGCCCGGCCCGGGTCATGATGTTGTATTGCCGGTCCAGGATAAAGGCGATATCGGAAACAGACCTGCCCTCCATGGTAATGGAAACCGCGGAGCCGCGCTCCGTACCCGTCCCAGGCCCGTGAACGGTTACGCCCTTAATATGGCCCAAGCCGTCAAGCAGCCTGTTTGTCAAATTGAGCTCGTGGGCTCGTATGGCGTCTAGGCCGGTTTTTTCGATAAAGGAGAGTCCTGCCTGCAGCCCGGCGATACCTAAGGTGTTCGGGGTGCCGGACTCGTAACAGTCCGGGGCCAGCTGCGGCTGCTCTTCATGCTCGGAGTTGCTCCCTGTGCCGCCCAGCTTGAGGGGAGCTAAGGCGAGTCCCGGACTGGTAATAAAACCGCCGGTTCCTGTGGGGCCGAATAGGGCCTTATGCCCGGTAAAGGCGAGAAAATCGATTCCCATCGCCTCAATATCGATGGGGAAGATGCCAGCCGATTGGGCCGCGTCCACCATAAAAATGGCATTTTCCTTAGCTTGGCCTATAGCGGCAAGATCCACCACGGAGCCGGTTACATTGGAAACATGGTTTATCACGATAAGACGGGTGTTTTTCTGCATCAGAACCGGGATATCCCCCGGCTCGATCTCCCCGCTGTTCGAGGTGGGCAGGATGGAGATTTGGATCCCGAGGGTAGACTCAAGGTGGCGCAAGGGGCGCATCACCGAGTTGTGCTCCATGCCGGTTGTGATCACATGGTCTCCTGCCTTGATAAGACCGAACATGCCGAGGTTGAGCGATTCCGTTACATTGGCGGTAAAGGCCACCCGGCTGGAATCGGGGCAGGAAAAGAGGCGGGCTAGCGCCTCGCGTGTTTCAAAGATAATGCGGCTGGCAGCGAGGGAATATGCATGGGCTGCCCGGCCCGGGCTCAGGGCGCTCTCCCGCAGGAGACGGTCCATGGCATCGGCCACCTCAACCGGTTTGGGAAAGGAGGTGGCGGCATTATCAAGATATATGGCAGGATTTTCGTGCATGGAAAAATAAGTTTTGTTCTGTGTCGCGGTTTTCAGTAAGGACTGACCACCTTCTTTGCCTGGGTCATGGCATCCATAATCTCATACATATTGGTGGGGGAGCCGACCAGTAGATTGTCCGTCAGGTTGAAAAAATCCAGACAGGTACCGCAGGAGTATATCTCCACCCCCTGTTTTTCAAGTTCTTGGAGGGGGGCGATCAAGTCGGATTCTGTGGCGGTAATTGTCACCCCGCTGTTATAGAAAAAGATTTTGCTCGGCTGTGGAGCCATATGCATGATGCTTTTGATAAAAGCACGCATCAAGACGCTCCCGAGGTTGTCGTCGCCCCGACCCATGGTGTCTGCCGGGATCACATAAATAAGGCCGCCGTCGGGAAGATCGCAGGTGTATTGCTCCGCCGGTTTTGCGCCGGGGCTGGCAGTGGCCCCCTCCCCTTTGCTGATGGTCAGGGTATGGGTGTTGTCCGCTGAATGAACGGCTACATTGCAGCCTTGGCTTGCGGCAAAACGCTCGACATTGCTCTTTGAGGCGTCATTGTCGACTACTACCTCAATGATACCCTCTTCTATGGATTCCAGGGCATCCTTGGTTTTGATGACGGGTTCCGGACAAACCATACCCCGGCAATCAACTATTTGTTTCATCGGTTAATCCTATGATAAAAACGAAAAATATGGCCCTGCAGAAAACAGGGCCCGTTGTGTTAATTAATCGTTAAAACTGAGCTGGCCGACCAGCTCGAGGATGATCTCCTGGCTCCGCGATTCGATGTTGGCGGCTGAAAAGCCGGTGTCGTAAAAATCCGGGTTCACATCGTTGGAACTCCACATGCTCTTTGCCTCAAAGTAGATATCCTTTTCGGAAAAGTAGCCTTCGGGCAGCATCATTCTTAACTTGTAGATGCGATTGGTCGGTATGCGTTGCTTGCTCACCAGCTTGAGGCCTTCGGTGGTCAGATCCACGAGGTGGCCCAGCAGTTCATTGGCCTCATCGTCATAGACTTCAAGGTAGTAGACGAGGTGTCTGCGCTTTAAGGATCTTGCTTCGTCTTCGCTCATGGTTCTCTCCTTACTCACACCCTTCATCATGGTTCATGCTTTGCAGCATAAAGGCGATCACCGCTTCCGGGTTCATGGTGGAGGAGTCGACGATCACCGCATCTTCAGCAGGTTTGAGCGGGGCCAAAGCCCGCCTACTGTCATCATAGTCGCGTTTAATAATCTGGTCCAGAATTTCCTGGTAATCAACCCCTTGGCCGCGTTCCTGCAACTGATCAAAGCGGCGCCGGGCCCGTATCTCGGGGCTGGCGTCCAGGAAGAATTTGTGGGGTGCTTCAGGAAAGACCACGGTGCCCATATCCCTGCCCTCGGCCACGATGCCGCCCTTTTCACCTAATTCTTGCTGCAGGGCGGTGAGTTTTTTGCGGACCAGGGGGTTGGCCGAAACCTTGGACGCTACCAGACCCATTTTTGCCGTGCGGATGGTGGCGGAGACATCTTCGCCATTGAGAATGACCCGTACGTCGTCATCACCGTTTGGCAGCAGCTCCAGTTCGATCCCCTCAAGGCAGGCCGTGAGGGCCTCCGCGTCATCAAGCTCGACCCCCTTGCGCTGCACCTCAAGGCCAACGGCCCGGTACATGGCGCCGGTATCGAGATAGGTGAAATGGAGGGTGGCCGCCATCATGCGGCTGATGGTGCTCTTGCCGGAGCCGGAAGGGCCGTCGATGGTGACGATTGCTTTGGGGGTGGTCATGATGTGCTCTTTTTATTATTTCAACTCGTTAAGACACTCTTTTAACGCTTTGAGAAAACGCTCATTCTCCTCGGGCAGGCCGATGGTGATACGGATATAACTCGGAAAGCCGTATGCATTCATGGGCCGGACGATGACCCCTTTTCTCAGCATCTGCTCATACAACTCCTTGCCGTCTGTTTTGATGTCGATCAGAAAAAAGTTTGTCTGGGAGGCAAAGGCTTTGCAGCCAAGCTTTTCCACCTCAGTGGAGAGAAAGGCGATCCCTTCCTTGGTAAGCGTCAGGGTCTTTTGATAATGTTCATCATCTTCAAGGGCTGCCAGGGCGCCGATCTGGGCGGTGCTGTTCACATTAAAGGGCTGGCGTACCCGGTGCAGGTAATCGGCAATTTCCGGTCGCATCAGACCGTAGCCCACCCGCAGTCCCGCTAAGCCATATGCCTTGGAAAAGGTGCGCATGGCCACCACGGGAGTGGGCAGGTTGATAAATTCACGGGCGTCAAGGCGCAGTCCGTCCTCGACAAAATCTACATAGGCCTCGTCCAGCACCACAATAACGCTCTCCGGCACCTTATCCAAAAAGACGAGAAAGGCCTCTTTGTCAAAGACCGTGCCGCAAGGGTTGTTGGGGTTATCCAGGAAGATAAGCCGGGTCTTGTCCGTGATCTCGGCCAAAAGCCCGTCCAGGTCGTGCTGCATACCCTTGAGGGGCACCACCTTGTTGATGCCGCCCTGGGCCTGGACCACCTTCTGGTAGACCAAAAAGGTAGGGTGGCTGGTGACCACCTCTTCGCCGGGCGCGAGAAAGGAGCTGATCAAGAGCTGGATGATCTCGTTTGAGCCGTTGCCAAAGACAAGCTCTTCAGGTTTGACCCCGATTTTTTTGGCTAGGGCCTCGGCCAGATAATAGCAGCTGCCGTCCGGGTAGCGGTGCAGGTTGGTCAGAGAGTCCTGGATAGCGGCCACCGCTTTGGGTGAGGGGCCGAGGTTATTTTCATTGGAGGCAAGCTTGATGGAGCCTGTAATCCCATACTCCCGCTCCAGTTCTTCCAGCGGTTTTCCCGGAGGATAGGGGATCAAGTTTTTGATGTTGTCGCTGACGTGTAGCTTCATGGAATTCCTCATAAAAAAGAGGCCACGAAACCCACGAAAAAACACGAAATATTTTTAATTTTCCTTCTTTATAGCACTGTCGGAGCGACTTGAGTCGCGTGGGATAATTTCGCCGCTGAAGCGGCTCCTACAGGAGAGAAGAAAAATCTTTACTCTATTTTTTGTGTCCTTTCGTGGATTTCGTGGCTAAAAATTTTTTATAATCCCGGCTTTTTATTCCTGAGATCGAGTTGCGATTCCAGGGCAAAACCCGCCTGCAGGATTTTTTCCTCGTTAAAATGGGCCGCCTGGATCTGGATGCCGATAGGCAGGCCGCCTGTGCTTATGCCGCAGGGAACCGACATGCCTGGCAGCCCGGCAAGATTGCTCGATATGGTGAGGATGTCGGAAAGGTACATGCTTAAGGGGTCATCGATCTTCTCGCCGATCTTCCAAGCCGGGGCAGGAGTAACGGGCGAGACCAGAACATCGCATTGGCTGAAAGCCTTTTGGAAGTCATCCACGATCAGGGTGCGTACCTGGGAGGCCTTCTTGTAATAGGCATCGTAGTAGCCGGAGGAAAGGGCATAGGTGCCGATGATGATTCTGCGCTTTACCTCATCGCCGAACCCCTGGGAACGGGTATGGCGGTACATCTCCATGAGGCTGTCCTGATCCTGGTCGCGGTAGCCGTATTTGACCCCGTCGTAGCGGGCCAGGTTGGAGCTGGCTTCGGCCGGGGCAATGATGTAATAGGCCGCCACACAGTATTCGGTGTGGGGCAGGGAGATTTCAACGGTTTTGGCCCCTGCTGCTTCGAGCTTGGCAATACCGTTGTCCACGGCCTCTTTCACCTCCGGCTCCAGGCCCTCACCAAAGTATTCCTTGGGGATACCCACGGTCATTCCGGCAAGGTCTGTGGAGAGCGCCTTGGTGTAATCCGGCACCTCCCTGTCTACCGAGGTGGAATCGCGCTGGTCATAGCCGCTGATTACGTTCATCATCAGGGCGGCATCTTCAACATCCTTGGTAATGGGACCGATTTGATCCAGAGAAGAGGCATAGGCCAGCAAACCGTAACGGGAAACCCGGCCATAGGTGGGCTTGAGTCCGACCACCCCGCAGTGGGAGGCGGGCTGGCGGATGGAGCCGCCAGTGTCCGAACCCAGCGAAGCGATACACTCGTCCGCCGCCACTGCGGCAGCAGAGCCGCCACTGGAGCCGCCGCAGATATGCTCAAGGTTCCAGGGGTTTTTCGGTATCGCATAGGGGCTGTTTTCATTGGAGGAACCCATGGCAAATTCATCCATGGTCACCTTGCCCAAAAGGACGGCGCCGGCGTTTTTCAGCTTTTCAACAACCGTGGCATCGTAGGGCGGAACAAAAGGCTCAAGGATCTTGGAGCCGGCCGTGGTTCGTACCCCTTTGGTGCAGAGTACGTCCTTGATGGCCAGGGGGATACCGCAAAGGGGGCCGACCTCGCCCTCTTTCCGCTTGGCGTCGGCCGCTTCGGCCTGGGCCAATGCGCCATCGCGATCTTGGGTGATAAAGGCGGTAACCTTGTCTTCAACCGCATCGATACGGGTAAACACGTTCCTGGTTATCTCAACCGAGGTGGTCTCGCCGCTGGCGAGTTTATCCCGTAGTTCGTGTATGGTAAGCTCTTGAAGTTCCATAGTATTTATCTCGTGATGTCGTTTCGGCTGCCTTGGTTGCTGTAGAAGCCCCTTCAGGGGCGATACAGGTGTTTCAGATCGCCCCTGAAGGGGCTCCTACAGAGATGACAGAGGCTTGGATGTAACCAAAAGCGCCTAGATAACTCTGGGTACGACAAATGCCTGGCCGTTGGCATCCGGGCCGTTGGCAAGGGCCTCTTCCTGGGGCAGCGAAGGCTGGGCCACATCTTCCCTAAAGGCATTGGCAAGGGCAACCGCGTGGGTAGTCGGTTCCACTCCCGTGGTGTCAAGCTCTTCGAGCTTGTCCACATAGCTTAAAATACTGTCAAGCTGGGTGGTGATGGATTCCACCTCGTCCGGGCTCAGTTCCAGTCGGGCCAAATTGGCTACATATGTTACTTGTTCAGGTGTAATTTTCATGTCACGACTCTTACCGCATTCGCCAGGCCAAGTCAATGGCTTCCTGCGTTAAGACAGGGGGATACAAGGATTTTAGGCAAAGAAGACAGCAGTGCGTAAAACAGGGATTTAGTGTAGTTGGGTAGGCCGGAAAAATCAGGAATTGGACTTTTGCAGCACATCGACGAATATATCAACCACTTCCTTGTCAAACTGGGAGCCGGCACAACGGTTTAACTCTTCAATGGCGGCTGACATTTCCATATTCTGTTTGTAGCTACGCTTGGAGGTCATGGCATCGTAGCTGTCTGCCACGGTGATGATCTTGGTCAACACATCAAGCTCATCGCCGCCCAAGCCATCCGGATATCCCTTGCCGTCGATACGTTCGTGGTGATGGCGGACAATGAACATCTCCTGCTGCATAAAGGCCAAAGGCTTGATGATGTTGGCCCCGATTTCCGGATGTTTTTTCATCAGGACCCATTCCTCGTCGGTCAGCGGTCCGGGTTTTCTGATGTAGCTGGCATCGATAACCAGTTTGCCGATATCATGTACCTTACAGGCCTTTTCCAGGATAGTGATATCCTCCTGGGGCAATTGCATGGCCTGGCCGATCTCAACGGCGTAGAGGGTTACCCTGGAGGTATGGCCCGCGGTGTATTGATCCTTTTCTTCAAGCGCGGTCTGCAGGGTGAGCATAGTGTTTAAGGCGGAGACTTCAAGGGTGTGGCTGTACTCCTCAAGCAGCACATTTTTTTCGGCCAGCTCTTTGGTCTTGTTTTGGACCTCGACCTCCAGGTTTTCCTTATAGGCCTTTTCCTGGATCACGTACATTCGCTTCTCAATGGCCCGCTTGATTTTGATATTGAATATATCAAGGTCTTCAATGGGCTTGGGAATGAAGTCGTAGGCTCCGAGGTTGATGGCCTTTACTGCGTATTCCATGGAGCCGGCACCGGTCAGGAAGATAACCGGGATACCGTAATCGCGCTCGTTAATGAGCTTGAGGGTCTCAAAGCCGTCAAGACCAGGCATGTTGATATCAAGGATAATAAGGTCGAAATCGGGTTTCAGCTCTTCAACGGCCTCCTCGCCGCTGGCGCAGGAAACTACGTCGTGGCCGAACATGGTGAGGATTTTCTGGACCGCTTCCCGGACCAGAGTGTCATCGTCTGCTATGAGAATTTTTGATGCCATAACCTGTTGTAATCTCGTTGTTTGGCCAAGAGCCAGTCTGTTCTTTATCTTGCACCTAAAAAAAGGGGCTTTTTCGGCCCCATCCCCATAAATATAACAGCCAGTTTTCCTTAAAATGTCCAGAATTTTTTTGTCGTTGCCTTAGCCTGCTCCAAAGGTGGGACAGGGAACTCCGTCTCTCTGAGCCGTTTCAGTGTATCGGGTGAAAGGGTCTCGATGCCGGCCATTTCGTGCAGGGTGGCGAGCATGCCGTCTTTGAGGCCTTGAAAGTTGTATCCCCCCTCAAGGACCAGGACCAGCTTGCCGCCGCAGAGTTCCTCGGCCAGCTCCACCAGGACCTTGGTCATATAACTATAGCCTTCCGCTGTGACGGCCATGGTGCCGAGCGGATCGGCGACATAGGTATCATAACCGGCCGAGACCATGATGCAGTCCGGCTTGTACTGCCGGGCGACCGGGACAAGGAGTTCGTTGAATATCCTGGCAAAGGCCTCGTCGTTCTGGCCGCCGGTCAGGGGCACGTTGACGGTGTATCCTTCGCCCGCACCCGAGCCGGTTTCTTCCAGGCCGCCGCTACCGGGAAAGTAAGGATACTGATGGGTGGAGGAGTAGAGCACCTGGTCGGTATCATAAAAAGAGTGCTGGGTGCCGTTGCCGTGGTGCAGATCCCAGTCCATGATAAAGATCCGCTCCATTCCAAGATTTTTCAGGCCGTAATGGGCGCCCACGGCAATGTTGTTAAACAGGCAAAAGCCGCTGGTGTGATCCGCCTCTGCATGATGCCCGGGCGGGCGGACCAGGGCCGCTACGTTATCCGCCTCACCGCTGGCTACCAGTTCCAGGCCGCTTATCACCGCGCCTGCGGCCAGGCAGGCGGCATCGTATGATTTGGCCGAGGTATGGGTGTCCGGGTCAAGAACCTCAAACGGGCTCCCTGCCGTGGCTGCGACCCTTTTCACATGGGCTTCGGTATGATTGAGGGCCAGTTCCTCCTGGGTGGCCGCGCGAAAGCCCGGAAAGAGGAATTTTTGCGCGATCTCTTCCTTTGCCAATTCATTATAGATAACGGCCAGGCGATCCGGGCATTCTACATGATTGTACCCTGGTTCATGCTCTAAAAAGAGACTGTCTTTGAGAATGGCGGTTTTTCTCGTCATTGGACTTCTCCCCCAATATGGATGGTTCGACCTTCTGTAACCAGATAATGGATTGCTTCATCATGCGCTTCAACGGGCACATTGTCTACGATTTGCATCTCATAGCAGAGGGCGATGCGCAGGGCCTGGGGGGCCTTGCCAGACAAAAAACGGTCATAGTAGCCGCCTCCATACCCTAATCTTCCGCCGTGGGGATCAAATACACTGCCTGGTACCAGTACGGTATCGATTGTATCAGGCGCAAGCTCGACAAGCCGTTTCGGGTCAGGCTCCGGGATATCGCAGTAACCGGGAATGAGATCATTTTCCGGGTTTGTGATGAGATAGGCAACCAGTTTTTTTTCGGCAACCAAGGTCAGCGGCACGGCCACCTGCATCCCTTGGGCAAGGCAGCGCTTGATGATAGAGAGGGTTTCCACCTCGCTGCGGAAGTTGACATAGGCGAGGATGGACTTGCTCTTGCAAAAGGGGGCAAGCGCCCAGAGGCGTTCATGAATGGCCCGGCTTTTTACCTGTTGCTCTTCTAAAGAGAGCTGATCGCGTTGGGCAAGTATATGTTTGCGTAGCGCCAAGCGCTGGGAGTCGGCCATGCTGATCCTCATTTTTTTGCATAGGATACAGTAGGTTATACATGAATCTTCATTTTTATGCAGGCGTTTCTCAAGGCAGAGTTCCCTCGCCGTGTGATCAAGTCACACCGCTTCTGTTTTGCTGAATTATTATCGCAGGTGGTGGAAAAAAATACGTCTGCTTGCCAAGTGCAGCCAAGCGCATTATGCTTAATCGATAAATTTTACCAAAAGAGATAACACATTGTTTTTCTCAATAAAAATCCGTTTTTTCTATCATCTTTTTGAGTAGTGTCGGCAATTTTGACCGAAGGAGCGGTGTGGCTTAATCACACGGCGAAGGATTTCTATGTTAGACGAGTGGCAGCGTTTGGAGTATCAGGGCAGGCCGGTTTATGTGCAGCCGGAAAAGCCGGATTGGTTTGTGCCCAACAGGGAGGCGGATCACTACCTGCAATCGGTTCTCAGGCTGGGCAGTGCCGAATCCGCGATTTGCGAGCAGGGCCAGGAGAGTCTGGCCGAGAGGTTGTTGCTGGGCTCACGGCTCACCTCGCAACTTGCGACCACCCCGGCCCCGGCATATAAGGGGCGGGGCAAGACCTTGCAGCTCGGTCGGCTCAAAGAAACGTGGTTTCACCTGACCAACAACTGCAATCTGGCGTGCAAGCATTGCCTGTTTGGGGCCTCACCGGCTGAACAGGAAACTCTTTCTAAGGAGCAACTGGATAGCGGAATTGCCCAAGCCTTGGACTTGGGTTGCACCCTTTTTTACTTCACCGGCGGCGAGCCTTTTGTCTATCCTGGGTTTTCTTCCGTTTTAGCGGATCTTTTGGCTACCCCCAGCGCCCATGCCGTGGTGCTGACCAACGGTATGCTCATCGAGGAAAACCTTGACGCGATCAAGAACCTGCCCAAGGAGCGGCTGCATCTGCAGATCAGTCTCGACGGTTTGGAAAAAAGCCATGAGTCATTGCGCGGCAGCGGGACCTTCAAGAAGCTCCTCCATAACCTGGAAATCCTGCAGGATGCCGGATTCAGTGCCACCCTTTCCGTGGCCGTAAGCCGGGCCAACGTCCATGAGCTTGCCGAGATCGTTGCCCTGGCTGGGGAGCATGGGGTGAAGAATATCCACCTGCTCTGGCATTTTGTCCGGGGCAAGGGCAACAGGGAGCAGTTTGTCGCCCCGCAAGAGATCCTGCCCGAATTGATCCGGGCCCAGGAACAGGCCGAACTTTCCGGCGTAGCCATAGATAACGTGGAGACCATGCGCAGCCAGGTTTTCAGCACGCCGGGCACCCGTTATGATCTTTCCAACACAGCTTGGGAATCCTTGGCCGTGGGGCCGGACGGCAATATTTATCCCTCACCTGCCCTGGTGGCGGTGGAGGAACTTAACTGCGGGCCATTGAGCCAAGGGCTTGATGCTGTCTGGCGGAAAAGCAAGGTGCTTAGCGAAATTCGAGAGGCTACGCTCTTGGCCAGCGAGAACTACCGGCAAAATCCCCTGAAATACCTGGTGGGTGGCGGGGATGTGGACCACAGCTTTCTGGCGGGCGGGGAGTTTGTCGGCCATGATCCCTATGTGGAACTCTATAACGGGCTCAGCCTCTGGTTGATCACCACCCAGGCCGAGAAATACGAAGAGCGTTCGGCAACGGATATCCAGCTGAAGATGGGCGATGTGCGCTACGATTGCCCGGACGGCGGTCAGGAGGTCTGTCTGACCCATTGCAACTGTGTCATCTCACTGGCCGATGACCTGGGCCACAGCTCGGTGCGGGATTTTTATGCCGCGGCCGCAATGCAGGCCAACGAGGATATCGTCAACCCCTTTGCCGCGGGCCAGGCAGATGCCACCTTTATCCCCGAGGAGTCGCGAAAAAAATCCTACGGTTGCGGCAGCCCGGTCAAGGACGCCGAGCCCAAACCCGGCGAGACTTTGGTTGACCTGGGCAGCGGCAGCGGCGTGGAGTGCTTCATGGCCGCGGCCGAGGTGGGAAGTGAAGGCAAGGTCTACGGCATTGATATGACCGATGAGATGCTCAATCTGGCCCGTTCTTCCAAAGAGGATGTGGCAACCAAACTCGGTTACGACAATGTGGAGTTTAAAAAGGGTTTTCTTGAGGAGATCCCCTTGGCCGATGACTCTGTGGATGTGGTCATCTCCAACTGCGTGATCAACCTCAGTCCGGACAAGCGTCAAGTCTTTGCCGAGGTTTTTCGCATCCTTAAGCCCGGCGGGCGCATGGTGGTCTCTGATATTGTCACCGACCTGCCCATCCCTGTGACCATCAAAAACAATGAGCAATTCCGCGGCGAATGCCTAGGGGGCGCCCTGATGCAGGAGGATCTCATGGCCATGCTGCGCGCCACCGGTTTTACCGGGGCGCGATTGGTCAAAAGATTTCCCTATCGGCAGGAGGATGAAACCGAGTTTTACTCCCTGACCTTCTCCGTCTATAAGCCCGAGGCAGAGCGCGAGGTGGAGGTCATCTACCGTGGCCCCTTTGCCGCGATCCATACCGAATCCGGGGCCATGCTCCTCAAGGGCAAGCGGGCAAAGATCTTGCTCTCTGAGGCCAAGAGCCTGGATGACTCCATTTTTCTCTTGGATGATACGGGGGCGGTGACCAACCTGGCCATGGAAAACAGCTGCTGTGCACCACAGCCCGTTGATAAGGTGATCCCGCTCAACAGCATCCAGCCCCCTGACCCGCTTACGGGGTGCTGCGGTTGTTCCGATGAATCTGCCGAAAAATCGAATAACATCGTCCGCCTGCCGCCCCAGCTGAACCTGGTCCAGCCGGGGCTGTCTCCCGCGCCCGTGGAAAACGGCAAGCATCCTTCCGGCTGCATGGTCTGCGGCGGGGAAATCACCTATCTCAAGCACCATGAGGAGCATGCCTGCTATTACTGCGGCGGTACCTGCAGGACCAATGCGGTTTGCGCTGAAGGGCATTTTATCTGCGATGATTGCCACCAGCAGGATGGGCTCTCCACCATCAAGGTGATCTGTACCGAGACCAGGGAGCAGGACATGCTTATCCTGCTCGATAAAGTCCGGCAGCATCCGGCTATCCCCATGCACGGCCCGGAGCACCATGCCATGGTGCCCGGTATTATCCTGGCAAGCTATCGCAACCGCGGCGGCATGATCAGCAAGGAGTCCATCCTCACCGGTATAGAACGCGGCAGCAAGGTACCGGGCGGGGTCTGCGGCTTCTGGGGCAACTGCGGCGCTGCGGCCGGGGTGGGTATCGCCTTTTCCGTGTTGCTTGAGGCCACTCCTTTGACCCCTGCGCCCAGGCAGCAGGTTCAGGAGATCACCTCACGGGTGCTTGCCGCCATTGCCCAAACCAAGGGCGACCGCTGCTGCCAACGGGAGACCGTGACCGCACTCAAGGAGGCGGTAAAAATCTCCCGGGAGCTTTTACCCTTAAGCCTCTTGGCCGGAGCGGATTTTGCCTGTGGGCAGTTTCAGGACAACAAGCAGTGCATTCGTGTACAATGTCCCTTGTGGAACAAAGAGAGCGGTCAGAAGGTCGAAAGCTGAGAGCGAACGGAGCATTTTATGGCAGAAAAGGCAGGCAAAAAAGGTGTTGGCAAGGCGGTTGTTTTTATCCTCTTTCTTTTGGGGGCCATCGCACTCTTCCGTTATACCCCGATAAAGGAGTGGATCACCCCGGCCAATCTTGAAAAGATGGTGACCTCCTTCGGCCCCTGGGGGCCGGTTGTTTTTATCCTGATCTATGCCACGGGTATCTGTTTCTTTCTGCCCGCTACCCTTTTTACCGGCCTCGGAGCGTTGTTGTTCGGCACCTTTTACGGTTTTTTGTATAATGAGATCGGCGCCATGCTCGGGGCCTCCATCGCCTTTTATATCGGACGCTATCTGGGGCAGGACTTTGCCTCCTCGCTCATAGGCGACAAGCTGAAAAAGTATGATGAGAAGATCGCGGCCAACGGTTTTGCCACGGTGCTCTATCTGCGTCTGGTCTTTTTTCCCTTCACTCCGCTCAACTTCGGCATGGGGCTGACCAAGGTCACCTTTAAGGAATACTTTTTCGGCACCCTGTTCGGCATCATTGCCGGTGGTTTTGTCCTGACCTTTTTTGCCGCCAGTCTGGGCCAGGTCTGGAAGAGCGGCGATTGGATGCTTCTGGTGGACTGGAAGACGCTTCTCTCCCTGGTTCTCTTTGTCGGCTCCTTTTTCATCCCCAAGGTGGTGAAAAAGTTTAAGCCGGATATCTAAGGGACTCACCTCCGCATGCCTGAGCTCCCCGAAGTTGAGGTGGTCTGCCAGGGGCTTGCGCCCCATGTCACGGGCAAGACCGTCACAGATATTTCCTTCAGCAATAAAAAGTTGCGTAAGCCCGTGCCCAGGGCACAGCTCAATTCACTGGTTCGTGGGGTGAGAATTGCCTCGGTTACCAGACGGGCCAAGTTTATCCTGCTTACTATGGAGAACAGCGCCCTGCTTGTTTTTCACCTGGGTATGACCGGCAAACTCGGCCTCTTTGCCAAGGGTGCCCCACGCCGGAAACATGATCACCTGAGATTTGATATTGAGGGTGGCAAAGAGGTGCGCTTTAACGATATCCGCCGCTTTGGTTTTGTGGAGGTCTTTTCCGCCGAGGATCTTAAGATCATTGATCCTTTTGCCAAACTGGGGCCGGAGCCCTTTGCCAAAACCTTTTCCGCTGCCTATCTGCTTGAAAGGGCCACAAAAAAGCGGCAGGCTGTGAAAAATTTTCTCATGGACAACCGGGTGGTGGTTGGTATCGGTAATATCTACGCCAACGAGACTCTCTTTTCCGTTGGGTTGCATCCGGAGACCCCTGTTAACATAATTACCCAAAAGACCTGGCAGCAAATCGTTACCGCCTCACGCAAAGTGTTGAAAAAGGCGATCAAAAGCGGCGGCACCACCATCTCCGATTATGAGAATGCCAGCGGGGAATCCGGTTATTTCCAGTTGGAGTTGGCTGTGTACGGTCGTGAAGGCCAACCCTGTCATACTTGCAAAACGTCCATTGAGCGGCTGGTTATCGGTGGCCGCGCTTCCTTTTTTTGCCCCACCTGCCAGATTTAGTATTTTTTACCTCCCATTTTTCCGCTGCTCGACGGCGTAACAATGGGAGGTTGCTAAAAACCACTCATTTACTGAGCCAGCAACTCACTATGCTCCACCAGCCGAATAAACTCCGCCCGGTAGCCGTCTAAATCTGCCCCTCGTCCTGCCTTGGCCAAACTCAACACCTTTTCATAATCCATTTCCCCCTTATAAGCGGACTTTTGCAGCAACATCCCGTAGCCCACCACTGATGAGGCAAAACGAAAATCCTTACTTGTATCTTTCAAGGCCAGGTCATTATCAATAACCGCCTGACTCATAAGAGTTGAGCTTTCACTCTCTGGCAGCTTATAGCGCAGTTTTACCGTGAGCAACTCGTCGCTGCCCGCAGCAAATGATTCTTTCACCTGCTGGTATTTCAACGGATCAACGGAAGGAATATTCTTCTCCTTTCCTTTGGGCACAATCTCATAAAGCGCGGTCACCGTATGCCCCACACCGATCTCACCGGCATCCTTTTTATCGTTATTAAAATCCTCATCCGCCAACCTGCGGTTCTCATAGCCGATCAACCGATAGGCCCCAACCTTGGCCGGATTGAACTCCACCTGGACCTTCACATCCTTGGCAATTGCAAAGAGTGAGCCGGTCATCAACATTGCCAGGGCCAATGAGGTACAGAGTATCTTTCGCATGATTATTCTCCTTGTTTGCTGTGGTGTTACTCCTTATGACGGCCGGACAAGATAGTTTTGTCGGAAAGAATTATCTGTGGTATTTTTTATTGTGTTATCAAGGGGTTTACGGGTAGAGAACTTCCTGTTGAAAGGGCGGCATTGCAGAACTGGAAAGAACAAATAACCGCGCATATCGACCTGCTGGATCGTCTGGCAGCCAAGCGTTTTGGCGACAACAACCTGGCCGATGAAGCGGTGCTCTACGCCCTGGAACAGTTCAAGGCCGACAACTGGCGCAGGCTTGAGGCCTATACAGGCCAAGCCAAATTTTCCACCTATCTTGCCTCCATCTCTTTTCGCCTGTTTGAAGACTTTGCCAGAAAACGCTTTGGCCGGGTGACCATGCCGGAGTGGATCAAAAAGCTGGGCCGAACCTGGCAACAGCTCTTTCGCCTGCTCTGCCTAGAACGCCTCTCCATGGTCGAGGCCATAGACAATATCACGACCAACCACTCGGTGAGCGATGCTGAGGCGGAAGATGCCGCCAGCACCATTTTAAGCGAAGTCACAAACTGCGGGCACAGACGGGGACACACCCATTCGGCCGATGAAGAAACCCTTGAACAACAGGCAGCCGGGCAAGCTTCTGCAACAGATGGTGAAACCGTGTTAGCCGAGACACAAAAAAACATTCTTTTTCAGACAATTTTTGGCAAGCTTTTAGGAAACCCAGGCAATCAGGAGATGGCGCAAGAATTTTCCAACGTTTTAGACCAGCCCGTCATTCTCTCCTCGGAAGAAAAACTTCTGCTCAAGCTCTGTTTTCAGGACGGACTGAGTGTGAGCGATGCGGGCAGGATGCTTGACCTAAATACCAATCAAGCCCATGGCCGGATGCGGAGGCTTCTTGGTAAAATAAAGGCGGAACTGGCCCAGGCAGGCCTCTCTGAAGAGCTGACCACTCTGCTCAAGGAGTAAAAACGACATTTTTGCATAAAATTGCCGTCTCAATAATCAATATGACAGCCATGAAAAGGACGCCGAAGAATAAGGAGTTTAGTGAGAGTGATAAGGCCGCTGCCCTGACCGCCCTGGCAGCAGGCACAAACCCGCCGCCCGAAGGGTGTCTTACGCCCGGAGAGCTTGCCGCCTTGGTGGATAAGCGTTGCTCCCCCAAGGAACAGGCGGGCTTTCTCAAGCATGTGGCCGAGTGCCAGGAATGTTACGATGCGTGGCTGGCTGTCTCCCAAACTGTTGGGCAAAACGAGAAAGGTCAACTCATCAAGGGCCCGTGGCTTAAGAAGCTTACCTCCGGCAAGCTCTTGGCTGCCGCAGGCACTGCCCTGGCAGCGGCAGCCAGTGTGGTTCTCTATATGAATATCTCCACTGAGTCACGTCTTGAAACCGTGGCGCCCATGATCCAGAAGCAACCCATAAAGAAGACGGCTGCTCGCCTGCCAAAACCACATCAAGCCCAGGAAGAACAGGGGCCCATGCTTGCCGAAACGAATATGGAAGAAGAGTTTGATGCAGCCCAAAGCCCCATGGCACCGGAACCCATGGCAGACTCAGCAATCACCCAGCAGGAGCCGGAAGGGAAGATACAGGCCAAACAAAAGCAACTTGCAAAACCCAAGGCCTTTGAGCTTTCACCCTCAGGTGATGTTGCAATCCCCAAAGAAAGGATGAACGATTTGGCAGCCATTACCCCACGTAAGGAGCTGGCGCCTTTGCACAATGCCATGTGGCTGGCCAAGATTCAAACGGCCTGTGCCGATGAAAAAACACCCATATCCTTTTGGCGCACAAAAGAGCAGGAATTGCGCCAAACCTTTGCCCGCCGCAAAGAGCAACCGCCTCCAGCTCCCGGCTCAACGCAAGAAAAAGAGCACCACGAGCTCATAGAACTCTATAAAATAATAACTGAACTAGCCGGAGGAGCTGCACCGCAGGCAGAGTGTGCAAAGCTTGACAGGCTCATCAAAAAAAGAAGGCAATAGGCTGATTTAACGATGGCAGGAATAAAAAATATTTGCGCATGGTGCCAGGCGGAACTTGACCCGGCAGAAGAAGGTGATGCCCTGGCCGGGGAGCTTATATCCCACGGCATCTGCCAGGCATGCCTGGAGCAGCTATTTGCCGAATACGAGGCCGTTGGCCTCCTGGAGTTTATCAACAGCATTGCCTTGCCGGTCATTGTTCTCGGCCCTGATGCCGAGGTACATGCGGCCAATGAAAAAGCCTGCACATTGCTTTGCAAGCAATATCCAGCAAACTCGAAACAAAAAAGCGGGGATTTCATCGCGTGTGCCAATGCCAAAAAGCCAGGCGGCTGCGGCAAGACCATCCACTGTAGGACCTGCACCATACGGAACTGCATTGAAAAGACTTATGAAACCGGCATCCCCTTTGCCAGGGTTCCGGCCATAGCGGATATTTCCTCTGCCGGCTCCGACACGGAAACAGTCAAGTTTCTTATTACCACGGAAAAAATCAAGAATGTGGTCCTGCTCAGGATTGATGAAATGAGCCGCGATTAAAACCTGACTCCGACTTGTTCTCCGGAATCCCAGACATAAAAAAACGAGCGACACACCATGTGCCGCCCGTCTCATTTCAGCCTGATACAGCCTGCTCTTCCTACCAGGAAACCGCCTTGTTGCTGCCCCGTTTGCCGATGATGGTTTCGCCCTCCCAGATGGAGAGGCCGTTATGCACATTGGTCAGGGTCAAGTGGAAGTAATACTCCACCTGCTGCTCTTTTTTGCTCATGGTAATGTTGCGCTGGAGAATCTTGCCGGAAAGGGAAAGATCCGGGGCCAGCAGCTGGCCCTTTCCTGCAACCGAGCCCTTTTTGAACTCCTCGTCCTCACGCAGCTCTCTTGCCTGTTTGCTCATGGCATCCTCAGGCCCAGCGGCAGAGACCGCGGTGGTCACGTAGACCCGGCCGGACTGCATCAGCTCGATGCGGATCTTTTTGATCAGCTGGTCCGTATCGATATGCTGCATGGTGTCGTTAACCATGCGGGAAATGGCCAGGACATAGCGCTTGCCCTCCGGATGATCAAGCACACCGGCGCGGAGGATCGAGTGGACCGCCTCCCGGGCCGCATCCTGAAAATCACGGTAATCAAGGCCCATGATCGCTCCGGCCTGATCATTGTCCATGTCGATGTTGCGGGTTTTGGTTCCGCAACCGGCCACAAGCAAAAGCAGCAGGGAGCCAAGAATTATAAGCCTAGTATATTTTTGTTGAGACATATCAAAACTCCTTTTTACGAATGACTATCCTGAAGTCCGTGGCCCGCGGATGGGGTGCCACGGCGGTGATACGAAACTCGGTTTCCTCATGGACAGGAAACGGCGTCCATTTTGAGAGGATAGTCTCAAGTTGCGCGCCTCTGTCATCGAGCCAGATGATCCGATACTCGGACTTAAAATATTTCCCCTTATCATTTTCACCCACAATCACCACCTCCATAAAACCGGCGGCGTTTCGATGGGTGGTCACCTTGCCGATGTCGATGTCTGATGCGACATTGTCGCTCAAGGTCACGCGCTTGTCTCCACAACCGCTGAGCATGAAGCCCAGGCAGAGGATAAGGCCAAGGGATAATATTCTTTGCATCATGTGGGTTCCCCCTATTGCAAGTTCCGTGGCTGTCCAAAAATGAGTTTTTTTGTTCGATAACGAGGAGCGAAGATGTTGGAAAAGCGCAGCGTACTTCGGTACGTGAGCACTTTCCAACTCTGAAGCGACAAAGTTATCGGACAAAAGGACCATTTTGGGGCTGCCACCTTTTAAAAGGTATGACCTGTATCACAGGCCGGGTTGTTCTGGTTGGTACGGTTATGTAGATTATAGCATATCTGCTATCGGGCAAATCAACATCCATTGGCTCAAGCTCCGGGCTGGTAATGTGCAGTTTGCCGTTCTCTGGCCTGGGCAGCCGGGCCACCTGGAAATTCTGCGGCAAGGCGCTCCAGATGCGAAGATCCGCTGCCGTGGTCACCCGCTGGAGCATGGAGGCGGCCACCTTGCCCATCTCACCAAGCTCGGAGTCGTTCAAATAATATTGCATGCTGGTCTTCATCAATGCAGAAAGCAGCGCCCTGATGACAATGGTCTTATAGTTCTTCTTAAACTCCGTTTGGATCACCCGATCCATGCTGGCCAACTCCGTGGTCCGAATACTTTCCCCACCCGAAGCCACCTCAAGATAGGGGCTGGCCTCCTCCCCCCGCACCAGGCGCGGCAAGGCAATGCCCGTGTACAGAATTTGATCATTGACCAGGCTTAAGGGAAGATCGACACGATACTCTTCCTTATGCGGGGCACGGCCGTTTTCAAACAGGAGCCAGACTGTGGCAGGCGGCGGCTCTACACGTTTGTCCAGCACATCGTCAACCATCTCAAAGTCATCTGCCACCACATCGTTTTCCGGCAGCATCCCCTTTGCCTCCTTGAGCAGGGGAACGGCCTTGGCAAAATCCCCGTCCAGGGCGAAAAACAACCCGGCAAGATAGGTGGTAAAGGGATTGACAAAATCAGGGTACACTCCGAACTGGCTGAAACGGGAATAGCCGTTTTGGATCAGCGAGTCCACCTGGCTGCTGTGCACGGTCTCATCAATATCAAACTTGACCTTGGCCTTAGAGCTATGCTCCTGGCGCTGGCGGATAGCCAAGGCCTCCCGCTCCTTGCCGATCTCATCAAAAAAATATTCTTTTGCCCGGCGCTGCCGATCCAAAGCCCGGTTAAATTCGACTCGGGCCGAGTTATATTTATTTGCGGCAAGGTAGTTGAGCGCCTTATAGGTGTTGACCATGATGCCGTCATACTCAGTGCCCTCATAGGGCAAGGCCTTATCATTGATCAACAGGCTGGCCAGCTTATTGCCTGCGGAACGAAAGGCCGAATATTCATGGTAGCGCTTGATCTGCTCCTCGGCCAGGTCAAAAAACACTGTGCTGGCCGTATAATCTCGGCTGGAGCGTGCGGCAACCCCGGCCTGTAAAACCCAGAGCAGGCTGTTGCGCTCGGCTCCATTTATCTTAGACTCCGCAAGATGCCGCGCCCCATCATAATCGCTGTTCACCAGCTGATGGTTGAACTTGGCAAAATCCGAGGAAAAGGTGCTGCAGCCGGAAAGCGCCAAAAGCAGAAGGGCGAGTATAGAAAAGCGGTTGGTCATGGGAGCAATCTGTTTTTTAAAGTCAAACACGGGCCATTATTAAATCAACACTCCCACAGTATAGCAAACCCGGCAAGATAAACGATATCACCGATCTCATATAATATGTGGACGGGACTTTATGCGGAAAAGTTCTTTGGTTCTATGTGTGACGGACAAAAATTACATTTTTTCACACAAAAAGGGGCATGCCTTTCGCGATGATCTGCAGAGATAAAAAAAGCGGGAACCGCTTCTGCGACTCCCGCTTTGCACTTCCTCTCTCGTATAAAAAGTCTTACCAGCCCTGCTCCTCGTAACCCTCGATTTCATCAAAGCTAAGATTCTTGTAAATCTCATCGGCTTTGGGGTCGACCTTGTCGGCCACGATCTCGCGATACTCCGCAGGGGTGGGCAGTTTGCCGAGTTTGGCTGTCACTGCTGCCAACTCCGCAGATCCCAAGAAGACCTGAGCCCCATTGCCGATGCGGTTATCAAAGTTCCTCGTCGAGGTGGAAAAGGCCGTGACATTGTCGCGGGTCCGGGCCTGGTTGCCCATACAGAGGGAGCAACCGGGAATCTCGGTGCGGGCGCCGGCACTGCCCAGGATGGAATAAAGCCCTTCGGCCTTGAGCTGTGCCTCGTCCATGCGGGTAGGCGGAGCCACCCAGAGGCGGCCTGCCACCTGGGGGCCACCCTCAAGGATGCGGGCCAGGGCACGGAAATGACCGATATTGGTCATACAGGAGCCGACAAAGACCTCGTCGATTGCCCGGCCTGCCACCTCGGAGAGTGGCTTGACGTCATCCGGGTCATTGGGGCAGCAAAGCAGGGGCTCAGTGATCTCGTTCAAATCGATCTCGATAATCTCTTTGTATTCGGCATCACTGTCCGGCTCCAGCAACTCGGGTTTGGCCAGCCAGGCTTCCATATCACCGATACGTTTTTCGATTGTGGCGTTGTCCTCATAGCCGCGCTTGACCATGTTTTTGAGCAGGATCACATTGGAGCGCAGGTACTCGATGACCGGCTCTTTGGAAAGACGCACGGTACAGGCGGCTGCAGAACGCTCGGCCGAGGCATCGGCCAGCTCAAAGGCCTGTTCCACGTTGAGATCCAACCCCTCGATCTCAAGCACCGTTCCGGCATAAACATTCTTCTTGCCCGCCTTTTCCACGGTGAGCAGGCCCTTTTGGATAGCCACATAGGGAATGGCATTGACCAAATCACGATAGGTGATGCCGGGCTGCATCTCGCCCTTGAAGCGGACCAAAACCGACTCGGGCATGACTAAAGGCATGGAGCCGGTGGCCGCGGCAAAGGCGACCAGACCGGAACCTGCGGGAAATGAGATACCGATGGGGAACCGGGTATGGGAGTCCCCGCCGGTGCCCATGGTGTCGGGCAGGACCAGGTGGTTGAGCCAGGAGTGGATTACGCCATCACCGGGACGCAGGGCTAGGCCGCCGCGGTCGCTGAAGAATTTACCCAGGGTCTGGTGGGTGATTACATCCACAGGCTTGGGGTAGGCCGCGGTATGGCAAAAGGACTGCATGGTGAGATCAGCAGAGAACTTGAGGCAGGCCAGTTCCTTGATCTCGTCACGGGTCATGGGGCCGGTGGTGTCCTGGGAACCAACAGTGGTCATCTTGGGCTCGCAATAGGTGCCGGGCCGCACTCCGGCCAGACCGCATGCCTTGCCCACCATCTTTTGGGCCAGGGTATAGCCCTTGCCCGTATCCGCAGGAACCTCGGGCTGCAGGAAAAGGTCAGAGGGCGGCAGGCCCAGGGCCTCACGAGCCTTGGCTGTCAGGCCACGACCGATGATGAGGTTGACGCGGCCTCCGGCCCGAACCTCGTCGGGCAGGGTGGCAGGGGCCAAGGAAAAGGTGGTCAGAGACGCGCCATCCTTGGTAACGGTCCCTTCCTTAGTATTAATGGTGATCACATCGCCGGTCTCCATACCAGAAACATCGCACTGGATGGGGAGCATGCCGGAATCCTCGGCGGTATTGAAGTAAATCGGGGCAATGGTGGAACCGATGACCACGCCGCCGGTGCGTTTGGCTGGCACATAAGGAATGTCTCGCCCCATATGCCAGAGCATGGAGTTGACCCCGGATTTTCGTGAAGAGCCGGTACCCACCACATCACCCACATAGGCAATCGGGTGGCCCTTATCTTTCAGCCCCTCGATCACAGGCAGGGAGCCGGGCAGGCGGTTCATCAACATGGATTTGGCATGCTGGGGGATATCCGGACGGCTCCATGCCTCTGAAGCAGGAGAGAGATCATCGGTATTGGTCTCACCGGGTACCTTGAAGACGGTAACCGTTACCACCTCGTCCATCTCAGGCCGTGAGGTAAACCAGGTGGCCTCGGCCCAGTTGGTCAGGACCTGTTTGGCATTGGGGTTGGATTCGGCCTTGGCAACCACATCATGAAAGGAATCATAGACCAGCAAGGTGTTAGATAAAGCGGCCACTGCCTCCTCGGCCAGGTCCGCATCATCCAACAGGTCGATCAGGGGGGACACATTATAGCCGCCCATCATGGTACCCAGGAGTTTGACCGCCTCTTTCTTGTCGATCAGGCCACAGTTGACCGTACCCTTGGCCACCCCGGCCAGAAAATCGGCCTTCACCTTTGAAGCATCATCTACCCCTGGCGGCACCTGGTTGGTGATAAGATCCACCAAAACCTGCTCCTCGCCGGCAGGCGGATTTTGCAACAGCTCGGCAACAGCCATAGTCTGCTCAGCGGAAAGGGGTAAAGGCGGCAACCCGTCGGCTGCACGTTCGGCAATATGTTTTCTATAGGCATCAAGCATGGTCAAACCTCCTTAAATATCCAAGCGGGGCCTGCCCGCCATTTTTTCTTCGTCAAATTCCAACCCACCATAAACAAAGGCAATCAAGTAATACCTCTGTCATGGGGGTAGGCATTTTCACATATTTTTCATGAAAAAAAAAGGTTCTTCGCAGATTAGCGGGAAAGTTGAGAATAGAAACAGCGGAA
>CAYLQA010000042.1:0-29902 GCA_964385695.1 uncultured Desulfobulbia bacterium | reverse complement strand
ACTTCTTCCTGAAAATAAAAGCTGCTTTTCCCGGACATCGACGATGAACCAAAAATAATCCCAGCTTTATCGATAACTCCCTTCAACTCCATTTTTTTTGACTCTTATCAAACCTTGTGCCTAAACTGATAAAGTGCTCTTTTTTTAGGAGACTCATCTTTTTTTTTTGCAATTTTCCAAATCTGTTTTTTGCGAGGCAGCCCACTACGTGCTGCCGATAAACATATCCAGAGAGGAGGGATGCATGAAGATCAAACGCAGGGACTTTCTCAAAATCAGCGCTGTCACTGGGGCGGCTGCGACCATCGTAAATCCGGTTTTGCACGCCTTTGCCAAAGAGGCAAACAAACACATCATCGGCGAGCGTTCCGGCCAGTGGATGCCTTCCACTTGTCAGGGTTGCACTACATGGTGCCCGGTGGAAATCTTTGTTCAGGATGGCAGGGCGACAAAAGTCCAAGGCAAGAATCTTCGGTGATATCAACGATAGAAAAAGCGCTCCGGCCAGGCTCCTGAAAAAGTATAAGGAACGGGTTCTAAAACCGGAGGAAGGCACCAACCCCAACGTCTATTACATCCGCAAGTATAATAGAGCGTAAGTAATCAAACTGAGATATGATCCGGGCTGCACATGGGGTGCGGCCCGTTTTTTATTACTCTATCAACCTGGGTGCTGTTGCATTGAATGACAATGAGAATATAAACAGAGAACAGCAATATGCCGGCTGCTATCGGCTCCTAGCCGCCTGCTTTTATGAGCCGGAAAAAAAGTTGTTCCTTGAAGAAAAACTCTGTGAAACTCTTTTTTACCTGCTCGGTGAAATATGCCCTTCGGCGGCACCTTATGCGGAGCAAATGCTCACTGCGCTCAAAGCAGCCTCGGAAGAAGAACTGGCAGTGGAATATGCCCGCCTCTTCATAGGCCCCTTCGGTACGGTTGCTCCCCCCTATGGCTCGGTTTATCTTGAAAAAGAGGCCACGGTCATGGGCAAGTCAACGGTTGCCACCATGCAGTGCTATCAGGATGCAGGACTTGCCCTGGATGAGGAGATAAAGGAGCCTGCCGATCACATCGCCATTGAATTGGAATTTTTGCATTATCTTTCTCTGCAGATCGCAGAGGACCTTGACCAAGGAAACAAAGAAGAGGCTATCGCCTTACAAGAGGCTCGAAGCGATTTTCTAAGCCGCTTTCCAGGCCAATGGGCTCCCACCTTCTGCCAAAAAATCCGCCAAGGCAGCAAACACCCATTTTACACTGCCCTTGCCGCCTGTCTTGAGACGCTGCTCAGCCAAGCCTGCCTCCTTTAATCTTTAAAAGGCCTGCATGCTCAGCATAAGAAAAGCCCCTGTCCGACACAGCATCGATCAGGGGCCGAGTATTGCATGGAACAATCTTAGGAATCGAGCCTATTCAAACCAGTCAAACTGGCAAAAATAGGTCTCGGTGGCCTGGTTGAACTCACAGTTCTCTTCCTCACCAGGCGCAGGCTGCATCATATGCCCATGCGGGTAACGCCGCTCATGCTTTGCCTTAGGCACAGCAGTATACCCAGACCAATCATACTGGCAGAAATAGGTCTCGGTTGCCTGATTGAACTCACAGTTCTGCTCTTCGCCAAGCGCAGGCTGCATCATATGGCCATGCGGGTAGCGCCGCTCATGCTGCACCTTGGGTACGGCGGTGTAGTAGTCGGCGCCTTCTAATTGCGCTGTTTTTTGGGCACAACCGTTCAAAAACATGGGTGTCAACATCATCAAGACCGCAGAAATAAGAAGTAATGATTTTTTCATAGTGCACCTCCCGTTTTGGAGTTTGAACAAAAAATCGTCTCGTCTCGCCGAAAATTGGATAATGATATTAAGAAGTCAATACTGCCCTCTATTAAACCCTATGACTTTGCTTCATGTATTGTCAAGGCGGTATTGTAGATCCCAAAATGTTGCCAGCAACCATATGCAAGACAATTGACTGTGGCCGCTAAAGCAAATCCAGCAGACAACAAAGAACGGTCAGGATACCTCGTAATAACACCTAAAAAACACGTAGCATTTAGCACAAAGCAGCTATTTTATGGCCTGCGACAAGAAACCACCTTGCCTCTTTGCCCGCCATGCAGTAAAAAACAGACCGATTTTAATTTTTATCAGGGTTGGCAAGACAATGAAGATGTATCAGTACAAGGTAGCAGGCGCGAAAGGGCAGCAGGAAGAAATCTGGGTTTGCGAAGAGTGCCGCAAGGCAAATGGCGATTTGATTTTTGATGGCAGATGGAAGCTCATCGGCAAAGAAGACAATGCAGAGCAAGTCTGTGCGCGTTGTGTAGTTCATGCCGAGGCGGTTGAAACACAGGCAACAGAATCCACGCAGCAACAATCCCTCTAAGCAGTTTCATGGCCCCACCAAAGTCAGCCGGTTCAGGCTTGGTTTACTCCACAGAAACGGGCAAGATGTGCCCTGGCTGCAAGAAGCCCATTGCTGGATGCACCTGCAAGAAGGCAAATGCTCCTGATCCCGGTGACGGTATAGTCCGGGTAAGCAAACAGACCAAGGGACGCAAAGGCAAGGGGGTAACCCTCATCACAGGGCTTGCTTTGCCAGCGGAGAACCTCAAAAAACTGGCCAAAAAGCTCAAGCAAAAATGCGGTTCCGGCGGGGCGATCAAAAACGGGGTCATCGAGATCCAGGGCGATCATCGAGACTCCCTGGTTATAGAGCTGAAAAAACTGGGCTACTCAGCGAAACGGGCCGGCGGCTGATCCCCCAACATCTTTAGACACATTCGCATTCACAAGTCACCTTAGCCAAGATGTTCAATCCGATTTCTGCCGTTCTCCTTGGCATCTTCATCCTGCCAGCTTACCAATCCTCCGCTGATGGTGACGGTAAGATCGTCATGCTCCCATTTGATATTACGAATTGCTTCGGCAATACGGCCTGAACTGATAACTCCCCCTCCAAGAGGGGTGGCAGGCAGAATAACAAGAAATTCTTCCCCATTGTAACGACCGATCAAATCAACGGTACGAAGTGTCTCTTTGGTGACCTTGGCAATCTCCACCAATACCTTATCGCCAAACTGGTGGCCGTAGTTGTCATTGAGCTTTTTGAAGAAATCAATATCGAAACAGGCTGGTCTCATACTTATTGCGCCTGTTTCTTTCTGCCGTTGCAGTCGCTCAATGATGTAACGGTGGTTGTATAGTTTGGTCAGGCTCAAAAGTAAAGGCGGAATTCAACGCCTACCCCTGCTGGCAGGCTGCCGAATTCGGAGTTGACTGTGCCGGCGTGGGGGCCTGCGCCCATGGGCATGGATATGGTGACGGCAAGTTCGGATTCATCAGAGGTGGAGTAAATTCCCTGGGCCGTGAAAAGCTGGGAATGATCGCTCCAGTTTTTGAGAAAGGTACATTGCCCTGTAAAAAGCGGAGTAAATTCGTAGCTAGCACCTAACGCCGTATAATCCCGCCCCAGGTAGCCGCCCGCTGTTTCACCGGCAACGATCGCAGCCTCCGCTGCTTCAGAGGTGGCAGCTCCCTTGCCATGGTAAAATTGTTCAAACTGGATGTTAAGGCTTGAGGCAAATCGGTGCTCCAGCCCCAGGCTTGCCTCAATGGAGCTTGACCCGCCACTGGTTTCCGGGGCAGCATAATGCATCTCCGCCCTCAGGCCCAACCAATCAAATAACTCACCGCTGACCGCTCCTCCTGTGATACGCTCATTGCGAACCGAGCCGCCCAAAAAAGACCACTCGAAATCTTCATAAACAAAGGAATAACGGAGCAATAGCGAACCGCGGCTCCAATCCGGACTCATGCTCCAACCGTTGCCAGTGCCTGCATCCGCGCGATAGCCCAGCACCCCGAGTATGGTCAGCTGGCTCAGATTGCCCAGTCTTTTTTCATAACGCAAACCATCCACCCCGGGCTTGTACACCCTGTAAAAAGTTTGGGCCGCAAAGGGGGCGAAAAAGTCATTGGGGCTGAAATAAAAGGTAGTGGCAAGGCTTACCGGCTGCCGACCGATGATCAGCTCCTGATCCTGATTGCCGTAGCGAACATTAAAGGTATCCAGGCTCAGGCGAGCCTGGCTGTTCGGGCTCTCATGCTGGAGCCAGGAAAGATTACCACTGCGCTCCACGGTCTGTTGGCTTGCCCGGGTGGCGCTGACCACGGTGTTTGCAGCGGACTGCACGGTCTGTAAAACATTGGCCTCATAGCGCAGACTCTCCCCCTGCCGGCCATCGGCCAAAAGCCTAAAATCACCACTCCAAAGTTCAGCGATACGCTCGTCATACAAACTATTTCCAGTGGGGTTTTTCGTAATGGATGCCGCAAGATCGGTAAAACCACGCAGGCTGATACCGGCAGTGTCGCTTGCCGCCTCATAAAAGGCGTGCGCCGGAAGGGCACAGAGCAAAAAAACCACAAGCAACACGACACTCATGAGCCATGCACCTCATCATGACTCAGCCTGCCATCCTGTAAAAGAACCAGACGCCGAGCCCGGTCCATGACCCGCTGGTCATGGGTGGAAAAAAGAAAGGTCACCCCCTTTTCCCGATTCAGGGTCTCCATAAGGTCGAGGATGGATTCGGCCGTATGCGTATCCACATTGGCCGTTGGCTCATCAGCCAAAACAATGGCAGGTTCGGAGACCACGGCCCGGGCAATGGCAATACGCTGCTGCTGGCCGCCGGAAAGTTCATCCGGTCGGCGCTTGGCCAAATCCGCCATGCCTACCTCTGCCAAGACACGCATCACCCTTTCTTTGCGCTCTTTTTCAGGCACATTCTGTAAGGCCAGAACAAATTCGGCATTCTCATAGGCGGTGAGCACCGGCACCAGGTTATAGGCCTGGAAGACAAAACCCAACCTGTCGCGACGCAAGCGGGAAAGCTCCTGCCGCCCGAGCGTAGCCAGGTTGCATCCTTCAAGCAACACCTCGCCGGAGGTAGGAATATCCAAGGCGCCGATCATATTGAGAATGGTGGTCTTACCCGATCCGGAAGGGCCGCAAAGCACGGTGAACTCACCAGAGGAGATGGCAAGGGATAAATCAGCCACCGCCCTGACTGCAACATGGCCCTGCTGGTAGATCTTGTTGACATGGTTGAGTTGCACGATTGCCTGTTGCATCACAATTCCTTTTTCTAAAAAAATCAGCTTACCCAATTTCTCTAACAGCTATGGCGGAGCGAGTTTGCCGAAGATGCGCGGCAGAGACTGTTGCGCTGTGGCCCTCCACGCGAAACAGTCGATAACAAAGCAGATTCGGTAAAATCGTTCCGCCCGGCACTATATTTCTTTAATACTCTCAACCGGCGGGATTCGCCCGGCTCTGTATGCCGGATAAATACCGGCCAAAATGGTCAGGCCGAAGACCCCGACCATAATGGCCATACCACTCTCCTTATAGAGCCGGAACTTCATCACCGGGTCAACCAAGACCCCGCCGGCGTTGTAGTCCTCCCCGATCATTGAGCTAAAATCAATGCCGGTCTGGCTCATATACAAAAACCAGGGCGTGGTGATAAGTACTCCCAAGAGCAGGCCCATAAGCCCCAGCCAAAATGATTCCACCATGACCATGCGCACCACCTGGCTGGGGTTCATGCCCACGGCCATCATGATACCGAATTCCCGTTTGCGTTCGAGTACGCTCATGAGCATGGTATTCATCACCCCGGCGGCAATAACCAGGCCCACTAAAAATTGCATGAGATAATTAAAAAGCCGATCAACGGCGATCAGGCCGGAGAGGTCTGCCTGGGTCTTTTGCCACGGCAAAATTTCAAGGTTTTTTATATCGGCCAGAGCCTTGAACAAATTGTTCCGCACTGAGGCCACTTTCCGTTGGTCAGCCAAATAAACAGCAATAAGAGTTGCGCCGCTTTCTTCATACCGCAGGGTCTGGCGCATCAGCGCCAGGGGCAGGATGACAATGCTACTGTCCGCCCCGCTATCGCCGGTTTTAAAAATCCCCCGCACCCGAACCAGTTCGCTGGCCAGGTCCCCGTTCTTGTCGGTCACCGTGAGCACCATCTTTTTACCCAAGCGCAGCTTAAGCTTTTCCGCCATCTTGGCCCCGATGAGCACCCCCCGATTTTTCCCGGCAGAAAAAAGTTCGCCTTCAACAATTGAACGCAAGAAGAAGTTATGCTCCGCAGTCTCTCGTGCCGGATCAATGGCCAAAAACATTGCGCCCACACTTTTAGAGCCGGTGGCAAACATGCCCTGGCCCATGATACGAATGTGGGCTGCCTCCACCCCCTTTTCCGACAAAACTTTATCCCGCAACTCCGGAGCGGCCAATATGTGGCGCGCCAAATTGGGCCGATCATTATAGCCCGCGGGCTCAATGGTGATATGCCCCTTGCCCATGACCACCGAAGTCTCAATCATGTTGGTATAGGAATAATCGCCTGAGCCGGTGAAGGTCACGGACAAAAGCACCCCAAAGCCCACGGAAAAAGAGGTGATCAGGGTGCGCCTTTTATTGCGGCCCAATGTACGGAAGGCCATGGTTACCAGCTGCATTGCCTTCCCTCCTAGCGATGATGGATTGCGGCCACAGGGCGAATCAATGCCGCCTTGAGAGCCGGGTAAAGTATGGCCAGACTTGCCACCACATACAAAAAAATACTGGGCATGAGCACGGAGTTCTCCGTTACCCTGCAATACCACTGCGGCTCAAAAGCGATGCCGGCAATGGAGGATGAGGAGGTAAGCAGGTGAGAAAAATCAATGGGAGTAACACTAAAATAATAGGAGATCGGCAAGCCAAGAGCCAGGGCCAAAGCCACGGCCATGGTCACCTGGATCAGTGTCTCAATCAGGATAAGGCCAAAAAGGCGGACGCCTGAAAAACCAATGGCCTTCATCACCCCAAATTCAGGGATGCGCTCGAACACGCTCATGAGCATGGCGTTCAGGGTGAGGATACCCACGGCCGTGTAAGTGATGAGGAGCAAGATCATCAGGGAAACATCGGAAAGGTCCAGCAACCTCGCCAGGGTGGGCTGCAGTTGCCGCCAGCTTAGAACTTCAAGACGGGGCAAGTTGTCGGCCAAAGCATCTACAATCAGGCCAAGATCCTGCTCGTTATCTGTTCTACGAGCCACAATCTCATGCACCCCGGCAGGCAGAGCAAAAAAATCCCTAAAAGAGGCCTGCCCCATAAAGAGCCCGCCACGATCAATCCCCTCACCCACGGATTTTAAAATCCCTTGAACGCTATACAACTCATTGGCCAGAGAGCCGTCCGCTGCCTGGCCAACCAGGACCAGTTCATCCCCCACCTCAACATCCAGGATGCGGGCAAGCTTTCTGCCCACCACCACGCCTGCCGGGATATCCGGACTCAGCCATTGCCCATGCAGAATATGCTTATAAAGAGAGGTCACCTCTTGCTCGCGACTGAGATCGAGCCCCCGAATCTGCACCCCGGCAGAGTTTTGCCCGGCAGCGGCAAGTCCGCCTCCCAGAAGGCGCGGAGCGGCAACCAGGCCGCGCTTTTCTAAACCCGCCAGCACCTGCTGAGGATTTTCTATTTTTATATAGAGATCTGGATTGTCACGAAAATCAGGGGCATGGATCTGCACCTCGCCCATTTCCATGGCCACGGCATTTTTCTCCATGGCCAGGAGCCATCCCTCGAGCAGGCTGGCGTAAAAAATCATGATTGCCCCGGCAAAGGCCATGGCCCCCATGGTCACCCAGCTGCGTTGCCGAGCGCGGATAATGTTTTTTATGGCAAGCTTGAACAGATTCATCGCAGTGGCCTTCCCCCCTCTGCCGGAATGCAAAATGGAGAATGAAAAATGAAAAATTGCTGAATTCTCTCTCTCAATCTTCATTTTGCATTTTTCATTCTCCATTGCCCAGGCTCTAACGCCTGCGAAGCTGCATCAGAGAGAACATACTCTCTGGCAGCTCCAGATCAAAAACAATCTCCTCATAGATCAATTCGGTGTGTTCGTCCGGCTTATCTGTCGGCACCACACTGAGGATGGTGGGAAGCTTGCGCCCCCCCATGGGCTGAATATTGCTAAAGACAATGGTGCGGGTCAACTCGCCATCCTCATCATAATAGGCGGACCGGAGAGGCAACCTGCTTTTTGAAAAGATCTCGGTGATGATCTTGCCCCAAACAACCGGGGCATCCGGCTTGGGTGTAAGCGTGAACTCGATAATCGATTCCCCGTCACGCTCGCCCTCAAAGGTGATGCGCGGATCATAGTCCTCGGACAAACGCGACTCCTTGACCAGATCATCATTGGTAAAATGGCTGCCCATCCACGAGCCCATCATCATGCCCGAGGTCAGGCGAATCACCCGATCGGTTTTAGGCAGGTAGGTGTACATATTGTTGTCGTTCTTCAGGCTCACCGTGCCCTTTTCCTTGAGCGGCGCCAGGATACGAACCAGTGACTTTTCCTTACCCTTGGACCAACTCTCCATGACCAGGGTTCGGGTATAATGCGCAGTACTCACCTGCATCCGCAAACGGCCTTTAGATGAGGCGGAACGATACAAATCGTCAATCTCCTCCAAGATCTCCCGAGCACGGGCCACCTGCGGATCTTCCTGGGCCAGGACGGGTGAGGGAAAAGTCGCAAGAAAAAGCAACGAGAGCACAATCCATCTAGGACATACCGAACGAAACAAAGAAATTATTATGCTTTGCCAGCCAGCGATTAGAGAATGCCGGAGATGCAAGGCAGAGGTGTGTTCGCTATACTTCGGTATGTACCCTAAAGGGCATAAACTTCCAGGCCGATAACGCAGCAGATGCGGTATTCTGTAATCGCCTGTCCTCAAAACATTTCTCCGAAATAATTGAACGAACTCAACCGTCGATTACGTTTGGTTGCGCTGATCTCTTTAAAGATGCCGGACAACTCGCCCCGCCGCACATCCACCTGGCTCAAATCCACCACAGCATAGTGGATGCCAAGGGCGGCCAGCTCGGAGAGTTCCGCCAGTAAGGAAAAATGCTGTTGGGCCACGGCAATGGTGTGGCCCCAACGCTTTTTGAGGATAATCCCCTCTCCCCTCGGACTGAGGAGCGGGCGCTCGTATTGAAAGAATTCCGGCATCAGGCGGGCGGTAAAAAGCGGTGGCGCACCGTAAACGGTAAGCCCCGTCTCCACCCCGCTCTTATGCTGCACAACACCGGCAAGGGTATCCTTGTCCGCCTCAATGGCAAGCTGCCCCTTTTGCACGCCAAAGCCGCGTAACACCTTCAGCGTCAGGGAATTCATCGCATTTAAAGTGTAATCCGCGTACAGGATCAGTGCGCCGGGCTGTTGCTGGGGCGGGCGTTTTTTCTTGCCACGCATGGGCGCTTTGGGCTTTGCTTGTACCGGGGCCTTGGCATATTGCGCAAAGAGGAGCTGCTGGCCGATGTGGGCGATCTGCCAGCTGCGAAAACCTTGGCCTATCAGCTGGGCAATGCTCTCCTCGTAAAAAGCAAGGTCCCCTTCCAAGATCACCGGAGGCAGAGCCCAGGTCAGGCGGCGGCGATAGGGGGCAATGATCTTGCGCATGCGGCCCAGTTGGGCCATGGTCTCCCGAGTCAGGGTCACCACAACCTGATTGGGGCTTTGCGGCAAGGAGATTTGCAGCTTTTTGAGATCATCCACCTTAAGCCACCAGTTCAGAGGCAGTTGCACCTGCCTGCCGCGTTGGGAGCGGCCTGCCCTGCCCTTGCCCTCCTGACGCCGTTGCGGATTTTTCATCCTGGCCTTGAGCAATTCGCCGCGCATCACCTCGTTCAGCCACTCCTGTTTTACCAGGCGACCTACCTTTTTCTGCCAAGGGGCAACTTTGATGGCAGAATGCGCTTTTTTGCCCCGACGCCCTGTGACGTCCACCTTATAAAGCGGGTCACCCTTTGCGGCCAGACCGGGCAGTTCTAATTCCACCCGTTGGCCTTTTTGCCCCTGGCTCACGGACCTGTTTTTAAAAAACAGTCCCTTTAAGGCAAAACCCTGGCGTTCCCCGGATTTTTCATTATGGAGCCGCAGGCGATCGCCTTTGGCAAGCGGGGCCTTGAGGGAAACAAGGGCTCGATTTTCTTTAATGCGCTCGACCTTGCCCAGGAACATGCCGATATTGCCGGAATGCTGGGGCGAGAGAATATCCTTGGGTTGGGGTTTTTCAAAATAACCGCGCGTTGGTTTTCTGCCCATGGCAGTCTCAAGAATCCCCATGGCCTCAGTCAATGCGGCCTTGTCTCCCGGGTTATCAAGGGCCATACGATAGCCGCTGATCACCGCATCCACATACTGGGCGCTGCGCATCCGGCCCTCTATTTTAAGTGAGGTAACTCCTGCCTCCTGCAGTTTGGGCAGAAGTTGAATGCCGGAAAGGTCATGCATGGAAAAGAGGTACCCTGCCAGCTTGGCCTTGCCCTTGCCGCCCCAGGTATATCGCCTACGACAGGGCTGGACGCAGCGGCCACGCAAACCGCTTTTGCCGCCAAGAAATGAACTGAACAGACAAAGGCCGGAGTAGCTGAAGCAGAGCGCACCGTGGATAAAGACCTCAAGTTCCACATCGTTTGCCGCGTGGGCCGCGCTGATCTCGCCCATGGTCATCTCACGGGCCAAAACCACCCGCTTGAAACCCATGGAGCTGAACTGCCGTATAGCCAGGGAATTATGCGCCCCAAGCAGGGTGCTGGCATGGAGACGCAGATCCGGAAAGTACTTCTGCGCCAAGTGGTAGATGCCCAAATCCTGGATGATTACCGCATCAATACTCAGGGCCTCAAGGGAGCCTAAGGTATTGACGGCCTCACGGATTTCGTTCTCCTTCATCAGCGAGTTCATGGCCGCATAGACCTTGACCCCGTTTTTATGGGCATGGTCGACCATGGCCGCCACCTCGGCATAGGAAAAATGTTTGGCCAGGTTACGGGCGTTAAAGGCAGGGGCGCCGATGTAAACGGCATCGGCGCCGGCAGCTATTGCCGTTTCAAAGGCCTCAAGGGTTCCGGCTGGGGCCAGAAGCTCCATGGGCGATGTCGTGTTATCGGTCGGGGTCATTATATGGGTACAGTCCTGTAAAGTTTCATTGGTTATTCTTGTTATACTGCTTTTTTCATAAAGGAACACCTTATGAACCGGGATCACTCATGATTTATTATGCCATGTAGCAAGAATGGGTTTGTTGTTTTACCCATGCTTCGACATAATGATTAAACAAGCCTTGGGCACTCTCTAGACAACATCCTGAGCCGAAAAAAAGGACCTCCAATGGGCAAACATCTCGTACTGGTAGGCGGAGGGCACGCACACATGGTGACCCTGGCCAACCTTTGGCAAATAATCGAAAAGGGCCACAGGGTGACCGTGGTCGGCCCATCCACTCACCATTACTATTCAGGCATGGGCCCAGGCATGTTGGGCAAATTCTACAAGCCGGAGGAGATCCGCTTTGCAACCAAGCACGTGGTGGAAAAACAGGGAGCCACCTTTGTCTTGGACAAAGCGCTCAAGGTGGATGCCGACAAGCAGGAACTCTATCTTGAATCCGGCAAGCGCCTTCATTACGATGTCATCTCCTTTAACGCGGGAAGCTTTGTACCCCGTTCACCTGAGATTGCCGACTCAGAAGATATCTACTCGGTCAAACCCATTGAAAAACTGCAGGAGGCCCAGGAGCGGTTGCTCAAGCTCTTTCGACAAAAGGAAATCCACGTTGGAGTAATAGGGGGTGGCCCCTCGGCTGTGGAGGTAGCGGGCAACGTCTGGCGCTTGGCCAAGGACCTGGGTGCGAATCAGCCGCACATCCGCATCTTTGCAGGCAACAGCTTCATGGGGCGATTCCCGGAGGCTATCCAGCGCAGCAGCAAAGAATCTCTAGAAAACCGCGGCATTGAGATATGCACCA
Organism: uncultured Desulfobulbia bacterium; assembly: GCA_964385695.1. Lineage (GTDB taxonomy): Bacteria > Desulfobacterota > Desulfobulbia > Desulfobulbales > Desulfurivibrionaceae > CAYLQA01. The sequence continues at coordinate 18,001 of CAYLQA010000042.1, read as the reverse complement.
ACGGTTACGTCAAGCGGGTGGCCATGGGCCAGGTGGAACTGGAGAGCGGAGAAAAATTCCCAACCGATTTCACCTTTTTGGCCCTGGGGGTGAAACCAGCAAAGATTTTTGCCGATTCCCACCTGCCCACCGGGCCGGACGGCGGCCTCTTGGTAAATTCCTACCTGCAAAACCCCCAATATGCCAATATCTTCGGCGGCGGGGACTGCATTTATCATGAGCCGCAACCGCTGGACAAGGTTGGCGTGTACGCGGTACGGCAAAACCCAATCCTCTATCACAACCTGCTGGCGAGCCTTGAAGAGACCCCGTTGATGAAATTCGAGCCGGGGCCTGATTATCTGCTCATCTTCAACCTGGGCGACGGTACCGGCGTGCTCAGGAAAAATTGGCTGCAATTTGACGGCAGAATCGCCTTTTGGATCAAGGACTGGATTGATAAACGTTTTATCAAAAAGTTTCAGGCAATCGAATAAAGCACAAATCTTCATAACATAAAAGCCCTTGATAATATTTTTTTCACCTGCCTATTATGAAAAATAGTGAATGTGTGTTCATTCACTATTTTTTTTACGAGGGGTGCAAAAAAGATGCGAGGTGTGAAAACATGCTGAAAAAAATGAAGATCGGACAAAAACTCAGTGGCGGTTTTGCAGTGGTTCTTTTGTTTACTGCAATGCTTGCAGGAATCGCCTTTGTCAATGTAAACCAGCTGGATGAGTTCATCGGGGAGACCGTACACGGTAAGCTGCAAAAGCTCGAACTTTTGAGCGGTATTTCCAAAGAGGTCAACGCGGCATCACTGGCTGCTAGGAACATGGTCATTCAGCCGAAAACCGATAGCATCAAACAAAAAGCTAGCCGCATTTCCGAAGCCCAGGAGGTAATAGGCAACAACATAAGTCTGCTGGAAAATGCAGCAGGCTCTGAAAAAGAAAAAAAACATTTCCATGCAATTGTTGAGGCTAGACGATTATACAAAACCGAACTCGCAAGCTTTTTAAACAGCATCCAGCAAGGCCGTAAAAGTGAGGCAGCAGCGACGCTGAATGCCGGTTTTAAACAAGCTCAGCGAGACTACGTCAAAGCCTTAAATGACATGCAACACTTTCAAATATCTGAGGCAAAAAGTATTGGCAACCGGACAGAGGCCTTGGCCGGCTCCACAAAGCAGCTCATCTTTGGCATGGCCGTTCTTGCCTTTGTGGTTGGCGGATGGCTTTCCCGGTTTATTGGCCGCTCCATTATCGCCCAGATAAATACATGCGTTAAGGCGGCCAGCAATCTCGCCGCCGGCAAGACAGACGTACACTTAGATACGGACGCCGAAGATGAAATCGGTGAGCTGCAGGTTGCAATGTCATCAATGGTTGGGGCAATTCACTCTCTGGTTAAAGATGCTGACTTGCTTGCCAGGGCGGCTGTAGAGGGAAAGATCACCACAAGGGCTGATGCAACGAAGCATCAAGGCGATTTCAAAAAAATCATTGAAGGTGTCAACAGTACCATCTCCCGGCTGGTTGGCCTGCTGGACTCCATGCCGGCTCCGGCAATGATCATTGATAATGACTTCGGCATTCTCTACATGAACGAGGCCGGGGCCCAGGCCGGTGGGAAAACACCGAACCAGGTTATCGGCAAAAAGTGCTTTGATCATTTTAAGACCAGCGATTGTAACACCGATAAATGCGCATGCGGCCAGGCCATTAAGGACGGACGAGTTGCAAGTTCGGAAACCGATGCCCACCCGGCTTCCGGTGTTGATCTGGACATTGCATACACCGGAATGCCGTTACGTGACGACCAAGGCAAAATCATCGGCGCATTTGAGGTGGTTTCCGACCAAACCGCCATTAAAAAAGCCGCCCGTCTAGCAAAGAAAATTGCCGACTACCAAGACGCTGAAACTAAAAAGGTGGTCACTTGCCTGAAGAAGCTCTCTCAAGGTGATACGTCCTGCACCATCACACCAGCCGAAAGCGATAGCGAAACAGCACAGGTACAAGAAACCTTTAAAACCATTGCCGACTCGTTCAACGCCTGCGTCACGACAGTGAGCAGCCTAGTAAATGATGTCGATATTCTCGCCCAAGCAGCAGTAGAAGGAAAACTTGAAAAACGAGCAGATACGAAAAAACATGCCGGTGATTTTAAGAAAATCATCGAAGGGGTCAACAATACCATTTCCCGATTGGTCGGCCTGCTGGATACCATGCCCGCTCCGGCAATGATTATCGATAATGATTTCACCATCCGCTACATAAACGATATTGGAGCCAAGGTCGGCGGCAAAACCCCTAATCAGCTCCTTGGCAGCAAGTGTTTCGACTTTTTTAAGACCAGTGACTGTAATACTGATAAATGCGCCTGTGGCCAAGCCATTAGGGGCGGGCAGGTTGCAACCTCGGAAACCGACGCCCATCCGGTTGCCGGGTTGGACTTGGATATTTCATACAGCGGCACACCGCTTCGTGATGAAAACGGTGATATAATCGGCGCTTTTGAGGTTGTTTCCGACCAGACTGCGATAAAAAATGCTGCACGTACCGCAAAAAAGGTTGCGGATTATCAAGATGCTGAAACAAAAAAACTGGTGGAGGCACTCAACAAACTTGCCATTGGCGACATTAACCTCTCCCTTGAAACCGAGCCTGCCGATGATGACACAGCTCCGGTAAAAAAGGTTTTTGACGGTATCGGAGATGCGGTCTCCATCTTGGTTGCAGCCCTTAACGATATCACCAATGCAGCCCGTGATATTTCTGAAGGGAACCTCATGGTAAAACTTGATAAACGGAGCGAGGAAGACGAACTGCTGCAGGCTCTGGAAGATATGGTATCAAAACTAAAGGAAATAATCACCGATGTACGTGCTGCCGCCGACCAGGTCGCCTCTGGCAGCCAGGAACTCAGCAGCAGTTCGCAACAGGTTTCCCAGGGCGCTAGCGAGCAGGCTGCCGCAGTTGAGGAAATTTCTTCTTCCATGGAAGAATTAGCCAGTACTGTGACCCAAACAGCTGATAATGCCAAACAGACGGCCTCAATCTCCCAAAAAGCCGCAACTGATGCGGTCGAAGGCGGGCAGGCTGTGGTAGAGACAGTTGACGCTATGCAACACATTGCCGAAAAAATCGAATTGGTAGAAGAGATTGCCAGGCAGACGAATCTGCTGGCCTTAAACGCTGCAATCGAAGCTGCAAGGGCTGGTGAACACGGCAAAGGCTTTGCTGTGGTAGCGTCGGAAGTACGCAAGCTTGCCGAGCGTAGCCAGGTTTCGGCCCAGGAAATTAAAGGGGTTGCTTCCGCGAGTGTTGAAACCGCAGCTAGAGCCGGAAAAGTAATTAACGAAATGGTGCCGCAAATCAAAAACACAGCGGAGCTGGTTCATGAAATTGATGCGGCCAGCAACGAACAGTCCCGCGGCATTGAAGAAAACTCCAACGCTATTCAGCAGTTCGACCAGGTAATCCAGTCGAACAGCGCAGCGGCCGAAGAGATGGCATCCACCAGTGAAGAACTTACCGCCCAAGCGGCCCTTCTCCAGGAATCCATCGCATTCTTTCAGCTTGGCAAGAACTCGTCAGCCCCCAGTCTTCCTCTACGCGAACCGGCAAGAATCGCTCCACCACCGGCTGCTTCCGAGCCGAAACAAGCAGATTCAGACAACCATGGGGTGAATATTTCAATGCTGGATACAAGCAATAGAGATTTCGAGCGTTATTAGATCAGTGCGGCAATGGGTGAGATGCAGGCCGAAGGCTTTGCATCTCACCTCGCCAAGCCAGATTAGTGTATGTCCTGTAAAACCACAATAGGCAAAAAGATATCGCCTCAGCTTCTATATCCTTGCATCCCGCAGCAAATACCATTTCACACTGAGTATGCAGTTCGCATCACCTAATTTTATTAACGCTGCTCCCAGCAAGCACCTTGAAAAATAAGGCTTAAACCGTTATTGAAAGGGAAATAATGCAACAGACAGGCGACTCCTGGCTAACATGAAAAAAAAATACGACAAAAAAGAGTGGTATTGCCGCATGTTGGGGCATGACATCCCCTTTCGCTATTGCCGCACCATGCGGGAAGGGTTGCCCTGTGCCAAAATTTTTGACTGTTGGTTTGAGATACTGCCCATCATGGATTTTGTAGAGGAACACTACTCCGAAGAAGAACAAAAACAGATCGTTGCCCCACCCAAGTCGCGGATCACCTCAATCGCAGAAATTCTTGCCAAAGCGGCAAAGAACAAGAAGGAAGAAAAAGAATAAAACGGATTTACCGTTTATCTAGATGCGTTTCAAGGGCAACCCAGCCCTTTTCCAGGCATCGATCCCACCTTTGAGATTGTAGATCTCCGGATATCCCTTTCTATAAAAATACTGCCCAACCGCATAGCTGCGGCCACCAACGGCACAGATGAGCAGCAGCGGTTTGTCCGCAGGCAGGGTCGCCTTGCCGCGGGCCAGTTCACCGATGGGCACAAGGCGGGAGCCGGCAATATAGCCTTCCCGCATCTCGGAAGGATTACGGACATCGATCAGGACCAGATCCTTACGTTGCTCCATAAGGGCTTGTGCCTCTTTGGGGGCGATGGAGCGGAAAAGCGGGCGCTGGGGCAGGGTTGGCGTGGGGCTGGCAACAGCTGCCTTGGGCTGGGCCGCGGCGGGCTTTGCTGCTGGTACAGCTTTTTGCCCAGCAGATTGCTCGTTGGAGCAGGCAACAGAAAGAAACACACAGCAGAGATAGCAAAATAAGCGAATAAACTTGTTCATTTTCTTCCAACATAAAAGGTGAAATTCCTTGCAAAAACAGGGCACTACCCTACACAGAATAGAATGTTTTTGCAAGAAGCCACTCTGCAAAACATGAATATTACTAAAAGGACATCTGATCATCCTTAAAGTTCTGTCAGCGGTGATTTTTCAGGAAAATATCCGCACGCCTGACGGGCATGCACTCAGACAGGCCAAAACTTCTTGGTATTCTGCACATATTTCTTCAGGGTGAGTTGCTGATTTTCCGGCAGATCTAAAAATTCCACGCCAACGGCACAGCGATCAATACCATGAGAGATGGTACGCACCAGGCAATTGACCGCAATCTCCGCATCCAACCCGGCCATGTTTATCCGGCAAAAAATCTCGTCACCTTCACGGAGGGCCTTTAATTTGTCCTCATCCCCCTCCTTGGCCACAAACCTGCAGCCGCAGGCGCTGAGATCCAGCAATCCTGCCTCGGTATCACTCCCGCTCCATGCGACCTCAATGGGAGGGATACACGGGACCCGCTCCTCCTGCCGGAGATTGAGCAGCTCAACCCCCTTGGGGTAATCGAGGAACAACAGGGGAAAAGGTTTGGTGATCACACTGTGAACCCTCGAAGCGAACCCCACCATAATGTTATCCAGCATATAACGCACCGTGACCTCGGTATTGGTAAGCATCAAATGCTGGTACAGATGCCTTGTCAGGCGCAGGATGACATATTCACCATTTTCCTGGCCCACAAAAAAACTGGTCAGCCGCGCCTTTCTACCGGTTTCGCCTTTGATGGCGAGCAGGGCGTGTCCGCCGATAGGGATTTCAAGATCCTCATGTTGAATAAATCGAGATCGTGAAGCATCTACCCTACTGTCCGCACCCTCTGCCATTTTCATCCCTCCCGAATAGATATATGACTTGCCTTGGCCAGGGGAGCATATGCATCCCTTTTTCATTATAGGCTAATTGAGGCAGGCAAGTCGAGCCGGTGAGGTCAGAACGCGCCCTGCTTATTCGGGCCGGGAAGAAGCTATAATTTCAAGAGGTTGCAACAGGAAAACCATTTTTGCTCTTCAACGGTGCGGCAAAATACAGGATACCCTATCCTGGCACCACCACATACTCCACGACCCGGCCCCAACGGATTTATTGCTCCGCAACAGGAAGCTTCACGGTAAAGGTAGTTCCCTTACCCACCTCGCTTTCGACCACAATATCCCCGTTGTGTTTCTTGATGATATCGTAGGAAATACTCAGCCCCAGGCCGGTTCCCTTGCCTTTTCCTTTGGTGGTAAAAAAAGGTTCAAAAAGCCTTTTGATGTCCCCGGGCGGGATGCCCTGGCCGGTATCTGAAATATTGATCAGAATATTTTGGTCGTGTTGGGTGGTTTCGATTGTGATGGTTCCCTGTTTTTCAATGGAATGTGCAGCATTGACAAGGATATTCATGAACACCTGGCTCAGCTGCTGCGGAAAGCACAGCGTGTGGGAGAGCTCACCAAACTCTTTTACTACCTCGGTTTTATACTTCAATTCGTTCCAAACGATATTGAGTGTGGACTCGATAACCTCATTCACATCCACCAACTCTGCCTTGGCTGCGTCATTACGGGAAAAACTCTTTAGGTCCGCAACAATGGTTTTGATCCGACTGCAGCCATCTGACGACTCTTGAATCAAATCGCCAATATCCTCAAGAACATAATCGATCTTTAATTTTTTGCGCTGTTTGAGCACCTCTTGCTGCTGCTCATCATTCTGCCCTTTTTCCAGGCAGTCGGACAAAAACTCGATAAAACCCTGCAGCTTTTCAATGTAATTTGCAAGAGAGCCCAAATTGCTGGTGATAAAACCGACCGGATTATTAATCTCATGGGCCACACCGGCAGCCAGTTGCCCAATGGAGGCCATCTTTTCCTGCTGGATGATTCTGGCCTGCGAATCCTGCAGGTCCTTATAATTCGTCTCCAGCATGTGCATCATATTATTAAAGAGTTCACCAATGTGCCGTCGATGATCACTGGTTGCCGGTTGATACACCGGACACTTGCTGCAATCTTCATATTTTTCGGCAAACGCGCCTTGGGGCCGCCCCCCGCAATAGGTCCCGGCGACCTGCCAGCAGCGAACGTTTTCTTCCTGAAAACAAGGGCACTCTTTCCTCTCACACTGCTGAACGTCAGAACAATTCGGCAGGTTGGGATTATCAAATCTTAGGCTGAAATCATTGTTCTTAATCAACTCGGTAATCAGGCCGGAGACCTCAACAAGGGCCTCTTCAATATTCTTTCTTTCCTCTTCAATTTCGCGGGTTCTGTCGGCAACCAGGTTCTCCAGTTCATGCCTATATTTTCTATTTTCAATTTCAAGCTTACGCACCTTAAGGGCGTTAATAACGTTAATACCAACCTCATGCGAATGAAAAGGCTTGAGGATATAACCGTAAGCCCCGATGTCGATTATCCGCTCCAGTGTTGTCCGATCATCCACCCCGGTGATAACAAGAGCAGCCAGGTTTGGCTGCAACTCCCTTCCTCTTTGCAGCACCTCTACCCCATCGATGCCGGGTAAAATGACATCAAGCAACATGAGGGAAACCGGCTTATCGCGCAGAATAGCCAAGGCTGTTTCCCCATCCGGCGCGGTATAATACTCATACTCCTCCTTGCGAAGAATCCTTTCCAAAACCACAACCACACTTGGGTCGTCGTCAACTATCAAAATCGAATCTTCTGACGCCGTTTCCATTACTCGCCTCTCTCTTCGATGCTCTTGCTAGGTGCAGGATCAAGTAGTTGCCTCACCGTTTCTGCCAACTTAGTCCGCAACACCGGTTTAAGTAAAAATGCCTGTATCCCAATTTTTTGTGCCCGTTCCTCGTCTATCATACTACTGAACCCGGTACAGAGGATTATGGGGATATCCAGACGTATTTTAATCAGTTCGGTTGCCAGTTGGTCACCGGTCATGCATGGCATGGCCTGATCCGTAATAACAAGATCAAACTCACCAGGATTTTTCTGAAATAACTCAAGCGCATCCTTGCCGTCTTTTTGACCGGTTACCTTATAGCCGAGCAGTGTCAGCACCCTCTCCAGGGAGCGAACAACAAACTCCTCGTCATCCACCAGCAAGATATGCTCCTTGCCGCCAGGTAATTGTTGCTCAGCCTGAGGCTTGTCTTCTCCGGAATCACCAAGAAGGACCAAAGGAAAGAACACATTAAAGGCCGTCCCCTCGCCCAGGGTACTGTCCACGGTAATTTCGCCGCCGCAATTTTTGATGATACCGTGCACCACGGACAGGCCGAGCCCGGTTCCCTCCTCCTTTTTTTTCGTGGAAAAGTAAGGTTCAAATATCCGTTCCATATTTTCCGGGGGGATTCCGCTTCCCGTATCTGCAATGGTCATCTTGAGACATGGTCCGGAGAGCAAGGTGCCTTTTGCGACCAAATCAGTGCCCTGCTCATCAATTTTTAACAGGGAAACATGCAGGGTGCCGCCGGTTTCCGCCATAGCATGATAGGCGTTGGTACAGATGTTCATGACGACCTGGTGCAACTGTGTGGGGTCTGCCTCAATGATCAGAACCGAGTCAGCAATATCCTGCCGAATCGAAATATTACTGGGCAGGGACGCCTTGAGCAATTTCAAAGATTCTTTGACCACGGGTACGACGTTGAGCGGCTGCAACGCTCCCTCACGCTCCCTGCTAAAGGTCAAAATCTGTTTAACAAGTTCCCGTGCCCGTTTGCCGGCATTAAGCACCTGGGCAAGATCACTTTTTTCCTGGGACTCGGCAGGAAGTTTCTCTGCAACCATCTCTGTGTAAGCGATAATCGGCACGAGAATGTTGTTAAAGTCATGGGCAATGCCACCGGCAAGGGTGCCGATGGCCTCCATCTTTTGCAGCTGCCGCAACTGATCCTCCAGTTGGGTGCGCTCGGCTGCCGCTGTCTTGCGCAGCGAAATATCACGGACATACTCAACAACCCCGGATATCTCTCCTGTCATATCGTGCATGGGATAAGCAAAAATCTCCAGCTCTCCCTTTTGCTCACCGTTTTGCACAAACGGCACCTCCACTGACTCAAGGGAGTCTGAACTTATCGCCAACCGAGTCGGGCAAACTTTGCATGGAGAGCTCTTCCCATGGTAAGCTTCATAACATTTCCTTCCTGCTAGAGGCGCCATCTCCGGATACATCTGCTCCATGGTGTGATTCACCGTAAGGATTGTGTAATCCGTATCGAGAACACTGATACCATCCTGTATGGAATCAAAGACATCGGACAAAAACTGCTCACCCTCGCGTATGGCTCGTGCCGCATCACGCTGCTCGGTTATATTACGTGAAATGCCGATGAGCCCCGCCATTTTCCCGATTTCGCTGTAAAAAGGGGTTTTATTGGTGAGCCAGACAGTTTTGCCTTGAGCTGTTTCCAAGACTTCCTCTGCGATAACAGTCTCTTCCTCTACAAGCACCTTGGAGTCGGCATTTTTGATAACCTCCACCGACAGGGTCGGGAAAAGATCCGCATCCGTTTTACCGAGCACCTCATCGGCTGATTTTTTCCCAAAAGTCTCTACTGTGCTTCGGTTGGCATAGATGTATTCGCCCTTGAGATTTTTGATAAAAATGGCATCGGAGGTCCCTTCAACCACCGCATTAAGCAGGGAATGATTCTTGCGCAAATCCTCCTCAGTTTTGATTCGCTCGGTAATATCCCGGCTGATGCCGATAAGCCCAAGCAGTTTGCCGTTTTGATCACGGTAGGGCGTCTTCACTGTTTCCAGGTAGACTTTTCGCCCGTCCGGGTAGGAGACCCATTCCTCGTTGCGCCGTGGCTCTCCAAGCCCCAGCATGCGCTGATCGTTATCACGGAAAAAGCGAGCAAACTCTTCAGGGAAAAAGTCATAATCGGTGTGACCGACAATCCTCTCCTTGCCTCGCCCGGTAAAGCGGGTAAAGGCCTCATTGCACCCAAGGTAGGCGCCCTGCATATCCTTATAAAAAATCAGATCAGGAATCGAGTCTACCAAGCTGGTCAATAGGGCGTTATTTTCCGATAGTTTCCTCTCAATCTCATGGTAGCTTGTCATGTCCCGCACCAGGCCGGCAAAATAGGGCCGGTTATCGCCCCCGGTCCAGGTCGTGAGATTGAGATCCACCGGAAACTCGGTGCCGTCTTTTTTTAGCCCGGTCAAACTCAGCGTTTGGTTGAGGTACTTTGAAACCCCTGTCTGTAAAAAACGGGCCAGACCTTCCTCATGCTGCTTGCGAAAACGATGCGGCATGATGGAGGAAAGGGGGGAGCCTATGAGCCCACTCTGCTCATGGCCGAAAATGAGCTCGGCTCCCTTGTTAGCATGCAGTATCAACCCGGTATCGTCAGCGAGAATGATCGCATCGCTTGTGGTTTCTACAATTTTTCGAAAACGCTCCTCTTGGACCTCTTTTTCTCGCCTCTCCTTGACAATGCACCTTTTGGCCCGCTCATAGTAGACAAACAAGACTCCTACGGCGGACAGGATAAACAACAACGAGGCGATCATGAACCCCCATGGCGCGAACCATTGCACCGGCCGCAAAATGGGATAGTTCATTTTATGAAAACCCCACAATATCAAGCTCCAGCCAGTAAGCCGGGATGCCCCGCCTGTAAGCTGGGCGGAACGCTTCAGCATCATTCCAGAACCGACAAAAACAGCGCCAATGAAGAGTGAAACAGGGAGGTGGTAGAGAAGGAACGAAAGGGGAAAAAAATAGCCGGCAACAACCCAGCCGAAACAGACCAGCCCTCCTAAGCCCCAAACCGGAGAAAATCTTTTTTCTAAAAAGAGACAGGTTCCCCAGATAAAGAGAATGGCGCTTATAAGGGAGACAACCTGTTGCACCACTACAAAAAATGGGGGCAACATGCCCAAAAGCATGCCCAGTTGGCTGAAAAAGCGAAGAGAGTAAACCAGCCAACTAACACTCCAGACAACAAGAGCCCGCTCATTTTCCTGGCGGTAGAAATAATAGTAAATAATGGCAACGGCAAAGCTCACCACGGCAGTTGTCAGCAAGGCCGGCTGCAGCCAAGTCATACACAAACCTCCCAATGGATGTTCATGGCTATAAATAAGAAGCTAAAAGACAAGGAAACATAACCTTTCACTCAATGTTCCTTAAAATTGCGCGTGCCTGTCAAGGAAGCTTTTTATCAGGCAAATAAGAACAAAAGAAAGACTCAGGATTTCCTGATGGGAATCTGCACGGTAAAGGTCGTGCCCTGGCCTTGCTCGCTGGCAACCTCGATATGGCCGTGGTGTTTTTTCACAAGATCATAGCAGATACTCAGGCCAAGGCCGGTTCCTTTACCCACGGCCTTGGTCGTGTAAAAGGGATCAAATATTTTCTCCAGGCTTTCCTGGGGAATTCCGTAACCGGTATCACTTATGGCAGCATTGATCCAACCGTTCTCCTGCCAAGTCTTTATGGTGATCTCTCCCTGTTTTTCTATGGCATGGGCGGCATTAATCAACAAGTTCATGAAAACCTGGTTAAGCTCTTGGGGGAAGCAGAGGGTGCTTGGGATATCTCCAAACTCTTTTGTCAGGGTTGTTTTGTATTTCAGCTCATTCCAGACCATCTTTATGGTCTTCTCCAGGCAGTCGTTGATATTTGCCGACTGCTCCTCAATCTCATCCAGGCGGGAAAAGCTTTTCAGGTTCTGGACGATCTCCTTAACCCGATCCGCTCCCTCAAGGGATTCCTGGATAAGGTCTTTGCTGTCCTCGGAGATATAATCAACCTTCAACGTTTTACGCAGGTCGCTCAACTGCCCACCGCGATCGCTGCTTTGCAAGGCCTGACTCTGGGCGCTTTGAAATTCTGTTAATCTCTCAAGGTACTTGCCCAAGGTCCCAAGGTTGCTGATGATAAAGCCGATGGGGTTGTTGATCTCATGGGCAACTCCTGCAGCCAGCACGCCCACAGAGGCCATCTTTTCCTGCTGCAGCATCTGCGACTGGGTCTGCTTTAAATCATGATGCGCATGCTCAAGTTCTCGATGGCGCTGTTCAAGCTCCTTGGCCAGGCTGTGCGATTTATCCAGAGAGTCTTTTAGGGAAAGCTCCGCCTTTTTTCGGGCGCTGATGTCAATGACATATTCAATCATCTGAACGACGTTACCTTCATCATCAAAAATCGGATAGCCGCGCACCTCGACATACTGCGTATTTCCTTCAGCATCGTAATGCAGGTGCTCTGTAACCGCCGGTTTTTTCGTCCTCTTCACCTCCTCAAGCGGACAGCAATGTCCCTTTTCATTACAGGGGGTGTCACGAAAATGGGTGACCTCATAACAATGTCGCCCAAGCCAGTCTTCATCCTCCATTGCAGCGTAGTTGGCCATCAAAATGCTATAGTTACTGCTGCTTATGACATAGAACGGATAAGGCAGTGACTCGATCACCTCCTGCAAGAACTCTTTTTGCTTGAGCAGTTCATTTTCCGTTCGCATCCGTGTCTTTACCTGCTGCTCCAGCATGGCATTGGACTCGGCAAGCTCTTGGGTGCGTTTTTCTACATTCTCTTCAAGATGCTCAAGGTGGTCGGCAAGATCCTTTTCCGCTTTGCGGCGTCTTCCCGCCTCTTCCCAACCCTGCCAGGCAATGAACCCTGTGATAAGTCCGACAATGAGAAAAGTAACACCGAACAAAACGCCGAGCCGCCGTTGAATGAGCGCGACATCTTCATGTATATCTTCGAGGTAGATGCCGGTACCGATAATCCAGCCCCAGGGCTCAAATCCTTTCACGTAGGAAATTTTGGGTACGATTTTGTCGGGATTGTCCTTCCATTGCCAGTCATAGGAAAGAAAACCGCCCTGGTCTCGCCGAACTATTTTGACGGCTTCGACAAAGAGAAATTTACCATGCGGATCCTTCAAGCGCTCAACGCTCTGCCCCTCGAGATCGGATCGATAAGGATGCATCACCATGACATGCTGCATATCGTTTATCCAGAAGTAGTCCTTATTCTCCGGCCCGTAACGTAATAAACGAATGGCCCGGATGGCTTCCTGCTGGGAGCTCTTAATATCCAACTCCCCGCTGCGGACCTTTTTTTCCTGGTGCCGCAGAACATCATAGGCGGTTTGGGCCAGGGCCTGAATCATCTCTTTTTTTTGCGTAATGAGGTTTTCTTTTATGGAAGGCAGGATGACGGCAAAGAGAATAAAAACTAAAAAAATTCCACCCAGAACAGGGGGAAGAATAAGCCCCCAGATACCCTTTTTTTCAAACTGAGAATACATAAACACCTTCTCTTATACTGATTTCCCCTCCCCCAGGGCTCTTCAAACCAAGCCTAAAACAGAACCATGGTATCATTTTCCGCGTTCATTCGGAAAGCGAATTTTCTTAACCGCCCAAAGAGGTCTTCTACTCAGTTGCGTCTACGAAACAGCCCGGCAAACCTCTACTTTCTGCCTTGGCTTTTTCGCCCTTTAAAAAAATAGAGCAGGCCAACGCCGGCAATAAACCCGCCCACATGGGCCCACCAGGCAATGCCGCCTTCTCCCCCGGCCGCCTGCTGGGCTGCGCCCTGCAGAAATTGCATGACAAACCACAGGCCGATAAAAACAAAGGCCGGCACCTCGATAAAATAGAAGAAAATAATCACCGGCACAAAGGTGAGGATTCTGGCCCTAGGATAAAGCAGAAAGTAAGCGCCGATGACACCGGATATGGCGCCGCTGGCCCCGATCATCGGCGAAACAGCCTGGGGCGTGGCCAGAAGCTGGCCGCAGATGGCAGCCACGCCGCAGCAAAAATAAAAGAAAAGATAACGGGTGTGGCCCATGCGATCTTCCACATTATCGCCGAAAATCCACAGCATCCACATGTTGGAAAAAACATGGAAGAAGTTGCCGTGCAGGAACATGGAGCTGAACATGGTGCTGAAATTCGCCAGCCTGAAATTGGTCAACGGCTCTTCGGCGAGAAACCTTGCCGGAACAAAACCGTAACGGATAATGAATGGCTCGAGCTGCGGCCCCAAGGTCATCTCAAAGGCAAAGCAGAGGATGTTAATGATAATAAGCCAGAGGTTGACTAAAGGAAAACGGCGGGCAGGGATATTATCCTTTAACGGAAACATGCAGGAGTGTGCACCTTAGGCTCCGGACTCATCGTCATCTTCGTCGGGCAGGGGCAAGACAAAATAAAAGTTATTGCCCTCCTCTGTCGCCTCATAACCGACCACACCGTCATGGATCTCGATAACCTGTTTCACAAAGGCGAGGCCATGTCCGGTACCGGGCTGTTTTTTGTCTGTGCTGGCGCGCACACCTTCAATGAAAACACTCTTGCCCTGCGGTACATCGAGATGCGGACCGGTGGTAAAAACATTGAATTTTATACCGGCAAGCCCTGGGCCGAAAAAATCGTCGATGCGCTCCTGGCCGTAGGCCACTGCTTTACGGGACCTGCCTTTATGGTCGAGAACCTTTGTTGAGTATTTGACGGCATTGGAAAAAAGATTGGCGTAAACCTGGGAGAGCAAGCCCACATCCACCCGCAGGAAAAGCTCCTCCTCATGCATGTTCGTTGGGCGTTCCACCGTGATATTACGGGCCTTGAATCGGCTGAGGTAATGATCAAGCTGCGGGGTGACAATCTCAGACTCGATGGAGCAGCGTTTGGGCTGCAAGACAAAACGGCCCTTGGCAAAATGATCGCGCCTAAAAAGGCTCTCTAAAAAAAGGCTGTAGTTGGCATGGTGCTCCAGCAATTCACGGTGGTTGCTCAGCAGTTCCTGGTGCAGGTTGGAGACCTTGCCCATGACCATCTCGCACCCCTTGCTGGGTATGGCCATGGACTCCTTCAGCTGCATGATCATGCCCTCCAGCTCATCGATATCTTTAATGCGCTTTTTGAGCTGGTTGAAGAGATGCTTGAAGTACATATTGGGGGTGATGACATTGTGCTCAATATCCTGGACCAGGCTATTGATGAACTTCAGGTGGCGAATATTCTCCTGGGCGATCATGCGGTTATGCAGGTTATAGCCGATACGGTTGCTAAATTTTCTTAAAAAAAACCTGTCTTCTTTGGCGAGCCTGCTTAAGGGATAGACCTCCAACACACCCATGACCAAGCGGTTGATGCTGCGCTCGTGATTGGCTTGCCGTTGTTCCTGGGGTTTACGATGGATGGGCACCAAAATGGAGCCATTGTGCTCATAGCATTTACAGGTAAGCTTAATGCCGGCAGGGCAACCCTGCGGCGGGGTTATCAGACCATGCTCACTGTCACAGACCAATTGCAGCCTGTCATGTTGGTCATCATAGATATACAGACGGCTCTGTACTCCAAGAAACTCAAAAGGAGCGGCAACGCAGACGCGGTAATAATCTTCGTTGCTGTCAAACTCTTGGGCAAGGTCAAAGAAAGTGCGTAAAAGGTCGTTTTGTGCCGGGGTAAAATTATAACTGGCGTAGCTGGCCCGTTTTTCACGGATTCGCTTCGTTATTGGGCCCAGATCCGGGCAAGGGGTCTTTTTTTTGTTCATGCTATCCATACAACCGTATCAAGGTTTCTTTCTCTCAGGATACATGAACCCGGGCAGCATATACATTAAAAAAGGGCCGTTTCCTCCTGGGATAGAGGCCTTTTTTGGTATCCTGGCAGATTATTCGGCAGCCAACTCCCCTTTCCGGGTCTCAAGGATGATCTCATCACTACCCGAAATTTCTTTGAGACGAACATGAACATGCTCGTTGTCTTTCACCTGCACATCCAAGCCAATGTAGTCGGCCTGGATGGGAAGCTCACGCCCACCGCGATCCACTAAGGCGGCAAGCTGCACACAACGTGGGCGGCCGAAGTCCATGATGGCGTCAAGCGCAGCACGGATGGTACGGCCGGTAAAAATAACGTCATCCACCAGGACCACAACCATATCATCGAGGGAAAAGGTAATATCCGTGGTTTTTACCACCGGGCTCTGGGAGGCAAGGCTCCAGTCATCGCGATAGAGGGTAATATCCAGGCTTCCGGCCGGCAGGTCAATATCATCGTCGCCCTTGATAATCTCGCAGATACGATTGGCCAGGTAGACCCCGCCGGTATGAATGCCGACAATGGCCAAATTTTTTACGCCATGGTTGGATTCGACAATCTGCAAGGCCATACGGGTTATGGAACGCTCGATATCTTTTGCAGTCATAATCTGCTTTTCCATGCCTTCTCCTCTTCCTCGAGCTCAGTAGCAAAGAATCAAAGGCACAAGGACTTGGCCCTTGTGCCTTTGATGTAAACTCACCATAAAATCATAGCGTTATGGCCAGAAGTAATCCACCCCTTTTTCAATCACCTTGTTGATGGCCTCGGGATAGGCCTCGCACTCGGCGGCAAAGACCTTGGCGGCAATATCATCCGGCGTGTCCCCGTCGGCCAGGGGCACACTTTTTTGCACGATGATGGGACCCTCATCATAGATCTCATTGGCAAAATGGACGGTACAGCCGCTGACCTTCACCCCCCGCTCCTTGACAGCCCGGTGCACCCGCATGCCGTACATGCCGGCCCCGCAAAAGGCGGGGATGAGGGAGGGGTGGATATTGAGCACGGAACGCCGCAGATGCTCCGGCGGCTCATAGAGCTTGAGGTAGCCTGCCAGGAGGACCAGGTCAACATCGTAATCGGCCAGCACCTTATTGGTGGCCTCATTGCCCACGGCATGGAAGGCCGGGTAACCATAGTTCTTGGCCTTGGTCAGCCCCAGGGCATCGGCCTGATTGGAGATAACCACCTCAATGGAACCGGCCATGGTGCCGGCCTTAATCCGCTCGTGGAAATTATCCAGGGTCCGGCCGGAGCCGGAAAGCAGTACCGCCAGTTTCATATGCTACACCTTAGGCAAAGTGGGGGTTGGAATCAACATCAACCTTCTTGAGCCAGTTGACGATGCCGGTATCGTATGTACTGGTCAGGTCAAAAACCTTGACCGCCAGTTTAAAACGGGTCTTCAAGGTGGTGTTGCCATGCTCCTTGATCTCGGCAAGCACCTGGGGATAATCAGCCGGATCAACGATCACGGTAACATCTTGGAAGTTCTTGGCAGAAGAGCGCAGCATGGTGGGGCCGCCGATATCGATATTCTCGATGGCATTCGCCAGGGTGCAGTCCGGATCGGCCACGGTCTTCTCAAAGGCATAGAGATTCACCGCGACCAGATCGATGGCCTCGAGACCATGCTCTTCCATCTGCTTGAGGTGATCGGGGTTGGTCTTCTGGGCCAGGATCCCGCCGTGCACCTTGGGGTGCAGAGTCTTGACCCGGCCATCGAGCATCTCCGGAAAACCGGTAAACTCGGAAACATCTTTGACCGCAATACCATTATCACGCATTTTCTTGGCTGTGCCGCCGGTTGAGAGAATCTCTATCCCCAGATTCTCAAGCTCTTTGGCAAAGCCTTCGATCCCTGATTTGTCGGTAAGACTTATCAGCGCTCTTTCCATCTTCTTCATTATCTACTTCCTCCAAAATGAACTCAGAAAATTTACTTCCTTCCTTAATGACACAAAGTTAGGAATGTACCCTGAACCGAATACGGATTGCAAGTGAGCAGATGTACCTATATGAATTTAGAACCGGACTGCAAATAACCTGTAGGAGCCATTTTAATGGCGATGAATAAGGCCAGAAATCGCCATTAAAATGGCTCCTACAGGGTGCGGCTGCAGACCGCGAGAGTTTTTCCAGAGCCCACCGCAATATGCTCTTACTCGCCCTTACGGATAAACTTCTTGATCAATCGCCGATCCCGCTTGCTGGGCCGTTTTTCCGGCATCACATTCGCCCCCCGGATAAGTCGCCGCTTTTCCCGGCTCTCTTCCCGAGCGGCAATACTCTCGCCAGTCTCTTCATAAAGCTCCTGGGCCAGCGGGGCGGAGACCCTTTTTTCCAGCAGCCCCTTCACAATAACGACGAACTCGTACGGCCCCTTCTGGATCCGCAACTCATCATTTATGCTCACAGAGTGCGAGGGCTTAAAGCGGGCGCCATTGAGGTGTACCTTGCCCCCATTCACCGCCTGGGTCGCCTGGGAGCGGGTCTTAAAAAACCGCGCGGCCCAGAGCCATTTATCTGCACGAACCTTTTTTGTCTCAGTCATTTGCCACTCCGTGGCCGTAACGAGTAACGAGTAACGAGTAACGAGTAACGAGTAACGAGTAACGAGTAACG
>CAYLQA010000041.1:0-30233 GCA_964385695.1 uncultured Desulfobulbia bacterium | reverse complement strand
GGCCTTAAACAAGGTGCCGTTTTTGATGCTGACCGGTAACGACACCAGGGAGGAGGGCGAGAAGACTCTCCATCGGTCCTGCGCGCACTTGAGGACCAGATGGACCAGGCGGGTTACGATCATGTCTCAGCAGAAAACGGCAAGGAAGCATTACATATCCTGGAAGAAGACAGGGAGATCAGCATGGTTGTCTCGGACTGGCTCATGCCGGAGATGGACGGCTTTGAGCTGCTCACCTTCATCCGCCAGAATCCGGCCTTAAACAAGGTGCCGTTTTTGATGCTGACCGGTAACGACACCAGGGAGGAGACCGTTATGGCCCTCCGCTTTGGCGCCAACGACTATCTCACCAAGCCCTATCACAGAGAAGAGCTCATAGCCCGGGTAAAAAACCTGCTCAAAGTATGGGAGTTTCAACAGATGGAGTGCCGCAACATTTGGGATGAACAGACCGGCCACTTTAACGACCTGCACTGCGGCTTTATTATGCAAAAAGAGCTTGCCCGGGTGACAACATTCGGCGGCAAGTTTTCACTGCTTCTTCTCGTGGTGGATAGTTTTGCCCAGTTCAAGGAAGATTACGGTTCCCTGGCCGGGGACCTTATCATAGAAAGCCTGGGCCCGCTTATTTCCGAGTCGTTGCATGAAGCGGACTCCTCCTGCCATTTAGGCAACGGGCAATTCATTATCATGCTGCCCTGCAGAAAAAAAGCAGAGGCCGCAGCCATTGGCGAAAAACTGCAGGTGCATATCAACCAGGAACACGCCCTCCACTTTGCAGGGCATGAACTCGAGGTCACCTGCTCTGTAGTGGCCGAGGAGTTTATCCCGGCACAGGAAACGCCCGAGGCCTTTACCTTCCACATCCAAGAAACCCTGGCAAAACTTCGCCACGGCGACTGAACAACATCCCCCTTAGGAGCCAGACAGGCTTTTCGAGGCAACCTCAAAGACATCCTTTGATAATTTTTGGGCAGCGAGAATCCTTTCAAGCCCGTTGCGCATGGACTTTTGCCTGTGCGCATCATACCTGTGCCAGCGACTCATCCGCCCGGCCAGGCGCGCGGCAATCTGCGAATTTATCGGGTCTAGCTCCAGAATCTGCTCCACTAAAAAGTCATAGCCGCTGCCGCTTTTTTCATGAAAACAGGTGGGGTTGCCCCCAACAAAGCTGCCAATCAAAGCCCGCACCTTATTGGGGTTCTTGATACTGAAACAGGGATGGCTTAATAATTCTCGCACCCTTGCCAGGGCGGAAGGCTGAGGGGCGGTGGCCTGAATGGAAAGCCACTTGTCAAGGACCAGGCTGTCCTCCTGCCACTTCGAGTAAAACTCGTCTATAACCTGCTCCCTTTCCGCTCGTTGGGAGTGGGCCAGGCAGACAAAGGCAGCCTGCTGATCCGTCATATTATCCGTTGAGGTAAACTGCTCAACAGCCATTGCACAGGAGGCATCATCCTCCAGGCTCATGAGATACGAAAGGCTCAGGTTCTTCAGCCCTCGTGCCCCGGCGATTTGCGGATCATAGCGGTATGGGCCCGGGGTCTTGTTCTTTTCATAAACAGCCTGCCAACTCCCTTGCAAATCAGCGGCAAGCTGCCGGCGGACAAACTTGCGTACCGCATGGATCGCCTCCACATCCACGACATCCATCTGCTCTCCCAGGTACTCCTCCGATGGCAGGGTCAGATAGAGGGCAAGCCATGCCTTGTCCGTGATGGTCTCATCCAGCAAACTCTTCTGAAAGGCATCCCGAAAGGGTGCAGGGACTGCCAAAGAACGATCCTGGTTATACTCCTCAACCAGCTTCAGGCAGATCCTCACGCCCAACCGTTGCCCGGCCTCCCAGCGGTTAAAGGGATCATCATCATGGGCCATGAGAAAATACAGTTCCTCATCGGAATAATCCAATTCCAGGTTGACCGGGGCGGAGAAATTACGCAGAAGCGACGGGACGGGACGAGCAGAAACCTCCTCAAAGACAAGACGCTCCTGCTCCTTTTTCACATCCACGATCAACTCAGATGGTTCCCCCGGCTCACCAGACTGCTTGAGGGGGAGTCTGTCGCCCTCTTGCGTAAACAATGCCAAGGCCAGAGGGATATGGGCGGGTTCCTTTATTTTTTGCCCGGGAGTGGACAATTGCTGCTGACTGATGTGCAGAATAAATTGCCCAGCCTGGCTGTCGTACTCTGTCTTGACAGTAAGCCGCGGTGTCCCGGCCTGGGTATACCAGTTCTTAAATTGGCCCAGATCGCGGCTAGAGACCTCTTCCATCATGGCGACAAAATCATCGCAGGTGGCGGCCTGGCCGTCGAACTGCTCAAGATACCTTTGTACCCCTTTTACGAAGGCCTCCCGACCCAAAAGGGTATGAAGCATGCGGATCACCTCCGCTCCCTTCTCATACACGGTGACCGTATAAAAATTATTGATCTCGATATAGGAGTCCGGTCGGACCGGATGCGCCATGGGGCCGTTATCTTCCGGGAACTGCACATTACGCAGCACCCGGACATCCTGGATACGCTTAACCGGGGCGGAGATCATATCCGCGGTAAACTGCTGATCACGGAACACGGTAAGCCCTTCCTTAAGGCTGAGTTGGAACCAATCCCGGCAGGTGACGCGGTTGCCGGTCCAGTTATGAAAGTATTCATGGGCGATCACCGCCTCTATGTACTCGTAATCGCTGTCCGTGGCGGTCTGGGCCTTTGCCAAAACAAACTTGGAGTTAAAGACATTGAGGCCCTTATTCTCCATGGCCCCCATGTTGAAATCATCCACGGCCACAATCATGTACTGATCAAGATCATATTCCAGACCAAAGGTCTCCTCATCCCAACGCATGGCCTTGATAAGCGAGGCCATGGCATGATCGCACCTGTCCCGATTATGCTCCTGCACGTAGATTTGCAAAGCCACTTTACGGCCTGAGGCGGTGGTGAAGAAGTCCTCAATTTTAACAAGATCTCCCGCTACCAAGGCAAAGAGGTAGGATGGCTTGGGAAAGGGGTCCTGCCACTGGGCATAATGCCTGTTGCCTGCCAGCTCACCGCTCTTGACCAGATTGCCGTTAGCCAAAAGGACCGGATATTTCTCGCGATCCGCCTGGATGGTAACCTGAAAGCTTGCCAGCACATCGGGCCGATCCTGGTAATAGGTGATCTTGCGAAAGCCCTCTGCCTCGCACTGGGTGCAGAAGTTGCCGCTGGAGCGATACAACCCCTCAAGGGCGGTGTTGGCCTCAGGGTGGATCTCGGTCTCGATTTCAAGAGCAAAAGAATCCGCCCCATGGTGCACGGTCAGCCCCTGCTCATTGATGCTGAACTCACTTGGCCCAAGCGCACGGCCATCCATTGTCAGAGAAAGCAGCTTGAGTTCCTGGCCATGTAAAAACAACGGGGCGTCTTTTTCTGAACTGTGCTCATTTCTAACTATCTCAAGGCGTGAACGGACCAAGGCCTTATCTTCAAACAGATCGAAAACAAGCTTCACAGTGGTGATACGATAAGGCGGCGGACGATAGTCTTTTAAATACACAGGGTCATGGGTGGTCATATTATTTTCCAAATGAAATGAGAGTCATCTAACTGCAACTGGTCAAAAGGGAAGAAAAAACAGAGCGATAAACCAACCCGTAAACGTTAACTGTATGCGATAGATGCCTCTGACGAAGCAGATGTCGTATCATGTTATCGTTTACGGTTTAGGATAATGTTTCAACGACAGGAACCAGCAAACGCTGCTTCGGCTTGAGATTGCCGAAGTCCAGTTCGCTGTTGTACTTTTTAATGAGCCAAAAGGGCAAATCAAGCTCGTTGCGGCACAGGGACCAGATATTGTCCCCCTGCTTGATGGTATAGTGGCGAAGGCCCTCCACCCTATAGGCGGCAAAGAAATCCTCCTCCATCTCCTTGTGGTACTCATACCGTAACTCTTCAAAGCGGTCCTTGCCCACCTTGGCCAGGGGAATGGTCAAAGATTGATCGACATGAATGGCGCGGCCGTAGCGATAATTGTTTATCCGGCGTATATCCCAGGCCCGTACCCCCAGCCAGTCGGCATAATGGCCCAGGGTTTCCTCGGCCTCAACCCTGATCACACCAAAGAGCTTGCCTTTTTTCTTGATAATCTTTTCCACCGAAAGATGCCCCATAACCACGGCCTGGTTGATTTGGGCAACAGCATCGCTGCCTTCCTCTCTGGCCGGACTCTCACCAAGCCGATGTGTGCTGACAAGGGGAATTCTGTCCTGGTTTTCATCCACAACTTCGCTCTCCCCCTCATTCAGTTTCAAAGAGGGCAGCGGGCCATGGACCTTGGCCAGAGCCAAGCGCAGTGGTGGAGCTTGAGGTTGCTCCACTTCAGCAGGGACATCCTGTTTGACCACTTGCGGCCCCTTGGCAACTACAAGGGGTTGAGGCGCCGGTGGATGTTTTTTGTCGGCTATCACTGGTGCGGGTATGGGTTGTGGCGTTTTCACCTTTTTCTTTGAAACAGAAGCCAATCTCACGACCCTTTCACCCGGTTTGGGGATGCGCAGGTTCTGCCCGATATAAATGGTGGCCCTTCTATTGAGTTGATTGGCCAGGATGAGATCCTTCAATTTTATCTTATGCCGCCGGGCAATCCCGCTGGCCGTGTCTCCGCGCCGCACCAGGTAAAAACTGCTCCGTTTCTGTTTGCTCTTATAAAGTGAGCCGGGAATTTTTGCAGCCAGGCTCAACACGGCGCTGTTCTCCGGCAGCCGCACCGCATAGCCTTTAGGGATGTATTTCTGACCACTGTATACCGGCTCCCTGATTGCGGGATTCATTTCGCGAAACTCCGCCATGTTCATCTTCAGGTAATCCACCAGATCGTCAATGGGGGCATAACCGCTGAGTTTGATCTTACGCGTGCGAATGGGAGGATCGAGATGAAGGTAGCCGAAATACTTACTGTGGTTCTTTGCCACCTTGCGCGCCGCAAGAAACTCGGAATAAAAATTCCTGGAGGCAAAACGAAAAAGGCTGCCGTTGTATTCCTGGAATATTTTACTGTAAGTGCCTTTTTGGTTCTTTGCCCGCAACATGCCGTTTAAGCCATGGTTGTATGCGGTAATGGCCATGGGCCAGTTGCCCAGTTTTTCATAATTGTATTTGAGCAATTTCGCAGCTGCGTGGGCTGCCAAAATAGGATCACGCCGCTCGTCCAGGGCATAGCCCACGTTCAAAAATCTCTTGCCCGTGGAGCGGGTAAACTGCCAGATCCCGGAAGCACCGAATTTGCTGTATGCCTTGTAGTTGAAGGAGGATTCCACATGGGGCAGATAGGCGAGGTCCTGCGGCACCCCATAACTCCGTAAGATCTTTTTGATTTCAGCAAGATAGGCCCCGGACCGGATGATGCCCTGGCGAAAAATATCACGCTGGCCGAGCTGGAAGCGGATGTTTTCTTTGGCCTCAAGATATGTTTTTGCCGTGGCCAAAGGGCCGAAAAGCGCTACCACCCTATGTTCCTGCGGGGTTTTGGCAGGAACTCCCTTGGCGAGGCGGCTGAGAATCTTTTGGTATTTTTTCTTAACCTGCTTGATCTTCTTGCGATTTCTCTTCCTGGCCTTGGGCAGCCAGGTATCCTCGAGCTTGAGCGCTTCATAGATCACGGACAGATCGCGGTTATCATGCACCAGTCCTTGGGAGGAAGGGTATTTTGAATAGATGTCGGTCCAAAACTTTACATTGGGCTCGATACAATCCGCGGCCGGGAAAGTGGACTTGGCAGTTGCCAAGCCCTCTGTTGGGGCAAACAAAAATAGAAGGATCAGGACAACCGACAAGATCCACCGGGAAACAATCAACATAGGATACGCTTTTCCATGTAAGTAAAAAATCTACGCACAGCCTTGCTCAGCCGGCATATAAACACATCGAACTTCGGACAAAACCCATAACTATTATTTTTGACCATCTCAGTGTCCCGTGCAAGGAGATTTCTCAAGTTGCTTCTATCCACTATAACCACGACCGGACATCGCTGCTAAAGAAACCTACCGAGTAAGGAAAAAATACATGAGGCCGACCGCAACCAGGCTCAAGACCCTAAAAGTTTGATTATAAACAATCAGCTCCACGGCAAGGCGCGGCGTAAAGATACCCGCGTAAAACGGAAATTGGTGCCGCATGCCGCGCACCGGCGCAGAAAGGACATTGCCCACCAGCAGCGCCAAAACGATCTCGCGCACATCCATGGTGCCTCCCTCAAGGAGGGCACCGGCAACGGCGAGGCCTGCGGTAAACTCGGCGCCAAGCTGAAAAACCACCACGGAAAAGCTCTGGGGATGGAGCCAGAAAAGCAAGCTTACATGCTGGGCAATCATCTGCTCAAGCCAGGTAAAGACGCCGAGCCTGTTCAGAATAAAAAAGAGGATGTAAATGGGAACGGTGAAGACAAGAATACGCCTGATCCTTTTGACAAACCTTTGCCATGCCTTATGCCAGGCATTCTGCATTCCTTTCACCCCACCCTTTTCCAGCTCGCAAGTCACACAGCCCTCGGCTGGCTGAGGGAGGAGAAAACGCCCCATGACCAACACGCACATGGTCCGTAAAAAGGCAGCGCCCAGGGTAAGCCCCACATAGACAAAGGCCGCCCCTTTGATAAAGGAAACGGTGATAAAAAACAGGGTGGGCAGGTGGAGAAAATAGGCTGGTAGCGAATTGAAAAGATTGGCTAAAATCAACTCGCGCTTATTGATCTTTTTTTGGTCGTATGCCTCGGCCAGCATGGTGTTGCCCGAAACCCCGGAGAAAAACGCCAAAGAAAAACTGGCTCCGCAGATATCAGAAAGGTTCCCCAGGCGAATAAGAGGGGCGGCAAGCCTGGCCATGGCATGGGTCCAGTTGAGGGCCTCGATAAAGTTGGCCAAGAGCAGACCGAACGACATGAAAAATATCAGTCGCAACAACGGCCAGCCCAGCCCTTGCCAGAGCATAAGTGAAAAATCGTTTTCCATTTCGATTCATGCTCCGCCTTAAATGGCTTTTACCCCATACTTTTCCGCCAGATACTCCAAAAAGTAGGTGGCAGAGAGCGGCTCCCCGCTTATTTTGTGCAGCAGCTCCGTTGGCGGGTAGATACTGCCGTGTTCATAAATCGTCTCCGTAAGCCACGCCTTTACCTTGCCCAAATTTCCGCTGCCCAGCGTATCCTGGTATTGAGGGTCAAAGCGCTTGTACTGGTCCCAGATCTGGGCGGAGGCCAGATTGCCGATGGTGTAGGTTGGAAAATAGCCGAAGCTACCGTGGGACCAGTGGATATCCTGCAATACGCCCATGCTGGCTGAGGGAACATCCACCCCCAACAGGTCACGGTATTTTTCATTCCAGGCTACAGGCAGGTCGGCAACATGCAGGTTCCCTTCAATAAGCGCTTTTTCCAGCTCAAAGCGGATCAAGACATGCAGGTTATAGCTGACCTCGTCCGCATCGACCCGGATAAGGCCGGGCCGCACGATATTAATGCCATTGTAAAAATCATCCATTGAGCAGTGGGCAAACTGGGCAGGAAAGGCCTTTTGCAGGGCTGGGTAATAAGACTGCCAAAACTCTCTGCTCCTGCCGATTATGTTTTCCCACAGTCGGGACTGAGACTCGTGAATACCAAGCGAAACCCCGGTATCAAGATGGCTCTGGGCTAAGACATCGGCTATTCCCTGCTCATAAAGGGCATGCCCGCCCTCGTGCAAGGCGCCGAAGATAAACTCCAGGCCGTGGGCCGCATAACGATTTGTTACCCGCCTGTCGTGGTGCCCCAAAGAGGTGGTAAAAGGATGGACCGAACGGGCCAGGCAACCGCGCTCAAAATCAAAACCAATCTCATTAAGAAGGTGCTCGGCAAACCTTTCCTGGGCGTCCAGCGCAAAGGGCTCGGCAAAATCTAATCCGGCTCCTTTCTCCTTGAGGGCGGCAACCATGTTGCTGAGAGGGGCCTTGATTTCGGCAAAGACCTTTTCCAGCTCAAGGGTAGCCAGTCCTTCTTCGTAAAGATCAAGCAGGGCATCATAGGGGTGAGCTTCGTAGCCCAGGTATTCGGTTTGCTGGCGGGCCATATCCACCAATTTTTCCAAGACCCGACCAAAGAGAGAAAAATCATCCTTCTCCCGGGCCTCGGTCCACACCACCTGGGCCTGGGAGGTGAGCTTTGCAAGTTCAGCGACAAAAGACTCGGGCAGCTTGGTCTTTTGCTCATAACTACGGCGCATGACCCGAACCAGGGCTTGCTCTTCAACCGAATGGCCATTTCCCGCTTCGGCCTTGGCAAGTAAGTCCCCCAGTTGCTCGGACACCTCTTTTTGATGGATGATTGTGCTCAGGGTGGCAAACTGCTGGGCTCGCACCGCCGCAGCCCGACGCGGCATACGGACCTCCTGGTCCCATTGCAGGAGCGCCATGGTATGATGGAGATCACTCAACTCCGCGGATCGTCTTTTCAGTTCAGCAATACTGTTCATATGCCCTCGCAATAAAAATGGTTAACCGGCTTACTTGACCCTAAAACGATTTGCTCAACAGAGCAAGGCCGCTGCCAAAGAGGATAAAGCTGACCAACCGGACAAACCCCTGCTGGCTCATGGAAAGGTGGATCCTTCCCCCCACCCAAAGCCCCGCCCCCATCAAGGGCAAGGCCAAAAGAACAAAGGTCAGCACCTGTCTATTATAAAATCCGCCTGCCGCAAAACCCAGAAGCCGAAAAAATCCGTCCATGACAAATATGGTTGCGACTGTAGTGCGAAACTCTTCTTTGTTCAGTTGCCGCAAGGTGAGATATATAACGTAAAAGGGGCCGCCGGTGCCGAAAACTCCCCCCACCATCCCGCCCAAAAAACCGGCAGGGGCAGACCAGCCTCTACCACCTCGCAGTTGGGGCAAAGGCAAGAGGGCATACGCGCCATAGCAGATGACGAAAATCCCCAAAGCCATGGCAAGATCGGCTGCAGCAACAATCTTGTGCAGGAAAAGAGCGCTGAACACACCAAGGGCGCTAAAGGGCAACAGGGGTAAGAGGTCCGGCCAGCGGATCTGCCGCCGCAGTTTTACCCCCTGGGCAATGGCGGCAAACCAATCCAACAGGGTAATAACGGGCACCACCAGGGCAAGGGGATAACGTAAGGCAAGAAGGGGAACAGCGATCAGGGCGGAGCCGAAACCGGCTATGCCTCGGATGAGGTAGGCAAAACAGAGAGTCCCGCCCACAAGGGACAAGTCAACAAGGGAGAGGCCGGCAATAGACATTGAATAAAGGGATGATGGAGTGGCTGTCAGGCTCAGACGTGGGCAACCTTGATACGGTTACGCCCCTCGTTCTTGGCAAGATACAAGGCACCGTCTGCCGCGGCCATCATCCCCTGCATCTCATCACCGTTTGAGGGTTGCGCCGTGGCAAGTCCAATGGAGACGGTAACAGAATCACTGACCTGGGTGCCCTCGTGTTCAATTCCGAGCTTGGCCACGTTTTCCTGAAACTCTTGGGCCACGGCCAGGGCGCCGTCATTTTCCGTGTTGGGCAAGATGGCGACAAATTCCTCGCCACCGTAACGAACAATGGTGTCCCCTGCCCGCTTGATCACACAATTCAAGGCACTTGCCACCTGCTGCAGGCACTCATCGCCTTTTTGGTGACCGTAGGTGTCGTTATAGGCCCTAAACTCGTCAATATCGACCATGATAAGCGAGATGGTATTATTCTCCCGCTTGGCCCGTTGCCACTCCTTTTCAAGAATCTCGTCAAAGTAGCGACGGTTGCCGATTTCAGTCAGGCTGTCCACATGGGCCAACCGCATGAGGCGACGATTGATTGCATCAAGCTGCTTGGTCAGGACGATCAGCTCACGCTCACGCTCCTTGCGCCGGTTAATTTCTTCTTTGAGTTTTAAGGCTGAACGGACTCGGGCCAGGAGTTCAACTTCCTTGACCGGCTTGATGATATAGTCGATGGCCCCGGCGGCAAAGGCCTGGGCCAAGGCCTCCTCATCATCACGGACCGTGATCATGATAATGGGAATATCCTTAAACAAATCCTGTGCCTTGACGCGGCGACAGGTTTCAATGCCGTCCACCCCAGGCATCATGACATCCATAAGGATAAGATCGATTTGCTCTTTAAAGCCCTCTTTGGCAACATCGTCCAAAAACGAGAGTGCCTCCTCCCCGGAGCGCACGCAGTGAACAGAGTCATACCCCTCCTGCTGCAGCATATCCTCAAGCAGCATGAGGTTGACCGGAGTGTCGTCAACTATTAAGATTCCCATTACCCGCCCCTAAAACAAGGTATTCATAACCTAAAAGAATGCCTTATCAGTTGTGATATGGCTTCAATTTTGTACTTATTTTTGCCAGCGGTGTCAACCGCTCCCCTTTGTGGATACTACGTCAAGCTGCACGTAAACAGTTTACAAAAAAACAGACTCATTTTTCAAAAACATTGTATATTTTTCGCTAAATTTTCTGAAGCAAAGGAGTAAAAGTGACTTATACCCCCATCGTCGGCACCCTAGGCTATGTCATTTCCCCGGACCGGGAAAAAACCCTTTTGGTCCACCGTATCGCCAGAGAGCATGATACCCATCTCGGCAAATACAATGGCCTGGGCGGAAAAATGCATGCCGACGAAGATGTGATGAGTTGTATGCATCGGGAGATACGAGAGGAGGCAGGAATCGAATGCCTCAAAACGGTTTTGCGCGGAACCATAAACTGGACCGGTTTTGGCCCAAACGGCGAGGATTGGCTCGGCTTTATCTTCCGTATTGACCGCTTCGGCGGAGAGCCTTTCACCTCAAACGAAGAAGGCCCGCTGGCGTGGCACCCTATTGCCCAACTCGACAACCTTCCTATGTGGGAGGGGGATCGTCATTTTCTGCCGCTGGTCTTTGATGAAAATCCTAAAACTTTTCATGGGCACATGCCCTATGACGGAGGCAAACCGCTGGCCTGGAATTATGTAAGAATTTAACAGACTGGGACAAGTATCGTTTAAGAAAATAAAAAAAGGGTTAGAGGGTGCGGTTTGCACTTTCCTCTAACCCTTTTAAGTCGTTCAACTTATTTTTCTCCCGACCGGGAGAAAGAAGCTTATCAGCCGCAACTCAGTGCAGTATTCGGATCCCAGGCGTCATATGCCTTGCTGTAGAGGTAGTCATTGACCTGGGCCAGTTGCTCAGTATTCAACTTCTTCCACTCACCACTTTTTGCACAGCTCACCTTTTGTTTGAAGAGAACCCTATTCCAGCTACGCATAGTCTTCGATGATTCATGGAAATACGTGGCCCCTTTACCATTGCCCCGGAAATGGCAACTTTTACAGTTTTGCTTGTACAGTAAGTATCCGGCCCGAAGATTTTTATAGACCAGAGGACGGCTGGTTTGGGTAATGGGTGCAAATCGGTAAACGGTCTCGCCGTCCGTCGCGGCTGAAGCCTGTTGCGCCGGTATCACCAGCAAGAGCGTTCCGATAATAAATCCTGCCAAAAGCGGTTTCATGCCATCCTCCTTATGTTTTCGTCAGCAGCATGTATCTATTTTTCATTAACATTTTTTTGCTGCAGGCGCCCAAAGCCCAACTTCTTATCGGCAGAACTTCCTGCGCACACAACCAGACAGTACCACATTGTGGTATAAAGCTTAAGCTCTTTCTTTTTTCTCTACGGACGAACCACCCGTACATATCCCCGTTTTTTCGCAAAATAAAAGCGCTCAGGCTCACACTGGTCACCGATTTCCCAACTTCCAACCATGCCGTCGCCATCTTTCAGGCCGGACCAATAGTTCCCTTCAAGTTTGATTTTGACCTTACCTGTTTTTTTCAAATCAAAAAGGTTATGCAGGTCGTAAAGTTCATAGATTGTGGGAAGACGCCAGTCCGAATATCCCCCCAAAGAGAGGTTCTCTGCATACTGCTTGGCATCATCATAAGTTTTAAAAGAACGGCTCCGTTTTTTCTGCCACATACGCCCTTTTTTATCCTCAAGCAAAATTCCGTTTTCCATGTCCTGTAGATCCGCCTTGCTTGAAGCGATTGCCGTTGAGCCAACGCTCAGGATAAAAAATAAACTCAAAAAACCGGCCAGCATCTTTCTCATGTTCAATTGGTTTAGCTTCATTGGTACACCTCCGCTTATCACTGCTTTACTTACCCCTCAACAATACAAAACGAACGTTCGTTCTGTTTCTTCTTAATTTTTTTTTATGTGGCCACAGCGCGCCAGGCACATTCCCAAGTCGGGTCCAAAAGTTGCGGCAACTCATCGGGCAGCACACCATCCAGACGGAGGTAAACAAGTCGTATCGCTCCGCCAAAGATGCTGGTTGCCGCCACATAGGGTGGCAAGTCTTTAATTTCACCCGAGTCAATACCCTGCACCACCATCATCTTCATCAGTTCAAAAGGCTTTGAAGAGCAGACCGGTTTTTCATCGGGCATAAACTCCCGGTGCTTGGCATAGAGCATGTATTGCATAGCCGCGGCATTTGACTCGGTCAACTCGAACATGTGACTGATGACCTGTTTACAGCGATCATGGGCAGTGCCGTGATTTTCCATAATACCGCCGATAACCGAGGCCAAATGTTCCACCAAATCGTCATATAGGGCTTTGGCAATCCCTTCTTTATTTTTGAAATGGTGATAAATGGAACCGATGCTGACATCGGCTTGGCGCTGAATATCATGCACAGAGGTGTTGAAGTATCCCCTGCCGGTGAAGAGATTTAACGCTGTCTGTAAAATTAATTGGCGCCGATCTTCACTGTTTTGTGCCTTGCTGTTTTTTGCCATGCAACCTCCTAGAACGAACGTTCGTTTTAAGCGTACCTTGATAAACAAAATATGTCAAGCCCCTCATATTCTTCATGCAAAAAGCACCGAGAAATAGCGGTTTGACTCGGAATCTCGCAAGCTCCCTTACCTGATCACACGACGAGTTGTTACCAAGCCTTTTCTGCGATTAATGCTGGACAAATTGTTCATTTCCTATTTTATATTCGGTGAACAGGGGATTTTAGGTATTGTTTTTATTAACCTGCACGTGTGAGGTTTAATTTGGTAGTTGCCCCACGGCAAAGCGGGTTTGGCACACTGCTGCTCGTACTGTGTCTTCTCCTCTTGCCCTGCCTGTCTCTGGCCCATGCAAACAGTGTTGCAACCCGAGGGGAGGTCCTGGCCATAACCGGGACTGACAAGTCTTATTTACTCGGCCAGCATCTTGCTATTTTGGAAGACCAGGAAAGACGGCTTACCATTGAAGATGTCTCCAGCCTACACTATGCGGATCGCTTCTCTCCATCGCAACACATTTCACCAAGTTTCGGCTTTACCCGTTCTGCAATCTGGTCGCGTTTCACCCTGAAAAACACCCTTACAAAACCGATCGACTATTACCTTGAGGTCGGCTACCCCCTCTTAGACACCTTGCAGCTTTATACCCCCACCGGCGAGGGAAATTTTTCCGTTACCGAGGCCGGGGACAAACTCCCCTTTCATGAACGCACTATCCATCACCGGAACAATGTCTTTTTTATCGAGTTGGAACCGGGGGAACAAAAGACCTATTACTTACGGGTTGAAACAACAAGCTCATTGAACCTGCCGTTAACCCTGCATGCGCCGACCAGTCTTGCGGAGATGATCAGCACCGAGCAAACCCTGCTGGGTATTTATTACGGCATTCTGCTGGTGATGATGATCTACAACTTCTTCATTTATGTCACCATTCGCGATGTCACCTACCTGCAGTATGTGCTCTTTGTCGCAAGCTTTATGCTCTTTCAACTCAGCCTCAATGGTATGGCCTTTGAGTATTTTTGGCCCAACATGATCTGGTGGGCGAATAACTCCGTGCCTTTTTTTATTTTTCTTGCCTATGCCTTTGCCACCCTTTTCACCCGCTCGGTTCTGGATACGGCAAAACATACCCCGACTCTTGATACGGTACTGAAAATCATGATCTTTATTGCCGGGGCAGGCGCCTTTTTATCTCTTTTTGCGGGATACCCATTCAGCATCCGTTTTGCCACCCTTACGGCCATGACTGTGGTTCTACACATCACGGCAGGCTTCCTCACCATGCGCCAGGGTTACCGCCCCGCTCGTTACTACTTTATCGCCTGGATCGCTTCTCTTTCCGGCATCATAATTTATGCACTAAAGACCTTCGGCGTGCTGCCACACACCATTATCACAAACTGGGGCATTCAAATCGGCTCTGCCTGGGAGGTTATTCTCCTTTCCATGGGGCTGGCGGATCGCTTCTATCTCATTGAAAAAGAAAACGAAAAACTTCAAAACGAACATACAACCCATCTTGAAGATGCCCATAGCGCACTGGAGGCTTCCTACCGCAAACTGGCGCAATTTAATGTTGAACTGGAAGATCTGGTCGAGGAGCGAACCATTGACCTGAGCACATTGAATGACCACCTGGCTCAGGAGGTTCGGGAAAGAAAACGAGCCGAGGAGATTGCCGCAGAAGCGAATAAGGCCAAATCACAATTTCTGGCCTCCATGAGCCATGAGATCAGGACCCCGATGAACGCCATTTTGGGAATGACCAACATGGCGGTTAAGGCTGCGGAATCGGCCAAACAACAGCAATACCTCAATATCATCCGACAATCGGGCAACTCACTGCTCTCGCTCATTAACGACATCCTGGATTTTTCTAAAATCGAAGCCGGTCGCCTGGAGCTTGAATTTATCAACTTTGATCTTCACGAGACCTTGGATGATTTGGCCGATATGTTCGGCAAACAAATTGCCGAAAAAAAACTGGAACTTATCATCACCACGGCCAAAGACGTTCCTTCTTCTTTTGTGGGTGACCCCTTGCGCCTCCGGCAGATCATGGTCAACCTGGTGAATAACGCCATCAAGTTTACGGATAAAGGAGAGATCCGCATCCATGTGAAATGCCAGGAGCGCTTAGGAGAACAAATGCTTTTGCGCATCGAGGTATCTGACACGGGCAGCGGCATTAATCATGACCAAATCAAAAACCTCTTCGGCGAGTACAGCCAGGCGAACAGCTCGATTGCAAGAATGTACGGCGGCACCGGCCTGGGGCTGGCCATCAGCAGACAGTTGGTGGAAATTATGGGCGGCCATATCAGTACAGAAAGCGAACCTGGCCACGGAAGCACCTTTCATTTTACGGTAAAGGTAGATCTCCAGCCCAATATCAGCCAAGAGGAACCCACCCTGCCTGCGGAATTAAAGGATCTTACCGCCCTTCTTGTCATTAACAAAGAAGCGCTTTTACAGGCCGTGCAGCAAACCGTCAGCGATTTTGGCTGTAAAACAGAAACCTGCAAAAGCTTAGAGGAGGCCTTGCCCTTACTTGCCTCGCCCAATGCTACCTTGCCCGACTTTCTTATTGTTGATTGCGACCTGCCGGATTTTGGCAAAGATGATTTTTTGGCGAAGATGAAAGAGATCAACGAAAACAACAATCTACCACTTATTGCTTTAACCTGCCTGACAGGAGTAGAATTGGAAGAAAAGCTGGCCTCTCACGCCTTTATCCACCCCCTGACCAAACCCTTTAAACAAACCTACCTCCTGGCAGCCATACAGAAACTTTTTCAAGCACCCCAACAAGAACAACAAAACGAAGAATCTGAGCCCCGGGAAACCTGTAATTTTAACGGAATCAATATGCTTGTTGTCGAAGACGACACAATCAATCAACAGGTGACAAGTCAACTCTTGACAAATATGGGGATTGTGGTTGATTTAGCCGGCAACGGAATTGAGGCGATACATGCCGTGGAACGCAATAGTTACGATGCCGTCTTGATGGATGTCAAGATGCCGAAGATGGATGGCCTTGAAGCCACGCGCCGGATTAGAGAAAACGGAAAACTTGCAAAACTCCCCATCATCGCCCTGACTGCCAACGCAATGAAAGGAGACCGGGAAGAATGCCTGGCGTCGGGTATGAACGATTACCTCACCAAGCCACTTGACCTTGAAAAGTTCAGGCTCTCCCTCACGCGCTGGCTCGCAACAGAAAACAACTAATCAGAAAAAAACATGACTGAGATGATTATTGCGCCAAGTATCAATGGCCTTATAGAGAAAAGCGTCCGCAAACATGCGGATCTTGCTGCCTTGGGTTTTGCCTTTGAAGACTCCATGACCTATAGAGAATTGCAGGAGCGCATCCTGCTCACCGCTGCCCAACTCAGGGATATGGGAGTAAAAAAGGGAGACAGGATAGCCATTCTTGCCGAGAATTCGCCCAACTGGGGCACGGCTTATCTGGGCATTGTCAAGATCGGTGCGGTGGCAGTACCTATTCTGCCGGATTTTCCGGAAGCGGATGTAAAGCACGTTCTCACCGACTGCAAGGCAAAGATTCTTTTCACCACCCAAAAACAGCTGGAAAAGATATACGATCTCAAAGCCAAAAAAATCAAAAAGGTTATCACCCTTGATGACAACGGCGATAAGAACAGAATCATCGAGGCGCAATCGTTTAGCTCCTTTCTCGATGCCGCACGCTCTCTGGCGGAGAAGAAAAAAATAATCGCCCAGGACATCGCCCAGGAAGATGACCTGGCATCCATCATCTATACCTCAGGGACCTCCGGCCATTCCAAGGCCGTCATGCTCTCGCATAAAAACTTCTGCGCTAACGTCCTGCAGGCAAACTCTGTTTTTGCTGCGGGCATCAAACGTGAGGGGTTGACCTTTCTTTCCATCCTTCCCGTCTCCCATGCCTTTGAATTTACGGCAAGCTTCCTCTTCCCGCTCTCCCAAGGAGCCCGGGTGGTCTACGCCGGTAAAACCCCGACCCCGACTATTTTGGAACGAATCTGCAAGGAAGAGCGACCCAATGTGATCTGCCTGGTGCCCATGGTCATTGAAAAGATCTATAAGAAAAAGATTCTGCCCGCAGTGAATAAAAACTTACTGCTCAAAACCGCACTCAAGCTGCCTGTGATCCGCAACAAAATCGTACAAAAAATCGGCGCCAAGCTGGCCAACTTTTTCGGCGGCAACCTCTTTGTTGTGGTGGTTGGTGGGGCGGCCCTCAACCTTGAGGTGGAAAAATTCCTGCACGAGGCGCAATTCCCCTATCTTGCCGGTTACGGGCTGAGCGAAGCTGCACCCATTGTCAGCGGCGGCCCTTTTGGGGACCCAACCCTTGCCGTGGGCTGCTCAGGCAAGCCAGTACAGAACATGGAGGTCAAGATCGTCAATAAAAATGCCCAAACCGGGGTGGGCGAGATCTATGTCAAAGGGCCCAATGTCATGCCCGGCTATCAAAATAATCCCGAGGCCACGGCAGAGACCATCATCGACGGCTGGCTGGCAACCGGTGATCTCGGTTATCTGGACGAAAAAAACAATCTCTTTATTGAGGGCCGCTCTAAAAGCGTCATCGTCCTTTCCCATGGCGAGAACATCTACCCGGAGACCATCGAGGAAAAAATCAATGCCTTTCAGCATGTGGTGGAATCGCTGGTAATCGAGTCACACGACAAGCTTGAGGCCCAAATTTATCTCGATTACGAACTGATCGACGGGGAAACCAAGGGCAAGAGCCAGCAGCAGAAACTGAGCTATATAGAAGAGATCTTGCACAATATCAAAACAGATGTTAACTCCAGGTTGCCCCATTTTTCCCAGCTGACCAAGGTAAACGAAAGGCAGGAGCCGTTTATCAAAACAGCGACCCATAAAATCAAGCGCTATTTGTACACTGGTGCAAAATAACTTTTTTTATTGAGAGAGAGGAGAGATAAGATGTACAAGAAAATCGCAGCCTTGACGGTTACCGCCGTCATGGCGGCCAGCCCGGCCTTTGGCTCCGGCTACCGTATCCCCGAGCAATCCATTAACTCTGTTGCCCTGAGTAACGCATATATTGCCAATGCCCACGCCGCAGACGCAAGCTACTTCAACCCGGCCAACATGAGCTGGCTGGAAGACGGGTGGCACAGTGAGGTCAGCTTGACCTATATTAATCTGGCTAGTATTGATTACACAGATGCCGCTGTAAGCAGCAGAAATGGTGATTCAAAGGAAGAAGAGTTTCTGCTGCCGGAACTTCACATTGTCTCCCCGATGTATAACAACTTTCGTTTTGGTTTTTCCGTTGTATACCCATTCGGTCTTTCAAAACGTTGGGATGAGTCTTTTCCAAAAACTTTTGCTGAAGATTTCACTTTAAAAACGTATGAATTTAACCCTACCGTTTCATACAAAGTTTCCGACAAAATTTCTTTCGGCATGGGCCTACGAGCAATTCACACTAAAGGCGAGGTAAAAAGCACTGGCCTAATCGACCTCGGTGGACCAGTCTCAAACATGCATCGCAATATGGACGGGGACTCAACTGACTATGGCTACAACTTTGCCCTTACTTACAAGCCCATAAGCAACCTCTCTTTGGCCGCAACCTATCGCTCCAGAGTTAGCTTGAATGTTGAAGGAAATGCCACTTTAAGTTCAAGCCTTACGAGTGCAACATACAGCGGTGGAGCATCTGTGAGTGTCCCGGCTCCAGCCGTACTCACTCTTGCTACAGCTTATACTTTTGATCAAACAACAGTAGAGTTGACTTACGATAAAACCTATTGGAACGCCTACGACCAACTCGACTTCAACTATGCATCAGCTTTGGGTGATGCTGGGCTAACCGCAGTTTTTGATGCCGCCAAAGCCAAAAACTGGGTGAACACTGAGGCATTTCGCATCGGTGTAACCCATAAGCTGAACAAACAGTGGACCGTCATGGCAGGGTTTGCCATTGATGATAATCCCGCTCCCGATAATACCCTTGGCTTTGAGTTACCTGATTCCGATGCCAAACTTTATTCAATCGGTGCTCGTTATAAAATGAATGACAAACTTGAGGTTGGTGCCGCATATCTCTATGATGATAAAGAAAGCCGTTCGGCAACCAACTCTGGTGGTGTAAATGGCACCTTTGATAATGCCGCAGCCCACTTGGTTAACATCGGTGTGCAGTACCGTTTCTAGCGACTATGACCGAACAACAACTTAGCAGTTATACAGATTCCCCGGACGTCCACATTATCAGGTTGGGCGTCCGGGAAATTTTTTTAATAGGCACCGCGCATATCTCTCAGGAGTCGGTGAACCTGGTACGGGAGGTTATTGCTGTCGAACGGCCGGATTGCGTCTGCGTGGAGCTGGACGAAAAGCGCTACGAGGCCTTAGCCAAGCGTAAACGCTGGGAGGTTCTTGACCTCAAGCAGATTATCCGCAACAAGCAACTCTCCACCCTGCTGGTCAATATGGTGCTGGCCTCTTACCAGAAGAGACTGGGAGACCAGATGGGAGTGCAGCCAGGCACCGAGCTTCTTGAGGCAGTGAAATCTGCCGAAGAGCATGATGTGCCCGTGGCCCTCTGTGATCGCGACGTGCGCGTTACCCTGCGCCGGGCCTGGAACTCCACCTCCTTTTTCCGCAAAAATTATCTTCTGGCCAGCCTGCTCGCCAGCATGTTTGAAGATACCGAGATCAGTGAAGAAAAACTCACGGAGATGAGAGAGAGCGACATGCTCTCCGAACTCATGAACGAGCTTGGCCAGGCCATGCCCGAACTCAAAACCGTTCTCATTGACGAGCGCGACACCTTTTTAGCGGAGAAGATCAAAGAGTCCGAGGGCAACAGACTCGTGGCCGTGGTCGGGGCCGGACATGTGGCCGGCATTAAAAAGGCCCTTGAAGAAGACCGCAAAGATCAGATGAAAGCGATCAATACCATTCCTCCGGTCTCTCCGATGTGGAAGATCCTGGGCTGGTCCATCCCTCTGGTCATTCTGGCCTCATTGGGCTTTATTGCCGTAAACAAAGGGGCAGCGGTTGCCGGAGACAATCTCATGTTCTGGATTCTCGCCAACGGCATTCCTTCTTCCATCGGCGCCTTACTTGCCCTGGCCCACCCTTTCACAATCCTCGGGGCATTTGTGGCCGCGCCCATTACCAGCCTCACCCCGGTCATCGGGGCGGGTTATGTCACCGCCTTTTTACAGGTGATGCTGCAACCGCCCGTGGTGCTGGAATTTGAAAGTGTGCTTGAGGATATGGGAACCTTCGGCGGCTGGTGGCGAAACCGCTTGCTGCGCGTCTTTCTTGCCTTTTTGCTGCCCGGATTCGGTAGCATGATCGGCACCTATGTGGGTGGTTATGAAATCATCTCAAACCTCTTTTAATAGGGAAAACCATGGCTAATCTGTATATTACCGGCAAAAATGCCCGCTTTTTGCGAGGCCTTGGCCATCATCTCTCCCCCATGGCCATGATCGGCAAAGAGGGTATCTCAGAGAATCTGCTCACCTCTGTTAAGGCAAGCCTGCTTGCCCATGAGTTGATCAAGGTCAAAATCCAGGAAAACTGCCCCTACGGCAAAAAAGAGGCGGCAGAACTGCTGGCGGAAAAATCCGGCAGCCGTATCGCGCAAATTATCGGCAAAACCTTTTTGCTCTTTCGCGCTAACAAGAAAAAGAAGGCCGAGGAAAAGATCAAGCTTCCTATAAAATAGTTACGAGTGACAGGTCACGGGTAACAAGTTTTTCTCCCTTTCTCGTCACTCGTCACTCGTCACTTGTTACTTGTTACTGAATCAATGACACCTGCCGCCCGACTCAGAGACCTGCTTGCCCAACCCGGGCTTATCACCATGCCCTGTTGTTTTGATGCGCTCTCAGCAAAGCTCATTGAGGCCGCAGGATTCCCCCTTACCTTTATGAGCGGCTTTGCCGTTTCCGCCACCCGCATCGGCCAACCGGATACCGGGCTTATCTCCTATGGCGAGATGCTCGATCAGGGGCGAAACATTACGGCCAGTGTCTCCATCCCGGTTATAGGTGACGGGGATACAGGTTACGGCAACGCTCTTAACGTGCAACGTACGGTCAGAGGGTATGCCCAAGCCGGCTTTGCCTGCGTGATGCTGGAAGATCAAGTCTGGCCCAAGCGTTGCGGCCACACCCAGGGTAAACAGGTGGTCGAGCGGGATGAGGCCGTGCAACGCATCAAGGCAGCGGTTGAGTGTCGAAATGACGGGGCGGACATACTCATCATGGCCCGGACCGATGCCAGGGCTACCCATGGCTTTACAGAGGCCTTGAGTCGGGCCCAAGCATTTGCCGAAGCCGGGGCGGATATTATTTTTCTAGAGGCCCCCCAATCGGAAAAAGAGATGCGCATCTTCTGTGACGAGATAGAGGGCTATACCATGGCCAATATGCTGGAGCATGGCCAGACGCCGCAATTCACCCCGGCTGAACTTGCCCAAATGGGCTTTAAAATCGCAGCCTACCCACTCACCCTGTTGAATGTGGCCCTTTCAGCCATGCAGCAAGCCCTTACCGACCTCAAGCAAGGCAAGCCGCCCCAGGTACCGCTGAGCTTTGCCGAGATACAAAAAATCGTCGGTTTTGCAGAGTATTACGAGCTGGAAAAACGTTACTCAAGCGAGTAATTTACCGAACATGACCAAGGACAACATCTTCGACACAGAGAATATATCCGAGGACTTTCGCTTTACCGATCAGGTGGCAGAGGTCTTTGACGATATGCTCAACCGCTCGGTTCCCAATTATCGCCAGGTCATCGATATGACTGCGCAGCTGTTAGGGAGCCTGCTTGCCCCGGGGGACAGGGTGTATGACTTGGGCTGCTCTACCGGCACCACACTTTTAGAGCTGGCCCGCAAGCTCGCCCATCTTGAATTAAACTTCATCGGTGTGGACAGTTCAGCCTCCATGATCAACAAGGCGCTGCTCAAGGCGGAAATATACTCAAAAAAAGAACGCATCCGTTTTATTGAGGCGGATATATCCGACATTGAGTTGGAGCGCGCCGGGGCGGTTATTCTCAACTACACATTGCAGTTTGTCCGCCCCATGCAGCGGGTTGATTTTTTAACAAAAATTCAGGGACAACTTCCTCCAGGCGGTATTCTCATACTCAGTGAAAAGGTGATTTCCCACGACCCGTCACTGAACAGAAATTTTATCGATTATTATCATAATTTCAAACGGGATCAGGGATACTCCGAGATCGAAATCACCAAAAAACGCGAGGCCCTTGAAAACGTCCTTATTCCATTTTCCATTGAGGAAGACAAAAAGCTTCTGCTGGAAGCAGGGTTTTCAAAGGTGGAAACATTTTCCCAATGGTTCAATTTTGCCTCCTTTGTCGCCATCAAGTAGCCCATTATGAATGATTATCTTCATCTTCTCCCCCAGGCTGGCCATGGCGCGATAAGGCAATTTCGGGCGGAAACCGAAGCCAGGCTGAGCCAGCCTAAAAAGGGGTTTCTGCGCTACCAGGAACCCTTTGCCGCCATACAGCACCTGCAAGCCAAGCACACTAATTTCACAAGCGATGCGGTAACCATTGGCCGAGCAGACGAACTGAGCAGTGCAGACGAAAAATTAATCTATGAAACCATGCGCAGCTTTATACCCTGGCGCAAGGGGCCGTTTTCCATTTTCGGCACCGAGGTGGATGCGGAGTGGCGCAGCGAAAGAAAGTGGAACCGGCTACTGCCTGCCCTGCCGGACCTTTCCGGCAAAATAGTGGCGGATATCGGCTGCAATAATGGCTACTACATGTTCCGCATGCTTCCCCACAAGCCACAGTGTGTCATTGGCTTTGACCCGGTTCTGCACCATTATTACTGTTTTAAAACTTTGCGTCACCTGGCAGGTGTTGAAAACCTTTTTATCGAACTCATGGGAGTGGAGGATATCAATCTTTACCCCAAATGTTTTGACGTGGTGTTTTTGATGGGCATCATCTACCACCGTATCTCGCCGGTGGAGATGCTGAAGGATATAAAAGAAAGCATGCGGCCAGGTGGGACTATTATCTTGGAATCCCAAGCTATTCCCGGTGAAGAGCCTGTGGCCCTGTTCCCGGAAACACGGTATGCCAAGGTGCCGGGAACCTATTTCGTACCCACGGCCAGCTGTGTCGTCAACTGGCTTACCCGGGTTGGCTTTAAAGATGTTGAGGTATTTGCCAGCCACCCGATGAGCAACAACGAACAGCGCCGCACCGACTGGATGCAATTTGAATCCTACGATGACTTTATTGACCCAGCAGATCCAACACGCACCGTAGAAGGATACCCTGCCCCCCTGCGGGTCTTCTTAAAAGGCAGCGTCCCAGAATAACCCCGCCGTTCCCACCCAAAAACGACTGGAGAATTTTACCCCGGGCAAAAACAGCGCACCAAAGTTAGACTAGACGAACAAACTTATAACTTCTTAAAATTATTACCTTTACAAAACCAACAGATGTCTTACAATGAAGGTAAAGGAGAAGCAAAATTCCCCGCTGTTAATCCATACAAAAAGGAGACAGCCATGAAAACCAGATTTACGAAAACCATGACAGGAGTTGCAATCGTAACCGCGATAGGCCTCTTTGTAACAGGGTGTCTGGCTGGCGACTACTCTTATAAGAGAGTGCCCAAAGAAGTACACCAAACCAACTTTCTGAAAGGCCATGACGGTTCAAAAGATTGCTTCTACCATGAGGCAGAAGCTGTGTTCTTCTGCCAATACTAAATTATTGAGAGTGACTTGCGTTTGAAAAGGCCCTGCTGCTCAGAGCAGTAGGGCCTTTTTCTTTTGGGAAAAATCAGAAGAATGCTCATTTTTGCAAGGTAACCTTTTCCACCATCTGCGGATAATATTCGCTTTCCTCCACCTGCAACGGACGATTACGCATTGCAGCCAACTTAAGCTTTAAAACGTTCAGCTTTTTCATCTGCCTCAATCGGGCATGCTCATCCTC
Organism: uncultured Desulfobulbia bacterium; assembly: GCA_964385695.1. Lineage (GTDB taxonomy): Bacteria > Desulfobacterota > Desulfobulbia > Desulfobulbales > Desulfurivibrionaceae > CAYLQA01. The sequence goes on along the minus strand of CAYLQA010000041.1, from coordinate 6,410 downwards.
GCTGGCGGCAATCAGTTCTTCAAGATGTTGCATTTCTTTTCTTGCCTCGATTTCCGGGGGGAGATAGCCAGCGTTTTTCAATACCTTAAATGCCATGCGTAACTCCGGCGGGATCATGCTCGTGTCCTCCTTGGGCAACGGCCTTCCCTTCCAGGCATCGATCTCAAGCCCTCCGTTTTGCATGGCCTCATTGATCTTTCGCTCGGCAATTATCTGAATGGCATTAAGCATTTTTAAATAAACCTTTTATTATCGGCACATTATCCGGTTAACTTTAATCACATATATGCATGAAATTATTTAATTTTGCAAGAAGAGGTAAAAAAACAACGAAATTACGAAGAGATCCAAACTTGACATTAGGGCAAAAAAAAGTATATTTTTAAATTACAAGGAGGTGCATCATGGCCCTGAAGATAAATGACACGTTCAGTAGCTCATTTGCCCTTAACCAGCTCAGGACGAGCGAAAAGGATCAACTCTCCAGCCTTGCGAAAATTGCCTCGGCGCGCCGCATCAATAAAGCGGCGGATGATGCCGCAAGCATGGCTATTGCCGATGCCTTGGGCAGCCAGGCCAGAGGGTTGGGGCAAGCAATCCGTAACGCCAACGACACAGTCTCGTTAGCCCAAGTGGCTGAGGGTGCCTTGGCGGAATCAAGCAATATCATCGCAGATATTCGCGTCAAATCGCTGCAGGCGGCAAATGCCAGCCAAAGCGCAGAGAGCAGGAAGGCGATTCAGGCCGATATTGACAGATCTCTGTCCGCGCTCAACGACATTGCCCAGAACACCTCGTTCAACGGGCAAAAACTGCTTTCCGGCAACTTCAGCAATAAATCATTCCAGGTAGGCGCTTCACCCGGGGAGACGGTGAGTCTCTCCATTTCCTCTGCAGAGGCCGGGCAACTTGGCAATTCCGATGTCGGATTTCTCTCGGACATCAATGTGCTCACTGAGGAAGGAGCCCAGCAGGCTGTGCAGATTGCCGATGCCGCGTTGGCACAAATCAATACCACCCGTGGCGAGATAGGCTCTGTGCAAAACCAGGTCACCTCGACCATTGCCAACCTAGCCACTACCCAGGTGAACATTCAGGCAGCGCAATCCACCCTGGCTGATACCGATTTTGCCGAAGAGACCATGATTTTGACCAGGATGAACAACCTGCAAAAAACCGGCATTTTCGCAGCCACCCAGGCGGCAAATGTCAACCAGTCCAGCATCCTGAATATCCTGCAAGGCGAATAAACTCATCACAATCAATTAAAAAAGGCCGGGAAAATTCCCGGCCTTTTTTGTCACTTCGACAACCTGCTTATCACACCGCATCTTTATACGGGAAATCGGGATGATCCAGAAGCTTGATCATCCGCTGCTTTTTCGTGGTATGGCTATCGTGAAAATTCACCAGTTCCCCTATCACCTTCAGCACCGTATCCTCATCAACGTTATGCTGGATGCGCTTGCCCACCTTGGGATGAGGGCCGCCCTTGCCACCGACATACACATCGTAGCCTTTACGGGTAGTGATGATACCAATATCCCTGGTCATCACGTCGGAACATCCCAGAGGACAACCGGCAATGGCAATCTTGAACTTGGGCTTGGTTACCTTCTTGTCCTTAAACTGTTCAACGATCTTTGCGGAAAGCTCCTCCGGGTCACCAATGCCGGTGGTGCAATCCTTTTTGCCAATGCACACCTTGGGCAAAGGGAACTTACCCGGTGCCTTAAATTGCGCACCCAAGGCAGCAAGTTCATCTTTTATCTGGGCTAAATCCTCCTCCTTAATGCCCATCAGGCGCATGTTCTGAGTTGTACTCAAATAGATCTCAAGATTATACTTCTGGGCCAGCTCATTGGCCTTATCCATAATGGCCAACGGAACACGGCCTGCAGGCAGGAGTATGGTCAAGCGGACAAATTCAAATTTATTTGCCATATCGTCACCTAAAAATTAAATAATTTCAAAACATTATCAACAAAAGGACACGGGTCTCTTGCTCATTTTTCAGCCATTTTATAAAGCATTTGACCATGAATGCAATATATCTCTGATTTACTCTTCCCCTTTATGTTATTTTCCTGTATCTATCAGGGAAATAATTTACAGCGAAAGGCATGAAAAGTGGAGGTGCAGCATGGGAAGTCACAGCAGACCATTTAACGACAAGGCTGGAGGTGCCATCGACCGAAAACGGGAACGGGAACGGAAGATGATGCTGCAACTGCTGTATCGTAATGCCTCAGACTTGTCCGTGCGCCTGGTGCAACGCCTGCTCGATAAAAAAATCATCGAAACCGATGATCCGGAAACCATTCGCACCGTTTTCTCCGATCTCTTTGAAAAACTCTCCAATATGGACGAATTCGATGTTCAGTACAAGATAGCCCCCTTGCGGCAGCTTGTCATTGATCCGAACTTTGTCAGCCTCTATCTCACCAGCTACATAACTGAAGATCTGATGGATAACGATAAGATCCTCGATGTCTATGGCGATGATCTCACCATCTATCGCGTAATTGAGTCTGTCATGGGAGCTATTCGGCCACGGGATTAATATTTTCGCGCCCCTCCTTTTTTTGTTCCTTCAATTCTGGCACAGGCACGATAGTTTTTGCTAACGATCCGCCGTGGCTCTTCCAGTAATTTCATACTGCACCAGCATCTATACTGTCGTCGCTATTTTGTTCCCTGTTGTGAGGTAACGATGTTATAGTGCCTGATATAATCAGACGCTTTCCCACGGGCTTCGCGCCCTTGTCAACTTTACCGATAGCGGCAAAAGGAGCATACAATGCAGCGGTTATATATTTTTCTTATTCTGACTCTGTCCTGTTTTATTCTTATTAGTTGTGCCAACCACATTGCCCCACAACAAATGCCCAATGCCAACTGGCTGGCAAAGCAGACCGGCGAGGACGAAAAAGCGTTTGCCCGCGGACGGGCAGCCTTTCTCGGTGTATGCAATCAATGTCACTTCCAGGTTTGGCCCAAGGAGCAACCCCCCAAAGAGTGGAAGCACACCCTTCGCTCACACCGGGGACGTGTCATTGCCTCCAAAGAGAAGATGCTGCTTATCGAAAATTACATTATCACTGCCAGCGAATTGATCCATGCCGGCAAGACTCCGCAATAGGCTGTAACGGGACCAACCTTTACAAATCTCTCACTCCCATAAAGGCCTCATGTCTATTCATCCCCGGAAAATGCCAAGCCTGGTCTTTGCCAATAAGGCAGGCGAGATCAAGGACTTTGCCGAGCTGAACATGGCCGGGCGCAGCGGGCAGGACTTTTTGGCCCCACGGCTTGAAGACCTGATCCCCCTGCCCGAAGGCAGCGATCTCTTTGTTGTGCCCGGTCGCGACCCGGTTGGGATCCACCCTGAGACCGGCGAGCCCATGCTCCTTGCCGAGGACCCTGATGCCCCGGGCGAAGAGATTCAAGCAGTCTCCGCCTTTATGGCCCCGGCTCATACCGCATCCCTCTGGGCCGGCTTTGAAAAACGAAGTGAAGACCTGCCCCACCTGCCACTCTTTGCCTATACTGCCGTGGGCTGGCTCGATGACCAGTTCTGGGTCAGCGGCTTTCGCAGTGATGAGGATCAGCGCCAGGAGACCAGCCGCTATAACCCGCATAGCCTTGCCAAGAAAACACAAAAGTGGCTTGATAAAAATTCAGCCAACCGCCTGATCCAACATCTTGGCAAGTGCTGCCTCACCTACCGCTGCCCTGCGGCAATCAATTACTTTCTACAACAGTGGGAGGCCCCCCTGCCGACCTCTCCTGCCTGCAATGCGCAATGTGTCGGCTGCATCTCCCTGCAACCTTCGGAGTGCTGTCCCTCCACCCAGGACCGTATCCGCTTTGTTCCTACAGCACAGGAGATCGCCGAGATTGCTGTTCCGCATCTCAACAAGACTTCCCATGTGGTAAGTTTTGGCCAGGGTTGCGAGGGAGAACCGCTCCTGCAGGCAAAGACCATTGAGCAGGCCATCACCCTTATTCGCAGCAAGACCGCCAAAGGTACTGTGAACCTCAACAGCAACGCCAGCCTGCCCGAGGCGGTGGCACGACTGGCAAAGGCCGGGCTGGACAGTCTGCGGGTCAGCATAAACAGCGCCCAGCCCAAGTACCATAGCCGCTATTATAGGCCGCAGAATTTCTCCCTGGAGGATGTCCTGCAATCCATCAGGATCATGAAGGAGAACAGACGCTTTGTCTCCTTAAACTACTTTATCCTGCCCGGCTTTACCGATGACCCGGACGAGTTTGCCGCCCTTTGTAAGCTCATCGAAGACTTTCGCCCGGATTTTATCCAACTGCGCAATCTCAATATGGACCCAGATTGGTATTTGGAGAGCCTCGACTTTCAGCCGCAAAATCCTGCCATGGGCATTGGCACCTGGCTTGCCGAGTTAAAGACCCGTTTTCCCTGGCTACGCTTTGGTTACTTCAACCCTGCCCTTCAGCTCAAAAAATGATCCAAAACCAAGGACCATCCTTATGGCAAAGCCTCCAACCGTTACCATCAAAAATCGCGATATCAGCTTTACGGTAAAACCCGCCTTCAGCCTGCTCAACAACCTGCTCATGGAGAAAATTCCCGTGCAGACCGAGTGCGGGGGCAGGGCAAAATGCGGCCGCTGCCGCTTTAAGGTTTTTGAAGGAAGTGCCCACATCAGCCCTGTTCGCGAGGCGGAGATTAACAGGCTCGGAGAAAAATTGATTAAAGCGGGCTGGCGCCTGGGCTGCCAAGCCCACGCCATCAGAGATATTACCATTGAGCTGCCCAGCCTGGATGAGGATCTCGCTTGACCCTCATTGGCTGCAGGCATTAGACACGCTACTCCTGGTCCTTGAATCCTTCACGGATGGTATGGAACTTGCCGGTCTCCATATCCAAATCATAGATATTGAAGTTCGTCCGCATATCAATGCCCTCATAATGCACGGCAAAGTTCAGGGATGCGGACCCCTCCTCATCGCTGATGATCCTATGAAACACGCCCCGGGGCCAGACCAGCATGGCAGCCCCGTCGTAGATAAGCCTCTCCTCGTGGTAGATCTGGCTCGGAGTCACGGTAAAATGGGCAATACCTTGCTTTTTCGTGTAAATATCAACATGACGCACCCCATGCAATACGATGAGATTGTCGTCCTGAAAGGGGTGCATGTACCATGGGCGCTCCACATCGCCCACCGGGCCAGGAGAATGGGCTCCTTTATCGTGCAGAACCCGATCCATGGCACTGATCCTGGGAAGTGCCTCCATATAGACATTGTCAAAAAAGACTCCGGGAGTATGCCTGAATTTTTTGAGCGGGATAATTCTATAAAAATCTTCAACCTCTTGAAACACCGGGTAATCGCCCATTATCATTCCTCTTGCTGATTCACTCTTCTCTGTTGGCTGCTTATAGCAGCCGAAACAACATTCATTCTTTAATACAAATATTGTGCTCACTTTCTCCCTGCTTGGCAAGGGGTGAATCCTTAGGTTGAAGATTGATATTGACGGATGGACCGCACTTGACCAGACTAGCCATTAGACAGCAACATAACCAGCAAGGAGTCACATTCATGGAGAAAGAAAGCGGCAGCGGATTCACCCGCCTATTCAACGCCTTTGGCTGGTCCATGGCAGGCCTGAGATCCGCATTCAAGCATGAGGCTGCCTTTCGCCAGGAGGTACTCCTCTTTCTCGTTCTCGCCCCACTGGCTTTCTGGTTAGGAGAAAACGGCATTGAGCGCGGCCTCATGCTGGGCTCTCTTCTACTCGTTTTGATTGTTGAAATAATTAACAGCGCCATTGAGGCCGTGGTTGACCGCTTTGGTCCCGAGCACCACCCCCTGGCAGGCAGGGCCAAAGACATGGGCTCAGCCGCAGTGTTTCTCGCCCTGCTCAATGCACTCCTTATCTGGGCCTTCATCCTGTTCCAGTAGGGCTTGCACCATATGAATCCCACCACGCCTAACACGTACCACAATGTGGTATAACACTTGACAACTTGCCCTTTGTCGGCAATAATCGGTCCTTTTCAAACCCGTGCATAACAAGTTATTTTTTCGCCCAAAAGGGCAAGTTTGAGCATATAGGTATCGTCATGAAAAAAACACCCATCCGGCCCCAGGATTGCCTCAAGCATTTCACCGTTGACCAAGATAAATTTTGCTCTCCCATGGAGACGGTCAACCGCTTTAAGGAACGCCTCAAAGAAGCGAATCTCGATATCCTAAAGGACGTGCGCCGTATCGATAACGGCCGCCTGGATATCCCTGTCTACTTCAGTGTCTGCGGCAAGGACGCCTATGAGATGATCGGCAATAAAAAGCAGATGGGCAAAGGCAGCTCGCCCGAGCAATCCCAGGCCAGCGCCTGCATGGAGCTTGCCGAGCGCTTCAGT
>CAYLQA010000040.1:0-32451 GCA_964385695.1 uncultured Desulfobulbia bacterium | reverse complement strand
GAAAAGACATGGCAAAAGAGAAATTTGAACGTACAAAACCGCATGTAAATATTGGTACCATTGGCCACATTGACCATGGGAAAACCACTCTGACATCCGCGATCACCCGTGTTCTTTCAACCAAAGGATTCGCAGATGCCACCGCGTTTGATGAGATCGACAAGGCACCTGAAGAGAAAGAGCGTGGAATCACCATCGCCACCGCTCACGTAGAGTACGAGTCCGAAGGACGCCACTACGCTCACGTAGACTGCCCCGGTCATGCTGACTACATTAAGAACATGATCACCGGTGCCGCTCAGATGGACGGCGCTATTCTGGTCGTAGCAGCTACCGACGGCCCCATGCCCCAGACCCGTGAGCACATCCTGCTTGCCCGTCAGGTTGGCGTACCTGCCATCGTGGTCTTCATGAACAAGTGTGACATGGTTGACGACGAAGAGCTGATCGAGCTGGTTGAGATGGAGCTTCGTGAGCTTCTTGATAAATATGAGTTCCCCGGCGACGACACCCCGATTGTACAGGGTAGCGCGCTGAAAGCACTTGAGAATCCCGAAGACGAGGCAGCCACTGCCTGTATCTGGGAGTTGATCAAGGCCTGTGACGATTTTATCCCTGAGCCCGAGCGCGACATTGATAAAGACTTCCTGATGCCTGTAGAGGACGTTTTCTCTATCTCCGGTCGTGGTACCGTTGCAACCGGTCGTGTAGAGCGCGGTGTTGTTCGTGTCGGCGACGAGATCGAGATCGTGGGTATCCGTGAGACAGCAACCACCACCGTAACCGGTGTTGAGATGTTCCGTAAGCTTCTGGACGAAGGTCTTGCCGGTGATAACGTAGGTATCCTGCTTCGCGGAACCAAGCGTGAGGAGATTGAGCGCGGCCAGGTACTTGCCAAGCCGGGTTCCATCACCCCGCATCTGAAGTTCACTGCCGAGTGCTACATCCTGAGCAAGGAAGAGGGTGGTCGTCATACTCCTTTCTTTAACGGCTATCGTCCGCAGTTCTACTTCCGGACCACTGACGTAACCGGTGTAGTAAACCTGCAGGAAGGAACCGAGATGGTAATGCCCGGTGACAACGTTACCGTAGAGGCAAGCCTTATTACCCCGATCGCCATGGACGAGGGTCTTCGCTTCGCAATCCGCGAGGGTGGCCGTACCGTAGGCGCCGGTGTTGTTAATAAAATTATCGAGTAAGTGGTGTCATAATGATTCAGACGCAAAAGATTCGCATCAGGCTGAAGGGTTACGATCACAAGTTGATCGATCAGTCCACCGCCGAAATCGTTGACACGGCCAAGAGAACCGGAGCCAATGTTGCTGGCCCCATTCCCCTGCCGACTTCGATCAACAAGTACTGTGTACTTCGTTCTCCCCATGTGGATAAAAAATCCCGTGAGCAGTTTGAGATGCGGACCCACAGAAGGCTTCTCGATATTTTGGAGCCGACCCAGCAGACCATTGACGCTCTGATGAAGTTGGAGCTCTCGGCTGGTGTTGACGTAGAGATCAAGCTGTAATACAGCTGGTATTAACTTTAGGACAAACGGGTAAAGAAATGCCTAAAACTATAGGATTACTCGGGAAAAAAGTCGGAATGACCCGTGTTTACTCCGATGAAGGTGCCTCTATCCCGGTTACGGTTATCGAAACAGGACCCTGTGTGGTTCTGCAGAAAAAGACTGTTGCCAAGGAAGGATATGACGCCATTCAGGTCGGTTTCGGCTCCAAGAAAGAGTCAAGAATGACTAAACCAGCGGCCGGTCATGTGAAGGCAGCGGGTAAAGGTGGTTTTTACCACGTTAAAGAATTTCGTGTGGAAGACGCTGAGCAGTATGAGGTCGGCCAAGAGCTCGCAATCTCGGATGTGTTTAAGGTTGGCGATATTGTCGATATCAGCGGAACCAGCAAGGGGCGCGGATTTCAGGGTGTTGTAAAGCGATATGGTTTCCGAGGCGGTCGTAAGACTCACGGTTCAACCTTTCATCGCGCACCTGGTTCCATCGGCTGTAGTGCTTGGCCGAGTAGGGTTATTAAAGGCAAGAAGATGCCGGGACAGATGGGTGGTCAAGTTATCACCAAGAAGAATGCGATAGTTATCGATATTCGTCCTGAGCAGAATGCCTTGATTGTCAAAGGCGGTGTTCCCGGTCCCAAACAGGGATTGCTTAGGATTTTCACCAAGTAGCAAATCGTATTTGGGGGTACTGCAATGGCAGTTACTGAGATATATAACACCAAAAATGAGAAAGTGGGTGATATCGAGCTGAGCGACGATATCTTCGGTGTCGAGGTTAATCCTCACATCCTCCATGATGTAGTAAGAATGCAGCGTGCGGCACGCCGTAGCGGTAATGCCTGCACCAAGACAAGAGCCGATGTTGCAGGAAGCAGCAAGAAGCCCTGGCGCCAGAAAGGCACCGGTCGCGCTCGTGCCGGTTCCGTGAAGTCTCCTATCTGGCGTGGTGGTGGAACCGCGTTTGGCCCAAAGCCTCGCGATTATTCCATTAAGCTGCCTAAAAAGGTGCGTCGACTCGGACTCTGCATGGCCTTGAGTGCTCGCCTCTCTGAAAAACAGATGGTCGTCCTAGATGACCTTCAACTTGATGAGATCAAGAGCAAAAAGTTTGTCGGGGTGATGGAGAAGTTGAATATTGAGAATGCTCTGATCGTTACGCCTGAGCGTAATGACCTCCTCGAGCGTTCATCCCGCAATGTTAATGGCTTTAAGGTCATCGCTGCAGCCGGCTTGAATGTGTACGATATTTTGCTGCACAAGCAGATCGTCTTGTTGCAACCAAGTGTCGGTCAACTTGAAGAGAGGTTGTCGTAATGAAAGATATCTTCAATATCATTAAAAAGCCTTGTCTGACCGAAAAAGGACTTGGGCTGCAGGAGATGAACAACCAGGTAGTTATCAAGGTTGATCCCCGTGCAAACAAGATCGAGATCAAAAACGCCGTAGAAAAGTTGTTTAACGTTACGGTGACCAATGTTCGCACTGCAAATATGCATGGGAAAAGAAAGCGTGTCGGCCGTCACATCGGCCAGACCTCTGACTGGAAAAAGGCTATTGTTACCCTTGATGAGGGTAGCAAAATCGATTTCCTGGAAGAGATATAGACATCGTCTCATAGACCTGTAACGCTTGAAAAAAGAATTTAGAATTTAATCGGGGTTTAAAATGGCTTTAAAAACCTATAAACCAACATCACCAGGAAGACGTACACTGGTATCGATAGTTAATCCCGAGCTGTCCAAAGACAGACCTCAAAAGTCTTTGGTCCGCTCCCTGAGTAAATCAGGTGGTCGTAACAATTACGGCCGGATTACCTCAAGGCATATCGGTGGCGGACATAAACGTAAGTATCGTGTCATTGACTTTAAACGTGACAAGGTTGATATCCCGGCACGTGTAGCAGCAATCGAGTACGATCCTAATAGATCTGCAAATATTGCCCTGCTGAACTATGCCGACGGAGAGAAACGTTACATTCTTTCTCCCAACGGAACAAAGGTCGGTGATACTATCATCGCCGGTGATGCAGTAGATATTAAACCTGGTAACTGCCTGCCGATGGTTAACATCCCCCTTGGTAGCATTATCCATAATGTGGAAATGAAGATCGGCAAGGGTGCTCAGCTTGTACGGAGTGCCGGCACCTCAGCCCAGCTCATGGCAAAGGAAGGCGACTATGTTTTGGTCAAGCTTCCTTCCGGCGAGGTTCGCAAATTCCATAGAAAATGTCGCGCCTGTGTCGGTCAAGTCGGCAACATCGAGCACGAGAGCCAAAAGCTTGGTAAGGCCGGTCGTACCCGCTGGAAAGGACGTCGTCCCAAGGTTCGTGGTGTAGCTATGAACCCCATTGATCACCCAATGGGTGGTGGTGAGGGTAAAAGCTCTGGTGGTCGCCATCCTTGTTCTCCTTGGGGCTTGCCCAGTAAGGGATACAAGACCAGAACCAAGAAGCATTCCGATAAATATATCGTTAAGAAAAGATCCTAATTAGGGGGTAGACTGTGGGACGCTCAGTAAAAAAAGGCCCGTTTATCGATGACCATCTGATGAAAAAGGTCATGAAGGCTAAAGAAGAAGGATCCCGTAAGGTTATCCAGACTTGGTCTCGTCGCTCCGATATTTCTCCGGATATGGTTGGACTGACCTTTGCTGTACATAATGGAAAAAAGTTTGTTCCGGTATTTGTTTCCGAGAACATGGTTGGCCATAAGTTGGGTGAGTTTTCTCCAACCCGCACATATTATGGTCACACTTCTGGTAAGAAAAAGTAATTGTAACCTCAGGCGAAAGCCTGTTGTTGATAGATTGAAAAGGAGCATATCCGATGGAAGCTAAAGCGCTTGCTCGATTTATACGGATCTCACCGCAGAAGGCCCGTCTTGTTGCCGACCTGGTGAGAGGAAAAGACGTAGAGTCTGCTCTGAACACGCTGCGCTTCATGCCCAAAAAGGGTGCGAGGATTATTCGTAAGGTTATCGAGTCCGCCGTGGCCAATGCTGGCCAGAACGAGGCGATTGATGTCGATACCCTCTATGTGAAGACCATATTTGTAGATGGTGGTCCAATGCTGAAACGCATCCGTCCCCGGGCCATGGGGCGGGCTACCCGAATACTGAAACGGACCAGTCACATTACGGTCGTTTTAGACGAACAGTAATAATGTTAATCAGCGTCGCGCAGATGGCCTGCACGGCGACCCCAATGAAGATGGAGGAAGGTTTTGGGCCAAAAAGTTAATCCGATCGGTTTACGTCTGAATATCATTCGTACCTGGAACTCTGTTTGGTACGCCGATAGGGACTATGCCAAAAATTTTCTTGAGGATCAGGAATTACGCAAGTACCTGAAGAAGCGTTTATATCATGCTGGCATTGCCAAGATTTTGATTGCGCGGACCGGCGAAAAAATTCGCATCAAGTTGCATACTGCTCGTCCTGGTATCGTTATCGGTAAAAAGGGCTCAGAGATCGAGATGCTCAAAAAGGATATCGATCGCCTGACCGGCAAAGAATGTGCACTTGATATTCAAGAAGTACGTCGTCCTGAGGCAGATGCCCAGTTGGTTGCCGAGAACGTAGCCCTGCAGATGGAGCGTCGTGTTGCCTTCCGTCGTGCCATGAAGAAGTCAGTGAATATGGCCTTGAAGTTCGGTGCCAAAGGTGTTAAGATTGCCTGTTCTGGTCGGCTGGGTGGAGCTGAGATGTCTCGCCGTGAGTGGTATCGCGAAGGCCGTGTGCCTCTGCACACTCTGCGCGCTGATGTTGATTACGGGTTCGCCGAGGCCAAAACTACTTACGGAATTATTGGCGTCAAGGTTTGGATTTTCAAAGGTGAGGTCTTAGGCGCAGACGAAATCGCTGCCGAATAAGATCATTCACAGACGCGTGAACATATATTTTAGGATAGAGCAATGCTGAGTCCAAAAAAGGTTAAGCACAGAAAGACACATAAGGGACGGATGAAAGGTGCTGCGCACCGTGGATCATCCATTTCCTTTGGCGAGTATGCCCTCAAAGCAACAGGTTGTGGATTTATGTCCAACCAACAGATTGAGGCTGCCCGTATTGCGATTAACAGGAAGATCAAACGTACCGGTCAGATGTGGATTCGCGTATTTCCGGACAAACCTCTTACCAAAAAGCCTGCTGAGACTCGTATGGGTAAAGGTAAAGGTAGCCCTGAGGCATGGGTTGCTGTCATCAAGCCTGGACGTATTCTTTATGAGTTATCCGGTGTTGACGGTGAGCTTGCCAAAGAGGCACTAAGACTGGCTGGTAACAAGTTGCCGTTTCCGACCAAGATTATTGATGTAGGTAGCACGTTATGAAAATGAAAGAGATTCGCGAGATGAGTCAGGAAGAGCTTGCTGCAAAAGTAAAGGATCTTTCTGAGGAGCGCTTCAAATTGAAGTTCCAACATGGTATCCGTCCATTGGAAGATACAGCGAAACTGCGTCAGTTAAAGCAGCAGGTTGCTCGCATTAAAACCGTGCTGAATGAAAAGAGTGAACAGTAAAACTGCACTGCCTGACGTGGGTTTAGGCTGAAACTGATTAAGGTAACTCAATGGCTGAAAGCAATAAAAACAAAAAGACAAAAGTAGGACTGGTCGTCAGCGTCAAGATGGATAAAAGTGCTGTCGTGCAGACCGAACGCCGCGTTTCCCATAAACTCTATGGTAAGTTCATGAGGCGGAATGCTAAATACACGGCGCATGATCCCGAGAACAGCTGTAGCGTTGGTGATCGTGTAATGATCGAAGAGTGTCGCCCGCTGAGCAAGACCAAGCGTTGGCGCATCACTGAGATCATTGAAAAGGCCGTATAGTTAAATTTTGAAGATAAAATGCCAGCCTTATATTGAGGCCGGCAATTTCTAAGCGGTTGGTGAAGAAATGATACAAACAGAAACCGTACTGAATGTTGCTGATAATTCAGGCGCCAAAAAGGTGCTCTGCATTAAGGTATTGGGCGGCTCAAAGAGGCGTTACGCCAGCATCGGCGACGTCATCGTCGTTACTGTCAAAGAGGCAATTCCTAACGCCAAGGTCAAGAAAGGCGATGTTCTGAGAGCGGTTGTAGTAAGGACTGCGAAAGAGATTCGTCGCATGGATAACACCATGTGCAGCTTTGATGATAACTCTGCGGTATTGCTCAGTAGTACCGGCGAGCCCATTGGTACCCGTATTTTCGGGCCTGTTGCCAGGGAGTTACGTCCCAAAGGTTATATGAAGATTATCTCCCTTGCTCCTGAGGTTCTTTAATTAAGATCCAAGGGCAAGTGGTAGAAGAGTCCATATTGAGACTCTGATAATGAGGCAGTGACATGCATGTAAAAGTACAAGTAAAAATGAACGATCAGGTTGAAGTGATCGCCGGTAAAGACAAAGGTCGTGTCGGCAAAGTGATTAAGGTCAACCCGAAGGAAAGCACCGCTATTGTCGAGAAGATCAATATGATCAAACGACACATGAAGCCGAACCAGATGAACCAGCAAGGCGGAATCATTGATAAGGAAGCTTCCATTCATGTTTCCAATCTGATGGTTATCTGTCCGAAATGTTCTAAGACGGTGCGTGTTGGCAAGAAGATCTTGGAAGATGGTTCTAAGGTCCGTATTTGCAAAAAGTGTAACGAGTCGGTTGAAGCCTAGGGCTCATTGGTACCGATTGTTTGGAGGCTAGAATGGCTGGGGTAAAAGAAACTTACCAGAACGAATGCGTTCCGCAGCTTATGAAGGATTTCGGGTACAAGAATATTATGCAGGTCCCGAAACTTGAAAAGATTACGCTGAATATGGGCTTGGGTGAGGCGGTACAGAATCCCAAGATTGTCGACGGCGCTGCACAGGAACTGACCTTGATCGCCGGCCAAAAGGCTGTAGTGACCAAGGCAAAAAAATCCATCGCCGGCTTTAAGCTGCGCGAAGGAATGCCGATCGGCTGCCGGGTGACCCTTCGTGGGGAGCGGATGTATGACTTTTTCGCCAAACTGGTGAATATCGCTTTGCCCCGTGTCCGTGACTTCCGCGGTGTATCCTTTAAGGCCTTTGACGGGCGTGGTAACTACGCCATGGGTATCAAGGAACATATTATTTTCCCTGAGATCGATTACGACAAGATCGATAAGATCAAAGGGCTCAATATAGCAATCACTACGACCGCTCAGTCTGATGAAGAAGGTCGTACTCTCTTGAAGCTGATGGGAATGCCCTTCCGTAAATAGGATCGGGTAAGGAGGAAGTTTTGGCGAAGAAATCGTTAATAGCGAAGGCGAAACGTAAGCCTAAGTTTCAGGTCAGGAGCTACAACCGCTGCAATTTATGCGGTCGTCCACGCGCCTACATGAGAAAGTTCGGTGTGTGTCGTATTTGTTTCAGGTCCCTGGCCAATAGTGGCGAAATCACCGGTGTCACCAAGTCTAGCTGGTAGACCGGTTGATGATTGAGAAGAATTTTTACGTAAGGGAGATAGGACTATGTCCATGAGTGACCCCTTGGCTGATATGCTTACCAGGATTCGTAATGGTAGTATGGTCAAATTTGAGAGTGTGGAGATGCCCACTTCCAAAATTAAGGCCGGCGTGGCTGAAATCCTCAAACGTGAAGGATATATCAGCGACTACAATGTTATCGATGGTGCCCATCAGGGTACATTGCATATCGATCTTAAGTACGATCGGGAAAATGATCGCGTAATCACTGGTCTGAAGCGTGTAAGCAAGCCCGGCCGCCGTATTTATGTGAAGCATGGTGAAATACCCAAGGTCATGAGCGGTTTGGGAATTTCCATCATCTCAACCTCCAAAGGTGTTATGAGCGATAGCGAAGCTCGTGAGATGAAGGTTGGTGGCGAGTTGCTTTGTGAGGTTTGGTAAAACCTTACGCTAACAGATTTTTGTAATTTAATTGGAGAAGACTCATGTCCAGGATTGGCAAGCAACCTATTCCCGTTCCAAAGGGAGTAAAGCTTGATATCAACGGTACCCATGTAAAGGCTACCGGCCCTAAAGGCAGCCTTGAGCGTGATATCCGGCCGGAAATCGGCCTTGATATGAAGGATGATATCATTACCGTAGTCTGTAAAGATAACAGCAAGCGTACCGATGCATTTTCCGGTTTAACCCGCAGTCTGGTGAACAATATGATCATCGGCGTTGACAAGGGTTTTCAAAAGAAACTGACCATCGAAGGTGTTGGTTATCGTGCTGAGGTAAAAGGCAGCAATCTGGTTTTGAATGTCGGATACTCCAACCCTGTTGATTTTAGCCTGCCTGACGGCATCAAGGCTGAAGTGGACAAGGCGAACAACGTCACCCTTGAGGGGATCGACAAAGAGTTGTTGGGATTAACCGCTGCCAAGATCCGTGACATCCGTCCGCCTGAGCCTTATAAAGGCAAGGGAATTCGATATGTCGATGAGCACATCGTCAAAAAGGTTGGTAAGTCAACTGCTAAGTAGCACCCTTCATTAGACGGGTAAGCCAGCAAAACGATTATTGAAATAAGGCAAGACAATGGCAAAAACAAATCCAAAAGTTATTGCTCGGCAGAAAAGAGTCAAACGCATCCGTAAGAATCTTTCTGGCACCGCACAGCGTCCTCGGATGCGTGTTTACAAGAGCTCAAAACATATTTACTGCCAGATCATTGATGACGTGGCAGGCCACACCATCGTTTCCACTTCGACCCTTGATAAGGATGTGCAGGCTGGAGATGCTAATGGCAAGACTGAGCAGGCACGCCAGGTTGGACTGAAAATCGCCGAAAAGGCCAAAGGCCAAGGCGTTGAGAAGGTTATCTTCGACCGCGGTGGATACATTTATCATGGTCGCGTCAAGGCTCTTTCCGATGGCGCCCGTGAAGGCGGCCTGGATTTTTAAGGTAATTCATTAAAAGTAACGCAAAACTATTTTGGGGGTGACCCTTGGCTGATTTTAACAAAAATACCAACGGCGACGATCTGATTGAGAAGATTGTCCATATCAACCGGACAGCAAAAGTTGTCAAAGGTGGACGTCGTTTCAGTTTTAGCGCAATCGTAGTTGTTGGCGATGGCAAAGGCCGTGTTGGTTACGGACTGGGCAAAGCCAACCAAGTTCCTGAGGCAATACGCAAAGGTATTGAGCGGGCCAAAAAAGATATGCAGCGCGTTTCTCTCAACGACGTGTCTATTCCCCACGAGATTTATGGGAAATATGGCGCAGGCAATGTAATGCTTAAGCCTGCCGCAGCCGGTACCGGTGTTATCGCCGGTGGTGCAGTTCGTGCGGTCCTCGAGGCAGCCGGAGTGCATAACATCTTGACCAAATGCATCGGTTCTCACAACCCGCATAACCTGGTTAAGGCGACCATGGACGGATTACGTCGCTTGCGCAGCCCCGAGCAGATTGCAGCCATTCGTGGCAAGTCTGTTGAGGAAATCACTGCCTAATTAAATTGTAAATAGTATATGAAATCGGACACAGTCGACTGGCTGGTCCGATTTATTTTGTCTAAATAGACATCCTGTCTAGCCGCAGGATAAGAAGACGTTAAGAAGGTTAGGTTATGGCAGATCTGAAGCTGACCCTGAAAAAAAGTGAAATCGGCAGCACCCAGAAAATTCGTGCTACCCTTGTTGGACTTGGACTTACCAAGACCAATAAGACTGTGATCAGAAAAGATACTCCTCAGATCCGGGGGATGATCAATAAGGTGCAACACCTGGTAAAGGTGGAGGAATAATTATGTTGAATCTCAGTAATTTGTCACCACATCCTGGTTCACGCAAGCAGAGAAAAAGAATCGGTCGTGGACCTGGTTCAGGACATGGTAAAACCGCTTCACGCGGACATAAGGGCTATAAAGCCCGTTCCGGCAGCAGCATCAAACCCGGTTTTGAGGGTGGCCAGATGCCTCTGCAGCGCCGTCTGCCCAAGCGTGGTTTTACTAATATTTTTAGAAAAGAGTACGCCATCGTAAACTTGCAGGACCTTTCTGGTTTTGAGGCTGGTAGCAAAATTGACAAAGCTGCCTTGGTCGAAGCCGGTCTGGTAAAAAAGAGCGCAGAACTCGTTAAGATTCTTGGTAACGGCGAGATCAGCAATGCACTTACTGTAGCAGTTAACAAAGTTAGCAAGTCTGCCCAGCAAAAGATCGAAGCGGCTGGCGGAAAAATCGAGGAGTAATGCATGCAGGCTGGCGTGCAGAATGCTGCGAATATTCCGGAGTTACGTAGGCGCATTTTTTTTACTTTGATGATGCTGGCCGTTTATCGTGCCGGTGTTCAGATTCCAACGCCTGGTATTAACGGGGACGCACTTGCCCGGCTCTTTGAAAAGAGCGCGGGCACGCTTTTTGATATGTTCAATATGTTTTCCGGCGGCGCTTTGGAAAACTTTTCGATTTTTGCACTGGGCATCATGCCCTATATCAGTGCATCAATTATCTTTCAGCTGCTGACCGTTGTTGTCCCTCAGCTTGAGGCTCTTAAAAATGAAGGTGAGGCCGGCAGGAGAAAGATAACCCAATATACCCGTTATGCCACAGTGGTACTGAGTATTGTTCAGGGACTGTTTATCAGTATCGGGCTCGAGGGCATGAGCGCACCCGGCGCAAGTGACATGATCGTCATCACCCCTGGCTGGGGATTTCGTTTGATGACCATGCTGACCTTGACTTCCGGTACTGCCTTTATCATGTGGCTGGGCGAACAGATGACCGAGCGTGGCATCGGTAACGGCATTTCGCTGATTATTTTTGCTGGTATTGTGGCCCGAATGCCCGCCGCCATCATCAATACTTTTAAGATGGCAAGTGCGGGAGAGATAGCTTATATCATGCTGCCGATTCTATTAGCCATGATGGCTGCGGTTATCGGCTTTATCATTTTCTTTGAAACGGCTCAGCGGCGCATACCCATTCAGTATGCCAAGCGTATGGTTGGCCGTAAGATGTATGGAGGGCAGCAATCACACCTGCCATTGAAGATCAATATGTCCGGTGTTATCCCTCCCATTTTTGCCTCGTCGATCATGATGTTTCCGGCAACCATCGGCAACTTCATAACGGTTGATTGGGTACAGCAGGTGTCCGCAGCCTTGAGTTGGGGCAGCCTACCACATACCTTGCTCTTTATCGGTTTTATTGTCTTTTTCTGCTTCTTTTACACTGCGGTCACCTTTAACCCGGTGGACGTTGCAGAAAACTTGAAGAAAAACGGTGGGTTCATCCCCGGTATTCGACCCGGAAAGAAGACCTCGGATTTTCTCGACAAGGTCATGGTGCGGTTGACGGTTATCGGCGCCATCTATGTCAGTGCTATCTGTGTGCTGCCCACCGTCTTGATTAGTAAGTTGAACGTACCCTTCTATTTTGGCGGTACGGCTTTGCTCATCGTTGTCGGTGTAGCAATTGATACCATTGCGCAAATTGAGTCCCATACCGTTATGCGCAATTATGACGGATTTATGAAATCGGGCGGTCTGAAAGGCCGCCGATAACTGGTCATTGATAGATGAGTATGGCGATCATCCTGAAGTCTCCTGATGAAATTAAGATCATGCAGGAGGCAAATCAGATAGTTGCACAGACGCTTTCCATGCTCGAAGCGATGATAGAGCCCGGGAGTACCACGCTGGACCTCGATACCCTGGCTGAAAAATTTTGTAGAAAGCAAGGCGCAGAACCTGCCTTCAAAGGGTACCGCGGTTTTCCCGGTAGCCTCTGTGTGTCTCTTAATGAGCAGGTTGTGCATGGTATCCCTTCAAAGAAGGTTGTTGTTAAAGAAGGCGATATTGTCAGTATTGATTTCGGTGTTAAATACAAAGGGTATTACGGTGATTCCGCAGTCACATTGCCGGTTGGTAAGATTGGCAAAAAACGGCAGCAGCTGCTTGATGTGACCCGGGATTCACTTTATAAGGGTATTGAGCAGGCTCGGCCTGGAAATCGTATTAACGATATCTCCCAGGCGGTGCAGGACCATGTTGAGCAATTCGGTCTGCATGTCGTCCGGCAGTTTGTCGGCCATGGAATCGGCAGCCAACTGCATGAAGCGCCGGAGATACCAAATTACGGTAGGACCGAGAGGACACCGAAGCTGTTGCCGGGTATGGTCTTGGCCATTGAGCCAATGGTCAATATCGGTACAGCCGCAGTTCAGGTTCTTAAAGATGGTTGGACCGTTATAACCCGAGATAAAAGTGCATCAGCCCATTTTGAGCACTCAGTCGCAGTAACCGAGGGTGATCCCATCATTCTCAGTGCGCGAAAGAAATAGATTTTTTAATCAGATCGAAAAAAAATAAGGCAATTTTCTTTTTTTTCGGTTAAATTCCTCTGCTTTCTGGATTTATGTTGTTGCAACGTACCGGAAACACAAAAGGATCGGGAACAAAAAAGCTTATGGCCAAAGAAGAAGCCATTCAGGTTGAAGGAACTATTGTCGAGCCACTGCCCAATGCGATGTTTCGTGTTGAGCTTGATAATGGCCATAAGGTTTTGGCACATATTTCAGGTAAGATGCGGATGCATTTTATCAAAATTCTACCCGGAGATCGTGTAACAGTTGAGCTCTCGCCCTATGATCTTACTCGGGGCAGGGTTACTTTTCGGGCCAAGAATAAGAAAAAGTAAGTGGGAGAGTGCTCCCTTAAATTAATTAGGATGTAACCATGAAAGTGAGATCATCTGTAAAAAAAATGTGTAGTGATTGTCGAGTCTTTAAACGCAAAGGCGTATTGCGTGTTTCTTGCAAGGTCAAGAAGCATAAGCAGCGTCAAGGTTAATTGATAGTAGACAGCAACGGAGGCTTACCTTGGCACGCATAGCTGGTGTAGATTTACCGAGAAACAAACATATGGCAATTGCCCTGACCTATATTCACGGCATCGGACGTACCACCGCCCGGAAAATCCTGGATATGGCAGACCTTGCCTACGATTTTAATAGTGACGAACTGAGTGATGTCGATATCACCAAGATCAGGAAGATTATCGATGATAACTATCCTGTTGAGGGTGATAAACGTCGCGAGGTAGCCATGGACATTAAGCGATTGATGGATCTTGGTTGTTATCGTGGAATTCGTCATAGACGTGGATTGCCGTGTCGCGGACAGCGCACCAAAACCAATGCCCGCACCCGTAAGGGCCCGCGTCGCATGGCGGTCAAAAAGAAGTAATCAATTAAGCCAAGTATAATATTTGGGAGAAAAAATGGCTGCTCCGAAGACAGTCCGTACTAAACGGAAGGTAAAAAAGAACGTACCTGAGGGTATCTGTTTTATACAGTCAACCTTTAATAATACCATCATTACCTTTGCCGATAAGCAGGGCAATGTAATTTCCTGGACAAGTGCAGGAGTGCTCGGCTTCAAAGGATCTCGTAAGAGTACTCCTTTCGCAGCGCAAAACTGCGTTGAGACCGCCGGTAAGAAGGCTCAGGATCATGGGATGCGTAAGGTTGAGGTTCGGGTGAAAGGTCCGGGACCTGGTCGTGAGTCCGCTATTCGTACTCTGCAGACCATTGGTTTTGATGTAAGCATGATTCGTGACGTCACTCCCGTTCCCCACAACGGCTGTAAGCCGCCCAAGAGAAGAAGAGTCTAATTCTTCGGGACGTCAGTCAATTTAACGTAATACGAGTATTGGAGGTCCACATTGGCCAGGTATAGAGGAGCTGAATGTCGACAGTGTCGTCGTGAAAAGCTCAAACTGTTTTTGAAAGGTGACAGGTGCTACACAGATAAGTGCGCCTTTGAGAGACGTTCTTACGCTCCAGGTCAGCACGGTCAAGCACGGATGCGTAAAGCTTCCGACTATGCCATTCAGCTGCGCGAAAAGCAAAAAGTTCGTCGTATGTACGGCATGTTGGAAGGACAGTTCAGGAGATATTTTGAGATCGCCGACCGCACCAAGGGTGTAACCGGTGAGATCCTGTTACAGCTTTTGGAGAGCAGACTGGACAATGTCATTTACCGTCTGGGATTTGCCAGCTCACGCAATCAGGCTCGTCAGATTGTGCGCCATAACCACATTGAGGTTAATGGCAGGAAGTGTAACATTCCTTCCTTCCGCGTGAGTGTCGATGACGCCATCGTCCTGCGTGAGAAAAGTCGCAAAAACGAAATGATCAATGACAACTTGGATGCAGTTGTTCGCCGTGGTGTACCGAGTTGGCTTGAGCTCGATAAGGATAATTATAAAGGTACAGTGAAAACCGCGCCAACTCGCGAGGAGATCACCATGCCGATCCAGGAGCAGTTGGTAGTAGAGCTTTACTCCAAATAATTAGCCAACCAAGGACTGAAGAAAAAAATGACGACAATCGAAACAGATCCGATTTACAGAAACTGGCACGAGCTTATTGTTCCGAACAGGCTGGAAGTAGATCAAGATACTCATACGAAAAGTTATGGAAAGTTTGTTTGTCAGCCATTGGAGCGTGGTTATGCAACGACCATTGGCAATTCCCTTCGTCGTATTTTGCTTTCTTCCATCCAGGGTGCCGCAGTCATTTCGGTAAAGATTGATGGCGCATTGCATGAGCTTTCCACCATCCCTGGTGTGAAGGAAGATGTAACTCAGATTATCTTGAACCTGAAAGAGGTTCGTTTAAAGCTGAACTCGCCTGATCCGCAAATTGTGCGGATTGAAAAAAGTAAGGTCGGTGTTGTCACGGCTGGTGACATGACTTCAAGCGGCAACGTTGTCGAGGTCATGAATCCTGATCAAGAGATTTGCACCATCACCGGCGACACAGATTTTAAAGCTGAATTTGAGGTGAAATGGGGCAAGGGATACTCTCCTGCCGAGCGAAATAAAAGCGAGGATCAGGTTATTGGCGTGATTCCCATTGATGCCATTTTCAGCCCTATTTTAAACGTAAAACCCATCGTCAGCCAGGCCCGAGTTGGCCAACAGACTGATTATGATAAGCTTACCTTGGAGATCTCCACCGATGGTAGTGTGACACCTGAGGATGCCCTGGCCTATTCCGCGAAGATTCTCAAAGAGCAGATGCAGTGTTTCATCAACTTTGATGAAGAGTCTGTTGAGCCTGAGATCGAAGAGGATGAGGCAGAGCAGAAAGCACCCATTAATGAGAACCTCTACCGTAGTGTTGAGGATCTTGAGTTATCCGTACGTTCTGCAAACTGTCTGCGCAATGCCGAGATTCGTCATATTGGCGAACTGGTACAGAAGACAGAGGCGGAAATGCTTAAAACCAAAAACTTTGGTCGCAAGTCATTGAACGAAATCAAGCAATTGCTCTCTGAGATGGAATTGTCGCTTGGTATGAAGTTGGATGGCTGGGAGCCGCCTGATACTGATAAGGCTGCCGAGGATCAAGGATAGAATAGTAGTCGGAGTGTGTTATGAGACATAGAAAAGCAGGAAACAGACTGAGCCGGACCACCTCACATCGTCAGGCTATGATTCGGAATATGGTGACTTCTTTGCTCGATCACGAGCGTATCGTAACCACTACTCCTAAGGCGAAAGAGGTTCGTCGTTTCGCCGATAAAATGATTACTTTGGCAAAACGCGGCGATCTCCATGCACGTCGCCAGGCCCTTTCCTTTATCCAGGATAAAAAGGTAGTGGCCAAGCTGTTTGATAAGCTTGGTGCAGAGTACATGGATCGCAATGGCGGTTACACCCGCATTATCCGCACCGGTAACAGACTTGGTGATGCAGCAGAGATGTCTATCCTTGAGCTGGTAAATTACAGCGAGGATGTTGCCGAGGACGACAACTAAAAAATCCTCATAGAAATATTGTAATACAAAGCTGGTTTGGCATCTGCCAAGCCAGCTTTTTTTTATGCCATTACAACTTTGTGCAATCCGCTTTTATCTAGCGCAAAGCTCTTCGCTGCTCAACAGGCGGATGTTCGCCGCCTCTAATGCCTGGCTGGCCTGAGTGGAATCGGGACAACGCAAAATGATGAGTCCGGTTTCGCCACTTTTTTGCGTAAAGGTGTTGAGAAAATCAATGGAGAGGTGAAGTGCTTTAACCGTCTGTAGAATCGTGGCCAGGCCACCAGGCTTGTCTGGAACCTCTATGACCATGACGTTTTGGCGGGAAACAGTACAACCTTTTTCCTCAATCAGTTGCTGCGCCTGGTCTGTATCATTGACTATGAGCCGTAAGGTTTTGTTACCATTATCATGGGTAAATGAAAGGGCGCGGATATTAATGCAACGTTGGGCCAGAGCATCGGCCAATTCGCTGACTTCTACAGTGTTGTGCGCGATAGTGATGGAAAGTTGTTCGACCTGCATACCGCCTCTTTGTGTTGGTTCGTCTTCTCTACAAAAACAAATTCCTGATAGATGGCACTTGTGTGGTATAACTGGCTGTAATTTCAATAAAAAAATGCCATCTCGTTTCCCTCTGTTGCATAACGAGGCCGCCTTTTTACCATGGATGACATGTGCTGGCAAGGTTAAATGTTGTTAGGATGCAAGGGGCAGGCTTCCAAGAAATTTCTACCAACAGATAGCCAGGTAGAGTAGTATGTGCGATTACGTCATGAGGAGTATACGTGCTGCTAGTCAATGAGAGAGAAACGCCTTATCGCTTAGACATAACCATGGCTGAGCTTGCGAGTGAACTGAAGCCCGAGGCAGATCTTTTTATAGTCAACGGGCATCCGGTTGAATCGTCTACCGTGCTTGTCGACGGAGATTCTTGCTGGCTGATCCAAAGAGGGGAGATCCCTGAGCAGGACGAGATTGAGCGATTGCTTCATGCCCGGCATACCCCAGGTGTGCATGGAGTTCTGAAAAAATCCGTGGTCGGCATTATGGGGCTCGGTGGACTTGGTTCTGTTGTAGCTGTCGCCTTGGCGCGTATGGGCATTGGCCGTTTGCTTATTGCTGACTTCGATGTTGTCGAGCCGAGTAATTTGAATCGGCAACAGTATTTTATCGACCAGATCGGTTTGAAAAAAACAGAGGCCCTCAAGACGAATCTGGCTCGGGTCAATCCCTATGTCAAGGTTGATATCATTGACACACGTTTGAGCGGGCCTGATATAGTCGCTTTGTTTGACAGGGTCGATGTGCTGGTGGAATGTTTTGACGACGCGGAAATGAAGGCCCTGGCCATGCGGACGGTACTGCAAAGTCTGCCTGGTAAAAGTTATGTAGCTGCCTCGGGCATGGCAGGTTGCCAACCGAATAACAGTATTAGAACAAGACGCCTCTATCCTGGGGTGTATATGGTTGGGGATGAGGAGACAGAGGCTCGGCCCGGTGAGGGTCTCATGGCCGCCCGAGTGGGAATTGCAGCCCATCAGCAGGCCAACCAGGTTGTCCGGCTCCTTTTGGGCCTTGAGGATGGCGAGAAAGTCGTATGAAGATTTACGTGAATGGTGAAGAAAAAGAGTTTGCCAGTGGGATTACCATGGAGCAACTCATTATCCTGTTGCAGCTCATCCCTGCCAATATAGTGGCTGAGTGCAGCGGCAGGATTCTCAATAAAGAAGAATATCCAACCCATGTCCTCAATGAGGACGATAAGGTTGAGTTGATACGTTTTGTAGGAGGTGGCTGATGCTCACCATTGCTGGCAGAGAGTTCCGTTCCCGGCTGTTTGGCGGAACCGGCAAATTTTCATCCCCTGATGTTATGAAAAAGGCGCTCGAGGCCTCGGATTGTGAAATGGTCACCGTTGCCTTGAGGCGCGTTGACCTGAACGACCCCAGTGACGACATCATGCAGGTCCTTGATCGCGAGCGTTACCTTTTTCTGCCTAATACTTCCGGCGCTCGAGACGCAGATGAGGCGATTCGCCTTGCCAATCTGGCCCGTGCTTCCGGCGGGGGAAACTGGCTTAAGCTTGAGGTTACACCGGACCCGCGGACCCTGTTGCCTGACCCAATTGAGACATTAAAGGCCACGGAGATTCTGGTTAAGGATGGTTTTCATGTCCTGCCCTATATGAATGCCGACCCTATTTTGTCCCTGCGTCTTCAGGATGTCGGGGCTGCCGCAGTCATGCCCCTTGGTGCCCCTATCGGTACCAATCAGGGTGTGATGACGAAGTTTCAGGTTGAGATCATCATTGATCAGGCCCAGGTGCCTGTCGTGGTTGATGCCGGACTTGGTGCACCCTCCCATGCCGCAGAGGCCATGGAGATGGGAGCGGATGCGGTTTTGGTCAATACGGCCATTGCCGTGGCCGGAGATCCGATTGCCATGGCAAAGGCCTTTAAGATGGCCGTTGAGGCAGGGCGCATGGCCTATGAATCAGGCCTAGGCCTTGTGGATAAGGATGCCGCCGCCTCTTCTCCAGAGACGGGCTTGGAGTTTTTGCGCTGATGCAACCCTTTACCCTTCCTGATTTTGACGAGCTGCAAATCGTCATTGAAAAGGCCTCAAGCCCTGCGGCTGTTGAGGCCGCTTTGGCGTGCAGAAAGCCTGGGCTGAAGGAATTCGCCGCTCTGCTTTCTCCTGCTGCCGAAGAATATCTGCCGCAAATAGCCGCTCGTTCCGCTGCCATCACCGGACAGCGCTTCGGGCGTACTATCCAGATTTATGCCCCCCTTTACCTTTCCAGCTTTTGCACCAACCGTTGCGCCTATTGTGGTTTTTCTGCTGATAATGCCATTGAGCGTAGGGTTCTTACCATGGAGGAGGCTGCGACCGAGTCCATACTTCTCCACGAGCGCGGCTTTAACCATGTTTTACTGGTCTCCGGTGAGGCCCCGGCAAAACTTGGCGTGGGGTATCTGGAGGAGTTGGCTCTACGATTGCGTGATAAGTTCGCCTCCCTGACCATTGAAGTGCAGCCCATGAGCACCGAGGAGTATACACGTCTTTTTAAGGCCGGGATCACAGGGGTGGCTATCTACCAGGAGACCTACAATCGTAAGGTCTATGATGATGTTCATCTCGCCGGGCTGAAAAAGGACTATGATTTCCGCCTGGCCTCCCCGGCCCGTGTGGCTGCGGCAGGCATGCGCGAGGTCGGCATAGGTGCTTTACTGGGGTTGGCTGATTGGCGCCTTGAAGGCCTGGCTTTGGCGTTGCACCTGGCCTGGATGCGGAAACATTTCTGGCGCACGGCGCTCACCGTTTCTTTTCCACGGATGCGGCCTGCGGAAGGAGAGTTTAAATCCCTGGTCGATGTAAATGAAAAAAATCTCACCCAACTGCTGTTTGCCTTGAGGATATTTGATCCGGATGTGGGCCTCTTGCTCTCCACCAGGGAGGAGGCGCGTTACCGCGACGGCATGATAGGGCTGGGGCCAACTCGCTACTCAGCAGGCTCTTGCACAGTACCGGGTGGATATGGTAATCGAGATGCTACGGGGGAACAGTTTGCTATTGGAGATAATCGCTCCATTGACGAGGTCTGTGCTGCAATACAGCAGAAGGGGTATGATCCGGTCCGCAAGGATTGGGATGCTGTCTTTCAGCAGCACCGTAATTGGCCCCAGGCCACTGCATCTGCTTTGTCAGAGGCATCTGCAGCACCCTGAGCCCAATTACAATGCGGGGGATTTTTTTTCTGGGATTAATGCAACTGACCGGCGGACTGCGTAGCGTTAAGAATGAAAATTTGAACGATATTATCAATTAGGAAGGAGGAGACAGGCAATGTCGGACCTGAAAAAGATGTACACCACCATTCTTGGTGATCATTTTCCCATGGATATGACCATCAGCTTTGGCGATCAGAAACTGGTTTATCGTAAAAAAACCTGGAAGATCACCGGCGAAGATGGCACCGTGGATGAGCGTGGAGTGCGCTACGGCGAGAACCCCGACCAGGAGGCCGCCCTCTATGAGTTGGTGAACGGCAACCTGAGCTTGGGCGAGTGCAAGTTCATCGATCCGGGCAACGGATTGGTCAGTGGTATCAATGTTGAGGATATGCTCCAGGTGGGCAAGCATCCCGGCAAGATCAATCTTACTGATATCGATAACGGCCTCAACATCATCAAGTACATGGTGGACCGGCCTGCCGCTGTTATCCTCAAACATAATAACCCCTGCGGCTGCGCAGTGAGCGACTCCCTGGCAGACGCCTACAATAAGGCCAACCGGGCCGACCGTATTGCCGCTTTCGGTGGTGCGGTTATCATGAGCAAGGCTGTGGATAAAGCCACTGCCGAGTTGATGAGCAAAAACTATCTCGAGGTGGTTTGTGCCCCTGAGTTTGAGGACGGCACCCTGGAGATTCTGGCCCAGAGAAAGAACCTGCGCGTCATCAAAATGGGCCGTATCGACCGTTTGGCCGATTTTGAGAACTATCGTTTTGTTGATTTTAAGAGCCTCATCGACGGCGGTATCATTGCCCAGCAGTCAGCGGTCAACTCCATCCGCAGCGCTGCGGATATGCAAGATGCTGTCACCACCTTCAAGGGTGAGGAGTACCGCTGTGAGCGTCAGCCCACCGCACAGGAGATCGACGATATGCTCTTTGGCTGGGCCGTGGAGCACGGCGTTACCTCCAACTCTGTTATTTACGTTAAAAACGGGGTGACCGTGGGTATCGGTACCGGTGAACAGGATCGTGTCGGTGTTGCTGAGATCGCTGTGCACAAGGCCTACATCAAGTACGCCGATATCCTCTGCTTCGATAAATTCGGCATTCCCTATGCCGATATGGCCCTTGAGATTGAGCAGGGCAAGCGCGACAAGGCTGATAAAGAGGCCATTGACGCCCAGACCAAAGAGGATCGGGCAGGCCTGCCAGGCTCCTGCATGATTTCAGACGCATTTTTTCCTTACCGGGACGGCGCTGATGTCGGTATTCGCCAGGGCGTGACCTCCATTCTTCAGGCGGGCGGTTCCATGCGTGACTTTGAAACCATCCAGGCCTGTAATGAGGCAACCCCCCAGGTGGCCATGAAGTACACCGGCCAGCGTTCTTTTAAGCACTAAAAGATTTCCCGATTCTTTCGGGTGTTCATATCTGATTTGAAAAGCCCGGCTTTTGCCGGGCTTTCTTTTTGTGGAGTATGCATTACATTTAAAAGAGCAATCCATATCACTTAACCCAGGTATGAAAAAGTATGGCTGAACCCCTTGTTACACCTCCAAATACCTGCCAAGCAAACGGGCAACAGGTCTGTTGAGGCCCCAAGTCAACTCCTCGGGTAGGGGTGGATATCTTTTCCCAGCATTTTGTGATTGGGGCTGTTTCTTCTCCCATAGGTGAGATACCCCAGATGGCTGCACACCTGGGGTGGAAAGATCGGTTTGGGACAGGCAAGGTGCGTTTGGGAATGAATCGTATGCAGTATACGGTGGAACCCGGGCTCTATGGAGTAGGCCAACCGGATCAAAATGCCCCGGTGCTGGTTACAGCAAACTATAAACTGAGCTTTGATCATCTGCGCAGCTCTTTGTTCGGTCTCAATGCCTGGATTGTGGTGCTCGATACCCAAGGGATAAATGTCTGGTGCGCGGCGGGCAAGGGCAGCTTTGGCACCAGTGAGCTGCTTGCCCGGCTCAAGGCCTGCCGTCTTGCCGAGGTGGTAGCGCACCGCAAGCTTATCCTGCCGCAACTGGGTGCCCCAGGTATTGCCGCCCATACTGTGAAAAAAGATTCGGGGTTTTCCGTACAGTATGGTCCGGTTATGGTCAGGGATATCCCTGCCTTTATTGCCGATAATTGCAAAGCAACCGAACGGATGCGTAAAAAGGAGTTTCCTTTTTGGGAGCGTTTGTTTCTCACCCCAATGGAATTGGTCATGGCCGGTAAATGGTTCTTACCGATTCTCTTCCTTGTTCTCCTGCTTGTCGGTGTGAGCGGGAAATTATCCTTTTGGGCCAACATCCATCGCGAGTGGCATTTCACCCTGTTTGCATCGTGTGCCGGTATTCTTGCCGGCGGTTTTTTAACCCCTCTGCTTTTACCGTTTCTTCCTGGTCGGGCCTTTGCCGTGAAGGGCATCTGGACAGGTGTGGCTCTTGCCGTATCACTGCCCTTTGTCGCTTGGTATTTTGCTCTGCAACCGGAACCTGTCGTGTTTATAGCATGGGGGCTGGTAGTGGTGGCTATTTCCTCCATAATGGCTATGAATTTCACCGGGGCCTCAACCTATACCTCACTTTCCGGGGTGAAAAAAGAGATGCGCTTGGCCATTCCTTTTCAGGCGCTGACCCTGCTGCTTGGTATTGGTGGTTGGTTGGCCGGAAGGTTTTGGGGATGAAGAAATGAAATCACTACAGTATCTCAAGGACGTGTCAACCCTGACCCTTACTCTCCAGCGTTGCACCGGCTGTGGGATGTGTCTGACGGTGTGCCCCCAGGCAGTCTTTGCCAAGGCCGGGAAAAAGGTGGAGATTGTCGAGAAGGACAACTGTATGGAGTGTGGCGCCTGCCTGATGAATTGCCCGAGTGAGGCCTTGGCTGTCGAGGTGGGGGTGGGATGTGCCCTGGCCGTTTTGAACTCCCTGTTGGGCAGAAAGGATTCCCCCTGCTGTTCATGATGTTTTTTTGTTCTCTTCGCTGCTGTCTGTTACCTCAGGGTAATGCTTTTCCATGCAGTCCGGGCAAACGGAGTGGCTGAAGTTGGCCTCTGAATGTTTGCTCACGTATCGCTCAATCTGGCTCCAGTATCCCTTGTCGTCCCGGATTTTTTTACACCAGGAGCAGATGGGCAAAAGTCCGCTTAATGTTTTCACCTCATCCAGGGCGATGTTCAGCTCTTTGATGGTTCTCTCTCGTTCAAGATTGTTCACCTTGTGTTTTTCAATGTGCTGGAGCAATGGTTTGCAGATAAAAAGAAAGAGGAAAGGTGCAACCAGCAAGGCCAGCAAAGAGGCATCAATTAATGCCTCAACGAGCACTGAAGTTGGGGGAAGTTTGGTGAGCATGGCCATGACGACGACCTCACAAACAAAAATGGCCAGCAGGATGATGAAAAGGAAAAGGTAGGGAGATCGATGCTGTCCCGGAAGGGCCTTTTCTGCGCTAGAGTCATTTGCCCTGGGAAAAACCAAGACGAGAACGAGCATAAAGAAAACGAGGATAAGCAGGAGGGGGAGCAGGGTTGAAATATTCACCGCCTTGCTCATCTTTTTATTAAGGCTGGTGATGTCAAAATACAGTTCAACTGCCCCTTGGAATTCACCTTCTTTCATGAACGGGACATAGGTTTCCACCACATCGGCCTGTACTATTCTCCCTTCCATGGTTTTTCGATCTTTGCTGACGATTGTACTGAAGGTTTTTCCTCTGGAAACAATCGTTGTGAAATAATCATGGGTGTTTTTTTTGCCGATGTCTTCCTTGTTTGTTGAGTAAACAACAACCCCATCCTTGGTGAATAATTTAATTTTCTCCAGGTTTAGTTCTTTGCGCCACTTTTCCATCTGTGCGGGTAATGCTTCAAGCTGGTGCATTGGCTCGTGATTTCCCGAGATCATGGATTTCATGTGGTGGCCAACCATGAGGGCATTTCTTTCTGCACTTTCAAGAGTAATAGCCTTAAAAGAGGGAGTGATATAGAAGCTGATGATAAAGTAATAGGCAATTGCTAAAAGAGCTGCAGCCAGAGAAATATAATACGATTGCTTACGCATGAAACATCCTTGAAAGTATGATCGAGAAAATTTGTTTATTTCTCATTATAAGGAAAAGTAGGAAGTTATGCATGCATTCCCTGGGCGAATAAAAAAGGCAGGGCCTGTGCCCTGCCTCGAACAGACTATTTCAGTATATCTTTACCTTATGCGGTAAAGTCGGCACTGCATATCACCCATTTTGAAGTAGGATATGGTTTACTGTATCAGGCCTGCCTGGGCTGGTGTCAGTGAACCGAGCATGAGATACAGGGATCATAGGCCCGGACCAGCATGGAGGCCAGCAGCTCTATTTCTTCATCTTTCATGCGCGCTGCAGCGCATTGCCTGGCCAGCTCCCGGATATCGTGATGGATATTGGCGTGATTCTGGCTGGTGGGGATAACGCAGTCTGCCTTGCTGACTTTGCCGTCCTTGTCAAAAGCGTAGTAATGATAGAGGATGCCGCGTGGAACCTCCACGGCACCGACTCCTTCCCCCTTTTTTGCCTTGACCGCTTGCCGGGGCTCCTCCCAGCCGTTGCTCGAGAGGTCGTTGATCAGGGCAATGGAGTCGTACACCACATGTACACACTCCACCAGCTGGGCGATGTTGCACATATAGGGATTATGGTTCACCGGGGTGAGGCCGAATTCACGGGATATCTCCTGGGCCGTTGGGTGTAATGCGTTAAAGTTATTATTGAGCCTGGCAAGGGCGCCCACAGCGAAAGACTTGCGGGAAAGTTTGCTCCACTTGGAGGTGGACTGCTTTACGCAATACTCATTGGTCATCTCGCGATAGGCGGCTTCATTTTTCAGCACGCCGTCCGTGGAGATAAGATCTCCCCCGATAAAGGGGTAGTTTTTTTCGCCTTTCAGGGCCACAAACTCGGTTTCTCTTGCAAAGTCAGGAATCTCAAAGGTCTTGAAGAGTGCTGCGGCCTGGCCAAGGTCCGGGACACAGGCCTCAAGCCGTTGCCTGATCAGTTCCAGCTCCCGTTTTTCCGGGAGCATGGTAAAGCCGCCGACCACGGTGCGGGTCGGATGCAGTCTGCGTCCGCCGATGATATCGCAGGCATCATTGGCCAGGAGTTTGAGCCTGAGGGCACGTTGTACCTCCTCGGGGTGCGACTCGGTTAAAGGCAGGACACTGCCGGTGCCGACAAAGTCTGGAGCTGCCAGAAAATAGAGATGGAGAACGTGGCTTTGCAGAGTCTCCATGTGTTTGAGGAGCAGGCGCAGCTTCTCAGTCTGTTCGCTGGGTTTGATCGTGAAGGCGTTTTCTACAGCCCGGATCGAGGCCAGGGTATGGCCGATGGAACAGATGCCGCAGATACGGCCGCAGATATAGGGGGCATTCTCCCAATGTTTGCCCACCAGCAGCGCCTCAAAAAAACGTGGGGTCTCAACCACCTCCCATTGCGCCTGACCGACCTTGCCCTCTTTGATGCGGATCTTGATATTGCCATGCCCCTCCACCCGGGTGAGGTGGTGTACATTTACATTGCAACTGAGTTTCATTTTGTCTTCCCCTTGGCGGCCTTGCGTTTTTTCTGAACCTTTGGCTTGGTTTTTTTTCTGAGCTGCGCCGTGTAGTCGGCAAAGCCGCCAAAGCATTCCAGTCGGTCAATAATGGTTTCTTTGGAAAAGCCGTATTTCTCCATGATCTCTTTAAGCTGTGTGATATTAGCCACTTCGGCTGGCCCCCTGCACCCCCAGCAGCCCCTACGGTTGCTGGTACACCAGGAGTCACAACCTCCCCGGGTGATTGGCCCCAGGCAGGGTTCGCCAAGCTCAAAGAGGCAGATGTTCTCATTGGCCTTGCATTCCATGCAGACCGGATACTCTGGCGGTGTGACTGACTTGCCCACAACCAGGTCGGTGACAATTTTTTCAACCTCTTCCTTTTTGATAGGGCAGCCGTATACTTTCAGATCAACCCGGACAAAGTCTTCCAAAGGCCGCACCGTCTCAGTCTCAATGGGGAAGTCGCCGTAGACTTCCTGTTTTACCCACTCCAGGTCGTTGAAACGGTTTTTAAGTTGGTTGACCCCGCCGAAACAGGCGCAAGAGCCAAAGGCGACCAGAATTTTGGCGTTCTTGCGAATGGCCTTCAGCCTTTTCACCTCATCCTTGCGACTGATGCTCCCCTCGACAAAGGCAATATCGTAGGAATCGGATCGTTCGGTCATGCCCTCACGGAAGTTGACAATGGTGACCAGATTTAAAAAGTCGAGCAGGCTGGCCTCGTTGTTCAGAATCTGCAATTGGCAACCCTCGCAGGCGGTAAAATCGAAAAAGCCGACGCTCGGCCGCTCTAAAGGGACCCCAAGGTAGGAAAGTTCCGCTGTCATATCAGATTGCCTCCTTGAGATTCATTACCGACCAATAGTCAAAGACCGGCCCGTCAAGACAGGTGTAAGTGGAGCCGATGTTGCAGCGGCAACATTTACCGCGGCCGCAATGCATGCGGCGTTCAAGGGAAACAAACATCTTCTGCATGGGCAGCCCCGCCTTGGTCAGCATGTCGCAGACAAAACGGAACATCACCGGCGGGCCGCAGACGATGGCGCAGGTGTTGGTTGCAATATCGCTGGGCTCCTTGATTCGTTTTTCTAAGATTTCCGTAATCAGGCCCACCGGGCCCTGCCATTCTTTATCCGGTTCATCCACCGTGATATGCAGGTCGATGTCAAAACGCTGCCACTCCTCGTATTGATAGGTGAAGAGCAGCTCTTTCGGGCTCTTGGCCCCGTACATGATATCCACCCGGTTGTAGCGGCTGCGGTTTTCCAAAACCGACAACAACGGGGAGCGTAGGGGCACAATGCCCAGGCCGCCGCCGATGAGCAGGATGTCCTGGCCGTACATCTTTTCCACCGGAAAGTGGGTGCCGAAGGGGCCGGTAAGGCCCACCTGGGTGCCGCGTTCCACCCGATCAAGAAAATTGGTGAAATTGCCCACCGCTCGGATGCACAGCTCAAGATCGCCGTGGCGCAGAGGGGAGGAGGAGATGGAAAAGGGCGCCTCACCAATGCCGGGCAACTCCAGCATGACGAACTGTCCAGGTTTGAAGCTGAATTGGTTGCGCTCGCTGGGATCGATGATTTGGATCTGGTAGAGTTTTTCCGTGGCTGTGAGTGGATAGGCGTTGGTGATCTCGGCCTTATAGGTGTACTCGAAACTGTCCGGGTCTTCTTTGCGATGCTGACCAGGTTCCTGATTTAAAATATCGATGAATGCGAGTTTGTTTTCCATGATATTTCCTTTCTATTTCTGGCCGCGGACATCGGCGATAACTTCAGGCGGGGTGATGTCTGCCAGGCATGCCTCTCCGCACCTGCCGCAGCCGACGCAGAGGGATTCTTCAAAGGTCTCCACAAATCCTCTGTGTTTATGGTAGTAGCGGTACTTCAGGCGGGTGGCACTTTGCGGGCGGAAGTTATGGCCCCCGGCCACCTGGGCAAAATCATGCAGGTTGCACGAGTAGAGATATTTCGTTTTGCTGGCTCCTTTGAGGTCGAGATCGACATTCTCCTCCACCCCGTAACAGTAGCAGGTGGGGCAGACATTGGCGCAGGTCCCGCAGGAGAGGCATTTGTCCCCCCAGTAATCCCAAGCCTTGGAATCAAACTCAAGATCCAGGATCTTGGTCAAATCCGTGGTCTCCACCGTGGTCTGATACTGTTTACTTTTTTCCTGGGTGAGGGATTTGTAGAGTTTGTCCTCTTTTTTGGTGGGCTCGGAGGATTTGATCTGCTGGAGGAAGTTAAAGGCATCGACAGAGAGGACCTCGGCAAAATACTTGCCGCCGATGTCGGTCAGGAACATATCAAATCCATGGATGGCCGTATCTGTCCCCATGGAATGGCAAAAACATTGGGGGGCAGGAGTGCAATCCATGCCGATGATGAAGAGGTTTTGCCGTTTGCCCATGTAGTAAGGAATCGGGTAAACGCTTTGGGCCAGAACCTTGTCCAGCTTGTTCAAAGCGTTGATGTCACAGGCGTGCATGCCGAAAAAAACAAGAGGCCGGTAAATATTAATGTCCACATGTTTGTCCCATCCGCTCTTTGAGACATCAAAGGTGGAGAGCTTTTCTTTGTATGGCAGGACAAAGCGTTTCGGGGAATGGACCGTGGTCGAATAGTCCAGGGCAAGATCGTCAAAATTGTAGACCACGTCAAAATCATGGATGGGTTTGCCTTTACGATCAATTCCCTTTTCCACCGGCCCGACAATGACGTTGACTGACAACAACTCGTAAAGCGCGGCGAGTTCCCGCTTTTTAAAAACCTGAAAGATCATGCTGCCTCCCCCTCAACAGTCGATTCTTGATGAAAGTGCAAAGCCACACAGGCTTTCCGCCGTCTGACGCCACACTGGCTACCACCTGCGTGGCTGTTGCCTACAGTGGGAACGTTGCATAAAGAATGAAAGTGCTACCCCTTGTTAAGGGATATAACGATTCGTTGGTGCGTGTCAAGCAGGAGAAAACCGGCAGGGTCTGCCGGTGTATAGGGAGCACTCCTTATTATTTATGAAGCAACCAGAAAAAAGCGTTTTTTTCTTGCCATCCAAAATAAAGAAGATAGTACCTTGCTAATTAGGGTTTCCGTTTTTCGGGAAATCGGGAGCTTAAATTTTCATTCAGGATCAGTCATGATATCGTGTGCCCGTTTTTTTCAGGGTGGGGCACTTATCTTCATGGCTGGGGTGCTTACATCACAGATTGCCACTGCCGCCGTATCGGGGCCGTGTTCGGTCTGTCATACCATGCATAATAGCCAGGACGGGACGTCGCTGATTTCCGTTGGCGGGGCGGCGTGGTCCGTCGTCCATCACAGGCGGAAGCAGCAATTGCTTAGAGAACAACCTCCTTGTGAGCGATTGCGTGGGGTGCCATTCCAGCACCGGCAGCAATGCCATTGTCACTGTGAACGGCGCGTCCGTTCCCATCGTATATAACTCCGGCGGTTATCCGAGCAATGCTCTGGCCGGTGGAAATTTCTATCACGTGCCCGGCGATCATAGCACGGGGCATAATGTTTTTGGCATTGCCCCGCAAGACAATCAACTCTCCTATGCGCCAGGGGGGCCTATTCCGCATATACAGGTGACGGTGAGATCGGTTGGTACCGTTTTCTCAAAAGTTGGCATCCCACCTATGGCGGCGGAGTGTCCGGAATTGAGGATAACGACTGGGAGGCTACCAAGTCGGCAAGCGACCATAACGTCTATTTGGGCGGCGCAGACAGTAACCCCCAGCCAGTAACCAAATTTTGCGCAGGTTGCCATGGCGCTTTCCATGCCGACGGCCAAGGTGTGGATCCTGACACAGGTGTAGACAACGGCGCCAGCCCATGGCTCAGGTATCCTGCCGATTATACTATTCCAATTCCGGTGAATATGCAGAGGTGATAGGCGCGTCCTATAATCCGGATGTTCCCGTGGCCAAGCCGACCTTGGCTGCTGGTGGCGCATCAACCGTTGAGAACGGTGACATGGTAATGTGTCTCTCCTGTCATAGGGCGCACGGCAGTCCTTATCCCGATATGTTGCGTGGGGATCCCACCACCATGAATGCCCACAGTTACGGCACAGACAACACCAGCGGCTGTTTTTTCTGTCATCGCACCAAGGATACTTAGGCGAAACTTCAGTTGTTACTGTCGTCTGTCAACTGGATGTGGTGTAGCCGGCAGCAAAATGTCGTCCAACTAGCGCGCTACAACAAAGGTGTTCGGAAAACCGGCCTCGTTGAGAACACGTTCGGCCCGCTCTGCTGTATCGAGGGTGGTGCCGGCCCGAACCTGGACGCGGAAAAAGACTTTGTCGCCGCGATCATACCGGCGGGTGACAGCCTTTTTGCCCCACTTGACCAGCTTGTTTTTAAGCCGATCGGCATTGTTTTTGTTGGTGAAGGCACCGACCTGCACGTAGAATTCCCCCTTGCGCAGATCCTTATGGGGCAAGAAACGAGTAGAGGTTTTCCCTTTCCGGCGGACAGTGACTGCCTCGCCAAGAGCCGTCAGGCGTACCCGGGCAGTTCCTTTTTTAACCACTCCAAGTTTGCGGGCCACGTTGTAGGAAAGATCGATAATCCGCCCGCGGACAAAAGGGCCGCGATCATTGATGCGAATGGTCACCTTGCGCCCGTTATCAAGATTCTCCACCAAGAGATGGGTATTCATGGGCAAGGTCTTATGGGCCGCGGTCCAAGCATACATATTGTAAGTTTCGCCGTTTGAGGTCTTGCGTCCATGAAATGGGTGGCCGTACCATGAGGCGATGCCTATTTGCCGGTAGCCTTGGGCCGAAGGAATGGGGTAATAGGTTTTGCCGTTAATCTTATAGGGGCGTTGGGTTGGGGGTACTCTCTTTCCGCTGGGAGCTTTCCGGGCCGGAGAAGTGGTTCTCTGCTTGGCCGGGGCAGAGACCCGCCTCTTGGCAGGGGAACTCTTGATTACCTGCGGACCGCAACCGTTCAGGAGCAAAAGCAAAACCAGGCAAACAGCAAGAGAGAGGCGCGTGTTGATCGAAAGGGAGTTTTTCATGAATGGATCTGTGTAAATATCGCTATCCTGAATTTTTATTACAACCGGCAATTGAAGCGCAAGCCTCTTCTCGGGGGCTATCTTACCTTAAGATGCTCCGTTTGAGAAGCGGTCAGCTTTTAAGAGTTTGGTTTGGTGAATTATTTCACTGTGCGGCACTTATGTTTTTTGCGGGCGAAAGGTGCTCTACTCCTGAATATTGCTTGATTCAGTTCGCACAAAAGGCGGCCTAATTGTCGGTTGCAAATGGCATAATGAGCTGATAGCCTGATAAAAGCAGGAGCCGCTCCTTCTGGTTGGGGGAGACGTCGAATCGTTGAGTGTTTTCTCCTGCTGTTTCTTTACTCAGCAAAACGATGCAGTTTGCTGAAAGCCGGAAAGAGGACTGAAGGACTGTATGGACAAAACAATACTTTTCGTGGATGACGAAGAAAATATCCTCAAGGCATTGAAGCGCCTCTTTCTTGCCGAAGATTATGAGGTGTTGACAGCCAACAGCGGCAAGGAGGCCTTGGAGCTCATCGCTGGAGGGGCGCAACCCGAGGTGATCATCTCGGATCAACGGATGCCGCAGATGAGCGGCGTGGAGTTTTTGGCCCAGGCCAGGGAAAAACTGCCGGACAGTATTCGCATTATTCTGACCGGTTATGCCGATATCAATGCCGCCATGGGCTCGATTAACGAGGGCGGTGTCTACCGTTATATTGTGAAACCCTGGGATGATGAAGATCTCAAGTTTACGGTCCAGGAGGCCTTTGAACGCGGTGAACTCAAGCGGCAGAATCAGGAACTGCTGGCCCTGACCAAATCGCAGAACAAGAAGCTCTTTGAATACAGTAAGAAACTCAAGCACAAGGTGGAGGAGCAGACCAGGGAGATTGTCGCGAAAAACAAGGAGCTGGAAACGAACTTTTTCAACACCATCCGTGCTTTTTCTTCCCTTCTCGACTCCCACACCCTTGCCATGAAAGGGCATGGCCAGCGGGTAAGCCGTTTTGCCTGTGACCTTGCCCGGCGTTTGCACCTGAGTGAGGAAGAAATAACCGATATTGAGGTGGGTGGACTGTTGCACGATATCGGCAAGCTCACGCTCCCGCCTTCACTCCTGGAACATGACAAGAAAACCTGGAGCTCGAATAGAAAAAAAGCGTATCAACGTCATGCCGAGGCGGGCCAGCACGTTGTCAGCTTTATCAGCCAATTGGACAAGGTCGGCGAGATAATTAAACACCACCATGAAAGATATGATGGCACGGGCTACCCGGATCACTTGACCGAAGAGGAAATCCCCTTTGGGGCACGGGTAGTTGCTGTGGCAGATGCCTTTGACAATGTCATGCACCAGGAGGTGAATGAAACCTCTTTCCGCAAGGAGTTTGCCAAAGAGACCGGGAAAATGTATGAGCACCTCAATGAGGAGGAGCTGAAGGAGCAGATGGCTATATTCCATCTGAAACAGCACGCCTTTACCAGGTTTGATCCGGATGTTGTCAAGGAGGCCTTGAAGTATCTGAAGGAACGGGGGGTAAAAGAATCACTTCAAATGGAGCTGTCGCTTAATGAGTTGAAGCCGGGCATGGAGCTTGCGGCCCACATCTTCACCAAAAGCGGCATCTCTCTGCTGCCTTTCCAGACGGTTTTGACCAATGACTATATCAAAAAACTCAAAGCCATCAACGAGAACGACCCCATCAACGGCCTGATCTCTGTTGTGAAGAGTTAGGAAGATGGTTGCTTACTTAGGCAGGTTCTCCTGCAGGCGTTGTTGGTAGAAGGCGCCTGCCTTGCCGATTGTATGTGGCGTATACGGTAGAAAGCGTCTCTGCTCCTCTATTATACCCACCCCATCGAAAACCACTTCT
>CAYLQA010000039.1:0-34572 GCA_964385695.1 uncultured Desulfobulbia bacterium | reverse complement strand
TCGTTATTCGTTATTCGTTATTCGTT
This sequence comes from uncultured Desulfobulbia bacterium, assembly GCA_964385695.1. Lineage (GTDB taxonomy): Bacteria > Desulfobacterota > Desulfobulbia > Desulfobulbales > Desulfurivibrionaceae > CAYLQA01. Next base: position 34,546 of record CAYLQA010000039.1, on the reverse strand, counting down.
ATTCGTTATTCGTTATTCGTTATTCGTTACTCGTTACTCTTCATATCTCTCGTTCTGACCCAGATCAGGCCGCCCAGCTCCACATCCACAGGTTTCCCTTGGGGATTTGCCATTTTTTTATCCCCGTCAAGGAGGGCGGCAAAGCTCCACCAGCCCGCCTTGGGCATCACGTAGGAGAAAACACCCTGTCCGTCGGCCTTGATGACTTGGGTCACGTAGGAGTCAGCCGGAATCTTGACCGCTTTTTTCCGGTTGTAGTACTCCACCTCAATGACGGCAAAGGGCACGGGCTGACCGTTTTTTTTGACAATACCCCGAAACTGATTTCCGGTCCAGAGCCCATAGGGGCGAACAAGGGGCTCGATTTCCACCGGCAGCCCTGCCGAAGCATCCCAGCCGTCTTCCGCACCGTAGCCGTCCACCACCACCTTGGTGTAATGAATGATCATTTTCTCCTCAGCCGGTTCCCAATAAGGGTGCGGGGTCAGGGAGAAGATATGGTCTCCTGGCTGCTTTATCCGGTAATTGGCCGTAAAGGAGGTCTTGCCAAGGTTGTTTTGCGGGCTGAGTAGGCCAAGGAGGTTTGTTGTTTTACCGTTTACATGCAGCTGGAATTGCTGGGGAGGCTCCATATGCATAATCGGTCCCCATTCCATGGGATGGGTAAAGATGATGTCAAAACGAAGGGTGTTGCCCGTTGCGTTGTCAACAATATCCGTGCTGGGGATCAGGGTTTGGAAATGTCCCCACACAGGTGTGGCCATATGAGCTACGAGCAAGGCGCTGAAAAAAAGATGTTTGATATGAAGATGCATGTGTTGTCTGTCTCCTTTGTGTTATGAATCTTGAAAAAGTGTTACCGGGCGGCAAAAAAATAGTACGCCGCTACGCTAACGCTAATGCAATTGCCCGCCGGTACTGCTCATGGCAAGGTTCCCATCCTTCACCCCCCGCAAGGCAATAAGCCGCTCGGACAACTCCTGCACCTTTTTGGCCTTTCCGCGAACGATAATAACCTCCAGGCAGTGATGGTGGTCCATGTGCACATGGGTGGTCGAGGTGATCTGCTTGTGAAAGTCATGCTGCAACTCGGTAATGCGTTCCTGGAGTTGCGGTTGGTGGTGGTCGTAGACCAGGGAGATAACCCCCATCACTTCGCGATCCGCTTCCCACTCCTCACGGACAAAGGATTTGCGGATAAGATCCCGGATCGCCTCGGAACGGTTGCTGTAACTGCGCCGCTGAATAAAGGTATCAAAATCCTTCAGCAGGTCGTCTTCTAATGATATGGAAAATCGCTTGAGCATGCGTAACACCAAAAAAAAATTTGTGTTATTCTAACCCAAAAAAAATATGGGGCAAGGAAAATATCGTAACTTCGGGGCGATGGAATTTTAGAGGGAATAAATACGAGCTTGCAAGGGAGAAAAAAAAAGGATTTGCGAGAATATGCGAGGTATGAGGAGTAAACGCAGAGTTTTAGTTCTTAATGAAATATGAAAATCATTTTGTCAGAGATCTGTAAAAGTACGGAATATTGCGTGTTTTGAGATGAAAAGTGAAAGTGGCGGTTTTTCGCGTGGTTAGGGGATGAAGCCAGGTTTAGTGCGGAAAGACAGGGGGAAGGAAGGTGTTGAAAACTCAATGGGGTTCTTTATGAAAATCATTAGAAAACGGTTTTGACAGTATTCAGAGTTTTCTTTAAAAAAATCAGCATACTTTTTCTAAACGTTCTTAAATCACTTTAAGTCATGCTGTATCTATAGGGAATCTGAAGGGGAAAAATGCTTTGGCAGAGTATTAAGGCAATTGTAGCCGACAAGGTGTCCGTCAGCGATTATGCTCTCTGGATCGAACCTCTCAAATGTCTGCGGGAAGACGAAGAGGTTCTTGAGCTGGCCGGACCTGATCGTTACTTCTGTTCATGGGTACGTGATAACTTTCTTGTACACCTTGAGGCTGCTGGGAAAAAATTGGGACATGAGGGGCTTGCTGTTCGTCTCAGCGAGCAGGATAAGAGTGCAGAGCCTTTGAAGCTGCCGCTTTTAGACAAGCAGCAGGAGCAGCTTCGTCTGCCCAACATGCAGGAGCGGCGTTCCACGGTGCGTACCCTGCATCCGCGCTATACCTTTGATGAGTTCATGGTGGGCGAGTCCAACGTTATGGCCCACTCCGCCTGTGAGGCTATTGCAGCCGGCAGCGAGGCCATGGGGCCCTGTCTTTTTATTGAAGCAGGCACCGGTCTTGGCAAGAGCCATCTGACCCATGCCGTGGCGCATCAGATTCTCAATCATTCACCGGCTACCAGGCTCCGCTATGTGACCTCCCAACAGCTGACCGCTGAGATGGTTCGTCATATCAAAAACAATTCCATGGAGCAGTTTAAGGATAAATACCAAAGCCAGTGCGATGTCCTGCTCATGGAGGATGTGCAATCCCTGTCCGGGCGGACCAAAACCCAGACCGAGCTGGCAGAGGCCCTTGACGTATTGATGGATACCGGCAAAAAGATGATTTTTACCGGTTCGGTAGCACCGAGAAGTATCCCCAATATCGAGGACGGGGTTCGCTCCCGTCTTTCTTCCGGGCTGATCACCACTATTAATCCGCCGGATATGCGGACCCGGCGTTTGATTATCGAGCGCAAGGCAAAGAACAATAAACTGCCTCTGTCCGATGAGATCATCTGTTACCTGGTCGATACCCTCAAGGGCGATATCCGCCGGGTAGAGAGCGCCATGGTGGGCCTCAGGGCCAAGGTGAGTTTGCTCAAGGCCGAGCCGGATCTTGATATGGTCAAAGAGGTCATTGCCAACATCATCGGCCAACATGCCGCATTGTCCGTTAATGTTATTCGCGACTTTGTCGCTGAGCAGTTTAATGTCTCCGTGGGCGACCTGCAGTCCAAGTCCCGCAAAAAGATCGTAGCCTTTCCGCGTCAGGTTTCCATGTACCTGGCCCGTAAACTGACGGAACAGGCCCTTTCCGAGATCGGCAAGGCCTTTAACCGAGATCATTCAACGGTGGTACATTCCATCCGGGTGATCAATGAAGCGATTACCAGAAACGGCAGCATCCGTGGGCAGGTCGAGCATCTCACGGGTCGCCTGAAAAAAGAATATCTGTAAAGGACTAAGCGGGAACGGCCCGCATAGGTTCTACGTTGTGTCAAGTAGAGACAAGTGCGACTATGAGGGGGAATCATGCGCACGATCTGCTGTGTATGTCAAAAGGTGAAGATCAAAAACGACTGGCAGGCATCAATGTCCGAGTGCATTGTCTCGCCTACTCGTCTCTCCCACGGCTTCTGCCCTGAATGCTACGAGAAGACCCTTGAGCAATTTCAGCAGCACCTGGATTTTCGCAAGAAACAGGCCCGGATGGGATAAAGCCCGCACCTTGCAGCGGGTAATGTTTTAAAAATAAACCGGTTTGACCTCCGGTTTGCTCTTCTCCGCCTTCTTTGTGAGAAGTCCTTCTGCAACGCTCTGGGCCGACTTCATCATATCGTTCATGCCGATTCCGTCCCAGCCAAAGCCGCAGATGAAAAGTCCGTCTGATTTTTCCTCAAGTTTTTTCTTCCAGGCCAACAACTCAAGATGATTTTCCTCAAGCTGCGGTATGCCATGATTGGTGCGGAGCACCTGGGAAAAACAGGGAGGATCGGGCAGGGGGATCAATTCCTTGAGATCCTCGTAGACTCGTGTCACCAGTTCCGCATCATCCAACTCCAGCCGTTCGGGGTGGCGCCTGCCACCGACCAATGCTTCGAGCAACACCTTACCATCCGGCGCCCGGCCCGGAAACATCCGGGTGGAAAACATGGCACCCAGGGCAAAGCGATCTTCCTTTTCCGGGGCAAGGTAGCCAAAGCCGTATGGAACCTGGGCCGTATCGCCGAAGCCCATGACAACCGTGGCAATGGTTGAGGTGGGGATGCTTGTTTGTGGCGGTTGGTAAGGGGCCAGCAGGGCCAAGGCCTGGTTGACCGGCAGGGCCAGGACCAGATGTTTGGCCGTTAAAGTGCCGCTGTTGGTTGTAACCTGCCATGTTGTGTCATGCCTGATAGCATTGACCGTGGTGGCGTAACGGATAGTGTGTTGGGCGGCCAAGGTGGTGGTCAACTGCTCCATTCCTTGCGGAAAGCTGGTCATGGCCGGTAGGGCGGATGTATCCTTTTTGCCCTGTTTCTTTTTCTTGATCAATCCCTTTAAAAGAGAGCCGTATTCCTTTTCCAGCCCGCGAGCTCCCGGCATAACCGCATCCATGCTCAGGCGGGTGTAATCGCCGGCAAAGGTACCGGTGACCGCTGCATCCACCAGGGGCAACACCTCCTTGCCGAAGCGGTAGGCGGCCCATTCCCCTACGGAAAGACCATCCGGGGCTGGGCTTTTAACAAGATCGCCCAGCAGGCGGAGTTTGCCGCTGAGGCTCAACAGGGGGGTGGCCAAAAGGGCCTGTGGTTTTTGGGGCAGCTGTTCAAGGCGACCCCTATGGCAGACATAACGGACAAAGCTGCCAAGCGGTGCCTTTTGTGCGACCTTGTCCAGGCCCGTATCGTGCAGTAACTCACGGCTGGCAGGATTATTGTCTAAAAAACCGTGGGGTCCCCATTCGGCCAGAAAGCCTTGGGCCTGAAAAGAGCGCACCGCGCCACCGGCCCGCTCGTCTTTCTCCAGTGTAACGATATCGAGATACGAATTTTTCCGCTTGAGAAAATGGGCCGTTGCCAGGCCGGAGAGCCCGGCGCCGACAATAATGACGTCATGTGGGTTTGACATGCTTAATATCCTTACTGGATGTGGAGTTTGCTCGATAGTCCGTTATCGGTAAGATTGAGTTCCACCCAGCCGCCCTCCTCGAGCAGGCCGGGGTTGAGGATAACACTGCGGCCAATGGTGTCCTGGCCCTTTGCCTCATGGATATGACCACAGAGACAGACATCCGGTTCCAATTCTTCTATACAAGCGCGCACTCCCTTGCTGCCCACATGGGCTCCGGCCCCAATTTTATCGGTTGCCGTGTCAAAGGGAGGCGGGTGAGAAACCATGATGTGGAAGCGGGCGGAACGCACGGATTCATACCCCTGACGCAGGAGTGATAAAATTTCCGCTTCGGAGCGTTCGTTGGGCGTGTTAAAGGGGGTTGGATTGGAGCCGCCCACCCCGAACAGACCGATGTCGCCGATGATTTTGCCTTGTCCGTGGAGGCTCACCCCCTCATCGGCCAGATAATCCTCCACCTCCAAATGGTCCAGGTTGCCGGAAACCGCTGCAATATGGGGATTAATTGCCCTGATCTGCTCAAGGATCGTGCCTGCCTCTTTCTTGCCGCCGAAATTGGTCAGATCACCGGTGATGATGATAAGATCAGCGTCTTGGGCTCCGGGAATGGAGGAGAAACGATCCGCTGCCATGTGGATATCGCCAAAGGCTATGATGCGCATGATGAGATTTCCTTGCTAATTTTTTTAAGCATACCCGATAATTTTCGAGCCAAACACCTTTGACGAAAAAAAATTTTTAGGAACGGCATAAGTGCCTCAACCGTAGCTCCTTGCTTTTACATCAAAAAAGGCTTTTAGGTTTTTGGGTTTTTGTGACAGAAAATGAGGAGTGGGCCACTAAAACGAAAAAAATATTGAAGCGCTGCACGCTTCAGGCAAATATAGAGCATTGACTTCAATGTGAGTGATGAAACGAAATTTATGCCCAACGAGCGAAAAAAAAGAGCCCGCGTGCTCATCATATATTACACCTTCAGTGCCCAGACAAGCGGTCTGATCCATCGTCTGGCGAGCGGCCTGAGTGAGCAGGGGGTAGAGGTGAGCGAGGAGCGTCTTGAGCCCAACAGGAAGCTTAAGTTTCCCATCGGCACAATCCCCGCCACCTTGGCCATGATGCTCATCACCTTCTTTCGGGGGCGTATCCCCATCAAGCCCTTATCGGAAAAATGCTGGCAGGAGTATGATCTCATCATCCTTGCCGGGCCTACCTGGTCATACAATCCAAGCGGCCCGATCCTGTCTCTGCTTGATCGCGATGGCGCCAGGCTTTTTGCCGGGCAGGACGTGTTGCCGCTTATTTCTTGCCGCGGATATTGGCGCATGCACTGGTGGGGCTTGACGAATTTGTTAAAGCGAAACCAGGCCAAGGTCGTCAATAGGCTTGTCTTTAGCCACCCCAGCAAGGAGCCGTGGCGCACAGTGGGTGTCTTTTTGAAGTTGGCGGGCAGGATGCCGAGGCGCGACTCGTTTTTGGGCCGGCGCTATCCGCGTTACGGACACTCCAAAGAGCAGCAGGAGATCGCCTTTGCCTATGGGGAAAAGATTGGGGCGGCCCTGCTCGAAGGAGCATCCTTAACGGCCCTGGATTTTTCCCAAACCGGGCAGGGTTAAAACTCAATCCCTTTTTGTGCCTTGATGCCCTTGTCAAAGGGGTGCTTGACGAGCTGCATCTCGGTGACCAGATCTGCCGCCTCGATCAGGGACTTGCTTGCATTGCGGCCAGTGAGCAGCACATGGAGCCGTTGTGGCCGGTGCATCAATAATGTAAGGATTTCTTCTTCGGCCACCAGATCCAGGTTGATCAGGTAGGTCAGCTCATCCAGGATCACAAGGTCAAAGCTGTCGCCCATCATTTTTTCCTTGGCCAGCTCCAATCCCTCCCGGGCCGCAGCACGGACTGCATCCATGTTTTTCGCTTCCCAGGTAAAGCCGCTGCCTTTTATATGGAGTTCGATCTCCTTGCCGAACGCTTTTTTGATGGCCTTTGCCTCACCGGTCTGCCATTTGCCCTTGATAAACTGAATGATGCAGACCTTCATCCCCTGGCCCACTGCACGCAGGGCAAGGCCAAAAGCGGCAGTGGATTTACCTTTGCCGTTGCCGGTATTGATGAGAAGAAGTCCCCTGTCTGTCATGTGAAATCCTTCGCCGTGTGATCAAGTCACACCGCTGTCGTGTGATCCGCCACACCCCTTGAAGTGGTTTATTTGTCAATGGCGATAAAAGTTCGGCCCGGAATAAAATCCGTGTTGCTGAAACGCTCAAGCTGCATACGGTAAAAGGCTCGATTTTTTTCAGCCCGGCCCAAAAGCTCCTTCTCGATGGCCATGGCCTTTTGCCGCTCGCCATTGGCCCAATATGCCGTAGCCAGGGTATCGAAGATGTGTACCGCATTGCTTATGCCTGCCGCCTTTTTTGCAAGCTGCAGCGCTCTGGGCAGGTTGAGTATCTCAACATCCTTGGCCGTAATCAGCAGCCAGGCCAGGTTGTTCAGCGTTTCAGCGTTTTCGTCCTCCAGGGCAAGAGAGAGCTCGTAGTTGGTAATGGCCTCGCGGAGGCGGTCCTGGCTGTAATGGAGGTCTCCCAAGAGTTGGGGCCAAGAGGCCTTGCTCGGCTCTGCCTTGATTTTTTGCCGGAGCACGGCCTCAATAATTTTGCTTTTTGATGCTTCGGCCACCACAGCTTGCGGCATCTGCCAGATAAGTATGGCCCCGCCGACGAGAACCGTCATGTACAAAAGCAGGCTGAGGTAGACCTTGCGGTGGTGGCGGTCAACCAAGCGATGGTCTGCCTCGCTCTCGGTAAGGTAATCAATGCGCTGACCGATACCGAAATGATGCCAGCTCGGCAGATCCCGGATCTTACCGGAGAGCCAGGCGATTTTTTCAAATACATTAATAAGCGGCCTTGCCTCACCCATGGCATCCAAGGCGAAAAGGTCGGCCTGGCGCTCGAAGTTGCGCATGAAAAAACCGAAGACAAAGCGAAAATAGACAATCAATATAAGAAGCAAGGTGGTGGTGCTGGCAAAGGTGAGGATCGTTTCCGGGGGCTGATTGCTCAACTCCACGGCCTTGATAAATATATCCGAGTTGATGAGCATGCCGATGAGCGGTGATGCGCTGAGCTGGGCCATGAGCCCGAAACCGAGAAAGAGCAGCAGGTAGAGTTGCAGGTGGTGGCGCTTGACGTGGCCGATCTCATGGGCCATGACCGCGAGGATCTCTTCCGGGGTCATGGTTTCCAGCAGGGCCGGGGTGACCAGGAGATAACGGTAGCGCGAATGGAGTCCCATAACCCCTGCGGTGAGCATTCTCCCTTCAAACAGGGGCCACAGCACGATGTTGTTGTACTTCAGGTTCTGTTGGGTGCAAAATTGCTCGATCAAATTGCGGGACGGGCCTTCGGGCAGAGGCTGGCACCCCCAAAGCCGGACGATAATGGATGGCAGCCAGACCACCAGGATGATGAAAGAGAGCAGGAAGATGAGGGGCTCTCCCCAGGGAGAGGCCAAAAGGCTTTTGATTATCGGAAAGGGGGCAAGCTCAAGCAGGTCAAAGAGCAAGGTCAGAAGAATCCAGGGCAGGATGATGGCAAAGTTGACCTTGAGGTTGGCGGCAAGAAAGGAGAGGGTGGACTGGCGTCTGCCGAAAATGTGCTCATAGGACGGTTTTGCCAGGGCCCAGAGGATTGCCAGGTAGCAGAAAAAAAGGATGATGCCCACAAAATGGGTCAGGGCGGGGAGCTGTGCGCTCAGTGGCAGCTTGGCAAAATAAAAGCGGCAGTCCAGGAGGTAGACATCAATTGCCAGGAAGAATATTGCCAGGATGGAGAGTTTTTGCTCGGAGCCGAAATAATCCGAGGCCTGGGTGACTTTTTTGGGCCGGAAAAGCAGGCTGCCAAGCGTGGTATAAAAAACGAGTTTGCCGAAAAATATGGCAACGGAGGCGGCAAAAGGCAGCTGCGGTGTATCGGGAATATTGCTGGCCGAAAGAAGAAGGATCACCACCAGCAGGTAAATGAGATTATTGTAAATCATGGCGTATACAGTGGGAGGCGCTCACGCAAGGTGACGCCCTCTCGGCCTATGGCGAACATTACAGCTTGGAAAACTGTTCAGTCTGGCCGGTGATAATCTGGGCATTGTGCTGCTGGTATTTACTGAGCAGCATGCGGAGCTCTTCGGGCTGAAGAATTTTCTTCTCGACAAAGAATTCGCCGAATTTTTTCTGCAACCGTTTTTGATGAAAGACCAGCATGCGCAGCTGCGGCTCGGTCAACAATCCCAGATCAAGGGCGGTTTCGCCAAAGGGTTTCAGCGGCGGACGATTTTGCAGGATGTGGAGAATCTCATGCTCGCTGAGCATGCCGAACCGGTGGCCCAGTTCGCCCAGCCGCGGGCGCTCGGTGCGTTGCCAGATCAAGGCCTGGATAATGGTGCGCCAGTTAATGATCCCGGAGTAGTAGAGGAAGTGGCCCAGCATGAGGCGCCGGTTGGGTACGGGCCCCTCGTAGAGCTTTTCGATATTCCAAAAAGAGCTTGCCTGTTGGAAGCCATTTGACTTTTTCTGGCGCTCTTTGGCAAACTCTTCGCCTCTGGCCTTATGGTTCTGGCCAAAACCATCGGTGGTGTTTTTGCGGCTCTGCTGTTGCTGGGAATTCCAACTGTGTTGTTGGCGCTGTTTGGGGCCTGCATCGTGGGCTCTTGCCCGCCGGGTATTGCTTGGCCGCGGCTTGCTGGGGCGGGCTTGCTGCCTGCTTGTCTGCCTGAACTGGGTAGCAAGCGGCTGGGGCAAGCGATAGCCTTTTTCCCTGGCGTCCAAGTAGGTGGTCAGATTTTCGTATGCCTCTTGTACGACCCGGAACAGATCCTGCCCCTGTTGGGCAAAGAGCTCTCCCTGGCTGACCATCCTGTCCGGATGGGTCTCCATGGCACGTTTTCTATACGCACTCTTGATGCCGGAACGTTGAAGATATTCGAGGAATTCCCTGGAAACGTTTAACCCAGGGCCAAAGATAATTTCGCAGGAGCGAACCAGTTCTTGTTCTGCAGCAACCGCATGCATGTCGCTTATTACCACCCGTTGGCTGTATTACGGTCGATGCGAATCAACCGTAAACTACTTGTCGTGAAAGAGCGGGGGCAACCTTGAAAAAATGCTGATTTTTTCAAAACACCCTTTTGCGCCCTTGTACCATGACTTTCTTTTTATGCTATGATAAAAGCTCTCGGTTAGGGTTTACGGCTGCAGGCTTTTCGGAGTAAAATATTCGGTTACCTCTCTATATACCATAGAAGTTTCAGATATTTAACTCTTTTTTGTGGCCCCACAAGGTGGCGGTTATTTTTTTATAAGGAGAGGGTAATGGGGCAATTAGACAACGTAAAAAATGTACAGGCCGTCGAGAAGTGTTTTTCGTGCAACTTTAATGGATTGCCAGCCTTTCAAACCCTGAAGAGGCTGGCTGCAAAACCGTACGACCTCACAAAGGAAGGCGCGTTAAGTAAAGAACGCATCTTGAACTATCGCTGCACAGCCGCAGGTTTTGAGCTTTTTTATGCCACGCAGCGAATTGATGACGAGGTGTTGGATGCCCTTGCCGAGTTGGCTGCCCAAAGCGGGGCAGTGGATCAGTTTCTGCTGATGAAAAAGGGGGCGGTGCTTAATACCATCAGCGGGTATGAGGGCGAGGATCGGCAGGTTCTGCACACGGCCTGCAGGGATATTTTTTCAGATACTCCAGCCGAGCCTGAGGCCGCGGCCCAGGCCCAAGCCGAGATGGATAAGCTTGCTGATTTTCTCGCTCAGTTGGAAGACGGGCAACTGAGTAATGCCGAAGGATTATCATTTACCGACCTTGTCCACATCGGCATCGGAGGCTCTGACCTTGGCCCCCGCGCCCTCTATCTTGCCCTTGCCGCCTATGCTGTGCCTGGCAGACGTGTGCATTTTATCAGCAATGTCGATCCCGATGATGCGGCAGCCGTGCTCAAGGAGCTTGATCTGTCCCGCACCTTGGTCAATGTGGTCTCAAAAAGCGGCTCAACCCTAGAGACCCTCACCAATGAAGAGCTGGTGCGGGCCGCTTTCCTTGAGGCGGGGCTTGCGCCGGAAAAACATTTTTTGGCAGTAACCGGTATGGGCAGCCCCATGGATAATCCGGCCCGCTACCTGCGTTCGTTTTATATGTTCGACTATATCGGCGGCCGTTACAGCGCCACATCCATGGTCGGCGCGGTGATGCTCGGGTTTGCCTTGGGTTATGATAATGTGCTTGAGATTCTCAAGGGGGCAAATGCCATGGATTTGGCCGCAGAGGAAAGGGACGTGCGCAGGAACCCGGCCCTGCTGTTGGCCCTGCTTGGGATTTGGAATCATAATTTCTTATCTGCTGAGACCGTGGCGGTTCTGCCGTATAGCCAGGCCCTGATTCGCTTTGCCGCCCACCTCCAGCAATGCGACATGGAGTCAAACGGCAAGTCGGTGAGTCGTATGGGGCAAGCCCTTGCCTGGCAGAGCGGTCCCATTGTCTGGGGTGAGCCCGGCACAAACGGCCAGCATGCATTTTATCAGTTGATCCATCAGGGAACCACCGTTGTTCCCTGTGAATTTGTCGGTTTTCGTGCCTCTCAGCATAGCAAGGACCTGCTCATAGAAAAAACCACCTCCCAAGAAAAACTGGTGGCAAACCTCCTGGCCCAATCTCTTGCCCTGGCCACAGGACAGGGGCATGACAATCCAAATAAGCGCTTTGCCGGCAACCGGCCCAGCGCCATTCTTATGGGAGAGCGGCTCACGCCCTATCATATGGGGGCATTGCTCGCTCTCTATGAGGCAAAGGTTGTTTTTCAGGGTTTTATTTGGAACATTAATTCCTTTGACCAGGAGGGGGTGCAGCTTGGTAAGAAGTTGGCCACCCGTTTGCTCGATCACCTGGCCGCCCAACGCTCCGATGCTGATTATAACGGGGAAGGTGAGGACGAAATTGGCTGGACTTTGCTCAAGGCTGCCGGTATGTTGAAAGGTACTCCTGGGTCGCACGGGGATAGATAAATTTTGTTAATATTGGTGCTCAACTGCTCCTCCTAGTCATTTCCCAAAACGGTTGTTATGTCCGGTAGAATCAAATGGAAAGCTACCCTGGCGGTTCTGGCTACAATCCTGTGCCTTGCTGCGACCTTTCTGGTGTGGGGGATAAAGACCTATCAGGGGGCTCTACGTGAGCGCCTGGCCATCCAGGAAAGCCATATTCATGATCTCTTGGAGGTGGCGACTAAGCAATCCTTCGGCCATTACCTCTTCCGTATTGAACATCTCTTAAGCACCCGCCCCCAGATCATCGAGGCCTTTGCCAAGGGGGAGCGCGACAAACTGCTCAAGTTGGCCCGGCCGATCCTGGACAAAGTTTTTTCCCGGGAAAATTCCCTTTTTGCCGTCTGGCACTTTCATCGCAAAGATAATACCTCATTTTTACGGGTGCACCGGCCCGATTTCTACGATGATGATCTCAGTGAATTTCGGCCCATGGTCGTTGAGACCAACCGGCGCCTCAAGCCTCTTTCCGGCTATGAAGCGGGCAGGGGAGGCCTGTATTACCGAGTCATGCATCCTGTATTTTATAAGGATCAGCATATCGGTTCTGTGGAGTTCGGTTTCAGGGTGAGCAAGGTCGTGGACCTGCTCGGCGAGAATAAACAGGCCGAGGTGGCCCTGCTTTTTGATAAGGATGTTTGGGAAAAAACGTTTTTTTTCGAGAATTATCCAAGCAAAATCTTGGGCGATGAAGTGTTGATGCTTTGCTGCCACAATATTTTTGAAAAGCTGCCGCAAGGCTTTCTCTTTGATGACAACCTCAAGCCCAAAAAGATTGACGGCAAGTGGTATGTCTTCAACCGTGACCTTGCCCTCCAGGATTTTAAAGGCCAGGGTATTGCCCGTATTGCCTTTGCCCAGGATGTCACCGTGCTGGTTGAGGGATTTTATGAGTTTATTTTGCTCAGTGTGGGCTTTACCTTGGTGTTGGCCATTATTGCCTTTTTGGTGCTGCACTCAAGTTTTGCCTCGCTGCACAGGGAGCTGTATGTTGCCAGCCAGTCATTAGAGTCGTCCACTGCCGAGCTTGGGAAAAGTTATGCTGAGCTTGAAAAGTACCGTCACCACCTTGAGGAGATCATTGTCGAACGCACAGTCAATCTGGCTAAGGCCAATGAGGACCTGAATCAGGAGATTCTTGAGCGCGGCAGGGTGGAGGATGACCTGCGTAGCAGCCAGGAGAGTCTGGCCAAGGCGCAAAGTATTGCCCGACTTGGCCACTGGGAATGGGACGTTCTTAAAAACCACGTCGTTTGTTCCGATGAGGCCTACGTAATTTTCGGGGTGGCAGAAGAGAACAGGCTTTACTCGTTTGAGGGATTTTTGCGTTATGTCCATCCTGATGAGATCGATTTTGTAAAAAAATGGGTGGCCCGACTCCTTGAAGGCAGCCAGAGAGAGGAGAGTCTTGACTTCAGGATCATCCGCTCCGATGGAGTTACCCGGTATGTCCACACCGAGGTTGAGGTGCGCAGGGAGGAAGAGGGCAGGCCCTTGGAGTTGATGGGTGTTGTTCAGGACGTGACCGAGGCAAAAATTGCCAACCAGCAGTTGGTCCTTTCCGCCAGTGTCTTTGAAAGCAGCATCGAGGGGATCATCATTACCAATTCCAGGGGGGATATCCAACGGGTCAACAAAGCCTTTACCGATATTACCGGCTACGGGGAAGGCGAGGTGGTGGGGGAAAATCCCAGGATTTTGAAATCCGACCGGCACGACAAGGCGTTTTTTGAAGAGATGTGGGCGGCGCTGCTCAAAAAAGGGCAGTGGCAGGGTGAGATCTGGAATCGTCGCAAGGACGGAGAGATTTATCCGCAGTGGCTGACCATCACCTCGGTGGTCAATTCTCAGGGGAATACGACAAACTTTGTCGGCGTTTTCCACGATATGACCGAGCTTAAGCTCCATGAGGAGCAACTGCGTTACCAGGCCCACCATGACGCCCTAACCGGGTTGCCCAACCGGATGCTGTTCAGAGACCGTCTTGGGGTTTCCATGGCCCAGGCCAGGCGGGAAGAGAGAAAGGTTGCCGTACTCTTTCTGGATCTTGATAATTTCAAACGCATCAATGACAGCTTAGGTCATACCGTTGGCGACCTCTTGTTGAAGGAGGTCGCGGTTCGCTTAGGGCATTGTATTCGTGCAGGAGACAGTGTGGCCCGCTATGGCGGGGATGAGTTCATCGTCTTGCTCGACAGGATCGACCATGAGGAGGATGCCGTTCTCGCAGCCCAGCGTATCATTGCCGCCCTGGCCCCGGCAGTTTTGCTCCATGACCGGGAATTTTACCTGACCGTCAGTGTGGGCATAGCCTTTTTCCCGGAGGACGGCCAAGACCAGGAGGCCCTGATTAAAAATGCCGATACGGCCATGTACCGCGCCAAAGATAAGGGCAAAAACACCTACGAGATTTTTACAGCGGCCATGAATAAACGGGTGACCGAATGGCTGGCCGTTGAGAATAGCCTGCGCAAGGCCCTGGAGTTCAAGGAGTTCACCCTTTACTTTCAACCGAAGATTGATCTGGGCAGCGGAGAAATTATCGGCGTTGAGGCGTTGATGCGCTGGATGCATAAGGACGGCGAGATTATTCCGCCCAATGATTTTATTCCCTTGGCCGAGGATACCGGCTTGATCGTTGAGATGGGCAATTGGGCCATCGAGGAGGCTTGTCGGGCCGCAAAAGAGTTCCATGACAGGGGCTACCCCATTAGCATGTCGGTGAACATCTCGCCCAGGCAGTTCAGGGAGGAAAACCTGGCGGCCAAAGTTGCTTCTGCCTTAGAGAAAGTGGACCTTGATCCGTCGGCATTGATTTTTGAGATCACCGAAAGTACGGTCATGGATAATGAAGGAAAGGCAGTTGCGCTGCTTGGTGGTCTCAAGGAAATGGGAGTGGGGCTCAGTATCGATGACTTCGGTACCGGATATTCATCCCTCTATTACCTCAAGCATCTGCCCATTGGCGAGTTAAAGATCGATCGCAAATTTGTCCGGGATGTGACGGTACATGAGGATGACACGGCAATCACCACTGCCATTATTTCCATGGCCAAAAGCCTGCATCTGCGGGTGGTGGCCGAAGGGGTGGAAAATGAGGTGCAGCTTGGTTACCTGCTCAAGCAGGGATGTGACCAGATGCAGGGCTTTCTCTTCAGTAAGCCGGTTGAATTTGACGAAATTTTGCGAATGCTTGAGGCGGATAAGGCATTGGCTTTATGCTCCAATGGGCAGCAGCAAGAGCTACCCTTTCCCGCAGCATAGGTTCTCTCTTAGTAAAGACGCTCAAAGCGTTGCCAGAAGTCCGGAAAGGACTTGACCACACACTCCTCGCCCAAAACCTTCACTCCCGGCACAACCAGGCCTGCTACGGCAAAACTCATGGCAATGCGGTGATCGTTGTAGGTTTCGATCTCAGCACCATGCAGTGGGCACTCGTTATCTTTTCCCTCAATAATCATGGCATCGGGCAACTCATACACCTTGGCTCCCAGTTTTTTGAGCTCGGTTACCATGACATGCAACCGATCGCATTCCTTGATGCGTAAGTGGGCAATGTTGTTGATCACGGTGCGCCCTTGGGCCTGGCTTGCCACCACTGCCAGGGTGGGAACCACATCCGGGCAGTTGCCCATATCCACTTCAACACCTTTGAGATTGTTGGTGCCGCTCACGGTGATGCCGTCGGATGATTTTTCAACCTTACACCCCATCTGGGCCAGGATGTCCACCAGGATCGCATCTCCCTGCAGTGAGGGAGACGGCACATTGGCCACCGTGACCCTGCCGCCGGTAACAGCCGCCGCAGCCCAAAAGTATGAAGCACTGGAGGCATCGCCCTCTATCTGATAGTCCTGGGCTCGGTATGTGCCTTGGGGGATTTTGAAATGATTCAATTCATCAGCCGCTGTTGCCTCAACGCCGAAATCCTTCATGACCGCAAGGGTCATAGTGACATAGGGTTTTGACAGGACTTCGCCGGCCACGTTGAGCTCGGCCGGTGCTGCGGCATAGGGGGCAACCAGCAGTAACGATGAAAGGTATTGACTGCTCTTGCCTTCGGGCAGCAATGTCTTGTCGCCGAGAAGACCATTGGCCTTAATGGCCAGGGGCGGGCAACCGGTTCCCTGGATGCTGGCAATATCGACTCCCCAACCCTTGAGCGCGGCCATGAGTGGTTCAATGGGCCGTTCAGTCATGCGTTTGTCGCCATTGATGGTAAATTCGCCATCACCCAAGGCTGCAACAGAGGTGAGAAAGCGGGTGGCGGTGCCGTTGTTGCCGAGATAAATTTCCTCGGCCGGTTGCTCAATTTTTCCACCTTTACCTTTTACCAGCCAGCTGTTTTCTCCCTGTTCAATGGCAATACCCATGGCTGCCAGGGCCTTTGAGGTATATTCCGTGTCCTCGCTGGTTAGAGGGCCGCGCAGGGTGGTTTCTCCGTCGGCCAGAGCGGCAACAATCAGGGCGCGTTGGGTGATGCTTTTGGAGCCGGGCACTTCGATGGTGGTGTTGGTGGTGGCAAGGGTTTTGATTTCTTTCATGATGGTAAATTCTCTTGGCTGTAGCCGAGGCTGGCCAGTAAGCTTTGTTGCATTACGTTGTCTGGGGCATCCTGTTGGGTCCAGGTCTCAAATTGGGCCACGCCTTGATAGAGCAGCATGGCCAGGCCGTGGACAATGGTGCAGCCCTGTTCCTTTGCCTCTTGTAGGAGTTTTGTGTTAAGCGGTGCGTAGACGATATCCATGACCACGGAAAAGTTGCCTAGCCGCTCCTGGGGTACAGGCGAGTGTTGTTCATTGGGCGCCATGCCTACGGAGGTGGCATTGACCAAAGCATCGGCCTTGCTTTGTCCGGCCTGGGCCAGCGGAATCCATGGGCAGCCAAGGGTCTGAGCCAGGGCCTGTCCCCGCTCCGGGGTGCGGCTGGCAATGGTGATCTGTGCCCCAGCCTCAATGAGGCCGAAACCAATGGCCTTGGCGGAGCCCCCGGCCCCAAGAAGAAGGATGGAGCTTCCGGCAAGGTTCATTTTGTCTTCCAGGGCGCGATTGGCTCCAAGCCAGTCGGTGTTCAGGCCATGGACGGCGTTGTCGGAAATAACTAGGGTGTTGACCGCGCCGATCTTTTTTGCCACCGGGTCGATACTGTCCAGGTGGGGGATTACCGCCTCTTTGTGGGGGATGGTCACGCTTACCCCACGAACGCCAAGGGCACGAAAACCAGCCAGGGCCTGGGGCACATCACTCACCGTAAAGGGCAGGTAGGCCTTGTTCAGGCCAAGTTCGGCAAAGGCGGCGTTGTGCATGGCCGGGCTGAGGCTGTGCTTAACGGGATTGCCCATGATGCCGTATAGCTCAGTGGCGCCGTTAATCCGCATGGTTCAGGGCCTTCATGATGGTTTGCAGGGCCGGGGCTGGCAGTTGACCCGGTGCTGTCACTTCGCCTCCGGCAGGGGCGCAGTAGCTCATATAGCCGTTCATAGCCAGGGTGGCGACGCGGCTGATAACTCCGGGCTTGCCCATACAAAAGGCGATAAGGTCAAAGCCCATCTCTTGGGCCAGTTCCTGTAGGGCAAGAACCCGCAAAACGTCCTTGAAGTCGTGGGCCGTGGTAACGATTTTGCCAATGTCCGCTCCGCTTTGGAACATGCGTTGGACAATGGCGGCAAGAGCCGGCTCAGAGCCGGTACGATCAAAATTATGCCAGGAGACAATGCTTTTTACCCTATGCTTGCGGGCCGTTGTTAAAAGTTCTTTTCTGCGTTCTACGTCCGCCTCAAGCTCCACATCAACATAGGACGCACCGGATTCGATCGCCTTGGTCAGGATGGCGAAACGAGCCTCTTCCTCTCCGGCAAATTCTCCCCCCTCCCAGGTCGGTCGGCAGGTAAAGAGCACAGGTTTACTGAGCCCCTTGGAAAAGGGAGCTGGTTCCGGGTTCTTCAGGCTGTCGAGACGGATCTCGATTACATCGCCATAGGCTTCGTTGTCTTGGGCGATTTTAAGGGCCTGGTCCGGCTCGCTGGCTGCTATGGAAACGCAGATGCGTTGCGAGCGGGTATCTGGATTATTGGGCATTGTCATTGTAAGTGAAATCAACTAAAAATATTCAGTAAGGCGCGTTTGTCTTCGCCGTGTGATCGGGTCATACCGCTATCTATCATAAAGATAGAAAAACTATTCCATAGGAAGGCGGTTGTCAACAAACATCAATCTGCCCACGGGTCAGGCATAAAGATCAACAATGCATCGTTTATTTGTCGCCATAGACTTTCCGCACCAAGTAATGGAGCGCTTGAGCACCCTTTGTTATGGTTTGCCGGGTGCGCGTTGGGTGCCCGAGGATCAGTTTCACCTGACGCTGAGGTTTATCGGCGAAGTGGATGGAGGCGTATTTGCCGATATCCGCGAAGGGTTGAGCGATGTGCGGGCGGATTGTTTTTCTTTTGGGCTGGACGGCCTGGGCTATTTCCCTCCCAGAAAAAAACCAAGGGTGCTCTGGGCCGGTGTGAAACCCGATGCCGGGGTGTGCGCCTTGCGAGATAAGGTGGAGAGTGTCCTTGTCCGCCTTGGTCTTGAGCCGGAAAAAAGAAAGTTCGCCCCCCACGTTACCCTGGCCCGCCTGCGGGATACTCCGATCAGAAAGCTTACCCGTTTTTTGGAGGGGAATGCGCTTTTTTCCACGGAGCAGTTTTCTGTGCGCCAGTTTCATCTTTATTCCAGTGTGCTTACTCCGAACGGTGCTATTCATCAGCTTGAAGAGAGTTATTCACTCAAGTCTTAACCTGTTTTGTCCAGCCTGGCAGCTGCCTGTGTGTTCCTTCTCCTGACAGAGCATCGGTTACGTGCTATACTTGCTATGGATTTTTTCGGGACGGCAGAAAAAAATGAGGAGTTATCAGGCGGCGCATGCTCAACCAAGGCGAGATTACCAGTAAAAAGATCTGGGGTCCTTTCACCCTCAATGTCAGTATGGTTATTCTGCTGATCATTTTGGGGGTTTTTATTGGACTCTTCATTAATAACAAACGGATTATCGAGGCTGAGCTACAGACTCGGGCGCGGTCCCACTTCAACAACATCGTCCTGACCCGTCGCTGGAATGCCCAGCACGGCGGGGTGTATGTTGAGAAACGAAAAGGGGTTGTCTCAAATCCTTACCTTGAAAATCCCGATATTCAAGGCCCTGGCGGGAAGATCTACACCAAGAAGAATCCGGCCCTGATGACCAGAGAGATTTCCGAACTCGCCGCACTTGGGGGCGGTTACCAGTTTCACATCACCAGTCTGCTTCCTTTGAATCCGGATAATAAGCCCGATGCCTTTGAGAAAAACGCCCTGCAGATGTTTGAGCAGGGAGAGCCGGAAGTTTTTAAAAAGGTGAAAGAAGGGGGAACGATTTTTTTCAGATACATGGCGCCGCTCTATGTCGAGGAATCCTGCCTGCAGTGCCATGCCAAACAGGGGTATGTTCTTGGTGATGTACGTGGCGGCATCAGTGTCAAATTCGATATCGCCGAAACGGAGCGTAAATTGGCCGTGAACCGCCGTTTGCTCATTGCCCTTTTTCTCACTTCGACCATCTTGCTTTTGGGGCTCATCTATTTTTATATCATCAAGCTTTTTCGGAAGCTGAACAGTGCCCTTGGAAAAATCCAGCTGCTGGCCACCACCGACGATCTGACCGGCCTGTATAATCGGCGTTTTTTCTTTGAGCGCCTGGAGACAGAGATTTTGCGCTCGGTGCGGCATGGTCACGAGTTCAGTTGCATCCTGCTTGATCTTGACCATTTTAAAAAAATTAACGATACCCATGGGCATGATATCGGTGACCTGGTGTTGCTGGCTACGGGTACGCTCCTGCGGGAAAACTGCCGCAAGTCCGATGTCGCAGCACGGTATGGCGGGGAGGAATTCATTCTCCTCTTGCCGGAATGCGGTGAGGAATGTGCGCGCGCTACAGCGGAGAAATTGCGTTCATTGATTGAAGGGTTGTCCGGGCCGACAGAGGAAACGGTACAGATCAAGGTGACTGCTAGTTTTGGCGTGGCAAGTTATCTGCCGAGCACAATTTCCGCAACCGGCAGTATCTCGCAGCTGGTAAAACAGGCAGATCGTGCTCTTTACCGGGCCAAGGCCAATGGCCGTAACCGGGTAGAGGTGGCTGGGGCAGCAGGCGACCCTAAGGATTAAGGGCGTTTATTTTTTGAGCAGGACAATGGCGTGGGCCGCAATTCCTTCCTCGCGGCCGACAAATCCCATCTCTTCAGTGGTGCTGGCCTTGAGGTTCAGTGCGTCCGTTGCAATCTTGCAGATACGGGCCATATTTTCCTGCATGGCCGGAAAATGCGGGCCAAGCTTTGGTTGCTGGGCGAGTACCGTGGCATCGGCATTGGCCACAGTGTACCCTTTTTTTTCGACGAGTTCCATAACCTCTTCTAAAAGAAGAAGGCTGGACACCCCCTTATACTTCGGGTCATTATCCGGAAAATGCCTGCCAATATCCCCGGCAGCTATGGCCCCGAGCAGTGCATCGCACAGGGCGTGGGTAAGGACATCGGCATCGGAATGGCCCAACAGGCCAAGGTGATGGGGTACTTCCACCCCACCTAAGATGAGGGGTCGATTCTCAACCAGGCGATGGGCATCGTAACCGTGGCCTATGCGTTGGCTGGTGGTGTTTTGTTGCATGAGCAATGCCTCCGCGATGGTGATGTCGCTTGGCCGGGTGACCTTGATGTTTGTCTCGTTGCCCTCGACCACAGCTACTGGTATGCCGCAGTGTTCAAGTATGGATGCCTCATCCGTGCCAAGAAATCCGTCCCGCTCCGCCTTTTTGAACGCCTGCCCCATGAGTTTGGTTCTGGCTGCCTGCGGCGTCTGTGCCTGCCACAGACTGCTGCGGTCCACCGTTGCTGCAATTTCATTCTGCCCGGCCACCTGCTTGAGCGTGTCTTTCACCGGAATGGCCAGAATGGCTGCGCCTTTGTCATGTGCCTGGGCAAGGCAGCGCTCGATATCCACAGGGTCTATCAAGGGGCGCGCTCCGTCATGCACGGCAACAAGATCGCATTTTGCCCCAACATGATCGAGTCCCGCCCTGACCGAATCCTGACGCTCCTTTCCCCCAGCAACCACCTGGCATTGTGAGGCAAGCTTATGTTCGGCAAGCAGTTGTTTGGTTGTGTCGAGAAACTTTTGCGGGGCGACCACAATAATTTTTTTGACGGAAGAAACCGCAAGAAATGCGCGGATGGTGTGCACCAGGATCGGGGTGCCGTTAAGCGTAAGGAATTGTTTGGGCTGGGTGTGCCCCATTCTTGATCCTGAGCCGCCGGCGGCTATGATTGCTGCTGCTGAATACATATGGTCAACACTCAGGATTCAAGGTGAAAAAATGGAGTGGGCTATAAGCCGAATTCTGTTCCCTCGCCGTGTGATCAAGTCACACCGCTAAAGGGCCATGATCATTTATCTAGGATGCCGGTCGCCCGGCACCTCGTGCAACCTACCCGGAAACATCGGGCGGGCCGCCCTCAATCGTTTCTCTATTTGGTCTTGCTCCGGGAGGGGTTTGCCATGCCTTGCCTGTCACCAGGCAAGCGGTGGGCTCTTACCCCACCATTTCAACCTTACCGGCACAAGGCCGGCGGTATATTTTCTGTGGCACTTTCCTCGGGGTCGCCCCCAGTTCGCGTTACGAACCTCCCTGCCCTGCGGAGTTCGGACTTTCCTCCGGTTAAAAACCGGCGATCATGCACCCACTCCATAAAAAAGAGTAACGAGTGACGGGTAAATAGTCACGAGTTTTCGAGGTTGACAAGGTTTTTGGGGTGTTTTCCCCTTCGTCTCTCGTCTCTCGTCTCTCGTCTCTCGTCTCTCGTCTCTCGTCTCTCGTCTCTCGTCACTTATTATCAATGGCCTCGTTGGCCAATTCGTCCGCCCGTTTGTTTTGCGCCCGCGGCACATGTTGAACGGTGAAGGAGGCAAAGGCGGCCAGGGCCTGTTTGGCCTGGGCAAAAAGAGGCTTGAGGGTTTCATTCTTCACCCTGTACTGCCCCTTGAGCTGCTTGACAATGAGCTCCGAGTCCAGGCGGACATTAAGATGTTGATCGCCCAGGGTTCGGGCCGCGGCAAGACCAAGGAGCAAGGCCTTGTATTCGGCCACATTGTTGGTGCACTGCCCCAGATATTTGCCGCCGTTGCCAACCTCGATCCCGGAGTCGTCAAGAAGAGCATATCCGGCGCCCGCTTCACCGGGGTTTCCCCTGGAGGCGCCATCGCTGAAGAGAGTGAGCCCCTTGATGGAAGATTTGCCAGTTGCCGTCTTGGCTTTCTTCTTGACCACGGGAGCATCTTTGGCTAAAAGCTCGGCCCCACGTAAAAGAGCTGCCCGGACCTCGCTTGGTGCGTGATCCGGGCAATGTTTCAAGATCATCTCGTCGGAGATGGTATTTGCAAGTTGCTCTAAAGGCGACAGCGCTGCGTCGAATAGCCCTTTTTGTCTGGCCACCGTTAAACGGTTTCCTCAGCCGGTTTATGGTACATGATGCGGTTGCATGTCGGGCAGGAGAGCATCTTGTCCTCTCGCAGCAGCTCGTTGAAAAGCTGTGGCGGGATATTCATGTTGCAACCATGGCAAACGCCATCGGTGACTGATGCCACTGCCAGGCCGTTACGTTTTTCGCGAAGCAGGTTATATTTCTTCAGAAGGCTCGCGGAGATTGCCTTTGCTTTTTTGTCGCGACTCTTGGTGATTTTGTTCTTTTTGGTAGTGATTTTGGAGGATTGCTTGCCAACGGTCTCCTCTTCTTCTGCCAGCAGCTTTTCTTCGGCATCGCAGAGGTTGGTTTCTTCCTCGATCTTGCCTTTGAAGTTCTCGACCTGCTCCATGAGGTGCATGATGGTCTCTTCGCGCTGCTTGTTGGACTTTTTGCCGTCTTCCGTTTCTTTGAGTAGGCTCTGGTACTCGCGGTTGGTCTGCACGTTCATCAGCTTGCCCTGGCGCTCCTTGATGCGGGTCAGTTCCTCTTCCATCTCCGTCTCAAGCTCCTGCCTACGCTCATCGGCACTGCTGATTTTTTCGTTCAGCTCGTCCAGAGTCTCCTTGTGCGCGGCAATGCTGACCTTGCGTTTTTCAACGCCTTCGTTGCCGGCGTTTATCTCTGCTTCCAGCTGGCTGATCTCTTGATCAATGGCCTGGAGTTCCTGTAACTGTAAAATGTTCTCTTTCAATGCTCTTCCTCAACTTTACTCTTATTAGTGGCAATACCTAACCGTATTATCGTGTAAAACAACCCCCTTGAAGGGGTTGCTTTGTTTGCTGCTGATTTGTATGGGAGTGCTGCTTCCCTTTGCTCGCAGGGAATTGTCTAAAAGGTCTGCGAAAAGGGGGATAATCTGGTTCTCCGTGCTGAAGTGCCCGGCATCAATAACGCAAAAATCGCTGGCCTCGGCCCAGCGGGCCACACTGTGTTTAACCTCTGCCGTAATATAGACTTGGGCCCCTTTGTTGAGTGCGGTTTCGGTCAGGTCGGAGCCGCTTCCACCGCATAGGGCAACGGTTTTTACTTTTTCAGGGCAGTTTCCGGCAACCTGCAAGACAGGCGTTTTGAGCGCGGTCATGAGAAGGTGAAGAAAATCTTTTGCGCTCAGCGGTGTGGGCAGGGTGCCGATGCGGCCAAAGCCCATTGTGGCGGAATTGTCGTCGCCAGGCGTCTGTTGAGTTGTCAGTGGCTGAAGATTGCCAAGCTCGATCCCTTTGGCCATGGCATCGCTGACACCATCATGGACAATGTCCAGGTTGGTGTGGCAGCTGATAATGGAGATGTTGTGCTGAAGAGCCTGGGCCAGAAGGCGGCCGGTGGGATTGTCGAGGCGAATATTCTTTAAGGGATGGAAGATGGGGGGATGGTGGGTGATCAGGGTGTTGGCCTGAGAGGCGATAGCTTCGGCAAGGACCTCTTCGGTGGGGTCCAGGGCAAGAAGAATGCCCTCCACCTCCTGGGCGGGATCCCCTACCATCAGCCCTACGTTGTCCCAGGTCTCTGCCAGGGAAAACGGCGCCATCTCGTCGATTGCGGCCAATAATGTTTTCAGGCTAAGTTTTTGCGCCATCCTCACTTCTTCCGGCATGTCGCCAAAATAAAAAAAAGGCGCCAACCTCTTGCGGTTGCACCTTTTCCTTCAGGCCGGGCAGTTTTGCGCCAAGGCCGTGGAACCATGTATTTTTGCTGATCAGTTGCTGTGTTTTCAACCTTTCCTCAGTTGCTAAGCATCTTGCGGTGTGGTGGGCCTACCTGGACTCGAACCAGGGACCGACCGGTTATGAGCCGGTGGCTCTAGCCAGCTGAGCTATAGGCCCATAACTCTTAGCGAATCCCCTACAATATATGATTTGCGTTTTTTGTCAACATGAAAAGCGTGTGGATATTTCCAAAACGAAATGATGTGTTTTGTGCAAAAAAATCCCCATGCCTCAATTTGAAGCATGGGGAATGATCGGCCTTAAGTAAACGAACTGTCTAAGCGAGGACAGCCTCTTTGAAGGCGTCGAATCCGATGCGATCCATGAAGCGACCGATCCTTTCGCCTTTTTTTCCGTTATCCTTGAAGTGGTTGATGATCCGATCGCAGGTGGCAAGGGCCTCTTCGGTGCTCAGCCCTTCTGCCAGAGTTTCGCCAAGGCGCGGCCGGGATGCGGCGTTGCCGCCAACGATGACGGTCCAGCCCTTGGCTTTGCCCACCAGGCCGATATCTTTAACCGAGGTCTCGGCACACTGGTTGGGACAGCCGGAAACACCAAGTTTCATCTTGCCTGGCAATTGAAAGCCATGGTAGCGCTCATCCATCTGTTTGCCCATGCTCAGGGCGTCTTGCTGGCCCAAGCGGCACAGGGTATTGCCGGGGCAGGCCTTGATGCTGCGTACGCACATGCCCACGGCCGCGCCGGGATTCATGTCCAGATCGGCCCAGACGTTATCGATGTCTTCTTCTTTGAGGCCGACAATGGCAATGCGGGCCGCGCTGGTGATCTTAAGCGCGGCGGTGTTGTATTTTTCCGCAACATCTGCGATTTTACGCAGCTGCTCCGGGGTGATCAGGCCAAGGGGTAAATGGGGAACCACAGCGTATGTTTCTTTGTCACGCTGCAGCACCGCGCCTTTTTCGCCATCTTTTAACATAATATTCTCCTCACAACTAAAAATTGGTAAATGGAAAAAGGTTCAAAAAAAGGGCTCAGCAAGCTGAACCCTTTTTATTTTCTCTATTTAGGAATCACTCTTGTTAAAATAAACAGTCCGAACGGCAAGTCAAGGGAATATTAGTTGCCGTTGCCTCCCTGGAGCAGGTCGAGAACGCTTGTGGTCATGGCGTTGGCCTGGGTCAGGGCAAAAGAGCCTGATTCCACCAGGACATTCATTCGGGTGAAGACCGTGGTCTCCTGGGCAAAGTCGATGTCCATTATGTTGGATCTTGCGCTTTGCACGTTGGTTTGGGTTGCCGTGAGATTGCTGACGTTGTGGGTGAGTTGTGTTTGTGTTGAACCCACGTTGCTCAGCAGGTCGTTGATGTCGTCGATGGCCGCATCGGCAAGCACTATTGCGGTCTGGGCGTCATTGGCGGTGAGTACGCTCAGGTCTGATAGCCGTAAGGTGCTTTCGCTGGTGAGTTGGGTGGAGGCTGCGCCACCTGCATTGGCGGCCAAGGTTGAGGCGCTGGCAATGACAGAGCCGGACTCAAGCGTCATGGCGTTGTTGAGGGTGTTGGAGCCTTGGGTTGTGTAGTCCACGGCGGTTGGAGTTTCACTGGCGGTAATGGTACCGACGGTGGTGGCTATATCATTGGTAAGGATTGTACCGGTTTTGATGACTGTGCTGTCCGCGAGGACCGTGTTTGCCGCTAAAGAAAGGTCGGCGGTTGTCGTGTGTGCGCCGTCGAGGCTTACCGTGCCGCCAATGGTGGAGCCGTTGGCCAGATTTGAGCCTGTGGCGAGCACGGAGCCGGATGTTAGGGTCATTGATTGGGTGGTGGTCACGTTGGCGTCGAGAGTTGTATCACCACCAACCGTTGAGCCTGCGGCGATGGAGGTGCTGCCGTTTACGTCGGCAATGGTGGAGTTGCTCAGCAGGGTCATGTTTTGCGACAGAGTCATATTGGAGTTGAGGGTGAGATCCTCTCCAACATAAGAGTTCGCTGTCATGGTTGATCCTGAATTAATAATAGACCCGTTGAGTAAAAGCATATCTTTGGTCAGAGTTGCGTCAGCCGTAAGTGCGGTATCGGTTAATAAAGTGGTGCCTGCGGTGACGGTACCGGTGCCGGTTTCGATATCGTTGGTGAGAAAGGTACCCGCCTCCAGGGTGCTGCCGCTTTTTATTATGGAGCCGGACGATAAAAGGCTGTTGGCTGTTGTGGTGATGTTGCCGTTATTGACCGCTGTGCCACCGATAACCGAGCTTTTTTCGATTATTGTCCCTGTGGCCATCACTGAGGCGGAGAGGAGAGTGGAATTTTGAGTGGTGACGATATTGCCGTCTAAGTCATCGCCCGTAAGGGTGGCTCCGGCTGTGAAGCCCGCATCAAGGGTTGAGGTGGTCGTGAGTACAGATCCAGTCGCTAAAGTGGAATTGATAGTGGAGGTCATGGTGCCGGTAAAATCGAGTAGTCCTGAGTCAAAGCTGACGGCAAGTCCTTCGGAAAGGTTGGTCATGTTGAGGGAGTAGGCGCCGTTTTGGTAGATTTGTACATAGCCGAATGTGGAAATGGCAGTGGCATCACCCGCGGTTAGGGCGGTACCGGCCCCATCTACCTTGATGGCGCGGCCATCGTTTGAAGCGAGTTTGAGCTGGCCCGAGGCAGTAGTGCTGGCTACAATGCCGTGGCTTGAGGTCTTTGCGTTGATGGCGTTCACCAGGCTACTGTCTGCATCATTGGCCAAAGTGGTGACCGTGCCTATGGTTATATTGTTGATGGCAAAATCCGAGCCTGTGGTCCCAGCCTGTACTGCATCGGTGGTGGTGGATTCCACTACTTCCCGGGCGGTGATCTCTGTGGTGTCCGTATACTCGTTTATGGCATCCGCTAAGGCTGCCATGCTGTTTTCTTCTGTGTTGTCGTATTGGACGGAAACGGATTTTATGGTGAGGGTCTCATTGGTGGGGTTGCTGAAAAAGCTGAGCTCAACATTGCCGCCTGTGGAGTTTGTGATAGAGAGCTGGGCGGTTCTAACGTGTCCGACCTTCACGGTTTCGGCAGAGCCGACACTGACCGAGATGGTTTCGTTGGCGTAGGCGCCGATCTGGAAGTCTTTGTCGGTAAAAATACCGGTTAAAAGATCTTGCCCGTTGTATGTTGATGTTTGGGCGATGATGTCAAGCTCTTCCATGAGCTTGTCGATGTCGCTTTGGATGGTGCGCCGTGTGTCAGCCGTTTGGGTGTCCTGCGCGGCTTGAACAGCCTTTGTTTTGATGGAACCCAAGATGTCTGTCATTTCAAAAAGTGAGCTGTCCATGATCTGCATGATGGAGATGCCGTCATTGGAGTTGCGGATGGCCTGGCCTAAGCTTTTTGCCTGGGAGTCCAAGCTGGTGCCGATGCTGAGTCCGGCCGGGTCGTCGGCTGCTCGGTTGATGCGCAGGCCCGAGGAGAGGCGTTCGACTGATTTTGAGAGGTTGTTGTGGCTTTCAACGAGATTGCCGTACGCGAAAAGAGAAGTAGTGTTGGTGATTTGGAATGCCATGGGAGACCTCCTTCCGTTGAGTTATAGCGCGGGGCTACGGGCAATCCTTGCCCTGGGAGGGTATGTATTTCGCCGCATTTCAACGACTTACTAAGATTTTATAATTTTTTTTCAATTTTTTGCAATTTATTTGTAAAGTTTTTTAAGGAATATGCCGATGAATATATATTTTACCTTTTTTCAAATCTGTGTTGTCGCCGGGGTGTTCGGGCTCGGTTTACTTCTGGGCCGGCTTGTTGGAATGCGGCGGCTCGCAAAGTGTCAGGAAGAGCGCGCTCAATTGTTGCAGCAACAGCAGGAGTTGACTGTTCGCACCGCCGAGCTTGGTGCCAAGCTTGAAGCGGAACAGCGTCTTGTAAAAGAGAAAGAGGAGTTGCTTAACGAGGCGCGGGCAGAACTCTCCCAAGCCTTTAAGGCTGTATCCGCAGATATTTTTCAAAAAAACAGCCGCCAGTTTTTAGAGCTTGCCAAGGAGACCCTGGGCAAGTTTCAGCAAAAGGGCGATGCCGAACTGGAGCTTAAAAAACGCTCTATCCAGGAGCTCTTTAAGCCGGTGCAGGATTCACTCAAGCGGGTGGATGACCAGCTGCGCCAGGTGGAAAAGGAGCGTGATCAGGCCTATGCTTCACTCACCGAGCAGGTTAAGGCCCTTGCCACCGGGCAGGTTCGCCTGCAGGGGGAGACCGCCAACCTGGTCAAGGCCCTGCGCAAGCCCAGCGTGCGTGGTCGTTGGGGAGAGATGCAGCTCAGGCGGGTGGTCGAGATGGCCGGTATGGTGGAGTACTGCGATTTTGTCGAGCAGGCCAGTGTTCAGGGTGAAGATGGTCTGTTGCGGCCGGATATGGTGGTGAAGCTGCCCGGCGGCAGAAATATCGTGGTCGATTCCAAGGTCGCTCTTTCCGCCTATTTGGAGGCCTTGGAAACGGAGAATGAAGAGGGGCGACAGGCCCATCTTGCCGACCACGCCCGCCAGATTCGGACCCATCTCGTGCAGTTGGCCAGTAAGTCCTACTGGGAACAGTTTCAGCCCTCTCCTGAGTTTGTCGTGCTTTTTCTGCCCGGAGAAAACTTTTTCAGCGCCGCCCTGATGCAAGACCCTGAGCTTATCGAGTACGGGGTGGGGCAAAAGGTCATTCTGGCAACCCCCACTACCTTGATCGCCCTTTTGCGGGCCATTTCCTATGGTTGGCGCCAGGAGCGCATTGCCGAGCATGCCCAGTATATCGGGGAATTGGGCCGCACCCTCCATGATCGGCTCGGAGTGCTGGCCGGGCATTTTGGCGATATCCGCAAAGGGTTGGGTCGCACCGTGGAGTCTTATAATAAGGCTGTGGGCTCCTTTGAAGGGCGGGTCTTGGTCACGGCCCGGAAGCTGAAAGAGATCGATCCGGGAATCGATAAAGAGATCCCTGCGCCTGAGCCCATGCAGAATGCAATGCGTATCCCGCAAGGTTCAGGGGACGTTTAGGTTTAAATACCTAGGAAATAAAGGGAAGAACACCCCTTTTCGGCAAAGTTTTCCTTGCCTCAACAGGGTGGCTCCCGTATAATCTCGAAAATTTTCTGTTAAGACCAAAAATTACCTATTTAACCACTGTGTAAAAAGGAGATATATAACAATGAAATTGGGTATCAACGGCCTCGGTCGCATCGGTAAACTTTCCCTATGGCATCACGTTTCCAGAAAGCATTTTTCTGAGATTGTTGTGAACGTCGGCCGAGAGATCGGTACTGGTCTTGAAGATATTGCTGCTGCCATTGATAAGGATAGCAGTTACGGACGCCTTGCCATGTATCTCCATGGTTGCAAGGGTAGCCGGGTGATCGAGAATCTCAACGAGGCCGAAGGTACCATGACCATCGATGGCATCCCGGTCAAGATTCTGCGCGAGGCCAGAAACCCGGCTGAGATTAAGTGGAAGGAGAATGACGTTCGTTTGGTTGTCGATACCACCGGAGTTTTCCGTGATCCCACCGCCGATGCCGATGCCGCGCGGGGCTCCCTGCGTGGGCATATTCAGGCGGGAGCGGAAAAGGTCCTTCTTTCCGCTCCTTTTAAGATCAAAGAAAAGGGTATGGATATGCCCGAAGATGCCGTGACTACGGTCATGGGTATCAATGATGGTGATTATAACACGGCCAAGCACAACCTGATCTCCGCTGCTTCCTGTACCACCACCTGTCTTTCCTTTATGATCAAGCCGTTGCTCGATCATTTCGGCGTGGATAAGTTTTTGAGCGCCTCCGTAGTTACAGTACATGCGGCCACCGGCAGCCAGCAGGTATT
The DNA here is from genome assembly GCA_964385695.1 of uncultured Desulfobulbia bacterium. Lineage (GTDB taxonomy): Bacteria > Desulfobacterota > Desulfobulbia > Desulfobulbales > Desulfurivibrionaceae > CAYLQA01. The sequence goes on along the minus strand of CAYLQA010000039.1, from coordinate 4,638 downwards.
GGATCGCCTGCCCGGCTCCGGCGCCACGGATCTCAGAAAGAACCGGAGCGTGTTCAATAATATTATCCTGACAACCACTGGGGCGGCCAAGGCCTTGCCATTGGTTATCCCGGAGATGAAGTCCATCGGCTTTATCGCCGAGTCCGTACGCGTTCCCACCAATACCGGTTCCATTATCATCGTGGTCCTCAATATCCAGGACGATGACATGCAGAACCCCATTAAACGTGATTTGATTAACTCCATCTATCGCGACTTTGGTGAGAATTCTCAGTATCTCGAGTATTCCGAAGAGCAGAATGTCTCCAGCGATATCATCGGCATGCCCAATGCGGCCACCATTATTGAGGGTACAGAGACCCACACCCGCACCGCGAGCATCAACGTGAACCTGGACAAGCTGGGCTGCACCGGCCAGAGTAACCTCGAGGTGCCCGTGACCCAGGCGGTAGTCTACGGTTGGTACGACAATGAGCTCGGTAGCTACACCAATGTCTTGGGTGATCGTACCGTGTCAATCGCCGAACAGATGATCTAGTTCTGTCGTAGACTGAAGCGATAGATAGTGCCATGTTTTACGGAGGCTTGCGCTAGCGTGGGCGATAATGGGGCGAATGAGCCCGTCGTTTCCGTGCGGCCCATGACCTTGAATGATTTGGATGCGGTCATGGCCATCGAGGCTGCGGATTCACATCCTTGGACTCAGCAGCAGATGGAATCTGAGCTGAGTCAGCCCACGGGCTGGCAGTATGTGGCCTGCGACAAGAATGGGCAAGTCACCGGCTTTATATGCGGTCGGCGACTTGATAGTGAAGCGGAGATTCTGAAAATAGCGGTTTATGAAAAGGCCCGTTGCCAGGGGATTGGTGGCGGGCTTTTTTTTCATGTTTTGAACTTTCTTAAGAAAAAAGGTGTGAGCCGCTTCTTTCTTGAGGTCAGGGCTTCGAATTTGGCGGCAAAGTCGCTATACTTGAAGGCAGGATTTTGTCAGGTTTCTGTTCGGAAGAAATATTATTCCTCACCGGTTGAGGATGGAATCATCATGCAAAAACAGTTTGATAAAGGGGAGAACTCTTGAAGAATATCAGGGATATCAATATTAAGGAAAAGACTCTGCTCATCCGCGTGGACTTTAATGTGCCGCTTGATGAGCAGCGTAACATTACCGACGACATTCGCATCCGTGGGGTTTTGCCTACCCTGAATCATGCCCTGGATGAGAAGGCCAAAATCGTCATCATGTCGCATATGGGGCGGCCTAAAGGGGAGCGGAAAATGGAGTTCGGCATGGAGCCGGCGGCCAAGCGACTTTCCCGCCTTTTGGACAAGGAGGTTGAGCTGGCTTCGGACTGTATTGGTGGTGAGGTTAAGTCCATGGTCGATGCCATGCAGCCCGGTGATGTGCTCATGCTTGAGAACCTGCGCTTTCATGCCGAGGAGCAGCAAAACGACGAGGGATTTGCCAGTCAGCTGGCCAGCCTCTGCGACATCTATGTGAACGATGCATTTGCCGTGGCGCACCGAGCCCATGCCTCCGTGGTGGGGGTAACGCAGTTCGTGAAGGAATGTGCCGCCGGTTTTCTCCTGCAAAAGGAGATGGATTACTTTCACCGTTCGGTGAGCGACCCCATGCGCCCATTGGTGGCCATTGTTGGCGGGGCCAAGGTCTCCAGTAAGCTTGGTGCCTTAAGAAATCTGATGGACCGTGTCGATAAGATGATTATCGGCGGGGCCATGGCCAACACCTTTTTAAAGAGTGTCGGCTTTGAGGTCGGCCAATCCAAGGTTGAGGACGATTTGCTCGATACGGCCCGTGAGTTGTTGAACAAGGCCAAGCGCCAGAACGTTAAGATGTACCTGCCTGTGGATTGTATCGTGGCCGATAAGTTTGAGGCCCGGGCCGAGAATAAGCGGGTGACCACCCAGGAAGTTCCACAGGATTGGATGGTGCTCGATATCGGGCCTGCTACCACCATGCTCTTTTCCGAGGCCCTGGAAGATGCCAAGACCATTATCTGGAACGGCCCCATGGGCGCCTTTGAGATGGATGCCTTTTCCCGCGGGACCATGGCCATGGTACAACACGTGGCTCGCTCCCATGCCTTGACTATTGTCGGCGGCGGGGACACCGATGTTGCCGTGCACCGGGCCGGTGAATCCAATAATATTTCCTACATTTCCACCGGTGGTGGTGCTTTTCTTATGCTGATGGAAGGTAAAAAACTCCCCGGAGTCGAAGCCCTGGAAGCCAGAGAGTAGAGGAGAAGATTATGAGTCGAACCCCCATACTTGCAGGAAACTGGAAGATGCACACCAGTCTGGCAGAGGCGAAGGAGCTAGCTCTGGCTATTGTGGATGCTGCGGCCGGAGCGAAGGATCGTGAGGTGATGATCGCACCACCCTTTACCGCATTGATGGCAGTTTCCGAAGCTGTGGCAGGCTCCAATGTCCAGCTTGGCTCCCAGAATATCTGTTGGGAAGAAAAGGGTGCCTTTACGGGTGAGATATCACCACTGATGTTGAAAGAGCTCGATTGCACCATGGCTATTATCGGCCACTCGGAGCGGCGCCATGTCTTTGGCGAAAGCGATGGTATTATCAACCAGCGGGTTGCCGGGGCTTTGCAATTCGGGCTCATTCCGGTTTTTTGTATCGGCGAGACACTGGAGGAGCGTGAGTCGGGCAATACCATGCAGGTGCTTGAGGAGCAGGTACGAGCAGGCCTGAAAGATATCACCATTGATGACCCCGCAAAGGTTGTTGTTGCCTATGAACCGGTATGGGCCATTGGCACAGGGAAAACAGCCACGGAAGAGCAGGCCCAGGAGGTACATTTTTTCTTGAGAAATTTGCTTAGCGATATGTATGAGAAAAATATTGCTAGCCAAATAAGAATATTGTATGGTGGCAGCGTCAATCCTGGGAACGTCGATAATCTCATGGCTCAGGAGGATGTGGACGGAGCCCTGGTCGGCGGTGCAGCCCTTAAAGCCGAATCCTTTGCCCGTATCATTCAATTCCAGAGTTAACTTTTTCAGGGAACGAAATTTAGATTATGACAACGCTGCTTACAGTAATTCATATTGTCGTCTGTCTCTTTCTCGTCGTGATTGTTCTTTTGCAACACGGCAAGGGAGCTGATATGGGTGCAACCTTCGGTGGGGCGAGTCAAACCGTCTTTGGTACCGAAGGACCGCTGCCTTTGCTCAATAAGATTACCACCGGAGCGGCAGTGCTTTTTATGATCACCTCCATTGCCTTGGCTTACATCTCCTCGAACTTGGGAGATGGCTCGGTAATGAAGGATGTAGTAGCACCGGCTGCCACAGAGCAGCCAGCCGAGCGAGCGCCAGCGGCGATTCCTCTGCCTCCGTCCTCCAGCGACGTAAAGGTAGATGAGCCTGCGGATGCAGCTCCGGCAAAAAACTGAACATGTAAAGCGAAACGTATTCCGCTGCCTGCAGCGGAGAAGTGAGCGAATGCTATAGAGATATAGCTTCCTTGCATACCGAGATTTCCGCAATTTACTGCGGGGATCTTCAATAAGTATATTTTATTGCCGAAGTGGTGGAACTGGTAGACACGCTGTGTTGAGGGCGCAGTGGGGTAACCCGTGCGAGTTCGATTCTCGCCTTCGGCACCAAATATAAAAAGGCCTGTATCCTGAAATGGATACAGGCCTTTTTTTGTCCTTTATATATGATGTCACTATTGTGACAAGGCATCGTGACCCGCGACTTCAACAACTGCGCATTAAGCGACAGGGTCTGGTTGAGAGCTGCCATGGTTGTCTTCCTTTGCCGGATGGGTTTTGGTAAGTGTAACGGCACGGCAGAGTTGCCCATGGAGGCTATTGCAGCAATATCCAGTTTCTCCCTGTCAACGAAACAGCCGGAACGAGAGGTCGGTGGGAGGGCGTAAAAAACGTTGAAACGGGATGTTGCAAGCAGGGCTTTCTTTTCAGCAATAGGCAGATAATGTCGCGGAAGTGGAACGATCTCTGTGAATCACACAATTTAACGAGGTGCATGACTAAGCAAAACGCCTGCCGGTTTTAAATCTTTCTGTTTTGTAACCTTGAGAAACCGTTAGTACTTTTTTGCTTAATCAAATCCGGCCTTCGGCACCGTTTTTTTTGACTTAAAAAAAGCACAGTTTGAGAAGGTAGCTATTTTTCTGTGATATCTTCCATTAAATCAATAGCTTGTGGTGGCGGCAGGCTGGGAGAAAAAAATGTTACCCCGTATTTTTTCCGTATTGCTCTTCCTGGCCGGGCGCGATATAAAGAACATGAGCCCCGGACGAGCTGAGCACCATTTCTTGCTGCTTTTTCACACTACCCCAACTTCTGTTCATGCACTTTTCTTCGCGCCGGGGCTCTTCTTTTTTCCCTTCTTTTTCCGCTGTGGATTCCTCTCGTGTTGATCAGGGTTCGCGTTGGTTTTGTTTGCCCCGATTTCCTGGGGAAAGATATCCCGCCTATTTGGGCAAGTTTGTCACATGTTGTGGGGTGGGGCGTGAGTGTAGACGGATGATGCGCTGCGGGCAGACCTGGGTTGCTTGCCTGAGTGTCTCTGGAAGAACCAAAAAAAAGGTTCTTCGCAGATTAGCGGGAAAGTTGAGAATAGAAACAGCGGA
>CAYLQA010000038.1:0-35178 GCA_964385695.1 uncultured Desulfobulbia bacterium | reverse complement strand
CCTCTACCCTAGCGGAGTGGTTCCACTAGGGAAAGGAGGCCTTCTCTATTATCAAACTAATCAACCGGACGGAAAATGCGTCTGTGCAAATTTGAAAAGCAAAATCTAAAATTGCTGAAGAATATACAATTAAGGAGGTTTAAATATGGCAGGTAAAAAGCAACCTAAAGCCACGGAAAGCAGTGAGTGCAAAGACGTTAAAGAAAAACCTGCTCCAGAGCCAAAAACTTTAGACCTTGGCAAACCCTGGTGAGTTGTATCAATTTTTCACAGAAAATGAGGATGAAGGGACCATAAAAGATGGTATTGCGGAATATGTTCGCAAAAGACTAAAAGCCTATAAATTACATAATTATGAAACGATTTTTCTTTATGACGAAATCAATTCTATAAATAGAAATCACTCAAATTCAATATACCAAGCTACTTCGTCAGCGGACTGCAAGAAAGATATCTTTCTTATACTTCACAGCGGTGGTGGTCAAATTGAGCCTGCCTATCTTATTAGTAAAACCTGTAAACGCCTTGCAAAAGATAAGTTTGTTGTAGTTGTCCCAAGGCGTGCTAAATCTGCTGCAACTCTAATAAGCCTTGGAGCTGATGAAATTCATTTAGGTCTAATGAGTGAGTTAGGCCCTATTGATCCTCAAATCGGAGGCTATCCAGCACTAGGGTTAACAAATGCTTTAAATTCATTAGCTGAACTATCGTGCAAGTTTCCAGGCTCAGCTGAAATGTTTGCCAAATATTTGACAGAAAACCTTAACTTGAGAGATTTAGGTTATTTTGAGAGGGTCAATGAGTCTGCGTCTCAGTACGCAGAAAGGCTTTTAACTAATAAAAAGTTTCCAGGTACAAACAATGCCGAAACTCTCGCTGACCATTTTGTAAATCACTATAAAGATCATGGTTTTGTTATAGACATCGATGAAGCGTCTTCTCTTCTCGGGTACGATATAGTTAAGCAAAATACCCCAGAGTATTTGTTCGCCAATGAAATTTTCAGCTTTATTGACTTTGTTTCCTTCTTCTTTGGTTATGTAAAAAATAAAGAATTTTCATATGTAGGGGACATCAGGCACGGTTTGAATACCAAAGATAAAAAAGAATAAACATGTAACCATGGTGTCAACCTGACCAGGAGAGGCTTGGTCAATCCCACACTATCAAGGGGCTGGCAGGTTACACCCAATGTTAGCTTTCAAAAAAAATATGATTACAACAATCTGGAAAGTGGTAGGGGATAATGCAGCAGAAATAATAGCTTTATGCGCTCTGTTCTATACCGCGTTTCAAGCTCACGCCACGCGAAAGCACAATAAGTTATCAGTAAAACCACACATAACAACATTTTCACATAATTATATGTCTCCAGGCCAAGTGGAGCTAACAAGTGAATTGATGAATAATGGCCTTGGCCCAGCGGTAATCAAAAGTTATAAAATTTTTCAAGACGAGATCGAACTCGAAATCCAAAACTCAGCACAGGTTGGCGAAAAATTAAAAGAAATATTGTCAGGAAAAACCTTCGACCATACCGCAACCATCATAAACCATGGATACCAAGTCCCTGCTGGTGAACAAAGAGTAATTTTTTCTGTCACTTTCCCTATTAATGAGAGTCAGACAATTGAAGATTTTCAAGAAAAACTAGAAGGTCTGTCAATTACAATTGAATATGAATCAATTTATGGTCAAAGATTCAAATATGACTCGGAACAGGAAAGCTATTATCAAAGCAATTAAGTCGGAAACTAGTCCCGCTTATCTCGGTCGTTGTGCGCATATTCTGCGTAGCACCTAAAGACGCTAGAGCCATGCGGTAGGCCGCAGGTTCGAATCCTGTAGTCTCTTAAATATATTTTATCCCGCTTGACCTTGATACCAAAAAATAGTATATTATCCATATGGAATGGCAAGTTGTTTTGACGAAAAGAACCGCTAAGTCTGCAAAGGCATTGCCTAAACAGATTTACAAAAGTTTGGTTGTTCTTTTGCGGGAGATAGAAGTTTGCGGACCTGTCAGAGGTAACTGGCCTAACTATGGAAAGCTCGATAAGAAAAGGCATCATTGTCATCTTAAAAAAGGGAATCCCACATATGTTGCAGTGTGGGAGGTGACAGATAAAGAAATTCGCCTTGTGGAGGTCACATATGCTGGAACGCACGAAAAAGCGCCGTACTGAGATCGAATTGCACTTTAGGGGACCAGTAAACAAAAAGGCCCAGGCAATAAAGGCATTGCAGGGTTTGGGCTTTATTACCGCCGAAGAGGTTCTTCCTTGGCGTGAGGCTCTCATGGAAGCCGATGATCCTGGAGTATGCCTTGCCGGTGCCAGACATAAAGAAGGATTAACCCAAAGGCAGCTTTCTGACATGACGAATATTCCCCAACGGCATATTTCCGAAATGGAAAACGGAAAGCGCCCCATTGGCAAGAAGAACGCAAAGATTTTCGCAACTGTTTTGAATATTGATTTTAGGGCCTTACTCTAAAAAGTTAAGGGAGTGCTTGCCGCACTTTGCGGGGGCCGTGCCGGGGGCCTTTTCTTTTAAAACCATATGCTTTTGATGGTCTGGAGTGTATGTAACTTGTTGAAATTATTAGACAGTGTGCGCCGTGCCCTGGCCTCTCACATCGGTGACTCCCCCCCTTTTGTGTATATCTTTTATGGTATAAAAAAGACCTCTCAAGGCAGCCCTTCAGCTAGAGCTTGACGTAGCAAACACTCCAACACAACTCACCGTTGTAATCACCTTACATAAAAAAACTTGACGTGGCGTCAGTTTTCTGGTCATCATATAGATATGAAATTTGACGCAGCCAAAGACATTGATATTGCCACGGCGCAAAGCATTATTCGTGATATAGCTGCAAGCGGGATGCTCATTTCCAGCAAGCACGCCAAAGAAAGGATGGTAGAGCGTGGCTACACAATGTCAGATGTGCAATACATCTTGATGTATGGCGAAATCGTCAGGAAAGAGTTTAAGGAAGAAAATAATAACTGGGCATATACTATCCACGGGGCAGACCTGGAAGGCGATGAGGGCGGCGTGATAACAGCCATAATCAGCCCCTCAAAATGCGTTGTTATTACTGTTTTATCTTAGGAGGAAAATCATGGAAAATTGCTATTCTTGCGGCGCAAAGTTGACGGTGGTCAAAGACAAGCCGTATAAATACGATGAATCCGGCCTTGATGTTGTGCTGCATGGCATAACTCAATATGAGTGTGAGTCTTGCGGCGAGTCTTATGCGGCACTCCCCAGCGTGCAAAATTTGCACAGGGCTATTGGTCTGCACATCTGTGAGAAAAGAAAAGCGTTGCTTCGTGCTGAAGAAATTCGCTTCCTAAGAAAAGACCTGCATCAAAAAGCAAAAGAGTTTGCACAATATGTTGGCGTTGATCCTTCAACTGTATCAAGGTGGGAAAAGGGCAAGCAGGAAATAAGCGAAGCGCACGATAGATTTATCCGCTCTCTCTATATGATGTTTGCATCTGAGCAGGCAACCTATACGCTCTGCACGGCAGGGGTTGGTATGTTCAGGGAATTACCGGCACGCCGCCATGAAATAAAGGAGAAAAGAGAGATTGTGTTAAACCCTGCTGAGTGGATCAACGAAGTGTGTGTCGCATAATCACGGTACAAAAACTTTAGGAACAACCATCTATAACTTATTGAAATCACTGGAGGCGAATCGCGCTACCTTAGGTATAAAAAGAAGAGGTAACCGCCTGATTTTACATAGTTAAAAAAATGATTCGTAATCAGCAAGTCAGCGGTTCGACTCCGCTCGGTGGCTCCATTGAAATTTTAAGGGGGTGGGCGTTTGGCTCACCCCCTTTTTTTGCTCAGAATTGAAAATTTCCCTCTTCATCTGCAGGGCTGGCCCAGAGAATGTGCTGTTTGTTCACGACATAGACCTGGTCATGCTTGCCGCCCACAGTCGAGCCATAGATGACGATGAAAGGGTTGGTCCCGCGAATTAAAAGATCGCTGATACGATCTAAGGGAATGCTGTCACTGTTGAGATTGACGGTGCCTCGAATCACGGTACCGTCTATCAATTTTAAGGCAATTTTTCGTTCGTTTTTTTCTTGCTTCATGATTTTCCGCCTCTCCTCCCTCTTGTCATCAAAAAGAATGCCTGAAAGCCTTTATCAATTTACAAGCTCGCCTTTTTGCTCTCAACATAATGGGCAGCAGCCAGAGCTGCCGTGCAGCCATCCCCTGCTGCGGTGACAATTTGTTTTGCGTATTTTTCCTTAAGATCGCCAATGGCAAAGATACCGGCATTGTTGGTCTCACACCTGTCATCGGTAATAACATAGCCATTGGCATTCATTTTTGTGCCTGCAGGCACCAGATTGTTATTGGGTTCAAAGCCAATAAAGATAAAAACTCCGTCCGTTTCAAGGGGGCGCTGCTCACTGGTTTGCGTGTCTTTTAAGACTACGCCGTTTACTCCCTGCTCATCAGCGGTTATCTCGCTTAAAACCGTATTCCACAGCACCTCGATTCGGTCTTCCTTTTCCACCCGTTGTTGCAAAATCATACCAGCCCGAAATGCATCGCGGCGGTGGGCGATGTAAACCTTTTTGGCGAGCTTGGCAAGATAAAGGGCTTCTTCCAAAGCGCTATCGCCACCACCGACAACAACAACTGTTTTTTGCCGGAAAAAAAAGCCATCGCAGACCGCGCAATAGGAAACACCGCGGCCATAGTATTCGGTTTCCCCTGGGATCTCTAATTTTTTGGGGCTGCCACCTGTACCGAGAATTATGGCATGGGTGGTGATTGCCTCATCATTGTCCAGCTTGATTGTATGGTGCGTGAGTCCCGGCTCAATGGCAACAACTTCACGGTTCATTATCTCAAGGCCATAACTCTGGGCATGTTGAGAAAACTGCATGGCCAGTTCAGCACCGCTGATTTTCTCGGTGCCAGGCCAGTTCTCTACCTCTTCTGTATTATTTAATTGGCCCCCCGCAGCCCCTTTTTCAATGAGCAAAGCGTCCAAAGCCGCCCTTTTTGCATAGATACCGGCGGTAAAGCCTCCAGGGCCGCCTCCGACAATAACCAGATCACGCATTGTTGAATCATTCATATGAGAAACTCCAAAAAATGGTTTGTTTGTAATTGTCAGCCTATCTTACAACATAAAAAATATCGTAAAGAATGTTAATCATCCTGCAGCCTGAATGCACTGGATTTTATAGAGGTTCGGCGCATAATTTTTTGTAGAGCAGCCCGGGTAAGGCCTGATAACTCAGCGGCCTTGGTTACATTGCCGTTGGTCGATTCCAGCAGCTTGGTTATATATGCATTACTAAAGTCCTGTAGTACCAGTTCCTTTGCATCCTTATAGGGCATAGTCTCTACGAGATTGAAAGCCTGAGAGATTTCCAGGGCTTGCTCCTTGGGGGTGGCGGGCGAAGAGTCGGCGATCATTTCAGCTGTTATATTTTTGTCCGGGCAAAACATGATGGCCTGCCGGACAATATTTTGTAATTCGCGGACATTACCGGGCCAGTTTCTTTTTTGCAGGAGCTCAATCGCCTCAGGGGTAAATTGTTTTTCCTCGTGGGCAAGTTCGCAAGATACCTCTTGCGAGAAATGGCCGACCAAGAGCGGTATATCCTCCCTAAGTTCATCAAGAGGCGGAGTCTTAATAGTGACCACGTTGAGTCGATAAAAAAGATCCTCCCGAAAGCTGCGCTCCTTAATCTTTGCCTCAAGGTTTTGGTTTGTCATGGCAATGATTCGCACATCTACCTTGATTGTTTTGTTTGCCCCGATGGGTTTGATTTCTTGCTCTTGAAGGACCCTGAGTAGTTTTGTTTGAATGTTTACCGGGATGTCGCCGATTTCATCAAGGCATATTGTCCCGCCCTGGGCCTCTTCAAACAACCCTTTGTGATCACGATCCGCCCCGGTAAAGGCGCCTCGTTTATGGCCAAAGAGCTCGCTTTCTAAAAGATGCTCAGGAATTGCCGGACAGTTAACCATTATCAATGAATGATTACGGCGCTTGCTCAGGTTGTGGATAGCCCGTGCGGTCAGCTCTTTGCCTGTGCCGGATTCTCCTCGCACCAAAACCGTATAGTTTGACAAAGCAATAGTTTTAAGGCGTTCTAGGAAATGGCGCATGTTTGCGGATTGACCGATGAAACCGGCAACAGCCTCTTTTTGGCATACCCGTTCGCGCAGGGTAATATTTTCCCGCATCAGGCGGTTGCGCTCCAACCCTTTGTTTACAATCCGAAAGAGAGCGTCTTTATCAAAGGGCTTGGTAATAAAATCGTAGGCGCCGCGCCGCATTGCTTCCACTGCCACTTCAATGCTGGCAAAGGCAGTCATCATTACTACAGTGAGGGATGGGTCGTGTTTTTTAAGCTCCTCCAAAAGGTCCAGCCCGCTCATCTCGACCATTTTTATATCCAGCATGGCAAGATCAAAAGAGTCTTTTTGGATAAGCTCTATGGCCTCTTTGGCACTGGTAGTAATGATGATGCCTGTTTTTTTTACCCCTCGCTCTAGGGTTCTTTGTAAACCAGTGAGCAGGTCTGCTTCATCGTCAACCAGAAGGATTCTATCTATTGTCATGTTATTTTTTACGTTTGGGTGATGGTGGTTGTTGAGTTCGCACGGGAAGCATAACCGTGAAAATACTGCCTTGGCCGATTGTACTGTCCACAGTGATTTCCCCACCATGTTCCTTAACAATGCCATAGCTCAAAGAAAGGCCTAAACCGGTTCCTTCGCCTGGCGACTTGGTGGTAAAAAATGGGTCGAAAATATTATCAAGGATTTCCGGGTCAATACCGTTGCCGCTGTCTTTGAAAACTATAAATACCTGTGAAGTATCAGTGGAAAAATACGTACAAATTGTGATGAGGCCGTTTTGGCCAATTGCCTGGGATGCATTAATCAAAAGGTTCAAGAAAACCTGTTTGATTTTATCGAGATCAAGGAGAGACAAGGGGAGGTTATCAGCGAGTTCCAGCTTGGTCTCAATCTGTTTCTTGGCAAATTGAGAAGCGGTCATGGAAACAACATCCTGAACTGCCTGATTCACTGAGGCTTCTTTTTGGGTTGTCTGTTGGGTTCTGGCAAAATTTAACAAGTCAGAGACAATGCGTTGGCAATTCTTTGCATGCTTTTCAATGATTGCCAGATCATCAAGTCGCTTTTGCTGATCATCCAAATCATCCTTTAACAGGTCTGCATAACAAAGAATAATGCCTAGTGGATTGTTGATTTCGTGGGCAACACCTGCTGCAAGTTGACCAATTGAAACCAACTTTTCTGCTTGCTGCATGCGTTGCTCTGATTGTTTTTGCAAGGTAACGTCTTTGGCATAACAGACAATGTTCTCCAGTTCGCCGCTGTCCGTGAGCACTGGGTAGAAGTGGACCTCGAAAATTTCACCCTGCGGGAAAGAGAGCAGATCATAAAATGGCTCTTTAAGGTCGATATCCAATACCTTGGTGAATAGGGAAAATGGTAGTGGCTTATCGTCAGCCAAGGTCCGGATTGGTTTGCTGAAAATTGTATCGTCCTGCAGATTAAAACGATTGCGTAAAGTCTTGTTCACCATGCGCATGGTCCCATCAGCACCGAGCAATGCAACATAGTCCGTAATACCGTCAAAAACAGACTGCAAAAGCTCTTTACTCTGCAAGAGTCTCCCTGTGTTTTGCAGGCTCTCAATGGTAATGCCGACTTGACGGCCAATGGAGAGCAGCAGCTCTTTTAGCTGCGGATCCACATCCTCTAAGGTGATTCCTGTCAAGGTGATAATGCCGAGAGTTTGCTGCCTGCAGCACAGAGGCACATTAAGAATTGTGGTGGATTTTTCTTTGTCTTTAAAAAAGTTAAGTTGTCCGCAGCCACCATTACATATCGATGCTGATTCTCCGGAGTTTTCTGTATCGGCAATGATTTCATGGGGGATAGCATCACATATCAGGTGTTCATGCAAATCCTGGGCATTAATCTGGCACTGCAAGGCAAGCCCGGGAGGGCTGCTTTGAAAAAGATAAATACCTGCGCCTGAAGCCGGAATAACCTCAAGTGTCTTTTGCAGCACCTGGGGCAGGATTGTCGCAAGATCCATGGATTTGGTGATGAGTTCGGCCATGGAGTTTAAGGTGAGGAGCTCTTTATTCCTTTCTGCGATTTGGATCTGTAGTTGATCTTCGGATGCCTGCAAGGCCTTGGTTCGGTCGGCAACTTTCAGCTCGAGATTATCAGCATAATCCTTGAGTTTATCGCGGTTTTCCTGCAGATGGCGAGCCATGACAGAGGCGATCCTATTGAGATCATCAATCTCATCCACCCCTGCAGACTGTTGAAAAATTTCATCTGTTTCCTTGTCATCGAGTTTGCCTCGAAATATATCTAAAAGTTCACGCAGATTCTGGATAACCAGGCGGTTGAAGAAAAAAGTAATGATGGCATAAAGAAAAAATACTGCCAGAAAGACAGTACTGAAAACTGAAAGAGCAATTTCTTTTATCCGTTTAAGACTGGTTTCAACTGGTATGGCAATACTGACTACCCCGCCTATTTCCCCGACTTTTTTATCAAAACCGCGATCAGCTCCGTACTTTTCGAGTATTTGTTGGGGGGCTGCCCGTGGAGAACCATGGCAATGCAAACAGGATTCATTAAAGATGACAGGTTGAAAACGCATGAAGTTGCGTCTGCCGTCAACAGTCATGATTCCTTGCCAGTTCACGGCCTCCGGGTGTTCGTTAAAATAGCGAACCATCTCTTTTTCAAGGGAGTTAGCCTCAAATCGTACATTTTTGGCGTTTATTGCCGTACGGCGATAGATGAAATTCGGCACGTCCTTTTTAAAGCGTTCCATAACAATGCGGCTTACATATGAGGTGGACATGGCCTCAATAATAAAGGCATCTTGACCAAGTACCTCATACATCTTAGGGCGGAGCACTTCACGGACATATCCACGGGTGGCAGTCACCGTGGACATGACCATTTCCGTTCTGCGAAAGGCCTCTTCCTGGACGTTATTTTTTTGATAGAGATAAATTATGGCAGAGGAAAGCAGGCAAAAAAGAAAAAAGATGACTCCCAAACCGATAAGAAACTTCCCTTGGATTCCAGTAGTCTCCCTCAGTCGTGTAACACGTTTGTCAAAGCGCATGCATTTCTCCTGTGGGTGACTCTATGGGTTCCTCCTTTCGTTAAATCACAAAGATACATGTGCTGTCAACTTAAGGAGGCAGTGCATCCTTGTGGAAGCAGTAACTTGCGGCAACAGTGAAGTGTTTTGAGCACTTTGGGTGCTTGGGTATGTATGTAACTATCTGAAAACATAGATATAAAATAATTAATTGTATGTTTGGTTTTGTTGGCATTGTGCTTGCTATACATATCTGCAGGCAAAAAACGTTATCTGCGCAACCTTTAGAGGAGAAGATGGTATGGCAACAGAGCAGAATCAAAATGCACAACCAGAGGTGGTTACTGATAAGGCGGTAACCAAACTGTCGGATCTATGGAAAAAGGAGGATTATTGGGCAATATGGCTGGGATTTTTGCTGTTAGCTATTGGTATGACGATTTTTCTTCCTCGTCCGCCACAGAACATGCATGAGAAAATCAATAAGGCTGAGGCAACCATGGAAGCTGAGGCTGCCAAGGCGCCATTTAAGACCCTTGAATGGTATAAGGCCAGTGACTCAAAGAAAAAGGTCAAAGCAACCAGCCAGGGTTTTGCCAAGAATATTAAAACCTTTGTCAGCAAACCCCATAAGTGGAAGACTAACCCTGTTAACGCATTTGTAAGGGATGATGCGACTGCAGCCGCCAAAAAAGAAAAGGCAGCAGCCAAGTATGAAAAGGCTCAGGTGAAAGAAAAAGATGCTTATGCCGTAGCCATGGCAAAGCAATCTGCCGCCGCTGCCGCAGCGTATCAGAATGCTGAGTTGAATGATAATGCTAAGGCAGCCATTGCCGATTGGCGCGGTGCCAAGAAAAAAGCATCCTCTGCAAAGAAAAAGGTCTCAAAGGCTAAAGCCTATAACCAAACTCCCTACTTGATCGGTCTCTGTATTGCGATGGCCGTCTTTTTTGCACTGGGTATTGCTTTTATGAAGGGTGGCGAAGGCGCTGTAACCTTTCTGAAGGCCTTCCCCATTGTTTTTGTTATTGCTGTTCTGGCCTATCTCTTTGCCGGACAGGCAACCATGAAGCAGTACGGTATCGGTTATGCCGCTTGGGCTATCCTTTTTGGCCTGATTATCTCCAATACCATCGGTACACCTAAATGGGTCATGCCTGCAGTACAGACCGAGTACTATATTAAAACCGGTCTGGTACTCCTTGGCGCTGAGATCCTTTTCAGCAAGATTCTCTCCATCGGTGTTCCGGGTATCTTTGTCGCATGGGTTGTTACCCCCATCGTTTTAATCACTACCTTTATCTTTGGCCAGAAGGTCCTCAAGATGCCTTCTAAGACCTTGAACATGACCATCTCTGCCGATATGTCTGTCTGCGGTGTTTCCGCAGCTATTGCCACGGCAGCAGCCTGTCGGGCCAAGAAAGAAGAGCTTACCCTTGCAGTTGGCCTCTCTCTGGTCTTCACTTCCATCATGATGATCGTTATGCCTGCCATTATTAAGGGAACAGGTATGCATCATGTTCTCGGTGGTGCCTGGATGGGTGGAACCATCGATGCTACCGGTGCTGTTGCAGCAGCCGGAGCCTTCTTAAGTGAAAAGGCCCTCTACACCGCGGCCACCATTAAGATGATCCAGAATGTTCTCATCGGCGTTATCGCCTTTGGTGTGGCGGTATTTTGGTGTGCTAAGTACGATTGTGTACCTGGCCAAAAGGTTGGAGCCATTGAGATTTGGCATCGCTTCCCCAAGTTCGTCCTGGGATTTTTGACCGCTTCCGTCGTATTCTCAATGATCTACGCCGCATTGGGCGAGTCTGTTGGTTACGCCATGATCGACCACGGCGTTATCCGCGGTTTCACCAAGAACTTCCGCGGTTGGTTCTTCTGCCTGGCCTTTGTCAGCATTGGTCTTGCAACCAACTTTAGGGAGCTGAAAGAGCATTTTGTCGGTGGTAAGCCGTTTATTCTTTATGTTTGCGGCCAGTCACTCAATCTGTGTCTGACCTTGATCATGGCCTACATCATGTTCTTCAAGGTCTTCCCTGACATCACTGCAAGCATCTAATAAGAGTGGAATATGACTGCTATCAGCATGACACAGAAACTCACAAAACAGACGGTGGGGCCGATTGGTCCCACCGACAACGGCAAGGGTGTGCTCAGACTGCTTGCCTGGATGCTGGCAATTTGGATGTTTATCTTTGTCTTTGCCCCGTGGCTGCAGACCAAGAATGAGTCTATCCAGACGCTGAGTACTTATATTGAAACCAGCGGCATTGATGCCGGTGCAATTTATTACACAGAGGTGGAAGAGGTAGGGGACGCGGATCTTGCGATTCGCAATACCTTCCGTTTTTACCTGGATGATAAAGAAGAGAAATAAGGCGTTTCGACGGGTCGGGGTGCCTTAGACAAAAAAAGGGCTGCCTTCTGAGGAGGGCGGTCCTTTTTTATTTGGTGGTAAAGGTGAAAGAGCCGTCCCAGTCTTCCGGGGGGGGTGTTTCTTTAAAGTGATCGATTCGCTCAAGATAGAGCTCATAGAGCTTGCGCTCTTCCAGCTTTTTGAGGCCAAGAAGGATCTCTTCGGCCTGTTTAAATTCCTTGTTTCGGTAGTGGGCCATTGCCTCTTCAAAGGTTTCCACCTCATGTCTGACAGCTGGATGTGGCTCGCCTTCGCAGATAGGTTCGTAGATAGTAACCGGTACGTCCTTTCCTTTAACGCGCACACAGTCCAGAAAGCGGCAGTAAAAGTCTTTGCCAAGGGCGTCTTTGGTGAATTCGGAAATAACGATATTGGTACCATAGGTCTTGTTGGAACCCTCAAGCCTTGAGGAGAGGTTTACATTATCCCCCATGACCGTGTAATCAAAGCGTTGGTCAGAGCCGAAGTTGCCCACGCTCATGATGCCCGTGTTAATACCAATACCGATATCAATAAAGGGCAGGTCCTGTTCTTCCCAGTTCGGTCTTAATTGCTCTAGCTTTTTCATCATTAAAAATGCGGTACGTGTACAGTTGGCAGCATGCTCTTCATCATCAAGAGGGGCTCCCCAAATGGCCATGACCGCATCTCCGATGAATTTGTCCACCGTGCCTTTATTGCTCATAACAATGTCGCTCATGGCCGTGAGATACTCGTTCATAAAAAGACCAAGCTCTTCTGAGTTCATCTTTTCAGAGATGGTGGTGAATCCACGGATATCACTAAAAAGAACCGTCAGCACCTTTTGCTCACCACTTAAAGACAGACTTTCTGGGTGTTCGGTGAGCTGAGAAACGATCTGTGGGGAGACATAGTGGCCGAATGCCTTGCTGATAAAGCGTTTTTCCCGGCCTTCAAAAAAGTAGTTAAACAATGTCACCGTGAGAAAAACCGTGAAGATGGTGATGAGCGGGTAGGTAAGGCCGATGAGCTCGTTATTCTGAAAGAAGAGAAAGTAATTGCCGGCAATGGTCATCTCAACCACCAGCAGGCCACCGAGGCCTCCGGCCAAAGGGCTGCTGTATGCCAAAAGGGCGCTCAAAAAAAGTCCGCCGGTTATGATCAGGGCCATGGTCAGGCCGATTTCAGTAAAAATATCATAGGTGAAGGGGTCACCGGCAAGGATATTGTCGATGATATTGGCATGCACCTCAACACCGGGAAAGATGTTTGAATAGGGAGTGGCGCGAAGATCAAGCAGGCCTGCGGCGGAGGTGCCGAGTAACACATATTTATTCTGCAACTGGGCTAGATTTCTCCCCTCAAGTATGTCCACCGCAGAGAGATAGGGAAAGGTCTGGGCCGGTCCTCGGAAATTAACCGTGATCTGGCCTCTTTCATCTGTCGGAATAAATTTATCGGCAATCTGCACACCCAAGATGCCTTTTTGCGGGTTGGCTGCCTGCTGAGCAACATGAATGGTAATGTCCTGTACGCCGAGTCCGATGCGCGCCATTTCTAGGGCCAGTGAAGGGTAGGGAACCCCATCCATCTCCATGAAGAGGGGGACCTTTCGTACTGTGCCTGCGGCATCGGGAAAAACATTGAAGAACCCCTCACTCTGCCCTTGGGCCACATCCACGACATTGACAATGGCCCGATAGGCGGAAAGCAGTGAGATATCCGTGTATTTGTATGTACTTGGATCAAGACGGATAGAGCTTGAGGGAAAGGGGATATCCACTGTGTTCTTGAGTCCATCGTTTCTGGTTTGAAAGACATAACCCAGCACAGATGGCGCATCAGCCAAGGCATTGCCCAACTCAATATCATGGTCCAGAGCTTCACTTTGCTTGAGACTTTCTACGACTTCTTGGGGCAGCGGTTCAGGAAGAAGGGGTTGCAGCTCGTCAATAAAGTTTTTGGGCGAGGTGCGGTCTGATTCCGGAAAGGTGATATCAAGGCCAATAACCTTGGCCCCGGCATTTTGCACATTGCGAATAAGCTCTGCCACGGTATTTCTGGGCCAAGGCCATTGCCCGACCGAGCGCAGACTTTTTTCGTCAAGATCAATGATGACTATGGACGGAGTCGGCGCCTTTTTGCCACGAATGTTGAACATGGCATCGGTCACCCGATTGTCCAGCGATGAGAGCAAATCAGGCTTTTGCTGGCCAAAGGAATGAAACAACAAGACCGCTGCCAAAACGACGATGCAACCGGTCTTGAAGGGGGAAGGGATGAGGAGTTTTTGGAAAAGTTGCTTCATCATGTGCGCAACAGCCACCGGCCAGCTTGGCGTCTATTGCTTGTCGCCACCGAAAATCCCCACATATTCAACACTCGTTGTGCTTGAGATAGACGAGCGAAAATTTCCTCCAACTGCCTCTGCATTTGTACCATAAAAGGCGCCGTTTAATGTCCCGTTTGTTGAGTCAATGCTATCGTTAACAATTGCCGTGAACGAGTTTGAGGTCGTTGTCGGCGTATTAAAAGAACCGCTGCTCAGGTTAAGGGTTGTGTGACCTGGAAGGGTTATGCTGCCGGTTATAGAATTACTATCAAAGTTTGCATTCAAAGTAAATTGACCATTTTTGATGTAATCCACTGTAGTTACAGATCCATCATCAAAAAAACGAGTGGCAACGGCTTTGCCTTTGTAGACCCCTGTAAAACCAGTTTTGATGACGTTACTTGTTGATGGAACCCCGGCGAGCCACATGGAATAGGGCACATGTATATGCCGCTCGGTCCCGTCAATAAGATCCGTATATGCTGCCTCCCAGTACCCCCAGGTGAGATGTTTTGAGAATTGGTTTTCCGGATTCTCTGTAACCATATAGTTGCCATGGGGTTTGAGGGTGGTGTCATTAATACTTACTGTATCGTCCACACAGTTGCCGGAACAGCCCAGCAGGGCAACAAGGGCATCCTCAAGTACAAATGACGAGCCGCTTGTGCCGATCTCCAGGTTGTTTATCCGATAATCGGAGTTGCCGGTTGCATCGACCATGGTTGTCATGGAGCCGGTCACTGTACCGTTGTCCTTATTCACAGTGAAGGCAAATTTGGTGGGGTCGGAGTTCATAAAAACGGCCCGGTTAAGATGAGGCGCATTCATATCTTCACTGACCCCTACAACAAATCCTTGCCAGTTGGCAGACCCCTTAGGCGAGACATTGTCGATGGCTTCATGGGGATCGCGAAAGGTGTTGCCGCCAACAATCCAGCTACCGGTGCTGCTTTGGACCGGGTCCTTGACATCATAGTCATTACCAACGCCTTCTAGATCAAAGAATTCAAAGCTGGGGCCAAAGAAGAAACCGGCACCATTACCTTCGATGGCGGAAATTTCACCTCCGGCCCCGCCGCCGTCGCTGCCGAAGATTTTCACTCCGGTTAATGTTTTGTTCTCCCTATCCACTGTGCCGTAGAAGAAGACAGGTGAGCTGGGTTGATTGGGATCGTTGGCAGTATCAAAGACCACACCCATGGCCTTCTGATTGTACCAGTTCACCTCCATGAAGACAGAACCGTCGATACTTTCATTCACTCCGGTTGCAGCATCGGTATAGATGCCTGCCAGGCCACCGAAATACTGGTCTATACCTTCAACAGGCAGGGCATCCGGTTTGAGATTCGGATCAGGAAAGACAGGGAATTCTGGAGGTTCAGGAAGTATCGGTGGCTTCGGTATTGGTAGCACTGGAATAGGAAAGGGCTCAGGTTCCGGAGGAGGTTCTGGCAAGGGAATAGGAAAGGGTTCAGGCTCAGAGGGAGGTCCTGGCATAGGAATAGGTTCAGGATCTACCGGTGGTGTCGGTAACGGCTCAGGAACTGGAGTTGGGTCGCCCTCAGGCGGAGGCGCAGGATCGCCTTTTGGTACGGGTGTCGGATCACCTTCAGGCGAAGGAGTAGGTTCACCCTCAGGTGAGGGAACTGGTTCATCTTCCAAGGCAGGGGCGTCACCCTCTTCAGGCGGTGGCGGGGCATCATCCCCAGGGGCAGGTTCACCCTCTTCGGTCGGAGCCTGCTCCTCATCTGTTGGGGGAGCACCTTCCTCTTCGGCAGGCTCCTCCTGTGACTCCTCTCCTGGGGCCGCCTCTTCAGCTTCACTTTCTTCCTGAGCCTCAGGTTCCTCTTCAGCCGGGGCTTCTTCTTCGCCTTCTTCAGGTTGTTCTTCTCCTGCTTCCTGCGGCTCGCCCTCTTCCTCAGCCTGTTCGCCGTTTTCACCGTTGCCGGCCAGGGCCTTGTTCATCTTTTCCAGGTCCTGGCCGGTAAATTTTACCGGTGGGAGCGGTGGTTTGTTCAAGGCAACATGGGTACCGAATCCGGGTTTTGTGATGGCAACGGTACCAAAGGCATTGGTGACATCAATTCCTTTTCCGCCCTGAAAAACAACCGAGAGGGTGTCCGAGGTGACAACGCCTGCATACATGGAGCCGCGGATACCTATTGTTGCGCTGGGGGTTTCGGTCTTGAATTTTTTGGGAGAAGCTTTAGTGATGGCCCCACCCATGATGCGGAAGGTGCCTTCTGTAATTTTAGTTTTAAGAACGCCTTTTTTCTGTTCCGGTGCCCATTTGAACTCTGAAACAGAGAGTTTACTGACCTTGCCGAGACTGATCAGGGTGCTGTCCTTGAACATCAGCTGAATGCGGCCCCGCTCGCCGGTCTCAATAGTATCATTTTGAAAAACCGCACTCTTGAGGGAGAGTATTCTTTTCTTACCCATCTCAGTAACCGCGTACGCCTTTCCTCTCACGGCAACAACCAGGGCCACAGAGCTATCAATTTCCGCGGCATGAGTACTTACGGCCAGAGAGCAGAAAATTATGGCAACAGCGAAACAAGGAGTAAAAAATCTATGTGCTTTCATGGCAACCCCAACCTTTTGTTTTTCCTGATCAATTAGAAGTTAAAGGTTAACGAAAAGGCGGTGACGTTTTTCGAGTAATCATAAAGTTGGATATTGGACTTTGAGCGTGTGTATGTCTGGGCAAGTTGACCAATGAGTACCTGGCCCTTTTTTGCATCCTTCCACAGAAGCTTTGAAACGCCCAGGGAGTATTCATGTACCTTGTCCGATCGGGTGAGATCAAAGAGTTGGGTGATGGCATCATACTTTGTTGATTTATACCCGAGATTCGCATAGGCGTTAATATCTCGAGGGTAGTCATGTTCAAGCCGGAATTGCCAGCCAATGCGGTTATAGCTGTGTACCCCGCTGTCGGCATTTTCGTATTCTTTTGAAAAGGTAAAGTGCATGCGGCTTTTACTGGCGATGAATATAGAACCGGCCGAATATGCTATGTTGGTAGAATCCCTCGTCGCATCTGAATAATTATTTTTTTCCTCAACTTTAATACCGAGGTTGACCAGTGCGGTTGGCGTGGCAACCAATGTCAGGGATGGAGCGAGCCCAAAGGAACTTTGGTAACGGTCATATTGGACATCAATATAATTGCTGAAGGCCTGTATATCCAAAAGGTACTTTTCTGCCTGAAAAACAGGACCGGAGTTAAGACCAAAGAAGTTCACATCAAGATCGTTCTGATTCTCGTAGAATGCATTGTAATTCGTGATCGAGGTCTTCCAGGTGGTAAAGGGTTTGTCTTCGGGCTTGAAGATATGATTCAAAACCAGGGTGTTGTTATAGACCATGTCATCCTGGGGCGAGGCAGATTCACCGGTGAGTTCAAAGGAAGAAAGTGAGGTGGGGATGGTGCTACTGGTCGGAGAAAGCCGGACATTGTCATCCCAGCTTGCGCCGAGAGAGAGGGTGCCGGATAAGAAATGTTTTTTCTCGGAATCTGCGATTGCTTCTAAGAAATTTTGGATGTTGTCCCATACTTGCTGCGGCGGTTTGGTGGCCAGGACCTCGCGGAAATATTGTTTTGCCATTTCACGGGAGCCGAGTTTCAAGTGGGCGCGGGCGAGTTCCAGCTTCACCCGTTGTGCATCAGGTTGCATGATGAGCACTCGGTCAAAGGTCATGACAGCTTCTTCATACCGGCCGGACTCAAAGGCAGCTCGGCCAAGGAGAAAGCTGATATCCAGGCTGGTGGGGTCTTCCTGGAAAGCTTTGAAAAGTGCGTTATAGGCTTCTTCGTACTTTTCCTGCTCAAAAAGTTGCTTGCCGGTCATGAAAGATTGTGACTCCGCTGCCAAACTATTTTGGGAAAAAAGGGTAAGACAAAGCAGCATAATTAAGAAAGAGGCCGAATATTTCATAAGTTGATCAATCCCGAGAAGTGATTAGGTTCTGTTCACTTTGGTTTATATATAGTATTTTTATCATGTCGCTGGACATTCAACCAAACTTTTTTAGCTGATATTTAACTTTTATCCCCCTGTAAACATGAGAAATATACCGTTTCTACTATTTGTTCTGTTGTTTTTCTTTGTCATTTCCTGCTCTGCCGTATCAACCACTTATGATGTAACCAAGGGCACTATCAAAACCACCTATAATGGAGCCAAGCTTGCCTACAAAGTCGGCTCCACCACGGCAAAGCTGGCATATAAGCTCGGCGAGTTTACCTTTGAGGTTATTATGGCGCCGTTAGACTGGCCCATGACGCGTGATATTGAGACGATAGACGGTCTGCCGCCTAAGGAAGCGATCAAGCAGGGAAAGGTTAAGAATTCACCTTACACGGTGAAGGGGAAACGGTATAAGCCGATGTCGGTTAAAGAGTCCCTATCTTACCGTGAGAAGGGAGTTGCCTCCTGGTATGGGAATGAAACATTTCGTTTGCCAGGCGGGCATATGACTGCCAATGGCGAGGCGTTCGATCCCAATAAGCCCTCCGCAGCACATAAACTTTTGCCTTTGCCGACCAATGTGAAAGTCACAAACCTTGATAATGGTCGTTCGATACTGTTGCGGGTGAATGATCGCGGCCCTTTTGTCAGAGGACGTGTTATTGACCTGAGTGCCGGGGCGGCAAAAAAATTGGGTTTTTATAAAAAGGGCACTGCCAGGGTAAAAGTTGAAACTGTGATGCTGAATTAGGCCCCTGTTTATAAAGTTATTTGTTTATTACGGTGGGAATCGGCAATGCTTTTCAACAAATACTTATTCAAAGGGGGAGGCGGGGTCAGCTTTTCAGCTTTGTTGAGTCTTGCGCTGAGTTTTGTTTTGCTGATTTGATGGAAAACTGTGAAGTTCTTTCGTTGACCTTGGGGCGAGGAATTTCACGGATTCCTTTGCCGGAGCGGATAATTATAGTGTTTGTCACTTTTCTTTTATCCATAAATTGTCTTCCTTACTTTAAGTTTGGGTGCGTCACATACGTAGTGCGAGTTTGTTTAACTAAAAAATGTTAAAATTTTGTGCGCAACCCGACAAAAGGTGATTAATTTATTATTTCTAGTTGGGTACTTTTACTTACTTATTTTTTTAACATAATCAGATTTAATAGTAAGTCAAGCGGTGTGTTTTATTTGTTATTTCAGTGTGTTAATTGCGTTGTTGTTTGTAACGTCCCAACATTGCTGAGAATTTTTTTTATGCTTTTGTTTTCCGTGTCGTTAAGGAGGAGAGAGGGTGCTTATCAATAAATGTAAACAAAAATTGGAACTCGAATACCCTTGTAAATGGCAGTACAAAGTTATCGGCCAGGATGCTGAGGCGGTTCAGGACGCAATTCGTGAAATTGTTCAGGATAGAGAATGTCTGGTGAGCCATTCAAGCTCGAGCAGTAAAGGCAAATATCATAGTTTTAATGTTGAGCTTGTTGTACATGATGAAGCGGACAGGGTAAAAAATTATGAGGCGTTTAGGAGCCATGCTGCCGTTAAAATGGTGCTTTGAGGAAAGGAACTTGAGACAACCTATCGTTTTGAAATTGATTGTATTAATTTTATGCTGGTTTCTCCCTGTTCAGGTTTCGGCACACACAGCTGAAATAGAAAAGGTTCGGGAGGCGACCCAGGTTTTTGAATCATTTTTTTCCATTCCCGAGGAAACGATCCCTGCCTCTTTACTCAGGCAGGCCGAGGCGATTGCAATTATCCCGGGCACCATCAAGATTGGTTTTATGCTCGCTGCCAGACATGGTCGGGGCATCATGATCGGTAAAGATGAGCAGGGAAGATGGGGGCTGCCTTTTTTTGTGAATATCCTGGGCGGCAGCATGGGATGGCAGATGGGATTGCAGGCAACCGATGTGATACTGGTCTTCAAAAAACGCAAAGGCATGACTGCCATAAAAAATGGCAAAGTGACTCTGGGGGCTGACCTTTCGGTCGCAGCCGGCCCTTTTGGCAGACAGGTTACCGCAGCCACGGATCTGCAATTTGATTCAGAGGTCTATTCTTATTCTCGGAACAAAGGGGTATTTATCGGTATTGCTTTAGAGGGTGCCGTGCTGCAAGCGGATCGTAGTGGTACGGAATCTTTATATGGCGTGGTCGCCGAGGATGTTCCGGCAAGCGGAAAAAAGCCGCCCCAGGCCGTGCTCACCTTTCTTGAAAAATTTCAACAGGGGCTCAACTCTGTTCCGCCCCCAGAACAAGCCCAGACAGGAGTGAAATAAGACTGCCTGGGCTATCATCGTTCGATCTTTTTACTACACAACCTCAAAGCCGATTCCGGCTATGGCCTGTTTGAGTGTTTCTGTGTCTACCGGTCTTTCTTCGGTATAGCTTGCCTCACCAGTTTCCAGGGTAACACTGACATTGCTCACACCATCAACTGCCTCTAAGGCGTTGGTGACAGAGGCTACGCAATGGCCGCAGCTCATTCCCTTAATTTTAATTGTCGGCATGGTTCACTTTCCTCCAAGTATGGTTACAATAAGTTTGAGTTTGCTGTTTCAATTCTCAGCTAAAATTATAATATGGGACAAATTGTCGCATTAAAAAAATACATTAGGACAACTTCATGTCAGAAACGATAAAGCACCTTCAGGTGCAAGTCAAAGGAATGCATTGTGCCGCGTGTTCGACTCGGATCGAAAAGGTTCTTTCCATGCTCGACGGTATTGAGAAGGTAGCTGTGAACCTGGCAGCAGAACGTATGGATGTCAGCTGGGATCAAAACGTTACCACTCTTGATGAAATTGCGCAAAAAGTGAAGGGCCTCGGCTTTGAGTTGGAAACACCTCAGCAGGAAACGCGCCTTGCCCTTGATATCAAAGGCATGAGTTGTGCATCATGTTCAGCCCGGATCGAAAAGGTTATCGCGAATCTTGCCGGGGTGGTGAGTATAAAGGTGAATCTTGCCGCAGAGAGTGCTGTTGTCCTTTTTGACCCGGGGCAAATCAATCAACGCGATCTGCGCCAGGCAATAAGTAAGCTTGGCTTTACCGCTTTGGTTGCCCAAGGAGGCAGCCAGTCTCAGTTTGACAAACAGCAACAGGAGACCGAGAAGAAGCTTCAAGCCATGAAAAAAAGGCTTATTCCGGCTTTTCTTTTTGCCTCAATGCTGCTCGTTATTTCCATGGGCGAAATGGTTGGTATGCCTTTACCGACCTTTCTGCATCCGCACCATAGTCCCTTTAATTTCGCACTGACTCAGTTTTTTTTGGTCTTACCTGTAATGTGGTCGGGGCGTAGCTTTTATCTGATCGGGTTCCCAAGCCTTTTTCGTGGTGCGCCGAACATGGACTCTCTTATTGCTGTAGGTACGGGCGCAGCCTTTGTATACAGCAGTTGGAACCTTGTTGAGATTATGCTTGGTATAGATCCGATGGCAAAGGCCATGGATCTCTATTTTGAATCGGCAGCAGTGTTGATCGCCTTGGTCTCCCTTGGCAAGTATATGGAGACAAGGTCAAAAGTACGTACATCCGATGCGATCCGACAACTTATGGAGCTTGCTCCTGATGAGGCAACTTTGCTCAAAGGGGACGAGCAGGTACAGATTCCTGTTGAGGAGATCCTGGTTGGTGATGTGCTGTTGGTGAAGCCTGGAGAGCGAATTCCGGTTGACGGCACAGTGATAAAAGGGGCGTCCAGTATCGATGAGTCCATGCTTACCGGGGAGAGCATGCCTGTTTCTAAGAAGGTAGGTGATTCAGTGGTCGGTGCAACCTTGAATAAAAACGGAGTTCTGCACCTTCAGGCAGAAAAGGTCGGCCAGGATACGATGCTTGCCAGGATCGTAAAAATGGTCCGTGATGCACAAGGATCTAAAGCACCTATCGCCAACTTGGCGGATCGCATCAGCCTGTATTTTGTTCCCATTGTTATGACCATTGCTGTGTTTTCTGGGCTTGCCTGGTATTTCCTGGGCCAGGCTGAATTTACCTTTGCCTTACGAATATTCATTGCGGTCTTGGTTATTGCCTGTCCTTGCGCAATGGGACTTGCAACGCCGACTTCCATCATGGTTGGCACGGGCCGAGGAGCACAACTTGGGGTCTTGGTAAAAAGCGGTGAGGCCCTTGAAGCCGGGCACAAGGTATCCGCAGTAATTTTTGATAAGACAGGTACGTTAACTTACGGGCAACCAGCTTTGACCGATTTGGTGGCCTTGGGTGGCAGTGATGATGAAAATACCTTGTTGAGCTTGGTGGCAAGTGCAGAGAGTGCTTCTGAGCACCCTCTTGCAGAGGCCGTAGTAAAGGCCGCTAAAGAGCGAGACCTGCAATTGCTTGAACCGCAATCCTTTGAAGCGATCCCTGGCCATGGTATTCGAGCAAAGGTTAAAGGAAAGTCATTATTGCTCGGCAATCGTGAATTGATGGTGCTGGAGAATGTCCAAGGATTGGAGCAAAAGGCAGATGGTATTGCTGCGGATTTGGCCCATGCAGGCAAGACGGCACTCTATTTTGCCTTGAATAATAAGTTATGCGCCATGTTGGCCATTGCGGATCAACTCAAGGATGAGTCGCCTCGCATTGTCCAAAGGTTGATTGGTATGGGGCTCAAGGTTGTGATGCTCACAGGGGATCATGAAACAACAGCCAAGGCCATTGCCGCCCAGGCTGGAATTAGCGATGTGGTAGCCCAGGTCCTGCCGGATAATAAGGCTGAACAGGTTGCTGCGCTTCAAGAACAAGGACATGTGGTGGCAATGGTGGGAGATGGAATAAATGATGCCCCGGCTTTGGCCAGGGCTGACCTTGGAATTGCAATGGGAACAGGGATTGATGTGGCCATTGAGTCCGGAGACGTGGTGTTGATGCAGGGCAATCTGCAAACGCTTTTGAGCGCGATAGAATTAAGCAAGGCAACCATGCGTAATATCAAACAGAATCTTTTCTGGGCCTTTGCCTATAATGTAACCGGCATACCCGTTGCAGCAGGTTTGCTGTTCATTTTTGGCGGGCCGACACTCAACCCGATGATAGCTGGCGGCGCCATGGCCATGAGTTCTGTTTCTGTGGTAACCAATGCCCTGCGTCTACGTTTTTTTACCCCGCAAAACAGTTGATAAGCGATTTGGTTGCGGTTGTTCGCTGTGTGATCAAATCACGCCGCTGTGCTCCATTTTTGTTGCAGAACAATTTCATAATTCCTGAATTCGTGAATACTAAAATAGAATTTTAGAGAAACGGACTGGTTAATGAGAATGTCCTGCAAATATTGGCAAAGATACATTTATTACAATGAAATTATTGACTTTTTTTTGCAAAATAGCGTATTTTTTGTATATGTTTGTTTGATGTAACAAAAAAACAATTATTTGTTGGATGAATAAACAACAGAGGAGCAGGCTATGAAGAAGGTTGTTGCCGCTGCCGTTTTAAGCTTTTGTGCCTTGAGTTATGGCCCAAGTCAGGTCGTTCTGGCAGAAGATACAACAAGCCACAAGATTGAAAAAGGTGACACCCTTTGGGACCTGAGCGAAGGGTACCTGAAAGACCCTCTGTTGTGGCCCAAAATCTGGAAAATTAACCCCGAGATTGATAATCCTCATGAGATAGCCCCTGGACAGGTTGTTAAAATTCCCGCAGCAGGCGATAAACCTGATACGGAAACACCTCCTGTTTCTGCCGGTGATATGCTTGCCAAACCTACACCACCGCCAGAACCAGTTGCAACTCCTCAACCTGTTGTTGAGGCACCATCGGTACCATTAGGATTAAAAGTTGTTCGGAAGACATTGGTTGACGTTTATGAAGATCGAAAGGAAAAGAAATTAGCCCTTGATGCAAAGGTTTACGACAGTGGTATTGGAATAGTTACAAAAGATATACCTAACATGGGTAAAGTACTGCAAAATGCCCAAGGTTGGCATCACGCAGCATCAAATGCAAAAGTTGAAATACAGGCACCAGGCGCAACTGTTGGGCAACAATTTGGTGTTTATAGGAATGTGGGAGAAGTTGAATCATTTAACTATTTTGGAGAAAGTCCCGGATATCTCCTTGCTGATATTGCAATAATTGAAGTGGTGGATGTGTCATTTGATAAGCAGCATGCAATTGTCAAAAAAGCATTTACAGAGCTGCAAGAGGGAGATGTGTTAGGTCCTCTTCCTGAACTTCCTGTCGTTGCTGAAAGGACTTCCGCTGAGGGACCAAGACCTATTTCCGGTAAAATTATTGCTACTTATCACTTAAAACCCATGGCTACTCCTCCTGATGGGATTGTCTATTTAAATATCGGAAGCAGCAGTGGCCTGGTCCCTGGAGATCGATTGCATGTTAGATCTGAAACCGATGATAATCGTATGGCTGCTGAGATAATGATCTTGAGGCTTACCCCTTCTACCTCTACAGCAGTTGTTAATAGCCGTAGTAACCATGATGTCCGTCGAGGAGATATAGTAGGTCCTATTTTATAAAAAAATAATCTTTTTCACACCAGTCCCTAAGCCTTTGGTTATACTAATAATATGCTAACCGCTTATTTCCTAAATGGTCAGAGGCTAAGGATATGGGAAAACCTCTTAGTTTAACCCAGCTTTTGGATCGTGTTTCTGTTTCTAAGATAGCCTCAATTAGGGGCACTGTCAGCGGTATCCTTGCCCTCATTAATGCCCCTAACTCCAGCCCCAAGGATCTCAAAGAGCTTATCCTGGTAGATCCACCCCTTTCTGCACAATTACTGCGTGTGGCAAACTCTTCTTATTACGCTTCTCCTCGAACCATAAGCGATATTGATCAAGCTTTGATCTGGATCGGTTTTGATGCGCTTCAGGAAATCATTCTAACGCAAAAAATGAGCGATATGTTTTCCGGCGGTGATGAATTTGGTGGGTATTCTCGTATAAAGCTTTGGCGTCATAGCCTAGGAGTTGCTCTTTTGGCGAAATATATTTTTAGACGCGAGTTTGGGAAAAAGGGCAAAGATGTCTACGCTGCAGGCTTGATTCATGATATTGGCGTGATAATCGAGGACCAGATACAGCATTCTAATTTTGTCCAGGCCGTATCAGACTCTGTAGATAACCAGCTCTCTTTGGTTGAATCTGAAAAAGCAATTTTTGGCTATGAACATTGTATGGTCGGGAAAAAACTGGCAGAGAATTGGAATTTTCCTGCCGAGTTGGCCGATGGCATCGGCTTTCACCATAACCCGGGCGAGGCCAAAAATGATCATAATGGTTTTGTTAAAACCATCTTTATTGCCGACTACTTGATGTTTGTGCATGGATTCGGCTACGTGGATATGGTCTTGCCTGATGTTGATGTCTTTGCGCAGTACGCAGATGACCTTGGGCTCAAGCCCTATGCTCTGTCTTCTTTGGTAGCTCTCGTGAAAGAGGAGATCGCCAAGATGGAAAAAACCGGGTATCTGCAAGTATGAGCAATGACAATATCGATCAATTAAAGCAGCGGATTTTTGAGTTGGAGACAGATCTGCGCCATACCAGCAATGAACTTCGTTTAATAGAGCAGGAATACGAAGACACCACAAAGAAATATCTCGATATACACTTTCATCTTGAAGAGAAAATCAGAGCGCGTACCGACGCCCTTGATCAGGCAAACAGGTT
The DNA here is from genome assembly GCA_964385695.1 of uncultured Desulfobulbia bacterium. Lineage (GTDB taxonomy): Bacteria > Desulfobacterota > Desulfobulbia > Desulfobulbales > Desulfurivibrionaceae > CAYLQA01. The sequence continues at coordinate 9,699 of CAYLQA010000038.1, read as the reverse complement.
GCTGACAGATGAAGTGGGAGAACGGAAAAGGCAGGAAGTGGCTAAAGAGAAACTCATAGTTGAGTTACGCAAGGCCTTGGAGCAGGTAAAGCTTTTAAGTGGTTTTCTTCCTATCTGTTCTTCGTGTAAAAAAATCCGGGACGATAGGGGGTATTGGAGCCAGATTGAGTCATATATCAGCAATCATTCGGAAGCTGAGTTCAGTCATGGAATATGCCCGGATTGTTCTAAGCGTCTCTATCCTGACTTGCATGAGAAGATCGAGGCAAAAAAAAAGAATGAGCCTTAACGTTTGCCGGAAAGAAGGCGGTCGATTTTATCCCAGATTCGATGTGCGGTTTCTTCCTTGCTGAGAAGTGGTAAGTCTTCTCTGGTGCCATCCTTATCGAGCATGATTACCCGGTTGGTATCCACCTCAAAACCGGTTTCGCTTCCGCCAATATCGTTGACAACGATCAGGTCGAGATTTTTTTCCTGCAGTTTTCGACTGCCCTCTGCAAGATGATCATGACTTTCAGCAGCAAAACCGACCAGCATGGCAGAAATCGCCCCGGCCTTTTTTTGCTCTCCCAATCCCTTGAGAATGTCATCATTGGCAGTAAGCTCTAAGTTGAGTGTGGCCTGGCCTTTTTTTACCTTTTTGTCACTGCTTTGTGCCGGCCGATAATCGGAAACAGCAGCTGATTTAACTATTACGTTCATCTCTTGGGCATGTGGCTGTACAGCTTCCAGCATTTCTTGAGCTGTGTTGACCCGCTCGAACTTGATTCCATCCGGCACAGGCAGACTCGTAGGGCCGCTAATCAGGGTAACATCGGCTCCCCTTTGGGCAGCAGCAGCCGCAACCGCATAACCCATCTTGCCGGATGATCGATTACTGATAAATCGGGCCGGATCAAAGGCCTCACGGGTCGGTCCTGCCGTCACCAGAATGCTTTTATCCTTTAGGTCCTGTGGTACTGAGGTGGCAAGAATCGCCTGACGCACTGATTCCCACTCGACAAGCCGGCCAGGGCCTGATTCTCCGCAGGCCATTTCCCCGCAGCCAGGCTCAATTATGCGGTAGCCATATGACTGAATTGTTTTGATGTTGGCTTGCGTTGCCGGATGCTCGAACATTTTACTGTTCATGGCCGGACATATCAGGACTGGTTTTTGCGCCGCGGCAAGGACAACCGTGGAAAGAAGGTCATCTGCTAAACCATGGGCCAAGCGACCGATGGTTTGCGCCGTAGCCGGGGCAACGAGAACAATATCGCACTCACGGGCAAGATTAATGTGGGGGATGTTTTCGGCACCCTCTTGCTCAAACATGGAGACATGGACCTTGTTTGCCGAAAGGGCAGCCATGGTAAGGGGGGTGATAAACTGTGTTGCAGAACGGGTCATGACGACCGTTACATCACAGCCTTCACGCCGTAGAGAGCGCACCCAGTCAGCTACCTTGTAGGCGGCAATGCTCCCGGTAATCCCAAGCAGTATCTTTTTGTCAGCCAGTAAGGACATGGGTTAATAAACGCTCTGAGGATTAAAGTTCTTGGCCAAGGCCCATGCTGGGTGCCATGTCTTTGTCGGATGAAATGTCTTCGGTGATATAGACGAACACATCGGTTTTAAGACCGAACTCGCTGTCGTTGATAGAAATTGTGCAAGTTTTGTTGGGTTTGACAAAGGCAAGGAGCACATTCTTGTATTTTGCTGAACCAGCCATTTTCCAACCGTTTTGGGGCATGGAGGAAATGAAAAAATCCGCCAGGGAATTAATGTCGATATTGCCGGAAAAGTGCAAGATGCCACCGGCAAAGGAGTCTGTGCGAATGACCATGCTTTTTTCACGATTCCAGGAGAGTTCGTTTGGAATCAGCAGATCTCTGAATTCATTGCTGTAGTATGGTTGCGGTGCTTCCGCAGCACTCGGTGCCATCTTATTGCTGCTGCCGCCCATAATGCCCATGTCGGCGCAGCCGCTTATTAAGAGCAACATAGTGAGTGACAAAAGGGAAATAAGCAGGTTGTTGGCAACCGGTTTGGTCTTTTTCATCATGAACTTTCTCCTCATAGGGTATGCGGCAAGGATAAGGACTTATATCTCTTTAAGGATAAACTCATCCAGTGGTTTACGTGTTGATTCCTGATCGGTGCGCTCCGGGTGACCGATGGCAATAATGGCCATGAGATCCAATTGCTCGTCCAACTCCAGTATGGAGCGAACCGTGTCTTTGTTTTTTAGAATTTGTCCGAGCCAGACTGCACCGAGCTTGAAGTCTTCAACCGCCAGAAGCATGTTCTGGATACAGGCGCCGGCAGCTTGGGCATCCTTTAAATCATCATACATGGCAGTGCTGTCCAGATAAACGGCAATGAGGGCCGGGGCTGCTAAAACTATGTGGCTGTAATGGGTCTGTTCAGCAAGCTGAGTGCGTATCTCCTTATCTTTAATAATTACAAAACGCCAAGGCTGATTATTAAGACCGGATGGCGCCCAGATGCCGGCCCGAATGATTTCATGAAGCGTTTTTGTCTCCACATCCTGGTCAGTGAAATGACGGATGCTGCGTCTGTTGTAAATGGCAGTTAATATTTCAGAGGGCATAGTATTAAGAAATCACTCGAAAAATATTGAAATTTCCCCAAGAATAGCCCTTTGGCGAAGAGTTTGTCAAATGATTTTAGGTGATAAGGCATTCCTGAACAAGCCTTAATCGTCATCATCTTAAAAGTGTATATTTTAAAAGAAAGGGTCTTTGAAAAAGTTTGCGGAGAAATTGCCTGATAAGCATTAAAAACATACGCTGCATTGATCTTTAAGTAACTCTATCATCTCTGGACGGACACTATCTAATCTGGTAGAACGTTTGGCCTGAAGGAGGACATTGTGGCCAAGAAAAAGAAGAAAAAACATATACCATTGCCTCACCTCAACCCTGAGCTGAATTTGGTTGATACGCACTGCCATCTTGATATGGATGCCTACAGTGAGGACTTGCAGGAAGTCATTGCCAAGGCCCATGATAATCGTGTGACCCAGATAATTACGGTGGGGATTGATCTTATAAGCTCGCACAAGGCAATAGCCTTGGCTGAGCAGCACAGTGGTATATTTGCCACTGTGGGAGTGCATCCTCACAATGTCAGTGAGTTGGACGAAAGCCAGTACGACGAGTTGCGCCGGCTGGCAAAGCACCCTAAGGTAGTTGGCTATGGGGAAATCGGCATGGACACTGTGAAAAATTATGCCCCCATAGAGAGTCAGCGTGAACACTTTATTCGCCAGGTTGCCCTTGCCAAAGAACTGGCCCTTCCTCTTATTATCCATGACCGTGAAGCCCATGAAGCGGTGTTTGAGATCCTGCAAGCTGCGGCACCTTTTCCGTCTAGAGGGGTGATGCACTGCTTTTCTGGTGATGCGCAACTCGCCAAGGATGTTGTGGCCCTGGGATTTATGGTCTCTATTCCCGGGGTTGTTACCTTTAACAAGGCTGAGATGTTGCAAGGGGCAGTAAAAGAGGTTCCATTGGATTCTTTATTATTGGAAACAGATGGCCCTTTCTTAGCGCCGGTACCAAACCGTGGCAAGCGAAACGACCCGAGCCTCATGTTGTATACCGCGCAAAAGGTTGCGGAGATTAAAGGTGTTTCCTTAGATGAGCTTGCGCAGGCAACCACAGCCAATGCCAAAGAGCTTTTTGGCTTAGGAGAGAAGTAGGATGCAAGACATACAGAGTAACATCAGCCGCATTTTAGAGCGTATTGCGAGTGCTGCCGAGCGCTCAGGGCGCGATTCTCAGGATGTTCGTCTTGTTGCCGTGAGCAAAAGAAAACCCATTGAACTGATTGAAAGTGCCATGGCTTGCGGCCAGATAATTTTTGGCGAAAATTATCTCCAAGAGGCCCAGGAAAAGATCCAGCATATTGGGGCAGGGCCTCAATGGCACTTTATAGGCCACGTACAATCCAATAAGGCCAAGGCCGCAGCAGAGTTGTTTGATTGCATTGAGACCTTGGACAGGTTGAAGTTGGCCAAGGCCCTTGAGAAGCATTTGGTTGCCCTGAACAAAACCATGGATGTTCTTATTCAGGTGAATGTCGGCAGGGAGGAGCAGAAATCAGGTGTCTTACCCGAGGATGCTGAGGCGCTGCTTAAAGAACTTTCCGCCTTTGAGCATATCAAGGTTCAAGGCTTGATGACCATGCCGCCTTATGCACTTGATGCCGAACAGACCCGGCCTTATTTTAGGGCTCTGAAATCCCTGGCTGATGAGCTAACCCTTAAAGGGCTTCTCGGGCATGATGGCCCGGCCGAGTTATCAATGGGCATGTCCGGCGATTTTGAGGTGGCCATTGAAGAGGGCGCTACTTTGGTCAGAGTGGGTACTGCATTATTTGGCGCAAGAGAGTAGGGAAGTATTGGGAAAGTTCTCCACAAAAGCGGAGTCGTGTTATTGGGGAGTTTCGGGGGAGTATTTCTTGATGTAATTCCACAGCTCTTTAAAACTACAGCCATATGCCTCAACCGGGCCTTGCTTTCCTTTCAGCTCAAATGATTGCGGGTTGAAAAACTCTTCAAGGTTTACAAGATGTGATGCAGCATCCTTGCCCATTAGCAGATCCAGGCCGCGTTTTTTACTGGTCTGATCCTCCAGCCTAAAGGCAACATTCACCACATCACCGACAACCGTATAGTTTGCCTGGCCGTTTTGCCCGAGGTTGCCCAACATTGCCTCACCGGTATTGAGGGCAGCACCAATCTCAAGGGGCCAGGGAATATCCTCAACCTTATCGGCCAGGTTGCGGGTAAAGACACTGATGTTAATGGCAGTTTTTAAGGCCTGGTGGATATTGCTCTGTAAATCACCGCCAGCCCAGAGGGCCATAACAGCATCACCGATAAATTTATCGACTATACCGTCATGTTTACGCACAATTTTACTGACCTTTCCGGTCCAGTATTGCAAGAGTTGCGACAGGCGTTGGTCGCCCATAATCTCGGAAACTCTGGTGAAATCATGAATATCGCAGATTAGGATGGTGACGATTTCTTTTTGCACAAAGGCAACGGTCATCTCATCAAGATCAGCGGCAGGCAGGGGCTCCGGATTTATATTTGCCTGGGCTTGGTGAAACATGATCCGCGTATTGCCGATACCGATACAATCGCCGTTCTGCAGGATGGTCGGGGTATAGACCCTTTTGCCGTTGACAAAAGTCCCGTTGGAGCTGCCTAGGTCAATCAGGTTATGGCTGCCATTTTCTTCAACCTGAATCATGGCATGCTTGCGCGACACCCAGGAAAAGGGCAGGCAGATCTCGTTGTCCTGCACCCTTCCCATGCGGAAAGTGCTTTTCCCGCTCAGAACCCATTCCTGTTCATCGCCATCCTGGCCATTGACAAGTTTAAGGGTTGCGCTGGTGTCTGTTGCAGTCATCCTAAGGGGGATACCTATAAGTTTTTGATCAACCGGATGACTTCTCCCTGGTCCGGGAACCTGCCGGCCTTAGTCTTAGAGAAGATCACTTTGCCGTCAACAACAATATCATATATGCCGCTGGAGCCGGCAATAAGCTCAACTTCAGCGGAGAATTCTTTTTGCAGTTCGCCTTCCAAACTGGAAGCGCGGGGAAGATAGTTTCATTTAGAGCAATAGGTGATACTGATTTTCATTGTATAACTCGATATTTTTTGTGCCGTGATTATTTGCTTCGGTAATACTTCCTGGGATTTATAGATACTTTATACCACAACAAAATTAGTTTATAAATAGAACGTGCGTCAACAAATACCCTTATCTGGCCGGGGCAAAACACTGGAGAACTCTTGAGTATCAATAAAGATTTTTTACCGACAAACCATGATGAAATGCAGGCCAGGGGCTGGGATTGCGTTGACGTTGTTCTGGTCACTGGAGATGCCTATGTGGATCATCCCTCCTTTGGTATTGCCATCATCGGCCGTTTGTTGGAGTCTCAAGGCTATAGGGTCGGTATTCTTGCGCAGCCGCGTTATGATTCGCCGCGGGATTTTACCGCCTTTGGCAGGCCGCGGCTCTTTTGGGGCATTAGTGCCGGTAACCTTGACTCCATTGTGGCCAACTATACCGGCAATGCCAAGGTCCGGGATAAAGATGATTACTCTCCGGATGGCAATCCATATTTTGGAACAAAGGCGGATAAATCACAGCGCCGCAGGCCGGATCGTGCAACGCTCATCTATAGCAACCTGGCCAGGCAGGCATATAAAGAGGTTCCCATAGTCCTTGGGGGAGTCGAGGCGTCACTGAGGCGTTTTGTTCATTATGACTATCAGCAGCAAAAACTTCGGGCCTCGATTTTAAGTGATGCCAAGGCTGATTTACTGGTCTATGGCATGGGCGAAAAAGCAATACTTGAGATTGCCGAGCGGCTCACTGAGGGGCGCGATCTCAGCGATATCCCAGGCACCTGCGAAAGACTCAGCCCAAAAATCATGGGCCGGAAAGATTATGCTGCTGCCTTGGATATCCCTTCCTTTAACGAGATTATCGATGGAAATGAAAGGTTTTTAGAGGCAGAGCTTATTGTTGATAAGCATGCCAGGGCCTTGTCCAAGCAAATCTTGTTGCAAAAGCAGCAGGCTGTCTGGGTTGTGCAACATCCATCTCCTCCGCCACTTTCGCCAAAAGAATTGGATGAAATTTACTCCCTGCCGTTTACCTATAAAACCCATCCCGCATTCGGCAAGGTTCCTGCCTATGCAATGATTAAGGATTCCATTACCATTGTCAGGGGCTGCTCCGGCAATTGTTCGTTTTGTGCCATTACCAGACACCAAGGCCCGGTTGTGGTGAGTAGAGAGACGGATTCAATTGTTGCTGAGGTCTGGGCCCATACGCAAAGAGATGATTTCCATGGCACGATAAGCGATTTGGGCGGGCCCACAGCCAACCTCTACGGCACATCCTGCACCAGTCCTACAGGGTGCAAACGACATGATTGCCTGTACCCCAAAATGTGTAAATACCTGCAGGTGGATGAGGAAAAATTTCTCCATCTCCTAAAGGCGGTACAGGGAGTTAAAGGGGTAAAAAATATTTTCATTTCCTCTGGCCTGCGCATGGAGCTTTTACTGAAAACCCCTCGCCTGCTTGAGGCCGTAATATTACGCCATACCCCTGGGGCCTTGAAGATCGCTCCCGAGCATACAGTGGGTGAGGTGTTGCGCCTTATGCACAAGCCCAAATCGGATGTTTTGAAACAATTCGTGGACACATGCCAAGAGTTGGCAAGGAAAAACAAAAAAGAACTTTCCCTGACCCCATACTTTATTTCAGCCCATCCCGGATGCAGGCAGTCAGATATGGATCTTTTGGCGCATGAGGTAAAGAACTTAGGCCTTGCTGTGCGCCAGTTTCAGGATTTTACTCCAACCCCCGGCACCTTGGCGACGGCCATGTATGTTTCCGGCCTTGACCGTGAGACGAAAAAGCCAATTTTTGTGGCTAAAAATTGGAAAGAGCGCCAGGCCCAGCGCAGGTCCCTTGAAACCATGCTGCACAAAGAAAAATTTAAGGGGCCGGTAAAAAGGAAAAAGCAGGCTGGCAGACCAAGGAAAAAAAAGTGATGTAAACGTTAAGCCTGCAGAGTTACTGCTGCACGACCTCATAACCTTTCGCTTGCAGCAGTTCCACCACGCTGTTTTTGCCCACCAGGTGACCGGCCCCGACTATCACCAAGACCTTTTCCTTATTGCGGAGGTAACTTTCTATCTTTCCCAGCCACTGGCGATTTCGTTCATAGATTAATTTTTCATACACTTCAGGGGCTTTTTCAGAGCTCTCATTGATCAGTGCATCAAGAGCCACCGTATTCCCACTGAGCCAGTTTTTTTGCAAATCTTCTGACATGTTGGCGACTTTGTCCAACTCATCAAGAGTTTGCAGTAAAAAGAGTTCCTGTTCTTCATTATCCAGGGATGCCAGAATGTCGATATGTTCGTTAACCGGCACAAGTCCGCTTATGTTTTTTTTATCCTGTACCGCCTTCAGAAAAAAATATGATTCAATGCCGTAATCAGAATGCATGCCCGCTTTTTGGAATTCCGCCATGGTCAGTGTCATGGCACACAGCCACGGCCTGAGTTTAGAGAATAATTCAAGTGGCTGGTTTGACTCCTTCAGGTGGGAAGCAAGGCGTGAATAGGTCTGCTGTGTCAGGTGGTTTTGGATCGTATCCTCACCTGTAAGCATGCCTTTTAAGAGCATCTTTGCCTGGGATTGGACCGAGCTTAATTGTTGGATATTGGTTTCAAAGACCAAGGCGTTGCTTTGCTCGTACGCATTGAGTATGGGCTGGGCAAGTGGATATACATCCCGGCTTAACAGGTGAAGAGTGATCTTGCCACAATAAAGTGGAGTCCCTGTTAAGCCGCTTTTCTATTATTCCACCATTCCAGCTCATATTGAGCCGGGGCCTTGTATCCGTTTGTTGAATGCTTCCTCTGCCGGTTGTAGTAGACTTCGATATAGTTGAACAGCGCCTGCTCGGCTTCGGCAACATTCTGAAATCTACAGTGATGAATGAGCTGTGTCTTTATCGTGTGGAAGAAGGACTCCGCAACCGCATTATCCCAGCAGTTCCCTTTCCTGCTCATGCTTTGAACAAATCCTTGTTTTCGCAATACAGCTCTGAAATCACCGCTGGCATATTGAACGCCACGGTCACTGTGAACCATCAAACCTTGACCTGGACGCCGTCGCAAAATTGCCTTGCTCAGGGCCCTGATTGCAGAATGTCGCTCAAGTGATGCACTGAGATCCCAGCCTACAACGATACGAGAAAACAAATCTATGAAAACCGTAAGGTAATGCCACTTCCTCCCAACTTTTAGATAGGTGATGTCCGTCACCCACACCTGGTCCGGCTTGGATGCTGTGAAGTTACGGTCGAGCAGGTTGGGAGCCACAGGTTCGTTATGCTTTGAGTCCGTGGTTACAACGAACTTTTTCACGGTACGGCATTTTAATCCCATCTCACGCATCAGTCTGGCCACGCGTTGCCAACTTACATTTGAAAATTCCGGTTCGTCATGAAGATCCGCAGTAATAATCGGGCTGCCAGCCATCCCGTTATGCTGTGCAAAAAGCTCTTTAATGAGGCCCTTAAGCCTTTTATTCTTTACCTGCCGTGGTGACAATGGGGCATTGCGCCAACGGTAATACCCGCTCTGGGAGACTTTTAGAACGTGGCACATCTTCTTCACCGGAAATGATGAGCGGTTTTTCTCTATGGTGGCAAATCTCATTTCGGTGCCTTGGTGAAGATGGCCATAGCTTTTTTTAAGATGTCACGTTCCATTTCCGTGTCACGGAGCTTATTTTGGAGCTCCCGGATTTTTTGCTCTTGGGGAGTCAATGCCTCTTGGCCATGACCAGGAAAGGCAAATCCCTCTTTTGCACGGTATTCTTTTCTCCACCTGTACAGTAGGTCTCTTGAGATACCAAGGTTATCTGCTACTTCGGCTGCTGTCCTGCCTGGCTCCTCGGATAAACGAACCGCATTACGTTTAAAATCTGGGTCATATTTCCTGCGTTGCTGAACACTCATTTTTTCCTCCTGCCATTGTCTCTAACAATGACTTAACTGAGTGTCTACTTTTTCGTAGCAGGATCAGAGAGCCGAGAAGATAGATAGTATGCGTCGGGCTTGCTACCTGCCAAAGAAAAT
>CAYLQA010000037.1:0-38787 GCA_964385695.1 uncultured Desulfobulbia bacterium | reverse complement strand
GGACTTTCAGTCCGCGAATTTAAACCCACCGACTTGCAGTCGGTGGTTGTTTAGTGTGTTATTTTCCCACGTCTGATCCCTTAATATTTTCTTTTACTCCGGCCTGTGGCATGATAACGTATACTGCAAGGCATTGTTAGGGTGGGCGCTCTTCAAATTGGCTTTGTAGGGATGATCACAGGGAATCTGTGGTCAATCGGTTTTCCCGTGAAGCTGGGTGCCAAAGGTCACTGTACTGCGCGTTTTCTCTTAGGAGTTGGAAAAGACGGGAATTTATAGGGCAGGAACCTTAATTGGTCATGCAACGTCTCTGTGTAGTATGATGATACTAGTAAATCTTGACCTTCCGGAGTGCAAGATTTGCCAGTGTGGCTGATAAAACATGGGGGTGATCATGAATAAAGCTCATAATCGTATAGAAGATCCGCAAGAATTTATAAATACCCTTGAGTCACCAACCCTGTTGATGCAGGCTGAGCCAAGGCAAGTGGTTACAGCCAATAAAAAAGCATGTGAATTATTCGCTAAGGATCTTCTGCAAATCAAGGGCCGAAGGGGAGGACAGGTCTTTGACTGTGTCTATTCGTTTACAGAGTTGGGCTGCGGGCTCGACCCAAACTGTGAAAGGTGCAGGATTAAAGCCGCAGTAATGGATACCTTTGCGACAGGAAACTCCCACGCCAATGTGCATACGGTTCTGGATATTAAAAAGCAGAATGCAACCTTTGCCTATGCTCTTGAAGTATCAACGATGAAGGTTGATGGATTTGTCTTGCTGTTTGTGAGTGAGTTTGCAAAAACAGGGACATAGTTCTTATTTTGTCGAAGTGGGATTGTTCACTTGGCTTTATTAAAAAAAAGGAATGACCATTTTCAGGTCATTCCTTTGAATAAGCAATAGCTGTAAAGGCCTGCCGACAGATCAGCCCTTTACAACCTCGATGCCTTCCAGTCTCCAGTTGTCCTCTCCAGCCATGGGGCGGGCCCAGGTCCAGTTTTCGGCAAATTTGACCGGCTCGGTCATGCTGCCTTCAATAAGATCGCCGCTTTTGTCATCAACCGTATAGTCAAGCAGGTTGGCGGTGAAAAGGACTGTGACAAACTCTTCATTGTCTTGAACACCGGCAGCAACGATATCGACTTTGCGTACGGCAATGCTCTCAAGCTTGTTTATATGTCCTTTTTGACGCATCTCAGCAAAGTGGCCCTCATACTCCTTAGCCAAGTGGTCTCCAAGAAGGTGGCGGTAGGAGTCCAGATCACGGCGCATCCAACCTGCCTGTACCTGAAAAAATACATCCGAGGCAACCTCTTTAAAGTTATCCAGGCTGAATCCCGGCTCTGTTTGACGGATCATCTCAATGCCATGGGCCACAGAATCTTGTTCGCTAAAGGAGGAGGTTTGCTGATCCATGCCACCGTCAAAAGAGTGCGTTTGGTATTGCGCGGAATTTGAAGCAGGTCTTTTCATAAAGCGGGTGAAAAGAAAGTAGCCGATACCGGCAAAGACAAGTATTGGGATAATGCCCATGCCGCTGCCGCCACCCATGGAACCGAACAGCATGGCACCAATGGCACCGCCCAACAAGCCGCCTGCAAGACCACGCATGAAGCTGCTGCCGCCTCTTCTCGTTGGCGATGTGCTCGGAGAGGTTTGGCGCTGGGTCGGTTTACGATAAGTACGAGACGGGCTAAAGGAGCGTCCACCGCCTCGGGAGCGGGCCTCAACCGTTTCTGTGGTTGGGCCGATAAAATCAACAGCCGTAAAGGTAAGGGTAAAGAAAATGAGCAAAATAGGGGTAAATCGTCTCATGGTGCTCAACATAATGAACAACTCCTTGGGGGAAATATATTGAATTTATGCATCTTTGGCTTTCACCAGAGTCAGATATATATGTACGTATTGCTTTTTTGTCAATTTATAGAATTGACCAATATGGTCACAGGGGCACAGTAAAAGTAGAAAGTTTTACGGCAGGGGCTTTGAGCGAGAGTGTTGCTTAAGCTGGAGTTATGCCTCTTTTCTTGTTCTTTTCTTCGTACATCAGCCTGTCAGCCTCAGAAAGAAGCTCTTCTAAGAATCGTGGTTTTTCCCCATTGAAAAAGGAAAGTCCGGCACTTAATGAAAGCGTGTATTTGCGATCATGCTCAGCATTAAATTTCTCTACCTTTTTTTGCAGCCGGTTCAGTATGAGCTCCCTGGAAGATTCATCGGACTCATTGGTCAGCAACACGGCAAACTCATCTCCGCCGAGCCTGCCAATGATATCGGATTCGCGAAAAGTATGCTTGAGAAGCTTTGCTGTGTCCTGCAACGCCTCGTCTCCAACATGATGGCCAAGCTCGTCATTTATCCATTTCATATTGTCCAGGTCGGCAAAAAGCAAAAACATGGATTGAGAGGAGCGCATGGCAACCTGCAACTGTTTTCGGGCTAGAGAAATAAAACCTCGCCGGTTATGAATCCCTGTTAATTCATCCATGATAGATGCCTCAACAAGCTTCTGTTCCATTTCTTTGCGGTCTGTAATGTCAATGGAGTACTCGATCATCTGAACGACATTGCCGCGCTCATCAAAAATCGGGTACCCATGCACCTCGACATAGCGCCGGTTGTTCTCTCTATCAAAGTGAATATGCTCAATGATAACGGGCTTGCCGGTTTGTATAACCTCTTTGAGCGGGCATTTGTGCTCGTCCTCTATACAGGGTTGATCGCTGTGGTGCGTAACTTTATGACAGGTACTGCCTTGCCACTTCTCAACTGGGCCGAGCAGTGAATTGGCGATAACGATAGTGTAGGTTTTGGCATCTATGACGTAAAAGGGATACGGCAGGGACTCAAGCACTGTTTCAAGAAAGGCATTGTGTTTTTGTATTTTTTGCTCTGCGCCTGCCCATTGAACACCGATTTTACGGATAACTGCAGCTCCGGCAAAACTCACAACAATGAGGATTATTCCGGCAAGAAGTGAGAGTTTTAACATGTATGGCTTGTTCGCTGAGAGCGCTTTGTCTTTATCGGTCAGTAAAACAAGAGTCCAACCAGGAGAAAGCTCAGAGAGTGTTGCCAGATAATCTATACCGGTTACTGGATCGCTATACTCTTGCAAAATGGTTGATGGGGATGATCCTGCAACAGTGGAATCGAGCTTTTGGGCAAGATGGCCTTTGATAAGGGGATGCTCGCTAAAGGTTTTTCTGTTCCCATCGCCCAGTAACCGCATATCAGAATGTGCTATTGCATGACCTTTACTGTCAACGATGAAGCCGATGTCAAAATCTTTGATGAGAGATGAAGTGACAACCTGAGAGAACTTTTTAAGGTGAAAAACCCCGCCAAGGTGTGCACGAATCGTATTGTCCTTGTTAAGGATTGGGACATCAATGACAACGGCCAATTCGTTGTCTGCCCCGCGAAATCCATCTGAAACAACAGTTCGTTTTGTGGCCTGGCTTTTTTGGAAATAGGGCCTGTGGGAGAGGTTGTAATATCCACTTCTTAAGCTTTTTTGTACGGAAAAGGGGTGGGATAAGTAGTGGTCTCCATTGGGAAGCAAGATAAACACAACAGAGAAACCGTGATTTTTTCGTACATTTTCAAGGAGGTATCTTTTCTCACTATCTACATTTTCCGGAATACCATTGAGTTTGCGATCAATCTTGTCAACATGGTCAAGGGTAGAGAATTCTTTTAAATGCGCAATGTATTCCAGAATCGATATTGAATCAGAAAGCGAGTTCTCAGCTTGTTGGGAAATTAATGTTGAGACCTTTAATAAACTGGAGGAAATGTCCCTATAGCTCACATTGCGCAGGGATTGGTAGACGAATGCAGAGACAAGAAAAACCGCAACAATACCAAATAAAATCGGTATTAAACTGATCTTGTTGAGATAGCTGTATGTCTTTGAATTATCGAATTGCATGCCTTCTTTTTTACCAATCACCCTGATTATTTTGAGTCATACCTTTCTATAATTATAATGACTTTTACAAATACTACAATTTTTCAAACAAGTTTGTTGGGTGAAATTAAACGTTAAATCGAACGGTTATGGTGTTTGTGCCATATGTTTCCCCCCTATGACCGAGAAAATATTGGTTTCTGAATAAAAAAAAGACCTGCCGGATTGTTCTGACAGGTCTTTTTTTACTAACGTAAAATAGGTTGTGAGTTGACTTAGTTTTCCTCGACCTCCAGCTCACCTTCATCAACACTCACAGTGGCATCCAGATACCTGGATTTACGCCCTTTTCCTTTCAGGACGTTCTGGCCCATCTCCGCTCGAATACCGGAGTTGCAGTAAAGGATGAGCTCCTTATGCGGATCAAGCTCTGCCATGCGTTGGCCAAGTTCATCCACTGGGATGTTGACGGCGCTTGGGATGGTGCCTTTGGCAAATTCATCCGGGTTTCTCACATCCACCAGTTGCATGGAGCCCGGCGTTTTTCCGGCAACCTTTTCAAACTCGCTTGCTGCAATGGTGCCAGGCTTGGGTTTGGGCACATAGACGATTTTTGTCTTGGCAGGGCCTGTGGCAACCGGGTTGCCGGCCGTTTGCCAACCGTTAAAGTCCATGGGCAGAATGCGCACGGCTTTATATCCCCAGGCCACGGCCTGGGCCGCAGCCTCTTTGCTCTTGGCACCGTAAAAAATGATCGGGGCCTTTTTTCGCTCTGGGAATTTTGCCTTGCTTGCTGCAAGTTTGGCGTACTCAATGCCGACCGCTCCCTTGATATGGCCTTTATTCACTTCAGGGGCGGGACGCAGATCAACAAGCACATGGGGGAAACCTTTGCCAATGGCCATCTTCAGCCAACCCGGAGCCACGGTGCCGAATTCGTTCTTGCTCCAGTCCGGAAAGCCGCCCGTATAGATGCGGACATTCTCATAACCAAGACTCTTGGTCTTCATGGAGGCAGTGGGGCTGAGGCAGCCGCCAACACCGTAGAAAACAATGGGGGTGGACTTATCTTGAGGCAATTTGCCGATGAATTTATCAAAGGCTGGCGCAGGCATCATCCCGGCGCCGGGGATATGGCCCATCTTATACTTCATAGGTGGGCGTACATCATAGACTTTGACCATCGGGTCTTTGCGCAACAATTTAAAGGCGGCGCGATCAAGCTTTTCATCATCCGTAATGGCGCGCATGATGTCAAAACGGATGATCTCGTCGGCAACTCTCTCTCCGCCTTGCTCCGTAAAGTTGATCTGAAAGCCTTTTTTCTTGTAGTTGCGGATATCCTTGAAGTCTTTAACGTATTTGACTTTGGTTTTGTCTGTGAATTTGACCACCTCTTTGTGGGACATAAAGTCCATCTGGATGGTCTTGGATTTGATGGCGATGTTCTCTAAAAAGCCCATCATCACACCAGGTTCGGGCTCATGACACATGCCGCAGAGTTTTGCCATGGGCACTTTGGCAGGCGCAGGACCCGCAGCCAAGACGGCTGGGGCGTAAACCATGGTGGCGGCCAGGGATGCTGCCAGGAATAACGACCTTCTCATTTGTTTCCTCCTCTTTAACATTTAGGCAGCATGGGGGAGCTGCCGCTATTGGCTCCAACGACACAGGGTCGCAGAAGCATAACCACGGACTACAGCCTTTCGGCTAAAACGAGAGGTGAAAAAACGAAATGTCTATAAAATAAAATGATAAGCTATGTGATTTATATATGAAAAATGCCGGGTTCGGGCCGTGAAATTTTACGCTAACGCCAGAGCGACACTTTTATTCAAATTAGCAATGGGATATGCTTTTTGCAACATGATTGTCGTTGTTGTTTGGTAAGGGCAGCGTCTCTACGTATCGGATTGTGAAGATATCGTCGTTAAACCTTGCTTGCATCAATTGCCGTGTCAGGGAGTTGTGTGTTTTTTAGTTTCTAGACAGTGCAAAACTTACTTTCAGAAAGATAGAAGGATTTGCTGAGAAGATAAAAAAAACAATAAATTCTTTCAGAAATGATTCATGAATGGGTAAATGTAAATATCCCTAACCTTTAGCCGGAGGTGTTCCATGAAAAAGATCGCTGCAATTTTCATAATCATCTCTCTCTTGCTTGCCTTTGTAACCCCTGTGTCTGTATGCGCCAAGATGATGTACAGAACTTATACGGTGATAAAGGTAACGGAGAAAACCATTGTCTTGCGAAGAACACGCGATGATAAAAAAGTGGTTACCGTTAGCATCGAGAGAAGGAAACGCCCATCGTTAAGAGTAGGCGACAGAGTAAGGTACGACAAAAATAAAAAGAGGTTGGGGCGAACATTACCTCCCCGCCCCAAGAAGAAGAGCGGGTCGTATTAAAACAGCTGAAAATAAGAGAGTTCGTCACCTCCCCCCATAACATCTTTGATGGAGGTCATCATGGTTGAGATCATTGTTTTTCGTAGTGGTAATCCTACCTGAGGCACCTGCAAAAAGGCCATAGGCGTGGCCGAAAAAATGAAAGAGCGGTTTGCCGGGAAGGTTGACCTGAAGATTTTTGCCGGGGACTCGGAAGAGGCCAAACCCTACAACCTTAAATCCGCCCCCAGTGTGCTGGTGGATAAGGAGCTGATTTCCATCTCCGTTGCCACCGATGAAGATGCAATGGCAGAGTTGTTGCGCGGCAAGATGTAAACGGAGGGGCTAGTGTCGTGTCAACTCTGAACCTTCGCATCTCGCTTGCCCTTTTTTAGCCTGCTACGTTGCGCCTTGCAGGCATAAAAAATTGCAGCGCGACATTGCTACATTTTATTCTTGACGCAACACTAGAGCTTTTCCATAAACAGGTAATTCACCGTATGCTCTCCCTTGAATCCGGGAATGGTGGTGATTTTGCTGGTCAGGATCGTAAAGTGGGGTCTAAAAAAGTCTTCCAGCTCATCAAGGGCCGCGCAGTAGACCGTAGGGCCAAGGATGCTTGTTCTTGTCTTGCCGTGCGGGGGAATACCGAATTGCCTGTCTGCCTCACTAAAGCTTATGGAAAGGTACTTGCCCTTGGGCGCAAGCAGGGTGCGGATATTATTGAGGTATGTCTTGCGCTCCGGCGGCAGGATATGATGTAGGACCATCCACTCGTGGATAAAGTCAAACGGCCCAGACAGATCTGATATATCTGTAAGGATATCACAGCAGGAAAACCTGGCCTGTATGTTGAGTGCGGCAGCTTTATCTTGGGCAATTTTTACAGCGCTTTTCGAGACATCTACCCCGGTGATATCAAATCCTTTTTTGGCAAGAAACAGGGCATAGTTGCCTGTGCCGCAGCCGATATCCAAGGCCTTACAGGGTTGGACCTGGCCGCTGTTGACAAGTTCCTCTAAAATCGCGGGCGCAGCAGACCGGTTCCAGGGGATCTCATCCTCACCCATGGTTTTGTAAACCTTTTCCATACAGGCATTGATTTCTTCCGGGGTGTCCATGTGCGTTATCCTTTTTTGATGATGGCTGCTATTTCCGGCCAGCATGCCGCCAAGGACTCCTTATTGGCAAAAGGCAGAGACAGGGTGACACTATCTCGCTCAAAGGCCTGGGCGTGATCAAGACGTATGCCTTTAGGCAGGTTGAGCCCGGCACTGAACTTACGGAATTCCTTTTCCGCCTCGGAAAGGCGCGGAAAGCATTGCTCGGTCAGCCAATGCATAAGGTTGGCAGCTTTTTGCGGGATGTTTGCCTCGGGGTGCTCCAGAATCTCCCGGACCTCGGTTTGCGAAAGCAGGGCCAACACGGGTTGCTGTTTGCGAATGGCAAGCTCCTTACAGAGGTTGACCAGCTTTTTCTGGTTGCTCACGCTCAAGGCGATCAGTTCCATAACCTCAAACAGGGCCATACGGTCCGTAAAATTCATGGAAAGCATCTCCCGTGCCACCTTTTCTTGTAAAGTCCCGCTGTGCACAGCCTCTTGCAGGTTTTCCTCAAGGTGCAGCAGCTCAAGCATCCTTTTGATCCGTTGGGGATGCGGCTCCATTCCCATGAGCGGTAAAAACCGCTGTGCCGCCTCATCATGGGGCAGTTGTTCCGTAATCTTGGAAAGGAAAATTGCCTGTTCAATGGGCGAGAGCGGGCCGCGAAGCATGGTGTCTTCAAGGCTTATGGCAAGCCCGTCAACAAGAGGGGTATCCTTTGCCACAAGCAAGCAGGTAAGTGAGGATAAGCCGAGTTCATCTTTGGCAACCTGCAGCCGCTTATTGCCCGCTATAACCGTATAGCCGCCACTGTCCTTTTCCTGTAAGATGGGGGGGTGCAGGATGCCAACCCTGCTGATGGAGTCGATAAGCTTTTGACTTGGCTCTGCATAACCAGGAGGATTCAGGCTGAATGTGCTATCCGCAAGCTCGACATGGTGCAGGACAACGAGACTGGTATGAAGGGTGGCCGACATTGAAATATCCTTGCTCAAAGTTGGTAACTATAGAGAAATCATGTGGTAGCTGTTTTTAGCGGATTGGGCAAGGGAAGAATGAAGGGGAAAGCTATTTGGACAAAAAAGGTTTGAAGGTCATACTCATTGGTGCAAGCTCGATTTGCGGGCGTGTTGGGCCGAATCTTACGGGCAGCAGCATTGATCGCGCTTTTCTTGAGTCCATGCGTGAAGAGACTGATGCCTCCCTGCTCGGGGCAGAGACCCTTCGTCACGATGACCCTGAGATGCGGGGCAAGGATGGTCACCTTGCCAAAGATAGGCTGCGTTGCATAATCAGTGGTTCCGCCAATATTCCTATTTCAGGAAAAAAACTCTTCAACAATGGGCCGCGCCCCATCCTCTTTACCAGCCATGAGCAACAAGATGCCTTGCAGCAAAAAGCAGGAGACAAGGCCACGGTCATTGCCTTGCCAACCGGGCCAGCAGGCCTTTCTCTTGTTGCGGCCATAGCCGAGCTCAGTAAACTTGGAGCACGTTCCCTTCTTATTGAAGGAGGTGGGCGGCTCAACTATGCGGCCTTAAAAGAGGGCGTGGTGGATGAAATATGCCTGACCATTACCCCAAAGCTTTCCGGCGATAAGGATGGGGCTCTGTTTTGCAATGGTTCCGGCCCCCTAGGCAACCCGTATTCAGATATTACCTTGCTCTCCAGTGAGAGCCGGGAGAGTGACGAGGTTTTCTTACGCTATCAGGTCCAAGCAAATAATTCGATACGCTAAGGAGCGAGGAACATATGGAACAACAGGAACTGGCAATACTCTATTCCGGCGGCACGGATTCTTTGGCCCTGTATGCCTTGGCCACGAGCGGCAAGCATCCTGAAATGCCCAAACCGGTCAGGATTCATCTGTTGCATATGCTGAACGGGATGGGCCGTTTCCCGGATTTTCCGCGCAATCGTTTTGAAGTAGCCCAAAAAATCCTCTTGGCCAATGCCCCGGATCCGGACAAGGTACCGGCAGCCCACATGGTGGAGCTTGATATGGCCCGCTTGTTCCAGGGATTGTGGCTCGATTGGTATGAGGATCTGATGCCCAAGTATAACGGCAAAAATCTCGCCTGTGTGGCCTGTAAACTCGGGATGCATACCAGGGCAATTTTTTACTGTATCGAGCATTTTGTCCCTCATTTGGTGGTGGGGTATACCAAGAAGCAGGGGTATTTTCCTGAGCAGACTGCTGTCTTTATGGAAAAGATGGCTGAGCTTTCCAGCCATTTTGGTATCCGTACCTCTTATCCTGTTTATGAGGATTTTGACGAGCAGATGGTAACCCGACATGTGTTGGAGGATTTTGGTCTGCCATCAACTGGGGGCGGTGAGCGTAAATGCTTTTTCAGTCAGACCAAGACCACGGTCACCGAGAAAGAGACCGGTCAGTACCTTGATGACATGAGCCCGCGTATCATCGAGTATATCGAGTATAAGCTTGCAGGGCGTGTCAAGGACGCGGCCCATGTTTTCCCGCCGGGGCGAAAATAATCTTTAACAGGTACATTCGTATCTCGCTCATAAACGACGCATTACACCTTGAGTGGGAAATTTAAAATTCCACTAAAGCTTACAATTTTAATCTCCGCCTAACATGAAGTGGTGCAAGTTAGTTTGCGCTGTAAAGTTTTTTGTTTGGCTGTATGTCACGGTAGAATAACCGTTTCTCCATGCGCTAATCGTTGACTGTCAATGAAACTTGCGCTTCTTTTTCTTGTTATGGTTTTCCCGGCGCATCAGGATTTTGGTGCAATTTCAAGCGGTTAGTGTTTTTAGGGTAGTTTGGCATTTAATTTGCTACTTAACGAGGTGTTTTTCATGCGTGGCTCGCGTGAACTACACGTCTCTTTTTGTGGAATTACCCAGGCCCACGATGTGGCGGATATTTGCCGTAAGCAAGTTGTCCACTCACCATATCAAAGGCTGGCTGATTTCATCGGAGGAGGGGAGATAAATTTTTTATCAATTCGATTCAGAGGAGAAGAAAAGTATGAAAAAGTACAGTGTTCTCTCATCTCTGGTGGTGGCATCGGCTTTAATGGTGAGTGCTCCTGTGCATGCAAATGATGCGCATAAGGAAATTACCGGCCCCTTCGCTACCCCCATGGACGTAACCAAAAAATGTTTGGAATGCCACGAAGATGCTGCAATGGATGTGATGCAGACATCCCATTGGACCTGGTCTTCCGAGGAAGAGGTTGCCGGTAAAGGCAAACAGCTGCGTGGTAAGCTCAACTCCATCAACAACTTCTGCATCTCCGTATCAGGCAATGAACCCCGTTGTACCAGCTGCCACATCAGTTACGGCTGGAAAGATGCCAGCTTTGACATGAGCGACAAGACTCGCGTTGACTGTCTGGTCTGTCATGATACAACCGATACCTACAAAAAGCCTGGTCCCGGCGCAGGTATGCCCGCAGGGTTCACCGGCAAAGCCAAATTTGACAAGAAGCCGGTTGACCTGATCAAGGTCGCGCAAAATGTCGGCACGCCGGATCGTGACAACTGTGTTGCCTGTCACGGTTTTGGTGGCGGCGGCAACAATGTCAAGCATGGTGATATCGACTCCAGCATGAAGAAGCCCACTGCCAATATCGATGTGCACATGGCAGCTGACGGCATGAACTTCAACTGCCAGGAATGTCATACCACCGATGGACATAAGATTAAGGGCAATGCCATGGTTGTTTCACCTGGCGGCGCCAATGATCTGAACTGCACTGATTGTCATGATGCAGAGCCCCATAAGAAGAAGATTACTAATAAGCACACCGCATCCGTTGCCTGTCAGACCTGTCATATCCCCACCTTTGCCAAGAAGATGCCCACCAAGACCAGCTGGGATTGGTCTCAGGCCGGACAAAAGGATTACCATGGCAAGGACATGGTATTCGGTGATCAAAAACGCCATGACTACAATAAGAAGAAAGGTACCTTCACCTGGGGGCAGGACGTTATCCCGACCTATAAATGGTATAACGGTCAGGCTGGCGCCTATCTGTTCGGCGAGAAGATCGACCCGAGCAAGGTGACCGAGCTCAACTACCCGGTTGGCGATAAAAACGACATGAAGGCCAAGATCTATCCGTTTAAGGTCCACACCGGAAAGCAGGTGTACGATGCCAAGCATATGTACTTTCTGGCGCCCAAGGTATGGCCCGGCGGCCCGGATAAGGATGAGGCCTACTGGAAGAGCTTTGATTGGGACCGCGCCCTTACAGCCGGTGCCAAGCATAAAGGCCTTGCTTACAGCGGTAAGCACGACTTTGCCCCGACAATCATGTACTGGCGCATCAACCACATGGTTGCCCCGGCTAAAAAAGCCCTCAAATGTAACAACTGCCATGGCAAGAAAGGCCGTATGGACTGGAAGGCACTTGGCTATGCAGGCGATCCAATGAAAAAGAAAGGCGCTGCTAGGATGAGCAAGAAGTAATCATCCTGTTCGCACCATCCCTAAGCCCTCTTTCTACCTCCCTTGAAAGAGGGCTTTTCTTTTTTGAGGCAGGGGAGCCGCATCTACGCACGATCGCAAACGACCGCATAGCGTGCTATGGCGTTCGTTTGCGCTTGCGCGAATCTACGATTCCCCTGCCTCAAAAAAAAATATGATTACCACTATGCTTCAGCCAACAAGGTGATCCTCCTTGGCAACATTTTGAAATTACAGCACAAATATTCGTGTGTTTTGTCATTCCTGCGAAGGCGGGAATCCAGAGTCATCACTATAAGCCGCTAGATTCCCGCCTTCGCGGGAATGACTCCGAAACTGGCTGAAAGTCGATGGTAAACAGAAAAAAAATATTGTCAGGGCCACTCCAATCACGAGCACAATCTTTGATTCTGACTGCTTTCCCTTTTTGGGCTCCTTTGGCATAATGGTTTTATTGTTTATTTCTTTGCTTAAAGGGGTATTTTTGTGACAATCAGCTGTATTATTCCCACCCGCGATAGATCTACGATGGTCTGCCGGGCCATTGATAGTGTTTTGGCCCAGGATTGTGTTGTCGATGAGATTGTGGTGGTGGATGATGTCTCCGTTGATGATACTGCTGCGGTTCTGGCAGTACGTTATCCCATGGTTTATGTCGTGCATGCCGATGGAGTTGGCCCTGGGCTTGCCAGGAATGTTGGCGTGGCTGCGGCCCGTAATGATATCCTGATGTTCCTTGATTCCGATGATGTTTGGTTGCCCCACCATGCAGGGCAGCTCATGGGTGTTTTTGCCCGGGGCTATGAGGTTGGGTATGGCACCTGCCGCACTCAGGATCAGGTGCAGGGCGGGACATTTCATATCCCCGAGCAGGGTGAGGCAATTGAAGGAGACTGCCTTGCGGCTCTCTCTCGTTGGTGTTTCTTGCTTCCGTCGGCCATGGGTTTTACCCGCCCAGCCTTTGAAAAGACCGGTGGTTTTATTGCTGGCGGTTTGGGTGAAGACTGGTCATTTTTTATTCGTTTGGCAAAGCATTACCATTTCGGCTTTAGCGGTTATAATCCAATCACCGAGCGTTATCTGCATGAGGGCAGCATCTGTAATGAGGCAGGAAGACAGAGGGTCTTGGCTGGCTTGGCATTGGTCGATGCGGCATTGAGCGATTCGCAGATAGAGGCAGAATCATATGCCCATTTTAGCAACCTGATGCAGTGGACCAAGGAGCAGAAAAGAGATTGGCGCACCGTGCAGGAGTGGTATCTTGCTTTGAAAGAGGAGGAACTTGTTTGAGTACGTTGATTAATAATAATGATCATAAGAGGGTTTTAGAAAACTGCGTGGATGTTCCTCAGCAGCGGCCCTCTTTTGCCATAGAACTTACCGAGGTCGGAATATCCGGCAAGACAGTTTGGGTGAAACTGCCTGAGGGCTTGATTCCGTTTCAGGCCAAGATGGATGTGAACCTTGTTGCTGATGTACGCGGCATACATATGTCGCGCATGGAAGAGGTGGTTGCCTCTCTTTACGATGAAGAATTTTGTGATGTGCAGGGTTATGGCCTTGCCTTATGTCGGCAGATGCTCAAGTTGCAGGGCGCAGTGAGCGGCAGGGTTGCTCTGACCGGGTTGCTGCCTCATATCAGAACAGCCCAGGCCAGTGGGAAGTCCTCTGTTGATTCCATTAGGGTTCATCTTGAGGTTGAGGCCTTTGCCGATGAAAAAAAAGAGGATACCGTGCTCATGGGTGTTGGCGTAAATCATATCACCGCCTGCCCATGCACCCAGGTGTATAATCAGATTCTCTTTGATAAAAAGGCAAATCCATGTCCCTTGCCCACCCATTCCCAGCGTTCCGAAACCACGCTTTGGTTGGAGTGTATTGAGTCAACCCCTTCGGTGGGGGATCTACGTGAGTGTCTGGAGCAGGCCTTGCATGTGACTCAGGACCTTTTAAAGCGTCCGGATGAAGCGGAGCTGGTTTTGCAATCCCACCTCAAACCCCAGTTTGCCGAAGATGCGGTGCGGGAAACAGCAAGGCAGGTGGCTGTGAATTTCGGTTCCGTCTTGCCCGGAAAAAGCAGGGTGATCATTGAATCGTTAAGCCTTGAGAGTATTCATATCCACGATGTGAACTGCCGACTTGTCACAACCCTTGACGAGATAAAGAGTTGCCAAGAGCATGCCACGCCTTGATCGCGACTACCTCAAGCAGTATCCAGCCCAACTCGTAAATGCTCTGGCTCGTGTTGCCGAGGAGCTAGAGCCTGAAGTGTATGTTTCCGGCGGCTCGGTGCGGGACTGGCTGCTTGGCAAGGAACCGGTGGATCTTGATCTGACCGTGCCTGCCAAGGCCCAGGAATGCGCGGCCCTGCTTGCCCGGATCTTAAAGGCTGCCTATGTGCCCCTTGATGAGGAGCAGGATGTGGCCAGGGTGGTTTGGCATGGGTATGTTATAGATTACTCCGCCTTCCGCCTGGGCGCTCAATCTATCACCGAGGACCTGGCCCTCAGGGATTTTACCATTAATGCTCTGGCAGTACGTATTGATGTAACCAACCAAAGCCTCTTTGCCCCGTTTGAGATTATTGACCCGACAAACGGCCTTGATGATCTTCATAACAGGCTCATTTGTCCAACCGTTGAGACTGTTTTTGACGATGACCCCCTGCGTTTGTTGCGCGCCTATCGCTTTATGGCGGTTCTTGATTTTTCCTTGTCCGTGGATGTGAGAGAAGCGGTTAAGTCTAAAGGTCAGTTGTTGAGTAAAGTCTCTGCCGAGCGTATCAATTATGAGTTGCAGTTGATCATGGCCTCTCCGGCTCCTCAATTTGTATATTCCGACATGGCGCAAACCGGGCTTCTCTGGCTGGTATTGCCTGAGCTGCGTGATTCTGTAGACTTAGCTCAGCCACCAAGTCATCACCTTGATGTCTGGCAACACAGCCTGGCCACCCTCCAAGGCATGGTAAAGTTGCAAGCTGACCCTACATCATATTTCCCGGCATGTGCAGCGGAGCTTGTTGCTTACCTGGGCCGAGAAAAGCGCAAGCTCTGGCTTCGGTGGGCAGCACTGCTGCATGATCTGGGCAAAATAACAACCCACAAGATCCGTGAGGGAAGAATAACGTTTTATAACCATGATCAGGCCGGAGCCCGGTTTGTTGCCGATATTGCTGAGCGGCTGCGCTGGTCCAATGAGGCAGGGCAGCAGATTAGCCGCTTTATTGCCAACCATATGTGGCCATTTCATCTCAATAATGCCCGCAATCGCGACGGCAACGTGACCAAGCGTGCCTGTTTGCGCCTGGCAAGGGCTATGGATGATGAACTTTCCGGTCTCTTTCTTTTGGCCATGGCAGACAGCCTGGCAGGGCAAGGGCCGGAAAGGCCTGCTGATATGGAGGAAAAGCTGGCACAGCTCTATGACGAGGTGAGCCTGGTTTACCAGGAGCATATTCGACCTGTTCTGGAGAACCCACCCCTTTTAACCGGCCATGATCTGATCGATGAACTGGCCCTTGAGCCGGGGCCTGTTTTTAAGGCGATTCTTGACGATCTGCAGGCAGTCCAGGTTGATGGTGTTGTCACCACCCGAGAGGAGGCATTGGCCTGGGTACGGCAGTATCTTGCTAAAGGTAAAATGATTTGACCCTGTTTTGTCCTTCGTTATACACTTTGATTGGGCAAGAAGACGTGAAAAAAATGATGTTATCACAAGTGAATAGGGCAAAAGCATGGGCACAAAATCACCAAAAGGTCCGTATTGTACCTTGTTCAAAACCTTGAGCAAGGATGATTTTGCAAAAACCATTCACCACCATCTGCTCACCTTTTTAGGGCGCGACCCGCAACGGGTCGGAAACCGTGAGATTTATAAAGCCCTTGCCTTTACCCTGCGCGATTTCTTGATCGAGCGCTGGATATCCACCCAGAAAAGCTATTATGCCAAAAATAAAAAACGAGTCTATTACCTTTCCTTGGAGTTTTTGATCGGCCGCTCTTTGGGCAACAGCCTCATTAACCTGGGCCTCTATGACGAGTTTGCCGAGGTTTTGGATGATATGGGCTATGACCTTGAAGATGTGCGGGAAGAGGAAGAGGACGCAGCCCTTGGCAATGGGGGCTTGGGGCGTTTGGCCGCCTGTTTTCTTGATTCTATGGCCACCCTTGGTATCCCTGCCTATGGCTATGGCATCCGCTATGAGTATGGCCTGTTTTTTCAACGAATGATGGATGGCTATCAGGTGGAGCATCCTGACAACTGGCTGCGTTACGGAACGCCTTGGGAGTATGAGCGCCAACAGAATCTCTATCCGGTAAAGTTTTACGGTAAGGTACAACGTTATAAGGATGATAAGGGCCGGTCAAGATGCCAGTGGCTCGATACGGAAGAGGTTATGGCCATGGCCTGTGATGTGATGGTGCCAGGCTTTAACAATGATTACGTCATCAACATGCGCCTCTGGACAGCACGAGCCTCCCGTGAACTGGATCTCGATTTCTTCAACAAGGGCGATTATATCCACGCCGTCCAGAGCAAGGTAGAGAGCGAGACCATCTCCAAAGTGCTCTATCCCTCCGATGACATTCGCGAGGGCCAGGAGCTGCGACTCAAGCAGCAGTACTTTTTTGTTGCAGCGACATTCCAGGATATCTTGCGCCGCTATACCAAAAAGAATGAGACCTTTGACAGCTTTGCCGATCAGATTGCCGTGCAGCTCAATGATACCCATCCAGCCATTGCCATCCCTGAACTGATGCGTTTGCTCCTTGATAAACATGCCCTTGATTGGGACAAGGCCTGGGATATCTGTGTGAACACCTTTGCCTATACCAACCATACCTTGATGCCAGAGGCCTTAGAGACCTGGCCGGTGGATCTGCTAGGCAAGGTGTTGCCGCGTCATCTTGAGATTATTTATGAGATCAACCACCGCTTTTTGGGGCAGGTTGCACTGCGTTTTCCTGGTGATGTGCAAAAGTTGCAGACCATGTCCATCATAGAGGAAAGCCCGGTGAAGAAGGTGCGCATGGCAAACCTGGCTATCATCGGCAGCCACTCGGTGAATGGGGTTGCTGAATTGCATACCAAGTTGCTCAAGAGCAATATCTTTCCGGATTTTGACGAATTTTTCCCCAACCGTTTCAATTCCAAGACCAACGGCATCACCCAGCGCAGATGGCTGCTCAAGAGCAATCCTGTATTGTCCGACCTGATCACCAACACCATAGGCGGTGATTGGGTGACCAATCTCGATCATCTGCGTAGCCTGGAAGATTATGCGTCCAAGAAAAAATTTCAGAACCAGTGGGCTGGGGTCAAACTGCACAATAAGGAGCGTTTAGCCGAGTTCATTGAGACGGAGTGCGGGGTCAAGGTTCATCCGGATACGATGTTTGATGTCCAGGTGAAGCGAATTCATGAGTACAAGCGGCAGTTGCTCAATATCCTGCACGTTATTGCGCTCTATCACCGGATCGTCAATGGCGAAAATCATGCCTCCCCGCCCAGAACCGTGATCTTTGGCGGCAAGGCGGCACCCTCTTATCTTAAGGCCAAATTGATCATTAAGCTTATTAATTCCGTGGCCGAGGTGGTGAACAACGATCCCAAAGTGGAAGACAGGCTCAAGGTTGTTTTTATCCCTAATTACGGTGTTTCCGTGGCGGAAAAAATCTTTCCTGCCGCAGATCTCTCCGAGCAGATTTCCACCGCCGGCACCGAGGCCTCCGGCACCGGCAATATGAAGTTCTCCTTAAACGGAGCCCTGACTATCGGCACCCTGGATGGAGCCAATATCGAGATTCGGGAAGAGGTTGGCGATGAGAACATTTTCATCTTCGGCATGACCGCCGAGGAGGTGAATGAGGCAAAGGCAAACCCAAGTAGATCCCCCTATGATGTTTATCGCGGCAACCCTGAGGTGAAGCGGGTGATCGACACCATTCGCAACGGTTACTTCAGCCGTGAGGACCACAATCTCTTTGCCTCCATCGGGGATGATCTACTTGACGTGAACGACCCATATCTTTTGCTGCTCGATTTTGAAGACTACCTGCGCTGCCAGCGTGAGGTTGGGGATCTGTATGCCAAGCCTGCGCAGTGGCACAGGAAGTCCATCCTCAATGTGGCCCGCATGGGCAAGTTTTCCAGCGACAGGACCATCCGCCAGTATGCCGAGGAGATTTGGGGCATTAAGGTCGACTGATTTACGCTCAATTTTCCATTGAGGTTTACAGTCTCTTTCGGGAATTTCTTTCCCTGTTTCAAGACCGTTTGACAACAGCAGCGTTGACTTGCCCACCGAAAAGAACCCTGAAATGGGTATCTTTTTTGTGAAGAGTTACTGTGCATAACTCAGGTTTAAGGAGGAGTTATGAGGGGTATTGCAGTTAGTGGTCGTGTCAGAAAAAATGGTAAGGGTTAAACTTTTAAAAAATTCCAGGATTGCAGCTCTCGCTGCAAGAGGTAACTGTCGTAACGCTTGAGCAGAGCAATGGCCTCTTTTAATGCTGCCTTGGGAAATTGCAAGCGGTCGAGCTTGTCATGCTCCATCTCCTGGACTTTTCTTAAGAGTTGCACTGTCTGAATGGAAATGGGCAGGTCTCGCGCTGGTTCGGCATTACACCTGCTGCAGACCAGCCCATTTTTTGTTGGGCTGAAGCGGTAAGGTCCTGCCTGGGGAGAGAGTTTTTCGCAGTCGACACAGCCGGAAAGGTGGGGGCGGAATCCGAGCAGGTCCAGAAGTTTGACCTGGAAGAAGATAATGGTTCGGGTTGCAGGCAGTCCGATTTCAAGATTTTCAAGAGCCCAGATGAGCAGCCGAAAGAAATCTTCATCACTGTCGTATTCCTTGGTCCAGTGCAGGGTCAGATCGCACAACAGGGTTGCCGCGGCATAACGTTCATAGTCTTCACGCAGGCTCGGAAAGGAGGAGATCAGCTCTGCTTGGTCCAGCCGAACTAGGCTGCTGCTGCGGCTGGGGGCATAGTGAGTGTTGAGCAGAGTAAAGGGCTCGAGTTTGTTGACAAAGCGTTTTTTGCTGCGCTTGGCGCCCTTGGCAATGGCGGCTATTTTGCCCTGTTCCAGGGAATAGAGGGTTACAATCTTGTCAGAATCGCCATGGTCACGCACATGGAGCACAACGGCTAAGCTCCGAAGCAGTTCCATGTGCTACAGGTCAGTGGGGCGGGGGAGGGTAATGCGCAATGTTTTGCCTTTTTTGCCCAGCGGCGGCAAGGGCTTATCGTTTAAGACCATGGCAACACCGCCTGCATTGCCCAAAAAGAGCTTGATTTCTTTCTCTGCCTTCCAGACAGTATTGTCTCCTGCCTGATAGGTATATTCGCGCGCTTTTTTCCCATCCACTTGCACACGGAGCCAGGTCGTCTCGATAAAGCTG
Source organism: uncultured Desulfobulbia bacterium (assembly GCA_964385695.1). GTDB lineage: Bacteria > Desulfobacterota > Desulfobulbia > Desulfobulbales > Desulfurivibrionaceae > CAYLQA01. The sequence continues at coordinate 19,545 of CAYLQA010000037.1, read as the reverse complement.
GCTTCAAGCACATAGTTGATTTGTGCCTGGGACTCTTCCGTGGCGCCAGCAGTGGCTTCTTCTGATGTCACTTGGCTTTCGATTGGCTCGGATGGCACAACTACCGGAGTTGTATCTTCTTGCTGGGCGCCACTACTTTCTGGAGAAGCTTGTTCTTCTTTTGCTTGTTCCTCGGCAGGCTCGGTAGGCACAGGAGTAGGTTCTTCTGTAACAGGGGCAGGCTTTACCTCTGGTAGAGCAGCTGGCTCTTCTAGTTGGGGCTCGGGTTCAGCTTCCTGTTGCTCTGTTTCAACGGCAACCTCTTGTGACCCGGGAGTGAGTTCCTCTATTTCAACTTTTGATGGTTCGCCCACCTTTTCAAGCGGCACTGTTGTAGCTTCTTCACCAGGCTGTTGTTCCTGCGTTTCAGAAACAGTGGCAACTTCTGTGGGAAGTTCTTGCTCTGCAACTGGCTCGGAGACGGGCTTTTCAATGACGGTTGTCGGGGTTTCGATGGGAGCATTTAATGAGTTGTAGCCCCAGTAGCCAATCAAAACAACAAACAGGACCATGGCTACAAAAACGAGGCGGCCGGTAACGCCGGAAGGTGATTCCGCTAAAGACTCAGAGGCCAGAACCTCCTGAACATTGATATTGTCGTCCGGCACGAGGGGACGAGCATCGTCACCCTGTTGCATGTACCAGTTGAGCATCTGGTCAGGGTCAAGGTCAAGGTTTTGGGCATAGATTTTGATGAAACCGCGGGTGAAAACCTCGGCTGGTAAAACATTGCGGTTGTCGCTCTCTATGGCCTTAAGCGTTGAGACATGGATGCGTGTCTTTTCAGCAATTTCATCTAGGGTTTTGTTTTTACCTTGGCGCGCCTTTCTGAAAAATGAACCTAAGGTTTCCCCCGAGGAGTGCTGCGGCAGCCCCTCTCCCCCTGTTTCTGTTTGCTTGGTCTCGTCTGTCATATTGTCCGCGTTGCCTGCCTTGGAGTTTTATAACATCTTTTTAATATACGCTTGGTCGCGCAGATCCTTGACCCATTTTTCAAACTTACTGTTCATTTCTTCTTCATAGAGACGTTCGTGAATTTCACTTTTCACAGCCTCAAACGATGCCTGGTTCTTGATATGTCCTTTATCGGACAGCAGTTTGAAAAATTGAAACCCGGCATCGGTCTCGACAACTTTGCTGAGTTGTCCAGGTTGCAGGGTGAGGATGGCACTTTTCATATATCCAGCCATCTCATCTTTTTTGAAGACCCCGATATCACCGCCGTCACTGGCTGAGGGCAGGGAGGAAAACTGTCTGGCCAGGGCACGAAAATCCTGCCCGGCTTCGGCCTTGGCGCGAACCTCATCTGCTTTTTTCCGGGCATCCTCTTTGCTGATTTCTCCATCTGAAGACCAGGTGAAGCCCATCTGCAGGATGTGAAAAGACTCACTTGTTCTTTTTTGCGCGTAATGTTGCTCGTAATATTCTTTGATCTTTGCCTCGGGAATGACCACCTTGGAGCGCAGCTCGTAGCTTACCAGTTTTTGCTGGAGGATCTGGTTTTTGAGCACATTGCGATAATCCTCTTTGCTGGTACCCATGCGCTGCAAATTTTGCCAGAATACATCGGCAGTAATGTTGTTTCTGGCAATAACGCGTTCAACTGCGTTGCTTACCTCTGCATCGCTGACGGAAACTCCCATTTTGCTTGCCCGTTGCTCAACTATTAGTTTATCAATCAGGCTTGTGAGTAACTCTTCCTGGGCTTGAAGAAGGGCCATGTCAACCTGATCAGGCGGTGCCTGCTGGGTTATACGGCGAAACAGGCTTGCGCCCTCGCGGTTCAAGTCGGAAAAGGTGATGACATCATCATTAACAATGGCGATGATGCGGTCAATCATTTCAGCATGGGACTGGGAAACAGGCAAATAAAACAGGCAGGTAAATACAAGAAAAAAACAGGCAAGAAGAATACGTTGTATTTTATGCATAACACTCTAAAAAGATTATTATTTTTGTAGGTAAATAAACACCTAATCTTTTACCATAGTATTTTTTAATTGTCATCTTTCAGAAACGATTGGATCAAGTTTTGTGCCTCTTGGATGATCTGGCTCTGCGGCAGGTTGTTGGGGATGGGGAAAATAAGCCGTGAATCCGGGGTGAAACGGGCGCCATTTTTGTTTGTGCTGATCAGCTCAAGGATAATCTCTGGGCCAACCGGCGTTGTCTCATGAAAGGAGATGGTCAGATTTTTTGGGCCCTGTTCCAGCTTTGTTATATGCGCCTTTTTGAGTAGCCCTCTTAAGGCAACAATCTCAAAAAGGTTGATGGATTCCTGGGGCATGGCGCCATAGCGGTCTTTGAATTCGTCCTGCAGGTCCATTAATCCCTCAATGGTATCCATGCTTGTAATGCGGCGATAGGCAACATAACGCTGGTTGGTGTCCTTGATGAAATGCTCTGGGATATAGGCGGAAAGCTGTAGGTTGATCTCCGGCTCAATGTCAAAGGAGGAAACCTCCTCTCCCTTGGCTGCTTTTCGCTTCAGGTCGTGGACTGTCTGCTGCAAGAGCTCAAGATAGAGGTCATAGCCTACTGCATTGATATTGCCGCTTTGCGACTCACCGAGAATATTTCCGCCACCCCGAATCTGCAGGTCGCTCATGGCCAGCTTGAAACCTCCGCCAAGCTCATTGTAATCCATGAGCGCCCGCAACCGTTGCCTGGCATCCTTGGATAGGCCATCAAGAGAAGGCACCAACAGATAAGCGTATGCTTGAGAGCGCCCTCGGCCGACACGCCCCCGAAGTTGGTATATCTCAGCAAGGCCCAATCTGTCTGCCCGGGTGATGATTATCGTATTCGCATTTTGGATATCCAGGCCGGACTCGATGATGGTTGTACAGATCAGCACATCCACCTCGTTTCGGACGAACTTGACCATAATCTCTTCAAGGTCCTTGCCCGGCATTTGTCCATGCGCTACAGCCAAACGGGCTTCAGGCACAAGTTTTTGTATAGTGGCTGCTACTTCATGAATGGAGCGCACGCGGTTATGAACCAGAAAGACCTGACCGCCGCGTTGCAGCTCCCGGGTAATTCCCTCCTTGATAACGAGTTCATCATGGCGGGCGACAAAGGTTTTAACCGGCCGACGATGTTCCGGCGGTGAGCTGATGACCGAGAGGTCACGAATACCAAGAAGAGAAAATTGCAGGGTGCGCGGGATAGGTGTTGCCGTCAGGGTCATGACATCGACCTGGGAGCGCATCTCTTTGAGCTTTTCTTTGTGGGTTACGCCAAAGCGGTGCTCTTCATCAATGATCAAAAGCCCCAGCTTTTTGAAGTTGATGTCCTTTGAGAGCAGACGGTGGGTGCCGATGATAATGTCAACCCTGCCTGCAGCAAGATCCTTGATGGTTTCTTTTTGTTCTGAAGTCGTGCGAAAGCGGGTCAAACTCTCTATGCGCACCGGAAATCCATCTAATCTGGTGCGAAAGGTCTCTGCGTGTTGCTCGGCCAACACGGTTGTCGGAACAAGGATGGCAACCTGGAAGTTGTCTGCCAAGACCTTAAACGCGGCCCTAATAGCAACCTCGGTTTTCCCATAGCCCACGTCTCCGCAGACCAGTCGATCCATGGGGCGGTCTGAAGTCAGATCATCCAGCACATCATTGATCGCTGCAAGCTGGCCGCTTGTTTCGTCAAAGGGAAAGGACTCCTCCAATTCGCGGTACATCTCATCCGGTGCGGCAAATTGTTGCCCCTTGGCCAGCGAGCGTTTGGCGTACAGGTTTAAAAGATCATGGGCAACCTGCCAGACTGCCTCTTTGACTTTTTTACGTTTATTTTGCCATGCCTTGCTGCCAAGCTTATCAAGCTTGGGTGTTGTGTCGGAAATACCCTTATATTTTGAGATGACGTTGAGTTGGGCAACCGGCACATAGAGCTTGTCTTCATCCCGGTACATGATTGTGACAAAGTCGTTTGCTATGTTGTTGAGCTCAAGGTTGATGAGTCCTTCAAACATGCCGACTCCATGGGCCTTATGGACAATGAAATCGCCGGGGTGCAACTCTTCAAAGCGAACGCTGGGCCGTTCTTTTTTTCGGGCTGTTTTTTTCTTTGCTCCAAGCCGTTGTTGACCAAAGAGTTGACTTTCCGAGAGCCAGTGCAGTTGTTCATCCGGTAGGTCAAAACCGTTTGAGAGCGGCTGATCAAATAGATTAATGCAACCGGCCGTGTATTCTGAGGTAAGTGGCGCGGCATTTAATGTTGTCTGCAGGTGGTGCTCCTGGAACAGTTCAACCATGTGCTCGGCATGTTTGCTGCTCCTGCAGGCCATGGCAACCTTATCGCCAACTTCAAGCCACTGGCGCACCTGATTTGCAAGTTCAGGCAAAAGGCCGGTTTTGCGGCGTGCCAACTCAATATTTTGTTTCAGAAGAGAGTGATTGCTTGAGGTTATGGCAATGCTCTTTTCCTCATCCATATCAAGGTGAGCAAAGTCGTGAAAGCGGAGATGCTGAAATGAGGTCAGCTGTTTTTCCAGGTCTTCCTCAGGGAGAAAGAGTGCATCCGGAGCAAAGGCTGGCAGCGACTGGGTACAGGCTTCGGCAAAGTTTGCCTCCATGCGCTCGCGGCAAATGGCAGAGCTTTTAGCAACCTCCATTGGAGAAAGGAAAACGATCAGGGTCTCCTTGGGCAAAAAATCAAGGGGAGTCGCTGTTTTATCAGAAAACAAGGGCAGGAAAAATTCGATACCAGGGAAATACTGTCTATTCTCCAGACGTTCGCAAATGCGATCGCTGGCATCTTCATCCCACTCTTGCTTTTCTGCCAAGTCTGTAAATTTCTGACTAAGCTCTGTCAGTTTATCCTGTTCTGCCGGAAAGAGAACATCACGTACCGGCAGGAGCACTGCTTCGTCAATAGTGTCGACCGAGCGCTGGCTGATTGGATCAAAGGTGCGGATGGAATCAATTGTGTCCCCGAAAAAATCCAGCCGTATCGGCAAGTCGAACCCTGGTGGAAAGATGTCGATAATCCCACCGCGCACACTGTATTCGCCAACAGTCTGGACCAGAGCGGCTGATTCATATCCTGCGCTGGAAAGATTGGTGACCAAACTTTCGGTATCCACGTCCTCTCCGGTCATGACCAGGTCTGCCAAGCGGGAGAGGTCCTCCTTAGATAAAACACGCCGCAGCAATGCTTCGGCCGAAGCAACCATGATAAAGGGCTTGGTTGCATTGTCCACTTCGTATAAGGTTGCCAAGCGTTCGGCTACGGTACGGCTGTCCGGTGAAAGAGGGGTGTAGGGGGGGATTTCAAAGCCGGGGTAATGAAGGCAGGGTACCGAACTGAAAAGGGCAAGGTCCTGGCTGAGTTGCTGGGCCAGTGATTCGTTCGGTGCAAGACAGAGAAGAGGCTTCGCTAGGGAAGTGAGCTTGCCTATGAGATAAGCGGTTGCTCCACCACGAAGGCCGCTCACATCAAGAGAGCGGCCTTTGCTAAGCTGTGCAGTCAGCTGAGTAAACATCTTTTATCTAAGAAGGGAACAGGTTGAGGAAATTGGCAACCCTTTCTTAAAAGCTGCCACCCATGCTGAAATCCCATACTCCGGTATCCTCGTCGTCTTCAGGATCAAGGTTGATACCATATTCAAGACGAAGCGGTCCCATGGGGGACATCCAGCGAAAACCAAAGCCCACGCTTTTTTTCAGATCCCCTGGGTCCCATGTTTCAGAGTCAGCGTAGACATTTCCTGTATCAAAAAAGACAAGCCCCTTAAGACCGAGGTCTTTCACCAGGGGAAAAATCCATTCGAAGTTACCAAACCACATTTTTTCACCACCGACACGGTCAAGGGTTCCATCATCGGCAAGTGCGGTGGGGCTGATTTTACCGCTGTCGAATCCACGAATAGTGCTCAAGCCACCAAGGTAGAATTTTTCATAAACAGGCAGCTTCTTATCTTCATGTTCCATGGCATACCCCATAGCCCCCTTAACATGGAAAACCGTGTCCCAATGGAAAGGAAAGTACCAGCTGGTGCTTCCCTCATACTTGGAGAAAAAGGAGTCACCTCCAAGCAAACCACCAGCTTGTTTCATGCTCAGGGAATGGACTGCCCCCTCTGAGGTGTCTCGGTAACGGTTTCTTGTGTCGTGTGAGACCCCGAGTTTGATATAGCTGGTGGTGGCAATTTCTTGTGCGTCTTTGATTTCTTGAGAAGCAGTATCCAGCACATCGGTCAGTTTAGTGTCGTCAAAACCATAGCCAAATCCGAGTTTCCATCGTTTGTAGATAGGATAGCCGAAACGCAGGGCAAAACCGGTGGAGTCCTTGTCGTAATCATCGTAGTCACGGCTCCAATTATAAATGTCATAACCAAAAAGCAGCTTGGTGTCATTAAGGTGGGGCTCTGTAAAATTGAGGTTATAGCGGGTGGAGCTTGAACTGAGGTTGGCCTGCAAAGCCAGTTTTTGCCCTTTACCCAAAAAGTTGTTCTCGCTCACCTCACCCATGAACATGACGCTGTCGACCGAACTATAACCACCACCAATGCTGAAGGTTCCTGTGGCCTTTTCCTTCACATCGACCACCACGTCCATGATATTGTCTTGCACGGTCTGCTCAGGGGTCACACTGACCTCCTCAAAGAAGTCAAGGCGTTGCAATCGCTCGGAACTTTTGCGAACAGCACTGGCATCGAGTATCTCGCCTTCTTTAACCTTCATTTGACGACGGATTACCTTATCCCTTGTACGGGAGTTGCCTTTGATCACAATGCGGTTGACATGCACCAACGATCCCTTTTCAACATTGATCTCCACATCCATGCGTTTGTCAGCCATGTTTTTACGCATCCTGGGATTGACCTCGGCAAAGGCATACCCTTTCTCCGCGTAACGATCGGTCAGCCGTAGCACATCCTCACGCAAGGTCTTGCGGCTGAAGAATTTTTCCTCACTGAGCTTGACCAGGCCAAAAAGATCGTTTTTATCGCCTACAATATCACCATCGATCTCAATGGTACCAACACGGAATCGCTGCCCTTCGGAAATGTTGAAGGTGATGACCAGGCCATCACCTTCATAGGTTATTTTTGGTTCGCTTATCTTGGCTTCGATAAAACCGCTATTATGGTACTTGGCGCCGATTCTGGAGCGGTCCTGTTCAAGGAGGTCGCGTTTGAGTTTGCCTGAGTCGGTAATCCAAGAAAGCCAGTCTTTTTCCTCTGTGGCCATGGATTTTTTGAGCTCTTTTGATTTAAAGGCCTCATTACCGACAAAACGGATATCTTTGATGTAAATTTTTATGCCTTCTTCGACCTTGAAGCGGACATTGACTCGGTCTGCCTTGGCGTAGTTCAGCTTGGCGGAAACCTTGCTCCGGTAAAACCCCTTTTCTTTATAGAGTTTACGAATGTTCTCGACCGAGTTCTGCACCTCTTTCGGGTTGATTATGGTGTTGGGCGTTACGCTGATAACCTCGCTTATTTCTTTTTCTTCAAGCTCGTCTTCGCCATCGATTATAACCTGCCCGATTACTGCCTTTTCAACGACCTGGAAGGTGATTTTTTTGCCCTTTTCGCTGTCCGTGACATGGATCTGGACATCGTCAAAATAGCCCATCTTAAAGATGTTGTTCAGGTCGCTGCGCAACGAGCGTGCAGAAAACTTATCCCCTGCCTGGCTTTTAACCTGGCGCATGATTGCGCCTGTGTCGGTGCGGGTGTTGCCGGCAACAGTCACACTGTCCAATAGAAAATAGCGTCCGCTGTAAGAGAGTATTTCGCCGAGCAGTTGATTCAAAGTCATGTTCAGCTCAGCCTGGCCCATGCTCACCTTGTAAAAATATTTTGGTGAGGCGCCGCCAAACAGATCATAAACAACAAAATCAAAGCTAAATTGTTCACCGAATTTGGTCACACTGCCTGTAGTAACAAACTCTATCCCGGATGCTGGTAAAAGCGGGGTGAGCGTTTCCGGTTTTGGGGGCCAGACAGCATAGTCGAGTGTTTGTTCTGCTTCAGAGCGGCCTACCATGCTGATACCTTTTTGCTGCAAAATATCACGCAAGGTTTGGTCGGTACTGGCGGTTACAGTCTCCTGCTCAAGAGCAGCGTTAATTTTTGGGGGAATAAAAATGGTATTGGCATCTGTGCTGGCGGCAAGAAGAGAGGAGGGGAACAGGCAAAGCAGAAAAATAAGGCTGCTGAAAATGATCTGTTGAATGTTTAAACTAGATAAACCTGACCCGCATTGAGATGAAGCTGAAGTGTATTTTTTCATATTTAAAATGTTGTGAGTTCAACTGATTGGCAATGACTGAAAATGTACATTTTGTATGAAGAGATTGTCAGTCAAATTAATTGTCTAAGTGAATTAGCAGGCAACGAGCCTACTGTCAAGAATCTTTACTTTGGGCAATGATTGAGGTGCCTGTTTACCCTATAAAAGAGTCCCGCTCTAGTGGGCATGTTCCATCAATTTTTTATCTGCCAAGATCAGACAGCGATCCATTTGTCGGGCCAGGTCATGGTTGTGGGTCACCATCACTGTGGTCAAACCGAGTGACTCGTTAAGCTCCCGAATCAGGTCGAAGACTTTGTCGCCGGTTTTCGGGTCCAGATTGCCGGTGGGTTCATCAGCCAGTAATAAGGCCGGTTTCATAATCAGTGCTCGGGCTAAGGCAACCCGCTGCTGTTCCCCTCCGGAGAGTTCGCCAACCTTATGATTGGCCCTCTGGCCAACTTCGACTTTTTCCAGCAGTTCATTGGCATCGGCCAAAACTTCGGACTGATTTTTCGCAGCAATGAATCCAGGCAACATCACATTTTCAATAGCTGTAAACTCCGGCAGGAGATGATGAAATTGAAAGACAAAGCCCACTGTCTTGTTGCGAAACAGGGAAAGATCCGCATCGTTTTTTGTGAGAACGTTTTTGCCGTGGTAAAGGAGCTCGCCGTGGCTCGGGCGATCCAGTGCACCCAGAATATGTAAAAGGGTGGTCTTTCCGGTTCCAGAAGCGCCGATGATGGAAATCATCTCGCCGCGCTTTAGCGTAAGATCCACATCATCCAGCACCGTCAAGTTTGTGGGTGAATCAAACTTTTTCGTAACCCCTCGGGCCTCGAAAAACGGGCTCGATTCCGCGGAAATATTATTTTTGTCCTCTGGCATGGCTCTTTATTCACACCTATTCATAGCGCAGGGCCACGGCAGGGTCTACCTTGGCTGCCTGCCATGAAGGGTAAAGGGTTGCAAGAAAGGTAATAACTACGGCACAGATGCCGATCATGCTTACATCAAAGGGGAGAATCTTTACCGGCAGGGTGCTGATGGGGTAAACATCAGGGAGCTTGATGAACTGATAGCGGCTTAAAATCTCGCACAGACCCAAGCCACCGAGAATACCGAGAACTGTGCCGGACAGGCCGATGACCAATCCTTCGTATATAAAGATGCGCATGATGCTGCCTGCTGTGGCGCCCATGGACTTGAGGATGGCGATGTCCTTGTTCTTTTCCATCACCACCATGATCAGGGTACTGACAATATTAAAGGCCGCCACCAGGACCACCAGGGCCATGATGATCGAAAGGGCGGTTTTTTCAAGGCGCAGGGCAGAGAAAATATTCCTGTTCATCTTCATCCAGTCCTTGGCCACGTATCCGCCACCCAAGGCCTGCTCGATGTTGCGGGCAATGGTGTCTGCTTTGTAAAGATCCGTGGTTTTTACCTCTATGCCATGCACAACATCATTGATGCCCAGAAAACGTTGCGCCGTCTTAATGGAAACATACGCCATGGAAGAGTCGTATTCATACATGCCTGTTTCAAAAATACCCACCACCTGGCAGGTGGTTATTCTCGGCAAAACGCCCATGGGGGTCAGTGGGCCGGAGGCGGAAATCAAGCGTACCCTGTCATGGAGGCTCACCCTCAGCTGGACGGCAAGATCTTTGCCTAGAATGATGCCGGGTTTTTTACGTTTCTCCGGATTGTCAGCATCGTTTAGCGCCTCAAGTGAGCCTTGGTAAAGATGCTCGGACAGGCTCAGGGTGGATGCGGCCGAGCTGGTATCAATCCCGCGCAGAACAGCGCCAGTGCCGCCGGTGCCGCCGGTAATCATGGATTGTGTATACAAATAAGGGGTGGAGCCGGTCACTCCTTGCATGTCGTTAAGCTGGCCTACAAGGTTGCGGTATTCAGGAATGTTGCCGCCATACTTTTGCACAATGATGTGCGAGTTGATACCGAGAATTTTATCCCGGAATTCAGAGGTGAAACCGGTCATGACCGCCAGGACTACAATAAGGGCCATAACTCCCACCATAACTCCGGCAATGGAGATAAGGGTGATCAGAGAGATGAAGCCCTGTTTACGTTTTGCCTTGAGATAACGGCGGCAGACAAACCATTCAAATTGCAAGCGATACTCCCAAGTTTTGTTTTTGAATCTCATTGTTGCCTGAAAAAAGCTGGTACAGACAATAATGAGCGGAAACAGGGTAGGGTAGCTGCGCAGAAGAGGTGAGTGAGCTATACAAGTGTATGCGAACTCATCTCTGATAAAGCAGATGCCCTGCCATGTTATCGCTCCGGCACTAGTTTTTTTCGGGACGCAGATGCGGAAACAAGATCACGTCGCGAATCGATGGTGAATCGGTCAAAAGCATGACCAGCCGATCTATCCCGATACCCTCTCCGGCAGCGGGTGGCATGCCGTATTCCAGTGCGCGGATAAAATCTTCGTCCAGTTCGGGAAAGATTTCCTCATCATCACCACGTTCGTCGATTTGTTTTTCCAAGCGTTGGCGCTGGTCGATTGGGTCGTTGAGCTCGCTAAAGGCATTGGCGATTTCCCGGCCCGTGATAAAGAGCTCAAAGCGGTCGGTGACCTCAGGGTTTTCTTCGTTTTTCCGTGCCAGGGGTGAAACTTCGGTCGGGTATTCGGTGACAAAGGTCGGGTCGATCAACTTTTCTTCAACCAGCAACTCAAAGAGTTCTGTCTTGACCTTACCGTGTCCTGCCTGGTCCGGCAGTTCAATGCCTTTCTCCTTAGCAACCTGGCGCGTTTTGTCAGGATCCTCAAGGACATCCAAGGTGAGCCCGCCGACTTCAATTAAGGCCTCATCCATAGTGTAGCGCTTCCAGGGGGGGGAGAGGTCCACCTCTTCTCCCTGGTAATTGACAACCATGGAGCCGGTCACCTCGGCTGCGATCCAGGAGACCATCTCCTCGGTCAGGTCCATCAGGTCATGATAGGTGGCAAAGGCCTGGTAGAACTCGAGCATGGTAAATTCCGGGTTATGCCGGGTGGAAAGACCCTCGTTTCGGAAGTTGCGATTGATCTCGAAGACACGCTCAAAGCCGCCCACCAGAAGACGTTTGAGAAAGAGCTCCGGCGCGATACGCAGGTAGAGGTCGAGGCCCAGGGCGTTGTGGTGGGTTTTAAAGGGCTTGGCCGTGGCGCCGCCGACAACGGGCTGCATCATGGGGGTCTCCACCTCCATGAAGCCGCGGTTGGACAAAAATTCACGGATCAGGCGAATGACCTCCACCCGAGCCCGGAAGGTGTCGCGGACCTCGGTGTTCATGATCAGGTCGACGTAACGCTGACGATAGCGGGTCTCGACATCGGTCAGGCCGTGAAATTTCTCCGGCAGGGGACGTAGGGATTTGGTGATGGGCTTTAGGCTTGTTGCGTGAATGGATGGCTCACCTACCTTGGTGCGAAAAAGGCTGCCCGTGAAACCGGCGATGTCGCCCACATCGAGTTTTTTGAAAATCTGGTACGCTTCAGGGCCTACCTCGTCTCGTTTGACATAGATCTGGATTTTACCGGATTCATCCTGGATATGGATAAAGGCAGCCTTGCCGAACTTTCGCATAGCCATAATGCGGCCGGCCACGGATTTGCTGCCATCCTCAAGGGGGGCCTCCGGGTCGTCGGATTTAGGCAGGATGTCGGCGATGCGGTGACTGGGACTATAGTCGTTACTAAAAAGATTGATATCCATATCCGCCAACTCTTGAGCCTTTTGGCGGCGTTGTTTTAAAACCTGGTTTAATTCACTCATGATTGATCTTATACCTTATTAATACGTGGCCAAATTTTGTTTTGGCCATGGGAAGAGATTATAAATATTGTACGCGGAGTTTTTCCGAGACCCCTTGGGTGAGTTTGAGGACCTTTGTCGCATATTCAAGGCTCAGTGAGCCGGTGCCGCAGCTTGGGGTGATCAGGGTTTGGCCTAAAAGGGCAGGGATATCCCACTTGTCATTCACCAGTTCCTGGGCCTGCTTGTGCCACAGCTCGCTCAGGCTTTCCACGCTTTCCTTGTCAATGTCTTCTGTCCTGCCGGTGGGAATGATACCCCAGGCAATGGTGCCCCCACGTTCGAGGAATTTATATACACTCTCTTTACTGGACATCAGGCGGTCGTAAAATCCATAGGCATCAAAACTGAGCACATCCAGATCCGTGCCAAGAAGAAAATCCCAGTCCGTGTTGGCACAGACATGCACACCGGCGAGACCATCTGCCATGTGAATGGCGCCAATGACCTCGTTGAGATCCTGGCCGATGTCATCAAGAGAGACACTGATAAACTGGGATGAGCCCAAGCCTGCCAAGGCTGGCTCGTCTATAAACACCAAGACCGGCAGGTTCAGTTGCTTCAAAAATGCGGTCTGCCAGGCAGCCTTTAAGGAGAGTCCTTTCACCCCCATCTCCCTGATAGTCGGGTCATAATAAGCAGCGCGTTTTTCCACATCGCTCAGGCCTGTCAGCAGGGTAAAGGGGCCGGTGATCTGGCCTTTGACGGCCTTGACCTGAGGCTGGTTGGGGATGGTGTCTTTTAATGTGTAAAGCCCTTGTGCCCGTTTTTGGCTCACGGCAAAGGGAGAATCGTTTAAAAGAGAGAGATCTTCGACGGCCATGAGATATTGTTCAAAATAGGCCACCATCTCCTCTTCAAATGTATCGGTTGCAATGTTAAAGTAGGTCCGCTCATTCTCTTCGACAATGCCGGGCATACCTTCGATAAATTGGCTGAGCATGCCCTCCAAAGGAAAACTTGGGAGCTGGGGCCAAAGAGGAATATCTGGAGTGTGGGCCAGAATCAGGTCCATTGCGGCTTGGTGCTGTTTTTCCGGCAGGCTGCCGATAAGTGTCGCCATGCCATTGGCTTGAAAGCGGGTGCCACCATTATCAGTTGTCATGGAAATTCCTCTTTATCTTTTCTGCAAAAAATCACCAAAAAACCAAGCACTATTTGCTATCAATAATGGCATGAAAAGTCAATGAATTTCAGGATCGGCACTGCCTGGGGTGGAAGTGTTTGTAAGGGGAGCAAGACGATTTGTGCCACCTCTGAAAAAAATGAGAAAAACACCTTTATTAAGATTGAAAGAAAGGCAGACCTTGACTGTGTTGTTAAAGTTGTTTATTTTTTCCGGTTCAAGCGAGAGTGGCGGAATTGGTAGACGCGCTGGTCTTAGGAACCAGTACCCATGGTGTGGGGGTTCGAGTCCCCCCTCTCGCACCACACTTAACAGTCCAACCTACCTGCCAAGTGTGGCTGGTATTCGTCAGACGAGGAAAATTCGTCCCCTACGACAGAAAGATATCCTCATAAGAAGAGCGGTGTGACGCAAGCACACGGCGTAAGCTTTTATATTGAAAGGAAGGTTTTCGATGCAGATCAATGTTGAAGATGTGAGCGGTCTTACAAAAAAGATGGTTATCACCCTGCCCGGTGACATGGTTTCCAAAGAGCTGGATGCAGCTTATAAAAAGCTCAATAGCGAGGCCTCGTTAAAGGGGTTTCGTAAGGGTAAAATTCCCCGCAAGGTGCTGGAGAAAAATTACGGCCCCAAGGTGGAAAATGATGTGGCGGAGAAATTGATCCAGGAGTCTTATTTTGACGCGCTTGAGCAGTCCAGCATTGAGGCAGTTGTCCATCCTGAGATCAAAGACCAGAAGTTTGGCGATGATGGCACCTTTTATTATGAAGCCTATGTCGATGTTCGCCCTGATTTTGAGCTTGGCGAGTATAAAGGACTGGTCATTGAGCAAACCGAACTCACTGTGACCGATGATGAGCTTGAGGCAGAGCTTGTCGCATTGCAGAAACAGATGGCTCCTCTGCAGACCGTGACCGATCGCGGTATTGAAAAGGGCGACCTGGCAGTGGTTGATTTTCAGGGCTTTCATAATGGCAACGCCATGAAGCAGGTTGTGGGTGAGAATTACTCCATCGATGTTGGTTCAGGCCAATACGGCCAGGAATTTGAGGATAAACTTGTCGGCTTTAAAAAAGGCGATGAGGTTGCCCAGGAGGTTGATTTTCCTGAAACCTTTGAAAACCCAGTTCTGGCTGGGAAAAAAGTCGAGTTCAAAATCAATGTCAAAGAAGTGAAAGAGCGCCAGATGCCTGAGCTCAACGATGAGTTTGCCCAGGAGGTAAACAAGGATTTTAAGACCCTTGGTGACCTGAAGGACAACATCAAAAAAACACGTTTGGCCGCTAAAGAAGATGCGGACAAGGGAAGCCTCAACGACAAGCTTATGAAGAAGCTTATTGAGAACCATGATTTCGAGATTCCGCCGCGTTTGGTTGCCTATGAGATCGATAACCTGATCAAAGAACTTGAGAACAACCTGCAACAACAGGCCATGACCCTTGAGTCTGCCGGGATGAATCGCGACAACCTGGTCGAGCAATACAAGCCGGTGGCTGAGTCCCGCGTAAAAGGTGACTTCATTCTGAAAAAGGTTGCCGAGGTTGAAGAGGTCAAGCTTGAGAATGAAGATATTGATGCAGGTTTTCAGCGTATTGCAGACCAGTACAACATGCAGGTTCCCGAGGTGAAAAAGTTTTTCCAGAGCCGTGATGACCTGATGCCGTTCTTGGCCGAGTTGCTGAATGAGAAAATTTTGACTTACCTGATGGATGCTGCAACAATTGAAACCGTACCTGCTGAGGCAGCAAACGAAGAAGAAGCTGAAGCATAAGACCCGAGGAGGGGCCTATGAACATGATACCCATGGTGGTTGAGCAGAGTCCGCGCGGCGAGCGCGCCTTTGATATCTACTCCAGACTGCTCAAAGAGCGAATTATATTTTTGGGATCGGCCATTAATGACG
This sequence comes from uncultured Desulfobulbia bacterium, assembly GCA_964385695.1. Taxonomy (GTDB): domain Bacteria; phylum Desulfobacterota; class Desulfobulbia; order Desulfobulbales; family Desulfurivibrionaceae; genus CAYLQA01. The sequence goes on along the minus strand of CAYLQA010000037.1, from coordinate 4,398 downwards.
ATATAGCAAATATAATAATTGCCCAGATTCTCTTTCTTGAGGCAGAGGATCCGGACAAGGATATTACCTTTTACGTCAATTCCCCGGGAGGCGTTGTGACTGCTGGATTGGCCATTTACGATACCATGCGCTATGTGAAATGCGACATCGCTACCCTGTGTATGGGACAAGCGGCAAGCATGGGCGCGGTTTTGCTCGCTGCCGGGACCAATGGCAAGCGCTACGCCTTGCCTCATTCACGCATCATGTTGCATCAGCCCATGGGCGGCTTCCAAGGCCAGGCAACGGATATCGAGATCCACGCCAACGAGATTTTGCGCATGCGTAAAACTTTGAATTCAATTCTTGTCGAGCACAGTGGACAAAAAATGAAGAAGATCCAAAACGACACTGAGCGCGACTTTTTTATGGGTGCTGTCGAGGCCAAGAAATATGGTATAATCGATAAAGTGCTGACAGAAAGGAAAAACCCTGAAGAGGAATAGCGATTATGGCTAAGGACCAGAACAACGGCGAAATTGAGGTTACCTGTTCCTTTTGTGGCAAAAGCCAGGATGAAGTTAAAAAACTGATTGCCGGACCCACTGTATATATATGTAACGAGTGTATTGATCTTTGTAATGAGATCGTCAGCGAAGACCGGCAGCAGGAACTTGAGGCCCAGACAGAGGCCGCTATCCTAAAGCCCATGGCGATCAAAGACCATCTTGACGAGTATGTTATCGGGCAGGAGCAGGCCAAGCGTGTTTTGGCCGTGGCGGTGCATAATCATTATAAGCGGATCGATGCCCAGCTTCATGGCGAGCTCAATGATGTTGAGTTGCAAAAGAGTAACATCCTACTTGCCGGTCCGACCGGTAGCGGTAAAACCCTGCTTGCTCAAACCCTGGCAAAGATTCTTAATGTGCCCTTTGCCATGGCCGATGCCACGACATTGACCGAGGCCGGTTATGTGGGCGAAGATGTGGAAAATATTCTCGTCAGCCTGCTGCAGGCCGCGGATCATGATGTAGACCGAGCCAGTCGCGGTATTATCTACATTGACGAGATTGATAAGATTGCCAGGAAATCGGACAGTGCTTCCATCACCCGCGATGTTTCCGGCGAGGGTGTTCAGCAGGCCTTGCTGAAGATTATTGAGGGCACCATGGCCAGCGTGCCACCAAAAGGTGGGCGCAAGCATCCGCAGCAAGAGTATATCAAGATCGACACTACCAATATCCTTTTTATCTGCGGTGGTGCATTCGTAAATCTTGATAATGTCATCAAATCCCGTACCGGCACCAAATCCATGGGTTTCGGAGCCAAGGTCGTGGGTAAACCCAAAAAATCCATGGGTGAGATCCTGGCCCAGGTTCAGGCCGAGGATCTGCTGCGTTTCGGCTTGATCCCCGAGTTGGTCGGTCGTCTGCCTGTTGTTGCCACCATGGAAGAGCTGCAGGAAGATGACCTTGTCCGCATTTTAAAAGAACCCAAAAATGCACTGACCAAACAGTACGAGCGACTGTTTGAGTTTGACAATATTCGTTTACGCTTTACGGAAGGTGCGTTGAACTCCATTGCCAAAGAGGCAATAAAACGTAAATCCGGGGCCCGTGGCCTGCGAGCCATCATGGAGCAGGCAATGCTCAATATAATGTATGAGCTGCCTTCCAAAGATAACGTACGGGAGTGTGTGATCAGCGAACAGGTGATTGTCAACGGTGATGACCCTGTTGTCTTATACGACAATGAGAGCGAGTCCAAGAAAAGCGCCTGACGTTTGTCCGCCTCTCCCCTAAAATATGAGTTTGTGACGTATGGCTCAGTTTGATCCTGAACAGCATGTCTATCCCATGATGCCCCTACGGGACATCGTGATCTTTCCGCACATGGTTGCTCCCTTGGTTGTAGGGCGGGAGCGCTCCATCAAGGCCTTGGAAGAGGCCATGGCCAAACGCAGCGAGATTTTTCTGGCTACCCAGCTTGATGCCTCTGAGGATGATCCCAGCGAAGAGAGTGTGCATGAGGTCGGTACCATTGCCTCTGTTATGCAGCTCTTGCGTCTTCCGGACGGGACCATCAAGGCCTTGGTTGAGGGCAAGCGCCGGGCAACGATTGTAAAGCATCTGGCCAATACCGAATACTTCATCGTCCAACTTGAAGAAGATGTCGCCGATGTAGAGGCAGGGCCTGGCGAGGTTGCCTATATCCGGGAAATTCAGACCTCTTTTAAGCAGTACATCAAATACAATAAGAAGGTGCCGGGTGAGGTGGTGAAGTCACTGGCCCGCATTGATAATCCGGCAAAGTTTTGTGACGTGCTGGCCGCACACCTGCCCATCGGGGTTAAGGAAAAACAGGAGATCCTCTCCACCTTTTCTCTGAGTGAGCGCTTGGAGATGATCCTCTCTCTTATCCATAAAGAGATTGAGATTGCCGAACTGGAAGAGTCCATTCGCGGCAAGGTCAAGAAGAAGATGGATAAGACCCAGAAGGATTACTATCTTGCCGAGCAGATGCGCGCCATCCAAAGCGAGATGGGCACCTCTGATGATGGAGCTTCTGAGATGGATGAGCTTGAAAAGGCCATCCAGGAAAAAAATCTTCCCGAGGCTGCCAAGGCCAAAGCCGAGCAGGAATTTAAAAAGCTGAAAATGATGCCTGCCATGTCTGCTGAGGCGACAGTGGTAAGGAATTACATCGATTGCATTTTGAGCCTGCCTTGGACTGAGAAGACCGAAGATGCCATTGATATCAAAGAGGCTGAGAATATTCTGGAAGAGGATCATTACGGACTATTAAAGCCAAAGGAACGCATTCTTGAGTATTTGGCCGTGCAGGCCCAGGTAGATAAAATTAAGGGGCCAATCCTTTGTCTGGTCGGTCCTCCTGGTGTTGGTAAGACCTCCCTTTGTAAATCCGTGGCCAGGGCCATGGGGCGCAAATTTGTCCGTCTCTCCCTTGGCGGCGTTCGTGACGAGGCTGAGATCAGAGGGCATCGCCGGACCTATATCGGGGCCATGGCCGGCAAGATTATCCAATCCATGCAAAAGGCAAAGGTTGTCAATCCTGTTATCTGCCTTGATGAGGTGGATAAGATGAGCATGGATTTTCGAGGCGATCCTTCCGCTGCCATGCTTGAGGTTCTGGACCCAGAGCAGAATAATTCCTTTAACGATCATTATCTGGACCTTGATTACGATTTGTCCGATGTCTTTTTTATAACTACAGCCAACAATCTGCCTTCCATCCCCGGGCCTTTGCAGGACAGGATGGAGGTGATTAAGCTCAATGGTTATACGGAAGAGGACAAGCTAAAGATTGCCCAAGGTTTTTTGGTGCCCAAACAGCTGGAGGCTAACGGTTTTGCTAAAGGTGATATTACCTTGAACGAAGGGGCCGTTCTTGAGGTCATTCGTCGTTATACCCGTGAGGCTGGCGTGCGTAACCTTGAACGTAATATTGCCGCGATCTGCCGAAAGGTTGCCCGTGATCGCCAGAAAAAGAAAACGAGTAAAAAATATCGCATCACCGCTCCCTCTACCAGTAAATATCTTGGCATTCCACGTTACCGTTTTGGTCTGGCCGAGGAGAAGGACAAGGTCGGCCTGACCACCGGACTTGCCTGGACCGAGGTTGGTGGTGAGTTGCTGCAAATTGAAGCGGCCCTGATGCCCGGTGGCGGAAAACTCATTGTGACCGGTAAGCTTGGTGATGTGATGCAAGAGTCGGCCCAGGCTGCTCTCAGTTATGTGAGAACGCGAGCGATCCAGCTCGGACTTTTGCCGGATTTTTACCAGAAGCTTGATATCCATCTGCATGTGCCCGAGGGGGCTATTCCAAAGGATGGTCCCTCTGCCGGTATTACAATGGCCACCTCCTTGGCCTCGGCCCTGCTTAAGTTGCCTGTGCGCCACGATATTGCCATGACCGGCGAAATAACCCTGCGCGGCCGTGTTTTGCCCATTGGCGGATTGACGGAAAAATTGCTTGCAGCCCGGCGCGGCAATATCAAGCATGTCCTCATTCCCAAGGAAAATGAACGCGATTTGAATGAGATCCCCAATAAGATTTTGAAGGATCTCACAATCGAGTTGGTCGAGCATGTTGATACGGTCTTGGAAAAGGCCCTGGTGCTTGAGGAGGGTGAGGTGCTTTTTAAGCAGTTACCTGCAGATGCATTAGGGGTTGATGTGACTGTTTCGGCCACTGAAATGCCCCATTGATTTAATGATATTTCCTTATTGTTGTTGGCCTCTTTTGGGGGGCTGGAATTTAGCATTAGCTTTTTTGTTAGTGTGGGTGTTTTTTGCTTGACGAACCCAGTATTTGAAGGGTATAAGGTTTCCCACAAATTGCGTGGGCGGGTAGCTCAGTTGGGAGAGCATCGGCCTTACAAGCCGAGGGTCACAGGTT
>CAYLQA010000036.1:0-38828 GCA_964385695.1 uncultured Desulfobulbia bacterium | reverse complement strand
TTCCGCTGTTTCTATTCTCAACTTTCCCGCTAATCTGCGAAGAACCTTTTTTTTTATTGTTCGGCTATTTCTTCCGGCTGTTCTTGGGCAGGTTTCTCACTGGGCCAGATGGGCGGGTTGTCGTCGCGGAAGGCCTCCCAGGAGACGCGCTCTCCCTTTTCATAGCCGGGTTTGCCGGTGGCATTATCCAAGGGAATAATGGTTATGCCTTTGGGGATCTCGAAATCACCTGACGGGTAATATTTATAAGCCCGCTTCATAAAATCCAGCCAGATGGGTGCCGCTGCCCTGCCTCCTGTTTCCGCATGACCCAGTGGAGTTTTTTTGTCATGCCCCAGCCACACACCTGTAGCCAATTCAGGGGTGTAACCGACAAACCAGGCATCCATATTATTGTCCGTTGTGCCGGTTTTGCCCGCCGCTGCAGTATTTATAGTGCGAACACTCTTGCCGGTGCCCTCATCAACAACACCTTCCAAAAGGCGGGTAACCTGAAAGGCGGATTTTGGGTCAATAACCTGGCTCGCCTCAGGAGGGTTATCCTCTAGGATTGTTCCGTCGGCCAGAGTGATGCGGCGGATAAAGATCGGTTTGTTCAGGCGGCCGAGATTGGCAAAGGCGGTATAGGCCCGGGTAAGTTCAAGCGGGGAGATGCCTGAAGAGCCCAAGGCCAGAGAGAGGTTGTTCGATAAAGGCGCACTTATGCCAAGTTCCTTGGCAAGCTTGATTGCCTGGCCCACCCCGGTTTGTTGCAGGATCTTGATAGTAACGATGTTTCTTGAGTACACCAGGCCGTCACGCAGGGTGGTGGGGCCGTAAAACTTGCCGCTGAAGTTCTGCGGCTCCCAAAAGTCCTCCTGGGTGGCGCCCTGCAGCTGCAGCGGGGCATCCTCTATTAAGCTTGCCGGCGTCAATCCTTTTGCAAGGGCTGCGGCATATATAATTGGTTTAAAGGCGGAACCGGGCTGGCGCCGTGCCTGGGTGGCGCGGTTGAATTGGCTCTTTGCAAAATCGGTTCCCCCGACCAGTGCTCGCACCTTACCGGTTTTTACCTCCATGGCAACGAGGGCGGCCTGGGGCAGTGATTTGTTTGTTGCGACATTGTTCTGGCGGATGGCCCATTTTGCAGTACCGCGTTTAATTGCCATTACAGCCTGTTTCTGTATCGTTTGGTTCAGGGTCGTATAAATGTGCAGGCCACCACTTTTGAGTTTGCCCTTGCCGTATTTTTTAGACACATATCCCCTGATATAGTGCAGGAAATAATTATTCTCGGCAGGGTAGCTCACAGTCGGCCCCCAGAACAAGGCCTTTTGGAAGGCCTTGCGTGCCTTAGTCGGAGAAATATACCCCTCTTCAGCCATGCGATTTAATACGTAGGCCTGTCGTTTTTTAGCCAGCTTGTAGTGACGGAAAGGGGAGTATCTACTTGGCGCCTGGGGCAGACCGGCGAGTAGGGATATCTCGGCAAGGTTCAGTTCGTTGATGTGTTTGTCAAAGTAGACCTGAGCCGCCGCCTCAACTCCATATGCACCACTGCCAAGGTATATCTGGTTGAGATAGATGTGAAGAATTTCTTTTTTGCTCAAGGCATTGTCGATGCGGTAGGCGAGAATTGCTTCCTTTATTTTTCGGGTGTATGTCTTTTCCGGAGTCAAAAGCAGAGCGCGAGCAACCTGTTGCGTGATGGTGCTGCCTCCCTGACCGCGTGAGCCGGAACGAACATTATGCATAAGGGCGCGCATCACCGACCAGGCATCGACACCACTGTGCTCGTAAAAACGGGCGTCTTCTGCTGCCACAAAGGCCTGGGGCAACAACGGAGGCATGTGCGTTAAGGGAACCACCACCCGGTTCTGCTGAGAATGCTTAGCTATTACCCGTTCCTGTGCATCGTAAATTACCGATGTTTGCGGCGGGTTGTAACTGGCAAGTGATTTTATGGCCGGAACATTCAGGGCCACAAAGAGATAAAGACTGCCCGCAATTATAAAGGTAAGGCAGAAGGAGATAAAGAGGAGGATACAGGCCAGCTGGAGGTGGCCCCATGTCCTGATGCTTTTTGCACTGGCCCCTTTGCTGTTTTCTGGGAAAAGGGGTTTTGCTTTTGGTGTTTTTCGTGGGCTCACTATGCGTCGCACTTCTATATAAAGAGATGATTTACTAAAGATAGTAATGAGTTACTCGGGCAACGTCACGCAGTTTTTTTAAGAGGGGTTGAGTATCTGTAGAGGGGAGAAATAACAAAGGATTCACAGCCGCCACCGTGAATCCTTTGTAACTCAAGAGAGAGGGGGGGGAATGAGAAGAACCGGTTAACGGTAAGACAGAAGGTCGTGTGTCTTTTCTCAAAGGCATTTTGCCTTGATCCCTTAGCCTGTTTATAAAGCAATAGCTGTGCCAGGTGTGGGTGCCTTTTGAGTTTTCTTGTGATGTCTTTCTGTTTATCCTTATATTTCAAGTAGTTGTGCCGTTTTGTTTTATTTTTAGGCAATGTCGTGTCGTTACGATTATTGCGTGAGGGTTACCATGGTGGGCGATATTTGCGCCCACTGGTCAATTTCCGTAGGCGCAAATATCGCCATTTTGAGAAAGTTGGAAACTTTGTATATTTTTTAGTTTTCCCTGTTTCATCACGGATCATCTGGAAATAATTGAGAAAAAAATTTTTCATTATCTATTTGTTTTTTAAGGAAATTTTTGGTTTAATTGCTGGTCAGTTTGACTTGCAGGATAGCAGGATATTGTAATTTCCTGAAAATGAGAAATTTGCATTTCGGCTAAAAACAACTCCATTTTTTACCATTAATGGGAAGTTGAAGAAGATAAAAACTTGACAATGGTCTTTTCCACTTGTAGGCTAAGGTTAATTTACGAATTAAAGGTTGGGTTGTCTCCGCCAAGACGTACCCGAAATATAAAAAAGGAAAATAAGGAGGGAGCAGGGAATTTAAGCAGTTTTGGTCAATCGTTTGAGGTTGGTCTTTTTGGAACCGCCATTCCGGGGAGATCGTCGATGAACCAGTTGCCTGAATACAGGTAGTTTGATTGAGGAGAATAAAGATGGAAGGTCTATTGTTTTTGGTTATGTGGATAGGATGTGCCACGCTCCATACCTTATTTGATCTTAAGGTCAAACCCCTAATACAGGCAAATGAGGAAACGCTTCCGTGATGGGTTCACTGTGAAGCGAAGAATTGTTAGCCTTGTAACAAGATCGAATAAGATAGAAGGAGTGTAATCCCATGAATAATTTATTATCTAGTGTCATACCGCAGGATGGACTCGCGGTAGAAACATCACGTTCATACAACGCAGCAATCGCCATGGGCGCTTTGCTTGCCGCATTAGGAATCGCAGCCGGTCTGCATGCAATGTATATCGGTCATCATCAAGCCTACGGTGTTACCCGCGAGATACCCTGGGGGCTCTTGATCGCAGCCTATGTTTTCTTTGTTGTAACCTCCACCGGACTTTGTCTGGTTTCCTCCATTGGCCATGTTTTTGGTGTGGAGGCCTTCAAGCCCATTGCCAAGCGCAGCGTTTTCCTGGCCATTATGACCATCGTTGCCGGTTTTGTGGTAATCGCTTTTGAGATTGCAAACCCCTGGCGTATGCCCCTTGGCAATATGCTGACCCCCAACCCAACCTCAAATATCTGGTGGATGGGTACCCTGTACGGTGCTTATCTCTTCTTTATGGTTATTGAGTTCGCTCTTTTGCAGATGGAGAACCATAAGGTAGCCGGTATGTTTGGTCTGGCTGGTGTTGTCGCCGGTATTGCCGCGCACAGTAACCTCGGCGCTGTTTTCGGACTTCTCAGTGGTCGTGAGTTCTGGCATGGTCCCTACATGCCCATTTACTTCATCACCTCAGCCATGATGTCCGGTTGTGCCGCTGTTATCTTGTTTCACTGGATCGCTTACCGTTCCAACGGCTGGAAGATGAGCGAGGAGATGGAGAAATCTCTTACAGCCGTTGCTAAACTGGGTGCTACCCTGACCGTAGTTATCATGTTTTTCACCACCTGGAAGATGATCTCCGGTATAAGTGGCCATCCGCATGGAAAATACGAGGCCATGATGGCCCTGATCAGCGGACCCTTTTCGGTGAACTTCTGGGTTGGCGAGGTTATGCTCGGCATGGTGATTCCTTTCACCCTGATCGTTGCAGCCCGCTTCAAGAATCTGCCGATTCTCTTCTGGGCCTCTGTGTCTGCCGTAATCGGTATCTTCTTCATGCGCTATGATTTGGTCGTTGTCGGTCAGATTGTGCCGCACTACGATGGTATGGGCATTAACGAACTGCCCGCGTTGTTCTCTTACACCCCGAGCATGCATGAGGTCGCCATCACTGTTGGTGCCATTGGACTTTGTGTGGCTGGTTTCCTGATGGGCGAGCGTCTGTTCCGCGGCCATCTGTCCGAGGATCACTAATTTAGGTGACGAGGAGAATGCTTATGGTGGCCAAAAAGAATTCGGCCATCCAGCCACTTAGGCCTGATCTGCCTATCTACCCCATCGGGGTTGCGGCAAAGCTGCTGGATGTACATCCGCGTACGCTTCGAATTTACGAGGCAGAGGGTCTCATTAACCCGCATCACAAGGGAAAGCGCAGGCTGTATTCGCTCAACGATATCAAGTGGATATCCTGCCTGCGCTCCATGATCCACGATCAGGGGATCAGTATCCCCGGGCTGAAAAGGCTCTTGAACCTTGCTCCCTGCTGGGAGATTGCAGAGTGTCCTGCCGAGGTACATGAGATTTGTGAAGCCCGTGTTGACAGGGCTGCCCCGCGCTCATTGCGCGTAGCTGGCGACAAGGTCGCCGAAAAAAAGGCCAAAGCGGCCGAAGCTGCAAAGAAAAAGTCTGCTTCAGGCCGCAAGAAAAAACAGGCCGGGCGCAGTTGATGAGGCTGGTTGTGAACCAGTAATTTTAAAGGCCGGAAGGGTTTTCCTTCCGGCCTTTTTTTATGTGGCTACTGTCAAATGAAAACGTCTTGGTTTGCTATAAATTGAATGGCTTTGGTTGGCGCTTAAACTTTAAAAAAAAATCACCGTGTTTTCTGTTGTCACATTCTTTTCCGTGATGAAACTAAAATTTGCGCGAACAAAAAGTGCTGTGGTATGTCATATTCTCAATGACTGGTAATTTTTATGGAGCACTCTTTTTATAAGTTTCGGTTATTAGAATGATATTTCTAGATCCTCGAAAGAAAATTATAACAATCGTTCTGTTGACCGTCTTTGTCTTGTCATCATCAGCCGGTGCGGCAGACTCGATGTTTTGCATCGACCAAGATGAAACGCATATCTTTGAACAAGAGGAGTACTATTCAGTTGCTTGTCACGCCGGTAGCGCGGCTCAACCTACAAATGAACCTCATCATGATATTCTCTCTGTTTCTAAGGAAAATCATGAACAATCGTGTGTTGATATCGCCGTCAGCTCTTATGGCTCATCAATACCCCCGCATAATTTAAAGAAACTGGTTTTAAAAGGATGCCCCCTTGTCTTGTCTTCCTCCTGTTTGCCACAGTTTACTTTGTCAACTCACCGGGAGGCTACTGTCCCCCACTTTCAAATATATCCTTTTGCCCTCCCGCTTCTCTCACTCAGTACTATAGTACTACGAATTTGATCATCATCTTGTCAGCCCCCTTGTTCCGTTAAGCCAACTTAAACAGGCTCTTCGCGAGAGGCAAAACGTTATGCCTCGGCATGAATTGACCCATGCTTAATTTTATCACTCAATTTTGGAGAATATTTGATATGTCTCAGCCAGATCAAGTGGCCAAGAATAATTGGACTCTTCTTTTTCTTTGTTGGTTTATAGCCAGTTTGTCAACCATGGGGAGTGTCTTTTTTAGTCATGTCATGGAGTTTGCCCCCTGTGTCTTGTGCTGGTATCAGAGAATCTGCTTGTTTCCTTTAGTCATAATTTTAGCAGTAGGCCTTTTTCCTTTTGATAAAACTGTGGTGAAGTTTGCTCTGCCTTTAGCCATAGCAGGTTGGCTGACGGCTGCATATCATAACCTACTGTATGCCGGGATCATCCCTGAGAGCATACAACCCTGCAGCCAGGGAGTTTCTTGTTCAGAGGAATACATCACCCTCTTTGGTTTTTTGACAATACCATTGCTTTCTTTGCTTTCATTTTCAACAATAATTGCACTTTTAATCATCTTGAAGAGGAGGAAATCTCAATGAAAAATATAATGTTTGGCCTTGCGTGTCTTGCATTGGTCGCAGCTTTTGTGTTTGGCAGTTCTTTCTACAAAGGAAAACAGGCCGAAAAGTATGGCTTTATGGCCCAAGAAAACGCTTCACTTTTTATTAGAGACCATTCTCAGACGCTTGGCAGTGATGATGCGAAAGTCTATCTTATTGAGTTTATGGACCCTGCTTGTGAAACATGTGCAGCTTTTTATCCTTTCGTAAAGAAAATGATGAGCGCCAATCCCGGAAAAATTAAGCTTGTTCTTCGATATGCTCCCTTTCATGATGGTGCCGATTATTTTGTCAAAATCCTTGAAGCAGCCAAAAAACAAGGAAAATATTGGGAGACCTTGGAGATCATGTATAAGTCGCAACCATACTGGGCCAGTCACCACAACCCGCAACCCCAAAAAATGTGGCAATTTCTCCCCATGGCAGGAGTCGACATAGAGCAAATCAAAAAAGATATGAATGACCCTGCAATTGCAAAACTCATTGAACAGGACATTGCAGATGCCAAAACGCTGAATGTTCGAAAAACACCGGGATTCTTTGCCAATGGCAAACCCCTTCAAACCTTTGGTTACAGGCAATTACAGCAATTGGTTGAATCTGAAATTAGTGCTAATTACCCGAATTAAACGGGCACGATTGGCTATAAAATATTTGGAGAATACAGGTCATTATGAAAAAATTATCACTTTTAATCTTGGTGTGTTGTTCAGCTTTGTTTATTGCTTCTTGTGGACCTGGGCCAAAAGTGGCAGAAATTGGCCAACCGGCTCCGGACTTTACCCTTGTGGACAGAAAAGGCAAAACCTGGACACTCTCCGAACTGAAAGGTCAGGTGGTGTTTGTGAATTTTTGGGCAACCTGGTGTCCTCCCTGCCGCGAGGAGATGCCTTCTATGCAAAGACTTTACACAAGGTTGCCGAAAGATAAATTTAAAATGCTGGCTATACTCAATAGTGACGACCCTGCACTAGGGGATAAATTTGTAGCAAAAATCGGCGTTACTATGCCAATTTTAAATGACCAAATTAATAACATCGGTTCGAAATATGGACTAACTGGGCTTCCTGAGACTTTTATAGTTGATAAACAGGGTGTGCTCCGGGAAAAACTCGTTGGCCCTGCGCAATGGGACTCCACTGAGATTATAGAAATGCTGATGAAATACATTAACCAGTGAATGTGTGTGGTTTTGCTGCGAGCATGGTAGAGGGCACGATGATGGGAACCCCTTAGGGCATCAACTCCTGCCTAGAGTTGAAACTCCCCGCGGCAGATAGCGAAGACTCCGAGCCACGGGGAATCCCGGTATGTTATGTAAGGAAGTTATCCTTATTGCATTCGCTCACTAACCCTGCTGCAGATAAGTACCCTGAAGGGCACTTGTACCCTTCAGGGTGTAAACTTCGACCTCGAGCAGCGGAGATGCGCCCAACGGAGGTAAGGGAGCTTGCGACACTCCGAGTGTCCTTGGGGTACGTTTCGCTTTGCATGTTCATGACGGAAAACTCTTCTGCAAACCGGCTCAGTGTCGTTAAGGTTGATTTTGTCATGCTGGCACTCTCTCCTGTGTTTTGATTCTGGTAATTATTTGATTTTCAAACAAAATAATGGTAGGTTTGCGATTACCTTTTAATTGCCTGTGTTGTTAGGCGGCGTAAATCGGTTCAATATGCAGTCTTCCGGCACGGCTTACTATTTCATGCTTGCCAGGAGATTGTTATGTCATCTTCCCCCACCTCCCCGGATGTTCGTCTTGAAGAGCGCCTAAAAAAATTTTCTTTTTATGCCGGTCTTTCGTCCCAGGCGCGAGAGGAGTTGCTGGGGGGGACACAGCCTGTATCCTTTGCCGACGGCACACGTCTTATCGAGCAGGGAGGGGAGTGCGGCGCCCTGCTTTTAGTGGAAAGGGGCGGGGTGCGCGTGCATAAGGATATGCCAAGCGGTAAAGGGATAACGCTCTACGTCGTTGTGCCGGGCGAGGTTTGTGTGCTCGGTGTGTCAAGCATGCTTGGGGGGACCCAGTATCAGGCCTGCGCCTCGGTTGATACCGAGACAGAGGCCTTGGCCATTCCCGCCCCGATCTTTATTAAGCTTTTTGGCCAGGAGGCCGCCTTAAGAGAATTTGTCATGGCGGTATTCTCGAACCGCTTAGGCGACTTTATGGTTCTGGTTGAGGATGTTGCATTCCGCAAGATGGATGAGAGGCTGGCCGGCTTTCTGCTTGAAAAATCAGCAAAGGGAGATGGCGCATACCAGCCGGTGGTTATGACCCACGATCAAATTGCGTCGTACCTGGGAACAGCGCGTGAGGTCGTAAGCCGTTTGTTGCACCAGTTTGTCAAGGAAGGGCTGGTCACCCTTGAGCGGGGTAAAGTTCTCATTGCCGCTCCGGCAAGACTCAAAGAAAGAACTTCATAGCAAGTAAAAAGTCTTCTTATGTGGCCTAGGTCACAGTTTTCATTTTTCTTTCCTGTTGGGTTCCCTTTATGGATGAGGGGATATCTGTAAACAAGCCCTAGTCTTGTTGGGGTATGGTTGGATGTGCAGATGCCGACAGTGTTGATCCCGAGTGATGTGGACTGTTTCAACTGCCATGCAGACAGTGGCCGTAATAAACCTTTTGCAGACCCGTTCTATCAATCCTCGCGGAAGTCCCAGCAGCCCAAGTACTATATGAAGCCCATGAACATTAATCGTGACCTGCGCGACCGCATAGCATGGTGTACTGCCAACTGCGGCGGTGAGGTTCTCTTAGAGCGTGAACATCCGGTAATGGATGCCATGATAGCTTACATCGAGTGGCTGGGTGAGGGAATCACTGATCCGGCCATGCAGGAAGGCTGGCCCCTGACTCCGGGTATTTCCAGAAAACCTATTGTCGGCTGGCTCGACATGCAGGCTGACCCGAACAAAGGGCGGAGGATTTACAATAACAACTGTGCCAAGTGCCACAGTAAGGCTGGCCACGGTCCGGGCGAGCTGGATAAGCGTATCCCGCCTCTTTGGGGCGATGATGCGGTAAAAAGGCCTCAGTCGATGGATACATCGCACCGGAAGGGATATCCCTTCCGGCCTTTTCTTTTGTGGGCAGATAAAAAGTGCGCCGGGTGTTAGCCCTCAAGCGGATTACTCAACTCATACTGCTTGATCTTGCGGCGTAAGGTGTCTTTTGAAATTTTCAGTTCGCGACAGGTAGCCATCCGCTTCCAGCTGTTTCTTTCCAGGGCCTGGAAGATGGCCAGCTTCTCAATGTCGGCCAAGGGCTGAGGCTTGTGCATTTGCAGCCCGCTTTCCATGCGCATGTCATTTTCATTGGGGGTGAATGGTTCAGGCAGATGCTCTGGTAAAATGAAGCCGCCGTGGCAGAGGATAAAGGCATACTCAATAATGTTTTCCAGCTCACGGATGTTGCCGGGAAAGCCATAACGCATCAGGCTGCTGAGGGCTTTGTCTGAAACCCCGACAATGTCCTTGCCTTTCTGCACGCTGAACTGCTTGCAAAAATGCTCGCAAAGCATGGGGATATCCTCCATGCGTTCACGCAAAGGCGGCAGGTGGATTTTTACCACGTTGAGGCGGTAGAACAGATCCTCGCGAAAGGTTCCTTCGGCAACCAAGGTCTGCAGATCGCGATTGGTGGCGGCGATTATGCGGACATCGGATTTAATCGGCTTGGTCGAGCCAAGGGGCTCATACATTTTTTCCTGTAAAACCCGTAACAGTTTCACCTGTAGTGAGGCCGGGATGTCGCCGATCTCATCAAGGAAGAGGGTGCCCTTTTCCGCTAAGGCAAAACGCCCTTGGCGGTCCTGCTTGGCATCGGTAAAGGCGCCGGCTTTATAGCCGAACAACTCTGACTCCAACAAGGTCTCTGGTAAGGCGCCACAGTTGACGGCAACAAAAGGCCCTTTGTCGCGCTGGCTGGAGGTATGGATGGCGCGGGCCACCAGTTCTTTACCGGTACCACTCTCCCCCAGCACCAGAACATTGCTATCGCTGTGTGCGATTTCGGGCAGGATGCTGAAGATGCGTTGCATGGATGCGCTCTTGCTGAGGATCTCGCCAAAGGTGTAGCGGCGGCTCAGTTGTTTGCGCAGTTCCGTGACCACACTCAGGTCGCGAAATGTCTCCACGCCGCCGATAACATTGCCCTCGTGGTCCAAGAGCGGGGCGGCGCTGATGCTGATGGGAATTTGTTTGCCATTGATGTCTTTAAAAAAGATTGAGCGGTTTGCCACAGGTTTGCCGCTATACAGGCTTTGGGCGATGGCGCAATTCTCGCCGCAAATGCTTGAGTGGAAGACATCACCGCATGATTTACCAATGGCATCCTCGCTTTTCCAACCGGTGATCTGCTCGGCGGCGCGGTTAAAGGAGGTGATCTTCCAGTTGCGATCTACCGTGAACACGCCGTCCGCAATACTCTCAAGGACAAGATCCTTGGTCATGCCTTGGGTCAGGTCACGGAAGGTCTCCACGCCGCCGATGACATCTCCCTCCGGGTCAACCAAAGGAGCTGCGCTGATGCTGATTGGAATAGTGTTGCCGTCTTTGCCTTTGATAAAGATCGACCTATTGCCAATCACGTTTCCACTTTCCACACTCTGGGCCAAAACGCAGGTGTCGCCGCAGACACTGGAGTGGAATATGCCACTGCACCCCTTGCCGATTACCTCTTCGCGCTTCCAGCCGGTAATCTGTTCGGCCGCGGCATTGAAGGAGGTCAGTTTCCAGTCCCGGTCCACGGTGAACACGCCGTCGGCAATGCTGTCCAGGATCAGGTCCTGTTGCATGGAAGAGGTAACGTCGCGGAATGTTTCCACGCCACCGATAACCTCGCCACCCGGTCCGAAAAGAGGGGAGGCGCTGATGCTGATGGGGATAACCCGGCCGTTCTTACCTTTAATGTAGATGGAGCGGTTGACGATGGATTTTCCTTCCCGTACGCTTTGGGCAAGAATACAGTCTGCTCCGCATATGTTCGAGTGAAAGATATCGCGGCAGGGGGAGCCGATAACGTCTTTGCTCTCCCAGCCTGTAATATGTTCGGCGGCCTTATTAAACGAGGTCACCTGGAAGTTTTTATCCACGGTGAACACGCCGTCGGCAATACTGTCCAAAACCAGGGAGTATGTTTGGCTGGGGTCGGCTCCGTCTCTGAGGGCGATAATAGCCCCATCGAGTCCGCCGTCTATGCCTGGAACCGGTATGGCCGTAACAAGAATAATACGGTTGTCCTTGTTGCCTTCCTTGTTCATGACAACGCGAAAGTTATGCATGCCACGCCCTGAGGCCAGTGGCCCGTAAAGGCTGCAAAGGGCCTCAAATCGACCTGTGCCGCTAAAAACGTCACGGCAGCTTTTACCGATAATATCTCCGCTTGAAACGCCCAGTAACTCTTCTGCTTCCATATTTATAGAGGTGATTTGCCAGTCTTTATTGACGATAAAGACTGCCTCTTGGACAGCTACCGGGGTTGATGGATCCTGTTTGTTGGAATCAGTCATATTGGCCTGCTTAAGATATGAAATGTGAGAATCATTACCATATAATGTTTTGCTTAATTTGTCAAAGTATAAAGCATGTTGGGACAGTTCCTGCTGGCAATCAAAAAAAGATTTTAATTGCCCGTCATGACACCTGAAATTTTGATGATTAAGGACATGCTCTATATATAGGAAATGAAAAAGCACTTGACATAAAACCTTGTCAAATTATAATTTATAGGATTTTTTAACAGGGTACTTAATAATGAAGTTAAGTTGTTAAATTCTCTTCGTTGTTAATTAAGTTCTGGAAGGGTGGTGATAAGAGGCACCCCTTTCGAAATAAAGTTGAGGAGATTGTAAGGATGAAGATCAACGAACTGGAAAAGTTAGAAAATGAAGGTGTTGAGAGCCTTCCTTCAGAAGAAAGACGTCGCTTTTTGCGTTTCGGCCTGGCCGTAACCGGTGTCTTTGCGGGAGGCTCTGTGCTGTCCCTTACTTCTGTGAAGGATGCTCAGAGTGCGATGGGGCCTGTTCCGCCGGCAGGTAAATTCCCCTACAATCCGCACTACACCATGGTTATCCGTCAGAACCGCTGCATTGACTGTGAGCGCTGCATGGAAGCCTGTGTGAAAACAAATCACGTGCCCAGCTACGGATATCGTACCAAGATCCTGGAGCAGGAGCGTGAAATCGGTCATGGTGAGAAAGAGCGCCTGTTTATGCCTGTGCTCTGTAACCACTGTAACCGTCCCCCCTGTGTTCGGGTATGTCCGACCACCGCGACCTATAAGGATAAGAAAACCGGTATTGTAAAGATGATTTACAAGCGCTGTATCGGTTGTAAGACCTGTATGGCAGCCTGTCCTTACAATGCGCGTTACTTCAAAGAGGAAAATCGTGCGGTTGATAAATGTAACTTCTGCTACGACACCCGTTTGGAGAAAGGCGAGACTGAGACAGCTTGTGCTGAGGCATGTCCGGCCGATGTCCGTATCTTCGGAGATCTTACCAACGCCGATAGCGAAGCCTATCAGCTGATCCACAAGCCGGAAAAGGTTGTTTGGGTACTGCGTCCGGAAACCGGTGCCATGCCTAATGTCTTCTACATGAATGATTAATTGTCAGAGAGGTTGGTTACGATGCGTAACAAGAAAAGCGTCTTGAAGATAATGAGTCTGTTGGCCATGGCCGGATTGCTGGTTTTTGGTGGACAGGTTCAAGGTGAAGAAGAGTATGACGAGGACACCTATGGTCCTAAAGATCCCATCATCTGGACCAAGCCGGTAAAGGCTGTTGTTTTCTATCATGAGAAACACACCAAGGATGCCGGCCTGGAATGTGACAGCTGTCACGATGGTGAGATGTTTGAGATGGCTGCAGGCACTGCAGAGGAGAATGAAGATTTCACCATGCAGTCCCTCTATGATGGTAAGTACTGCGGTGCCTGCCATGATGGTGAGATGGCCTTTGCCTCAAACACCCGTTGTACTACCTGCCATATTGGTGTGAAAGGATACAACAGGCTGACCGGTGCTGCTCCTGCTGCAAGCGGAGGCGGCCACTAAGCCAAGTATTATCATTATATAGTATAGCTCTGCTATTCAAGGCGGAAACCCGAAAAGGGTTTCCGCCTTTTTTTATGCCCACTCTACCTTGTTAGAACATCTGGTTGTCAAATTAAAGGTAGTTTGTCGTGTTCCTGCCCACCTTGTTCCCCTCCCTTGTTTGTAGCTCTTGTCCCTCCTTGTTTGCAATCTGACCGGTGCGAGAAAGTTCACAGGCCTAAAAACGGGCTGAAGTAGCTGTCTCCAGTGGTATCCACAAGTCATGATGTGTGATTGTTCGATCAATTATATGGATGAATGTTGGTCCACGCTTTTGTGCTGCGATGGCGCATAAGTAGCCCGCATGTTGTATTTCGGTGTTAACTCGTTGATTTTAAAGAGATTTGTTTGTTCTGGTGTTTGGGGGCAAGAAGTCAGAAAGTGTATATTTATCGAGGGGTACGGTTTGGTACTTTTTTTAACCTGTTGATATTGCGTATTTATTTCACGTTAAAACGCAAACCTCTCTGTGTGGGCGCATAATGCTCCCGTATTTTTGGGCGCTTTGGATCATTCCTCGTCCTCTGGGTTAAATAACATGCAACCGATCACTTGCGAGAAAACTTGGATAAAGATATTTGCATCACTTTATCTCCCTGCAATCAAAGGAAAATTTAACTTTCCAGACAAGAAATCCTAAAAGAAGATCTTCTTTGGCATGCCCATTGCTATTTACAGGGAGTGACATGGGACAATGCGCGAATCAAAAAGAATTTAAGACAAAGGCAGCAGGCTTTCACTAAGGAGGTGGCAACACAAACAAAGACTTTTCCAAGAGGGAACTCCTCAATCACCGGGTGGCGGCCTGGCCGAATTCTCTCAGAAAAGCATTCACGATGAAGACAAGAAGTTAATCCCGCAAAAGCGGGGGATCTTAAACAATAATTTTTATTAATACAAAAACTATAAAAATGAGTAGGGAGGATGTAACAATGTCAAACACTTTTTCACTTGCTGAAGTTGCTGAACAAAGAGCGGCAACCCCCACAGCGACCAAGCTTACCGCACTTTTTGCGTTACTGTTGCTGGCTGGTGTAGGCGGCGGACTGTATGCCCAATATGTTGGTCATCACCACGGTTTTGCAAATACACGTGAGATGCCTTGGGGTATCCTGATCTCCAACTATGCATACTTTGCTATCATTTCAACCGGTTTGTGTCTTCTTGCAGTACTGAGCCACATTTTCGGTCACAATCGCCTGACCCCTCTGGCCAACCGGATGGTCTTCATGTCCATCGTTGTTATCTTCGGTGGTTTTGCCATCATCGGTCTGGAGCTTGAGAATCCGCATCGCATGCTTCTTTATAATATGTTGAGCCCGAACCTGACATCCAACATCTGGTGGATGGGTACGCTCTACAGCATGGCCGTCGGCTTCATGTTTGTTGAGTTCTACCTGATCTTAACCAAGAAGTACTCCCTCGCTGTCACCCTGGGTGTTTTGGGCGCACTTGCTGAGGTAGCTGCAAACACCAATCTTGGTGCTGTTTTCTCAACCCTTTCTTCTCGTCCGCTTTGGTACGGTTCTCAGCTTCCTGTTTACTTCCTGGCATCTGCCGTAATGACCGGTGCTGCTGCTATCATTCTGTTCACTGCCTGGTCATACAAGCTTCGTGGCGCAGAGATGGATGAGACCACTAAAGAAGGCATGCAGGGTGCCGGTAAAGTAATGTTTACCACCCTGATTCTGCTCATCGTTGCAACCGCTTGGAAGTTTATCGCAAGCATCGCTGGTGGCACCGAAGAGACCCGCCTTGCAGCCATGAGCATGCTCAATGGGCCGCTCGCCACCAACTTTTGGGTATTTGAGACCGCTATCGGTATGCTCTTCCCCATCGCCATCGTAGCCATGACCCGCATGAAAAACATGCAGGCCCTCGCTGCTGCATCCCTGATGGTTCTGGTTGGCGCATACTTCCAGCGTTACGACATCGTTGTAGCCGGCCAGTTGGTTCCCCAGTACCTCGGTTGGGATAACCTGCCTACCTACCAGACTTACCTGCCCTCTGCAGCTGAGTTCCTGGTATGCCTCAGCGGCTTCGGTATCGTTGGCGTAGGTTTTCTGCTCGGCGAGCGTTTCTTTGGAAAAGCCTTTCGCAACACTGGCAACCATTAAGAGATAAGTAGTCAGTAGAGAACGATTCCTGCGGGCGGCTGAACTGGCCGCCCGCAGGAGCCAGCAAAAAAAGGAAGAAAAGATGATACCTGACAATAAAGCAATCTTCACCATAGGCACAGCAGCAAAGATGCTGGAAGTGCACCCGCGGACCCTGCGGATCTATGAAAAGGAAAACCTGGTGAAACCCATCCGCAAAGGACAGTGGCGCTACTACACCATGGATGACATCAAGTGGATCCAATGCCTCAGAGATATGATCCATAGCCACGGCATCTCCATAGCCGCGATAAAAAAACTTTTACAGTACACGCCATGCTGGAACATAGCTGACTGCCCCTTTGAAAAAAGAAAACAGTGCACAGCATTCATGTCCAGCGGTCTTGTGCCTCGCAAGATTGATTTTGATGACAAAGATAAGTCCGGAGATGTTGCCGCATAAGGCAAGGAATACAAACGAAGGAGGAGATCATGACTACCTTGACGCAATTTTTGGGCAAAATCCATCACCCGCAGATGAGCTATGAGTCACAAAGTAAGATAGATTTAAAACGGATCGGCGAGATTGGTTGGGGCGTTTCAACCTTTCTGCTCTTCCTGGCCTTAGGACCTTTTTCCGCCATTGCCGCCGTCTGTGGCGTTATGTCCCTGTCTAAGAATGTACAACATAGAGAGCCGGAAGCTATCTAGATTCGCCGTGTCCCGGATTTGTCCCATGTTAAACCGCCCCCATGTCAAAGAGGTGTACAACATGCAACAACTGAATAAAGCGAATCTGCAGCCGGAAGTGAATGACCAAGTGTGAATTGATTGGCCCTTGACTTCTGGTTGCAGGTACAAGCAACAAAAAAAAGGCTGCTCAGATGAGCAGCCTTTTTTTATGCTTTCTATAAAGAAATAAGTAAATTATTTCTTATGGCAACCGTTACACTTGGTAGGCCCTTTTTTCTGCTTCTTGTGGCAAGTTTTGCAGTTTGCATGGGCAGCCTTCATGTAATTTTTAACCTTCTTGTTTTTGATCTTCTTTCCATCATGGCAAGACTCACATTTGCCGATGTTGCCGGCGTCGTAAGGACCCTGCTTGCCGTCAGCGGTCATGGTGTGATGACACTCAGCACAGTCAATGGAAGCCTGGTGCTTGGCATGGGGGAATATTGAAGGCTTTTTGCCCTTTGCGGTCTTGAGGACCATGTCAGCAGGACCCTTGTCAGCGGCAACAGTGTTGGAAGCAACTCCAAAGCCGAGAACAAGAGCGAAGGCTGCGGTTGCAATGATCATTTTTTTCATCGTTCCTTCTCCCTTTTAAAGATGAGTTTATAAAAAATCGTACTTTAGTGAATACTCATTCAATTACAAACTTTTGCTTTATAAACTTCCAGCCCCACCTTGTCAAGCCTGAATGTAACATTCAGCTGCACCGCATCTGCGTGCATTAAGATTGGCCAGCATACCAATGTATAGCTGGCCAATCTTAATGCCACATCTACAGCACATCAGAATGTTACATATCTAGAAAGAATTGGTGAAGGTGAAGAAAGAGGGGAGACTTTTGAAAAAAAGGACGCACAGGTGACGGAGATTTGCACAAAAAATAGGGTCGCAATACACATGGTATGCGACCCTATTTTTTTGTGCGAAGATTCGGTGCCTGGGTGTCCTTTTTAGCTGCCGCCGTAGCTGTGCAGGCCGGAAAGGAGAAAGTTGACTCCATAATAGGTGAAAAGGACAGAGGCGAAGCCGATGATCGCCAGCCAGGCAATGCGTTTGCCGCCCCAGCCGCGAGTAAAACGGGCATGAAGGGTTGCGGCATACATGAACCAGGTGATCAGACTCCAGGTCTCTTTCGGGTCCCAACTCCAGTAGGTGCCCCAGGCAGAGTTTGCCCAGACCGCGCCGGTGATGATACCGGCCGTAAGCCAGAGAAATCCAAAGACAAGAGTCTTGTGAATAATGTCGTCAATAACCTTGAGTTCCGGCAAAGAGCCCAACAGGCTGCCGGGTAGTGCCCCGCCTTTTTCCTTGGAGCGGGCCTTGATAAGATACATGCCACCGATACCGCAGCCTACCGCAAAGGCGGCATAGCCGATAAAGCAGGTGACAACATGGGCAATAAGCCAGTTGCTTTGCAGGGCAGGGATCAGGGCTGGAATCTCACTGGAGAACTGGGTGGAAAATGAGGCATAGGCCATGCTCAAAAAGGCAAAGGGCATGGCAAAGGCACCCAGGGTGCGGTTTTTATATTTCCACTCCAAAATCAGATAAAACAAGGCGATGGACCAGGCAAAAAAGACCAGTGATTCATACATATTGGTCAATGGGGCATGCCCCATCTGGGTTTCCTGGTATGATGCATACCACCTGACACCCATGCCGACTGTGTTAACAAGAAGGGCGATAACGGTAATGCCTGTGGCAACAAGGTCGATTTTTTTGGCTCTGAAGACAAAGATGCCTACATAAAGTAATGAGGCAAGCAGATATATAAAGGTAGTTGATTCAAGCAGTTGGCTTGAAAAAAGCTCAATGGGACCGATCTGTGGTTTCATGCCTGGGGCGCTCATAGAGTTTATTTATCCTTCGCCGTGTGATTTATTCACACCGCTATTAAATTTCTGATGAGAGGAGAAACTGTCAGCAATTGCACTGAAGTCCTTTTCAAAGCCAAGACGGTTTTTGTTGCTGGTGCCGCTTACAAGAATTCTGGAGCGGCCATTTTCCTGCTTAATATATACCCAAACACGACGGTGGGAAAGAAAGAAAGCCACGTACAGTCCGATCAACATCAGGCTGCAGCCAAAATATACGGTCCAAACGCCGGGGTCTTTTGCAACCTGGAGGCCTGTGGCATAGAGTTGACCGGCGGAGATTTCATAGTCACCGTTTTCTCTTGAGATGGTCCGGGTGGTGTTGTTATCCATCCAGAATCTTAAGGGGTCGCCTTTTCCATCGGAGAACCAGATCTTCATTTTCACAACATCACCCATGCGACTGCGGGCCTGTTGGTTGATAATGCCGAAGTCGATACCCGTTCCCGGCCAGTTGATTTTTTTGCCAAAAGGAACCTGGAAGGACTGCCCTGTTTTGTTCTCTTTATTGACTAAAAGAACCTTGAATCCTTTTAATGGTTCGTAGCTGGATTGGTAAAAGGTGATGCCCTTATAATCGAGCGGATCGTTTACCACGATTTTTTTACTGAATTCCTTACCTGCAGCCGGATCTTTTACGGTCAGTCGTGAGCGATATTCCTTGGGAGCGCCATTATCGTAGTAATCAACGCCAAAGGAATCGCACTGGACTGTAAACCCTAAGGGGATAGGGTTGCCGGTGCCGTACTCATACATTTTGTCGGTGGAACTGCCCTCCGGAATCATGACGCTGCCCTTAAAGCCGGTCAATGAGCCGATGATTGCCCCGGCAAAAATAAAGAGGATGCTGATATGCACCCCGTATACACCGAGTCGACTCCACGCTCCTTTTTGCGAAAAGAGAACGGTTTCGCCCGCATCGGTTTTCTGTTTGCTGCTCCAGCCACTTTTTTGCAAAAGACCGGCAGCCTCCAGGCTAGTGTCGGCAACGGAATCTTGAGAATAGCAGACCAGGCGATGGCCCATTTTTTCCAGCCGGTCGGTGGGTGTAGCAAGGTAATCCTTTACCACCATGCCCCAAACGTTGGGCAAGCGGTCCAGGGTGCAGACAATGAGGTTCAGGCTGAAAAGAAGAAGTAGGCCTAAAAACCACCAGGAACCGTACATGTCATCAAAATCGAGAAGCAGGGCAACCTGGGCAAGACCCTGGCCGTTATATCCTCCGCCGCTGTCCATGTTCAATATGCTGAACATATTGTGGAGAAAGCTGTTGAAAAATTGGGTGTAAACTAGCGGGGGTTGGTTTTGCGGTAGGACAGTACCTATTATTGATGTGAGAGCCAGAAGAAACAGAACGAAAAGGGCTAGTTTTACCGAGGCAAAAAAACGCCAAATTGCATTGTTATTTTTTTTCATACGCGCCTTGTTCTAGTTGAAAAGCTGAAGTTCATCCGAGGAGGATGGCCACTGATAACCACATATATTTGAGTTTATCTTGGCTAATTAACTGTAATCTCTACCTCTTATTAAAAGAGACTGTCAATAAAAATTTGAGAGGCCCTGTTGTGAGAAACTTGCGCTTTTGCATGAGGCCTTTTATTTGAGACAAGCCAGTGCGTAAAAGGTTCAAAAAAAGAAATTAAAGGGAAGAATGGCGAAGAAAAGAAGATGCACTGCCCAGAAGAGTATCAGGGGGAAAATTCCCTGACAAGAGAATAAAATCCCTTGCCATATATAGGAAGAAGATGTATATAATCCATCTTTCATCACAAAAATATGTAGGAACAGTAACCTGACTGAAGCAGTCGATTCGTTTTCTGTCCTATGTCAGGAATAGTATAAAGGAGTGACGTTATGGCAAAAGTATGTGAAATCTGTGGCAAGGGACCGGCAACCGGCAACAATGTCAGCCATGCTCATAACAAGACCAGAAGACGCTGGCTGCCCAACCTGCAGCGCGTAAGAATGGCTACCCCCGGCGGCAATGCCAAGCATGTTCGAGTTTGCACCCGTTGCATCCGTTCCGGCGCGGTGGTAAAGCCTGCTTAAGCTGTACCCTTCAAGTTAGAAATACAAAACCCGATCTCTTGTTAAGAGGTCGGGTTTTTTTGTGTCCAAAATTGTGATGTGCGTGTTCTTTGGCCTACTTCCTCTTGGCCTGCACGATGCCGTCAAGTTGCCGGATGTGTTGAAGCAGCCGGACGAGATGTTCACGGCTGTTGATCTCAACCGTGATGTTGATTCTGGCAACTCCACCGCTTGCTGTTGTGGCCTCGAGGTTGATGATGTTGGCATCATCCGCTGAGATTGCATTACTCAGTGTCGCCAACAGGCCTTTTTGATCCTGGGCCAGGACCTGGATCTGGGCCCGGTGGGTGGCCTGGATTTTTTCTGCCCAGTTCACGTCGATCCTGCGTTGGGGATCGGAAGAAAGCAGGTTGGCACAGTTAGCCTTATGCACTGAAATGCCTCGGCCTGCGGTGATGAATCCGCCGATTGCATCACCCGGCACAGGCATGCAGCAGTGGCTGATTTTTGTCAAAACATCGTCCGCCCCATCCACCTGGATGATATTGCCCTGATCCTTTTTCTTCCGCTTGCGGGGCGGTACCTCGGCAATGATCTCTTCCGGAATTTCCTCGCGTACCTCTTCAGGCTGCAGCTGCCTGATAATGGCCAGCACCGTGATCTTGCCGGAGCCGACCTTGCGCATCAAATCCTCTAATGAATTGCAGTGCAAGGCCTTGAGCAGCTCCTTGAGGTGACCGGTCTTGATGATCTTCTTGAGGTTGAGGTCGTGTTTTCGTAGCTCACGTTCGCAGATCTCTCTGCCCACCCGTAAGGTCCTTTCACGTTCCTCCTGGTTGAGCCATTGCCTGATTCGGCTTTTTGCCCGCGCTGTTCTGGTGATGCTGAGCCAGGCCCGGCTCGGTTTTTGATTGGGCGAGGTGATGATCTCCACCAGGTCCCCGTTGCTCAGCTCGGTTTTGAGCTGCGCTATTTGGCCGTTGATGCGAGCACCGGTGCAGTGGTTGCCGACCTCGGTGTGGATGGTGTAGGCAAAGTCGATGGGGGTGCTGCCGCGGGGAAACTCCTTGACCTCGCCGTTGGGCGTCAGGACAAAAATATCCGCTTCAAAGAGTTCATCCTTGACCGCACCGAGAAATTCTTCCGGATCTTCAAGCTCTTGGATGGTCTGCACCAGTTGTTTGAGCCACTTGAATTGGTCGGCATCGTGGTGAGAGATATCCTTGCCTTCTTTATAGGCCCAGTGGGCGGCAACACCCTCTTGGGCAATGCGGTCCATCTCCTCTGTGCGGATCTGCACCTCCATGAACTCGCCGTACAGGCCAACTACCGAGGTATGCAGTGATTGGTAGCCATTGGCCTTGGGGGTACTGATGAAATCCTTAAAACGCCCATCCACCGGGGTCCACAGGGAATGGATGATACCCAAGGCCTCATAACACTCCTTAACCGTGCGGACGATAATACGAAAGGCAACCTTATCGTACACCTTTTCCAAGGGGATGTTCTGAATCTGCAACTTTTTATAGATGCTGAGAAGATGCTTTGGGCGACCCAATACTCGGAAGTGCTGGAGTCCGTGGGCCGTGAGTTTGTCAGTCAGGAGGGTCTTGACCTCCTCCACATAGGTCTCACGGTCGGACAGTGAGGTGCGAATCTTATTGGAAAGCTCTTCATACTCTTCCGGGTGCAGAAACGAAAAGGAGAGATCCTCTAATTCCCTTTTGAGCCAGTCGATACCGAGGCGGCTGGACAGGGGGGCATAGAGGTCCATGGTCTCCTGGGCAAATTCTGTTTGCTTTTCCCGGGGCACGTACTGAAGAGATTGCATGTCATGCAGCCGGTCTGCCAGTTTGACGAGCAGGACCCGGATGTCCGCAGACATGGCCAGCAGCATCTTTCTGATGTTTTCCGCCTGGTAGGCGAGGCGGCTGTTAAACTGCACATCGGCAATTTTTGTGGCGCCCTTGATCAGGTTTGTTGCCACATCACCGAATTGTTTCCGCACCTCCTCTTCCGTGGTCTTGGGATTGTCGGATTTTTTGAGTACCCCGTGCAAAAGACCGGCGCATATGGTCGGCACATCCAGCCGCATGGCAGCCAGAATGTCGGCCACCATCATGGCATGGTAAATATAGGGCCGCCCGGAAAGACGGTGCTTGCCGGAGTAGACATCATTGGCATAGGTATACGCCTCCTGGAGAAGGGTAAGATCCTCCTCCGGCATATAGGCGCGTGCCCGCTCAATAATGGATTCGATTTTAATCATGTATGTGGCAGGTCGGCTTAGGCATAGGCTGCCAAAGCTGCCCGGATTTCACTCGCAATGTAAGTTGATGTTTCAGCCAGGGGCTTGCTTACGGTATTGCCGTCTGCCCGGGTGCGAATCTCAATGACCCCGTCTTTGGTAAAACTCTTGCCCACTGTGACCCGATACGGGATGCCGATAAGGTCAGCGTCCTTGAACTTGCTTCCCGGCCGCTCGTCGCGGTCATCGAGCAGCACCTCAATACCTTCTGCCTGCAGTTGCTCATACAGCTCTTGCGCTGCCCCGCTTATGGCCTCGTCTTTGGGGGAAAGATTTAGGAGCAGTACCTGAAATGGGGCAATGGGCAGAGGAAAGATAATGCCGTCTTTGTCATGGTTTTGTTCAATGGATGCCGCAACGGTCCGGCTGACGCCGATGCCGTAACAGCCCATGATAAAAGGTTGTTCCTCGCCTTGATTGTTAAGAAAGGTCGCCTTGAGTGCCTCTGAGTAGTTGGTGCCGAGTTTGAAGATGTGGCCGACTTCGATGCCCTTGGTCAGGGTGAGGGGGCCACCGCAAAGAGGGCAGCTGTCTTCTTCGGTGACCATCCGCAGGTCTGCAACCTTTTCCACCTCAAAGTCGCGGCCGAGGTTGGCGCCCAGCATATGAAAATTCTTCTCGTTTGCGCCAATGGCCGAGTTGTACATGCGGCTGACTTCCAGGTCCGCATAAACCGGGATTTTGCAACCCACAGGCCCGAGATAGCCGCTGGGCACCCCGGTTGCGTCAAAAACCTCTTTGTCATCGGCCATGCGCAGGTTGTCGGCATTGATGTCGAGCATGTTGGCAAGCTTAACCTCCTCTACCTCATGGTCACCCCGCAACAGGACAGCCACAGCCTTGTCCTCTGCCATGTACACCAGGGTCTTGATCAGGTTTTTGGGCGAGATATTCAAGAATTCCGTAACCGCCTGTACCTTACGTTTGCCCGGGGTTTCAATCTTTTCAAGATCAAGCAATGCCGGTGTTTCGGCAGGGGCCTTGGGCTCCTGGTAACGCGCCTTTTCCATATTGGCCGCGTAATCGCAATCATTACAGATGACAATGGTGTCCTCTCCGGTGTCGGCCAGGACCATGAACTCATGGGAGAAGCTGCCGCCGATGGAGCCGGTATCCGCTTCAACGGCACGGAACCCCAGGCCGCAACGGGCAAAGATCCGGTGATAGGCATCATTCATCTTTCGGTAGGTCGCCTCGGTGCCCTCTTCGGTGGCGTCAAAGCTGTAGCCGTCTTTCATGATGAACTCGCGGCCACGCATGAGTCCGAAGCGGGGGCGAATCTCATCGCGGAACTTTGTCTGGATCTGGTAGAGGTTTATCGGCAGCTCTTTATAGGAGTGCACGTTCTTGCGGATCACATCGGTAATGACCTCTTCGTGGGTCGGTCCAAGACAGCTTTCGCGGCTATGGCGATCCTGAAACCTGAGCAGTTCCGGACCGTATTTTTGCCAACGGCCTGATTCTTCCCACAGAGATGCGGGCTGTACCATGGGCATCAGCATTTCCTGGGCCCCGGCTCTGTTCATCTCCTCGCGCACGATCTGCTCGACCTTGCGAATGGCGGCAAGGCCCAAGGGCAGGTAGGAGTATACCCCGGAGGTAAGTTTGCGGATAAAACCGGCCCGCAACAAAAGAGTATGGCTGACAACCTCTGCCTCGTGCGGGTTTTCCTTTAATGTGGGAATAAGAAGTTCTGAAAAACGCATATCTGTTACCTTGTTTAATGTGAATGAAGAATTAAGAATGGAGAATGAAAAATTAGCACACTAAGTCTCCAGTGCAAGAAGCCCATTCTTCACTCTTCATTATTCATTTTTAATTTCTTTTCTTCCGCCATGGCGTCGACCTCGGCAAGAAAGACATCCAGTAAGTCTGCTTCGGGTACCTTTTTATACAACTCGCCCTTTTTAAAGATGATGCCGACTCCATGTCCGCCGGCCACACCGATGTCCGCCTCTTTGGCCTCTCCCGGGCCATTGACCACACAGCCCATCACCGCAATTTTGAGCGGAGTCTCCATGGTCTGGATATGGTGTTCTACCTCTTCCGCCAGGTTAAAGAGATTGACCTGACAGCGGCCACAGGTGGGGCAGGAGATCAGCTCCGGACCCCGATCACGAATATGCAGGCTTCTGAGCAGTTCGTACGCCACGCGAATTTCTTCAACCGGATCGCGGGTTAAGGAGATGCGAAAGGTGTCCCCTATGCCATCGGCAAGCAAGATCCCTAAGGCAACGCTGGATTTGACCGTGCCGGCAATAAGGCCGCCTGCCTCGGTAACTCCTAAATGCAAAGGATAGTCGCATTCAGCTGCTAGTTTACGGTAGGCGTCAACCGTTGTCACGGCATCCGAGGATTTGATGGAGATTTTTATTGCGTGAAAATCAAGCTCCTCGAGAAGCCGAACATTGCGCATGGCGCTTTCCACCAAGGCAGCAGGTGTGGGGTGGCCGTGTTTTTTGAGGATGTCTTTTTCCACCGAGCCGGAATTGACTCCCACCCGGATGGGTACCTGGTGCGCTTTGGCTGCATCCACCACCTGGGCCAGTTTGTCCGCCCCGCCGATATTGCCGGGGTTGATGCGAATTCCCTGGGCGCCATGCTCCATGCTGGCAATGGCCAGGCGGGCGTCAAAATGGATATCGGCAATCAAGGGGATGTTAATTTGTTCCCGGATCTGTTTGATGGCCTGGGCCGCTTCCATATCCAGGACTGCCACCCGAATGATTTCGCAGCCTGCAGCCTCAAGGCGTTTGGTCTGGGCAACGGTAGCTGCCACGTCCCGGGTATCGGTGTTGGTCATGGATTGGACAGCGATTGGAGCGTCGCCTCCAATGGCTACCTGTCCGACCTTGATTTGCCGTGTTTTTTTCCTCATTATCATGGCCGGAGAGTATACATCTTTGCCCTGTTTCTTGCACACCTTTTTGGTGCTCAAGGCCACAGGGCACCACATCTTCACGAAAGTGCGGCAGGTCGCATAGCGGGCTATAGCGAACTGCCACACTTTCGCGAATCTGTCCCACCCTGTGGCCTTGAGCTGATCCTCTTGGATGTTTGCTGAAGTCATAGGTGTTTCATGTCGGTTAAGGTGAGTTACCGCATCTTGCGGCAGCCCTTTGCCCGTGGTAGGATGCGGCCCATGAAACTGTTTATTACCGTTATCGGTCTTGTCTTTATTTTGGAGGGGATGCCTTATGTGGTTTTTCCCGAGGCCATGCAGCGCTGGATGGAGCAGATCCGGCAGCAGTCTCCGGGGGCATTGCGCGGCATGGGCTTAGTGGCCATTGTCGTTGGCCTTCTCCTTTGCTATATCACCCAGCGAACCGATTTAATTCCTTAATTTTTCCGCACTCTGTAAAAGTGATCAGCCAATATGTTTAAGAGTAACTTGCCTTCTGGTGAGGATTTTTCCCTCGCCTCCTACCACTATGACCTGCCGGAAGAAAACATTGCCCAGCAGCCCGTAGCCAAGCGTGATTCTTCCCGGCTTTTAGTGCTTGATCGCGTGCGGAACAACCTGGGGCATCAGGAGTTTCCCCACATCCTTGAGCTCCTTGCTCCGGGAGACATTCTGGTGGTGAACGACACCAAGGTTTTTCCGGCCCGGGTACTTGGAAAAAAGGAAACCGGCGGCAAGGTGGAGTTGCTTATCCTTGAATACCCCCAGGCAGGCACTGAAGAGCATGGGGATGATGGTTGGTCAGCCGTGCAGGTTATTGGTCTGGTGAAAAGCTCTAAACGGCCGAAGGTGGGCAGCAGGCTGCTCTTTGGGGACGATCTCGCCGGGCAGGTTGTGAGCCTGCGTGAGGACGGCAAGGTGATGGTCAAGCTGCTCTATCGTGGAGATCTGGCCGAGCTGCTTGAACACCATGGTCAGATGCCCTTGCCACCCTATATAAAAAGGGAAGAGGGTGAGACCGCCGAGGATCGCATGCGTTATCAGACCGTGTTTGCCAGACAGGCCGGTGCTGTTGCCGCGCCAACAGCAGGGTTGCATTTTACCCCGGAGTTGCTTGATGCCATTCGGCAAAAGGGTGTTGAGATTGCCTCAGTCACCCTGCATGTGGGCTATGGTACCTTTGCCCCGGTGCGGGAAGAGGATATCCGCGAGCATGACATTCACTCCGAGTTTCTTGCAGTTTCAGCAGAGACCGCTACGGCGGTGAACGAGGCCAGGAAAAGGGGAGGGCGTGTCTGGGCAGTGGGAACGACCTCTGTCCGGGCCCTTGAGTTTGCCAGCCAGGAAGGTGGCGAGGTGCAGGCCAAAGATGGCTTTTGCGATTTATATATCTACCCCGGATATTCTTTTAAGGTGGTAGACAACCTTATCACAAACTTCCATTTGCCCGGTTCGTCGTTGATGTTTTTGGTCAGTGCTTTAGCCGGAAGGGAGCAGATCCTGGCTGCCTATGAGGAGGCGGTAAAAGAGGGCTATCGCTTCTATAGTTACGGCGATGCCATGGTTATTGTGAACCGCTAACGTACATCCCCGGCACCATAAACCCGTTATTGCCGGTGTACGTTGTGCAAAAAAGAAACGCCAAGACTCGTTAAATGCGTCTTGGCGTGAGATGTAGCTGGGTAAAAAAACAATCAGCCGCAGCCGCAGGAAGACTTGCTTGCTGCCGGGCAGGAGGCGGCTTTGTCGCCGCAGGGTTTTGCTGAACTATTGTTGGAGGTGCTGCTGTAGCCATCCGCATACCAGCCGCCGCCCTTAAGCTGGAAAGAGCTTTGGGAGATAAGTTTTTTCACCGGGCCGGAGCATGTTTCGCAGGTGGAAAGCGGCTCATCGGAAATGCTCTGCATTGCCTCGGTGATTTCACCGCAGGACTCGCACTGGTATTCATAAATAGGCATTCTTGGTTCCTCCGTAATTACTGAGCATAATACAAAAAGGCCGCCACTGCGGCCAAAAATTAATCTCTATATGAAAGCTGGGGAGTGTACTTTCATTGTGGCGATTTTTTCAAAACGTGTATAATTTAATTATTGATTAAGAATCTGTCAATGAGTTCTAGGTTATTCCTTGAATATTCAGGCGGTTACTAACAATTTGTTTTGTTGAGAGTTGCTTTTTGAGCGAAATTAAGGTGGAAACGTGCAAAAGATAGTATTGGCCCTGGCAGATCAAGGCATGATATTGGCCAAGGATGTGATGACCGAAGAAGGTCGCGTGCTCTGCGGCAAGGGAACGGAATTGAGTCCTGCCTTGATCGAGCGCCTCAAGCGGATGGAGATTGCCTCTGTGACCGTTGAGGGGCATCCGGTAAGGATGGAAGGCGAAAAATCCCTTAAAGAGGAATTGCACGATATCGACGTCCGTTTCAGCCGGGTGGAAAAGCAGGCCCCGCTCATGTATGTCAAGAAGCTGATCAAAGAAAGACTGGTTGCCGCAAAAGGCGAGTAAATATATGGATGAAGGCAAACGCGCCGAATTCAGAACGGCGCTCCGTGAAATAAAAAATCTCCCCACCCTGCCGGGTATTGTTTTTAAGCTCACCAAGATGGCTGAAGACCCGGATACCACCACGGAACAGATGGGCAAGGTGATCAGTAAGGATCATATCCTGGCTGCCAAGCTGCTCAAGCTGGTTAATTCGGCCTTTTATGGTTTCCCGCAACGCATCAGTTCTTTAAACAGCGCCATTATTCTTCTTGGTTTTAACGTTATCAAGAGTTTGATTATCTCCGCTTCCATCTTCGAGGTCATGGAGGATCAGGATGTGGAGCTGTGGGAGCACTCCCTGGGTTGCGCCGTGGTTTGTAATGTTTTGGCCCAGCGCCTTGGGGTGAGCGATCCGGAAGAGATCAGTACTGCCGGGCTCATCCATGATATCGGCAAGGTGGCGATCAAGATGGAGCTGCCCAAGGAGTTTGATAAAATCACGGATATCGTCCAACAGAAAAAGGTTTCCCGCATCCAGGCAGAGCGTGCTGTGCTAGGTCTTGATCACGCAGAGGTCGGTGGTTGGTTGGCAAAGAGCTGGAACCTGCCTAATAAATTAGTCGAACCCATTGCTTCGCACCACGATCCCCGGCTGGCAAAAGAGGAACAGTTGCCCGCAGCGATTATTCACTTCAGTAATATTCTCATCCGTTGCCTGGGCTATGGTCATGCCGGAGATGTCTGGGTGCCGCCTCTAAGCAACCGTGCCTGGCGCCTGCTTGAGTTAACCCCCAGTGACCTTGATACCATTATCGAAGAGGTTGAGGAAAAACTTTGGGATGTGAAGGGCTTCAGCCTTGACATCCAATCCAACCTTGAAGGCAATGCCGCCTAATTCCATGTCGCGTATCCTGGTGGCTGGCAGCGACTCCATGCTTTCTATGGATGGCAAGGTGCTGCTTGAGGCTAAGGGATATAAGCTCAAGGCCTGCTCCAATCTGCAAGATGCCCTGGCATTGGTGCTGGATGATCCCCCTGATTTTCTTATAGCTGAAAAGGGATTCGCTGCTGGCGGCGATATTGAACTCATCCGGGCGGTCAAGGCCTGTCTGCAAAAAGCCAACATCCCCATTATGCTGGTTGTGCCAGGTGGTGAGCTTGAGGCGGATATGGATTGGGAGCTTTATCCGGTTGACGATCTCTTGGTCACACCATTTTCCCCTGAAATTTTGCTTACCCGCATCCACCTTTCAGAGTCGCGCATGTTGCGGGTCTTTGATAACAACCCCTTAAGTAAACTGCCGGGTAATACCTCCATTCTTCGGGCCATCCAACGGGTCCTGGATCTGGATGAGGGCTATGCGGTCTGTTATGTGGATATTGATAATTTCAAGCCTTATAACGACCGTTATGGTTTCTCCAGAGGGGATGAGGTCATCCTGATGGTGGCCAGGATCATGGTCAATGTGGTTGACGAGGTCGCGCGGGATGAGAGCTTTGTCGGCCATGTGGGCGGTGATGACTATGTCTTTATTGTTCGCCAAGAAATGGTGCAGACCGTCTGTGAACGCATCCTGGCCAACTTTGAATTGGTCCGCAACATGTTTCTCTCTGCAGAAGATATTAAAGCAGGGGAATTTATCGGTAAGGATCGGCAGAACAGGGAGACGCGGTTCGGCCTATTAAGTCTTTCCATTGCAGCTGTGACCACCGGTGGCAACAAGTACAAACATTATGGTGAAGTCTCCTCTGTTGCATCACAGATGAAGCACCATGTGAAAAAACTTGATGGGAGTAATTTTCTCATCGACCGCAGAAAATAGCAGTACCTCTTTTAGTTGTTTTTATTCCATTCCACTCATAGCAGGCTTAATGAAAATGAAGAATTGCACTTTGTCTGCTCATCGTTTTCGAGTTGTTCTCTTCTCCCTTTTTCTCTCTGGGAAATAGCCTGTTGATAGAGGCGCGAGGTTTAACTCACGCTGTGTATAATTCCCTTGTGTGTGTAGATTGACTGGTGGAATTATGGCACTGATAATGTTGATTAGGCACTCTTTTGTTATGAAGAAAAATGAATGTGAATGAGCATATATTGCCCCATGAAAATTGTGCATTACTGTATTTGCTTTTTGTCTGGACAAGACCTTTAATATAGCAATATTTTTTCATGTAAAAGTGAAAATGATTAGTAAATGTTAAATGTTAAAACAACATTTGTAATGAAAAGTACTTGATTTGTTTTCAAGTATGCGATACGAGGTATTTTGTTGGCCGTTGTACTTACAAGTAACTTGTGTGGAGGAAATGAAAATGAGTAAATCTTTGGTGGAAATGGCGGCTGACTTAGTTCAGTCCCAATGTGCTACAAAAAGCATGAACACCGAGGAGATCACCCAAGCCTTGCAGTCCACCTTTGGTGCGCTGCAATCGCTGCAGGCAAATGAAGCAAATGTTGCTGCTAGTGGTGGTGTCGAAGGTGCTGGTGCTGGTGTAGACATCAGTCCGGAAAAGTCTATCCAGAAGAACAAGATCATCTGTATGGAATGTGGTCAGGAGTTTAAGATGCTTTCGCCAAAGCATCTCAAGTCCCATGGTCTGACTGGCCGCGAGTATCGCCAGAAGTATGGCTTCTCACTGCGCCAGCCGCTCTGTGCCAAATCCCTGTCTGATCGCCGTAAAAAGGCAGGCAAAGATCGCGGCTTGCCGGAGAATCTGCGTAAGGCCATTGCCAAGCGGAAAAAGAGCGGCAAGGGCAAGAAGAAGTAAACAACGTGTAGCGACGCACGTTCTCCTGCCCACCCCGGCTTGGGCAGGATCTAGTTGAAGAGATTGCCTTCCTCTTCAGTAAAAAGGACATCCTAATATTTAGGGTGTCCTTTTTTTTTAGTAAGCGAACCAGGGCAGCCCATCTGTGTGCAAGCAGCCTGATCCGCTTATATTTCTACAAGGCTTTATTTCTTTTTTAATTGTTTATCTTGCAGTCCAGCTGTAGTTTGCAGTGCGCTTAGAATGTAGTAGGATGTTTGGGTGATACGACAGGTTAACTATAGCAATTTCAATAAGCAGGCGGACTCCAGAGAGATATGATCGGTATTTTTGATTCAGGTGTGGGTGGTATGACCGTGGCCCGTGCCGTGGAAAAGTTATTGCCTGATTACCGCTTTGCCTACTTTGGTGACCGGGCCCGGACCCCTTATGGTTCGAAAAGTCCGGAAACCATTATCAGCTACGCTCGGGAAAATACGGAATTTCTTTTGGCCCAAGGCGCCAAAATCATTATCATCGCCTGTAACTCCGCAGCCAGTGTGGCCTCGGAGATCTTGCGCGAGGAGTTTTCCGTACCCATTTTTGAGGTCATCAGCCCTGCTGTGACCAAGGCCGTTGCTACGACAACAAGTGGCAGAATCGGGGTCATCGGCACCAGGGCAACCATCAAAAGCGGCATCTATGAATCCAAGATTAAGGACAGGGAGGCGGATTATAAAGTCTTTTCCGCAGCCTGCCCTTTATTGGTTCCCCTGGTTGAAGAAGGTTGGTTAAACAGGCGCGAAACAAAGATGATCCTGCGCCGCTACCTGCACCCGCTCAAACTCAAACAGGTCGACACCTTTGTCCTGGGCTGTACCCATTATCCGCTTTTGAAAAAATTGATCCAGCCGCGCATCGGTAAACGGGTGAATATTATTGATTCGTCGGAAGAGGTGGCCCAGAGCCTACGGCTTTTTTTACAGAGCCATCCGGAGATCGAGCAGAGTCTGAGCCGGGAGGGCGGCAACCAATATCACGTTTCAGATGTGACCGATGCTGCCCTTGAAACCGCAAAACGCGTATTTGGCCGTAAGATAGAGCTTGAGAAAGTCCGCATCCCATCCTCTTAGGAATGAAAGGCATGAGAAGAACTAACAAATATTTGTCATTTACTGCAGTACTGGCGGCTTCGTTTATTTATATCTGCCCGGCCGTGTTTGCGGCCGCGCTTACTCCTTTGAATATTGCTGAGAATATCCAACGGCAATACGAAAAGGCCATTACCATGGTGGCGGACTTTAGCCAGGTGACCTCGGTCCCCATGAGTCGCCGTAAAAGGGAAGGGGCGGGCACCATCAAGATCAGCAAACCGGGAAAGATCCGCTGGGATTACACCAAGCCGGATGAACAGGTGCTGGTCAGCAACGGCACAAAGGTGTTCATGTATTTTGCCCAGTCCGAGCAGATGATAGTGCAGACCTTGGCCGAGTATCTCAGCTCAGATGTGACCTACTCTTTTTTCGTCGGCAGCGGCAATATCCTGGAGGACTTTACTGTTCACCCGGCTGAACGTCCTGCCATTGGCAAAGGCCATGTTGTAAAATTGATTCCCAAAGAGGAGCACCCCCAGGTGGATTTTCTGCACATCTGGGTGGAGAAGGACTCCTTTACCCTGACCAGGTTGGAGATTGTCGACCATTTCGGCTCTGTGACCGATTTGCGTTTTCGCAACATGGAGATCAACTCTGTTGTGCCTGCTTCTGTTTTTGTCTTTACCCCGCCGCCCGGCACCGAGATTCTCGAGCAGTAGTCATGTCCATTGCTCCCAGGCAAGACAAGGGATTATTCCATGTCGGACTTGTTGCCATGCCTTGGCAACTCATGCACAGGCCTTCGGTACAACTGGGGGCGCTCAAGTCGTATCTCACGCAAAATGTGCGTAACATCCAGGTCCGAAACCTGCACCCGTATCTCGGGGTGGCCAAGGTGTTGGGCACGGAACTGTATCACTTGATCTCCCAGCATGTTTGGCTTTCAGAAGCACTCTATGCCGGCTTGCTGTTTCCGGAAAAACAGGATGAACTCAGACAGTACATTCACAGTCAAAAAAAGCAGTTTACCGGGCATGATCTTGATGCTGATACTCTCTGGCAAAAGCTTGATATGCAGTTGGATTACTGGCTCGGTAAGCAGGATTGGCAAAGCTTGCAGCTGGTTGGCTTTACCGTTTGCTTTCAGCAGCTTTTGGCCTCGCTGCTTGCGGCCAAGCGCCTGAAAAATATTTACCCTGATCTGCCCATTGTCTTTGGCGGCTCTTCCTGTTCATTCGGAGTGGGACAGACACTGCTTGAGCAATTTTCCCAGATCGATTACCTGATCCATGGTGAGGGTGAATTGCCCTTGGCTCAGCTTTGCACCACACTGAAAAAGGGTAAAGGTGAACTGGGAGCCGGGATTCTTGCCCGGGAAGATAATGATAATGCGGCAACGGCTTCCACTACACGCCAGGTGGCCTTGCTCAGTGACCTGCCAGTACCTGACTATGATGATTACTTTCAGGAGATGGCAGCACTCTTTGGCGACAGCAGCTTCATACCTGAACTGCCGGTTGAATTTTCCCGGGGGTGTTGGTGGGGCAAATGCACTTTTTGCAACCTGAACTTGCAGTGGCAGGGCTACCGTTGGAAACGGGCCGAGCAGATGCGTTCCGAGGTAACGTATCTTTCCGAGCGCCATGGCTGCCTGGATTTTAGCTTTACGGACAACGCCCTGCCGGTAAAAGACTCTATTGCTTTTTTTCAGGATATTGCAGCAACCGGTCATGATTATCGTTTTTTTGCCGAGATTCGCGTCAACCAGCGTGGCGAGACCCTGGCCACTTATGCAAAGGGCGGGTTAGCCACGGTACAGGTGGGAATCGAGGCCTTAAGCCAATCCTTATTGGATCGCATGCAAAAGGGCACTTCAGTCATTGATAACCTGGCCTTGATGAAAGAGTGTCAGGCCCTAGGCACCCGGCTTGAAGGCAACCTGATCATGGAGTTCCCCCAAAGTACAGAGGCCGAGGTGCAAGAGACCTTGGCAGCCCTTGACTTTGTTTTGCCCTTTGCCCCTTTGGCCACAGCCTCTTTTTTTCTGGGCCAGGGCAGTCCGGTGGATTGTGCCCCGCAAAAATACGGCATCAAGGCCCAGGTGCATCACCCGTATAATAAAAAGCTTTTTCCAAAAGAGATTTTGCAGGGGCTGACCCTGCTTATTAAAGACTATCGGGGCGACAGGCAGCTTCAGCGCAGGCAGTGGCGGCCTGTGGCGAAAAAGGTTGCGGCCTGGCAGCAGTTTCATGACAGGCGCAAGGAACCAGCGCTGTATGCTCCCCCCCTCTCCTGCCGTGATAACGGAACGGTGTTGCTGATCCGCCAGGAGTTGCCCGGCCAACCCACACTCCATCATCGCATGCGCGGACTTTCCCGTAAGATTTATCTTGCCTGTGACGGTATCTGTGATAAAGAAAGCCTTCTTGAGCAATTTCCACAGGTAACAGGGGAGCAGCTGGAAAAATTTCTTAACGAGCTTGCGGCAAAACGATTGCTGTTTATTCAGCAAACACGGTATCTTGCCCTGGCTGTACACCCGAGAAATTAAGTGTTGGTAATGAAAGACGAATGACGCAACCAATAAAAAAACTCATCCTTGGCGGTTGCCGCAGCGGCAAAAGTCGTTATGCGGAAAAGTGGATCAGTGCCCGCTTTGAACAAAAGACCTTTGTCGCCACCTTGGAGCGCAGGGATGATCCTGAGATGGATCACCGCATCGCCCTGCATCTTAAGACCCGCGGGGATAACTGGCAGACCATTGAAGAACCGGTGGATCTTTGCCCGGTGCTGGAGCATGGCCAGTGGGAAACCCAGGTTTTTTTGGTGGATTGCCTGACCATGTGGATCACCAACCTCATCATGCGTGAGATGAGCGACAGCCAGATCGAAGAGCGGGTTGCCGAGTTGCTGCAAAAAACCAAGGCGTTGGAGACCTCCATCGTCTATGTTGCCAACGAGGTGGGCCTGGGTATTGTGCCGGAGTCTGCCCTGGCCAGGCGTTTTCGCGATCTTGCCGGTTGGACCAATCAGCAATTGGGCCAGGTGTGTGATGAGGTGGTATTTGTGGCGGCAGGTTTACCCATGACCTTGAAAGATGGAAAGTGATCCCTGATACCGCATCTTCAGACGATCAGCACAGGCCGCATAGCGAACTATAGCGGCCTGTGCTGATCGCCAGAATCTACGGCACCATGAATCGCTTTGGGTGGGGAATAGTTATCAAGTACAGCTTCTTAATTTTCTTTAAGAAATGCTTTTTGAACATTATGAAAAAGGCAGTGATATAAAGGAATAATGATGATAGCCAAAGAACATGCAGCGCAGGGTGCCCATGGCGGGGATATCCTGACCATGGCCAAACGCTTTGGTTGTGCGCCCAGTGATCTTATTGATATGAGCAGCAACCTCTCACCCTTTGGCATGGTGCCTGGGCTGCAGGATGCCTTGCTGGCGCGTTTTTCTGAGATCGGCTTTTTGCCGGAGAGCAACAGCGAGACCCTGTGCGAGATCTTTGCCGAAAAATACGGGGTGCAGCGTGAACAGGTCTTGGCGGGCAACGGCACCACTGAGTTTATCTATGCCCTTCCCGCAGGCCTTGCCTGCACACGGGCTGTAAGCATTGAACCAACGTATTCGGATTACCGCAGGGCCAGTGATTGGGCCGGGCTTGAGGTGGAGATTTTTCCCCTCTTGCCCGAAGATGGCTTTCGCCTTGATTTTGAGCGCCTTGCAAAAGAGCTGCAAGGTGGGGAATTGGTTTTTCTCTGTAACCCCAACAACCCCACCAGCGGTATGAGTTCAAGTGCTGCTATTCACGAGTTTATCTGCGCCCATCCCGATTCTTATTTCTTGGTGGATGAGTCCTACCTGCCCTTTGTTCGAGAGCCGTCCCTGGTGCGTTTTGATTTGCCGGACAATGCTTTTATCCTGCGCTCCGCTTCAAAGATTTACGGTATCGCCGGTATGCGTTTGGGCTTTTTGGTGGCAACAGAAAAAAACATGCAGGTTCTGGCGCAAAAACGTAAACCCTGGGGCGTGAACCGCTTGGCGCAGCTGGCCGGGGAGTTCCTTCTCCAGCATGGTGACGACTATGTTGAGCAGGTGGTCAGCTTTTTGGAAGAGACCAGGCCCAAGGTTGTTGCGGAACTCTCATCCATCCCCGGGGTGGAGGTGATGCCGGGCAGCGCCAACTTTATTCTTTGTCGTCTGAGTGACAATATTACCGCCGAGCAGCTCAGAGAGGAGATGCTCTCTCAGCGGATAATGGTCCGGAACTGCAGTAACTTTATGACCCTTGATGAGTCCTACTTCCGAATATCCTTGAAGAACGCCGAGCAGAACGAAGTTTGTTTGGCCGCGCTAAAAAAGGCCATTGGAGCACTTACATGCGAGTAGCAATCATATCCGATACCCACGATCATATCCCCAATCTGCGTTCGGCCGTTACCTATTGCAACTCCTACGGCGTGAGTATGGTCATTCATTGCGGGGACCTGATCTCTCCTTTTATGCTCAAGGAGCTTGCCAAATTCGGCGGGGCATCGCATTTGGTTTATGGCAACAATGTGGGTGATCAACATATCATTTCCCAGTCCTGCGGCTCGCGTTACCCATCCATTACCCACCATGGGGTACTGGGAGCGGTGGAGGCCGGCGGCAGGAAAATAGCCTTTACCCATTATCCGCAGATGGCCCGCGGCCTTGCAGTGCAGGGTGGGTTTGATGTGGTCTGTTGCGGGCATAATCATATATATAAAGTAGAAGAGATCGGTAAGACCCTGTTGGTCAACCCCGGCGAGATGTTGGGGGGCGAGTACCAACCGGGATTCTGTATCCTGGAGTGCGAGGCCATGACAACGGAGAGAGTGGAGATTGGAGTGCCGTTTTTCAAAAGTTAGAAAAGGCCATGGCCGCCACATCTTCGCACGATCACGCCAGGTCGCATAGTCTAGCTATAGCCTCCAGTCGTGCTCGGAGTCTGCGCTTACCTGCGCGAATCTGTAGCACCCATGGCCTTTTGAGGAATTTAGTAGGTTGAGCTGGATAATAGAAATTGGTGAAAACAATGAATGATGAGCAAGGCTTTGCCGCGATGTTTGAGAAAAGCAGTATGGATGATGAGCGCCTGAAGCCCGGGCAGAAGATTGAGGCTGTGGTAGTTCGGGTCGCCAGAGAATGGGTTTTTATTGACCTGGGCGGTAAAAGCGAGGGCGCTATTTCTAAGCAGGAGTTTTTGAATGAGGATGGCGAGGTCACTGTGCAGGAAGGTGACACGGTCCAGGCCTACTTTTTGTCTGAAAAGAACAATGAGCTGCTCTTTACCCTGCGCGTGGGCGGTGCTGCAGCACACAGTCATTTGGAAGAGGCCTATGAGAGCGGCATCCCGGTTGAGGGCACCGTGCAAAAAGAGGTCAAGGGCGGATTTGAGATTAAAATAGGAGGCAATGTCCGAGGCTTTTGCCCCTTTTCCCAGTTGGACTTGCGCCGGGTTGAGGATAACGAGGCCTATATCGGGCAAAAGCTTTCCTTTCGTATCCAAAAGTACTCGGAGCAGGGCAGAAACATCGTTGTATCGCGCCGGGTGGTGTTGGAGGAGGAGCGAGCCCAGCAAAAGGAGGCGCTCAAGGAGAGCCTTGCTATCGGCCAATCCGTTCAGGGAACCATTACTTCAGTGCGCGATTTCGGTGCCTTTGTCGATATCGGTGGGCTGGAAGGTCTGATTCCCATCTCCGAGATAGCCTGGGGCCAGGTGGATGATATCCACGAGCGGGTCGCAGTTGGACAAGAGGTCGAGGTGACAGTCAAAAAACTCGATTGGGAGAATGATCGTTTCTCTTTCAGCCTCAAAGAAACTCTGCCCGACCCGTGGGAAAGCGTGCTTAACACCTTTCCCGAAGGGACCTGCCATAACGGCAAGGTTGTGCGCTTGACTGACTTTGGTGCCTTTGTGAATCTTGCCCCTGGCATCGACGGCCTGGTCCATATCTCCAAACTGGGTGCCGGACGCCGGATCAAGCATCCGCGCGAAGTAGTCAAACAGGGTGATGTGATCGAGGTACGGGTCGATTCCGTGGACATTGAGCAAAAACGCATCTCCCTTTCTTTACCCGCCCCGGCTGGCAGCGAGGCGGCAAAAGGCCAGGCCGAGCCGAGCCCGGAAAGAGTGGAGCGCGAATCCTATGCCGAGTTTAAAAAGAAGGGCAAGGAAAAGTCAAAATCCATGGGTACCCTGGGCGATCTACTGAAGGCCAAGATGGAGAAGAAGTAAGGGCTTAGCCCTGAGATGCAAGCAACTCTTTAATAAGCCTGGCAATCTCGGTTTTGCTGAATGGCTTCATGGTAAAGGCCCGGATGCCTAACTTTCGGGCCTTTGTTTCGTTCACTTGGGAACTGTAGCCCGTGGCCAGAATAATCGGGAAGTTCGGCCTGATGGCTAATACCTCTTGGGCCAAATCCTTGCCCGTGACCTCGGGCATGATCTGATCCGTAATGAGAAGATCAAACATATCCGGCTCTTTTTTAAATGCCTCTAAGGCTGCCCGGCTGTCTGACATGGCTTGCACCTTGTAGCCAAGGCGTTCCAGCATGTTGGCCGCTGTTTTTAGCAGGGCAACCTCATCGTCGACCAGAAGAATTCTGCCGCTGCCTGTGGGGGCGCTTAAGGGTTCGCGACCACCTTCACGCTCTTCGCCGGTCTCAGTAACAGGCAGGTAGATATGAAAGGTCGTACCTTTGTCGACCTCACTCGCCACGGTAATTGCCCCATTGCATTTTTCGATGATGCCGTACACCAGGGCAAGCCCCATGCCGCTTCCCTTGCCGACCTCTTTGGTGGTAAAAAATGGCTCAAAAATCCGTTTCAACGAGTCCTGCACAATCCCTTCGCCGGTATCGGCAATGGATAGACAGGCATACGGGCCCGGCTTTAGATGATTGGCAAGGCTCGCTGCCTGTTGTTTGTTGAGCTCCTGCTCTTCCAAAGAGACGGTCAGAGTTCCCTTTTCCTTCATGGCGTAGACCGCATTCGAGCAGAGGTTCATGAGCACCTGGTGGATCTCGTCCGGGTTGACCAAAACATTTGCTCTCTGCGGTGTAATGTTTTCCACGATGTCGATGGAGGATGGAATCGAGGGGCGCAGAAGTTTGATACTCTCTTTAATAAGCTCAGCCAGGGGCAGGGCTGCAACCTTTTTTTTCATCCTGCCTGCTGAACGCCAAAAGCTGCTGGACAAT
>CAYLQA010000035.1:13331-39331 GCA_964385695.1 uncultured Desulfobulbia bacterium | reverse complement strand
GTAGGATTGAAGTATTAAAAGAAATTAGCCACGAAACCCACGAAAGAACACAAAAATAAAAAAGATCTTTCGTGTTTTTTCGTGGGTTTCGTGGCAAGAAATATCAATTCTTTTCCAGCAAAATGAACTCGGTGGCTCCCAGCAGGGCGCCGTCGTCTGAGAAGACCTCGATTTTCCACTCCCCTGTCCACTGTTTGACAATCTTTTTTGAACTATAGGTCCGCCAGCGAGCAGAGCCGACCCTCAGCGGAACCTCAGCCATGGTCCGGCC
Source organism: uncultured Desulfobulbia bacterium (assembly GCA_964385695.1). Classification (GTDB taxonomy): domain Bacteria; phylum Desulfobacterota; class Desulfobulbia; order Desulfobulbales; family Desulfurivibrionaceae; genus CAYLQA01. Next base: position 39,060 of record CAYLQA010000035.1, on the reverse strand, counting down.
CTGGTATGTCCAGACATGGACAATACTGGTGGGCGCCTGGTCCGTGGCGATTTCGGTAAAGCAATAGAGCCTTTCCGTATCGTTATGAAAGAGGTTGTTGACCTCAACCGGTTCGCGCTCCTCAATACCGGTGCCGACGGCGATACGGTTAATGCTGGTCTCGGCCATGGCCACACCTGTGCTGAGCAGCATAAGCATGGTAAAAGTGAGTATTCTTTGCATATTTCCGGCTCCTTTATGTCTGGGCGTTGTTTGACTGGGTCTTTTAAAATTATCATAAACCCAATCCGCGCGCCAGGTCCTTCTCGCTGTCAGGCAAGCAGATGACCTCAAAGCCGGCAAAATTTCTATTCAACTTACGCCGTAACCAGGATGGTTTCGCGCCGGACCTTGAAGATGCCGACAATATCATCGAGCAGATCCTGCACCGAATCGTACTCGCTGCTGTCGATCAGGTTGGTGTGAAAGGTCTCCTCACCCTTTTCATCCTCTGCCACGATAAAGCCGCAGCGGACCTTGTTCATGTATTCCCGTTGCTCATTGTCCAGATAGACTCGTACGTTTTTGACCATGATTTCCTCCTTTCGCGTCCATCGCGTTTAAGCAGTTTCGCTTTGTTAAACAGAGGATATCAGTATAGGTAGGACATATGATGTCCTAGGTGTGTTTTTTTTCTAAAAAAAATGAAAAAAGATGTGAGATCAAGATGTTGCTTAGTTACTCATCCTCATCTAACAGCTTGCCCGGAACAATGGCAGAGTCGCCAAAGCGATTGCTGATGGTATCTAAGGCCTGGTAAAGATCCTTTCGTTTATTGCTTTGCTTTGCAGGGGAAAAAAGGTCAAGCTGTGTCCCGCTCTCTCCTTCCTGCAAATTGGAAAGAGTGATTCCTAAAAGGCGGAGAGGCCGTCTGCCTGCCTCTGTCTTTTCCAAAAGCCTGCAGCCGGTGCTGTATATCAGTTTATCGTCTGCTGTCGGAGCCGAAAGCGTCTCCGAGCGGGTGACCTGGGTGAAATCGTTATACTTGACCTTTACGGTCACGGTTTTGCCTGTGAGATTGCGCAGGCGCAACCGTTTGCCGACCCGGGTGGTGAGATTGAGTAATTCTTGGCGGATTTTGGTAAGCTTGACCAAATCATGGGAAAATGTGTCCTCATGGCCGATGGATTTAATCTCCCTGTGAGGCTGCACCTCTCTTTCGTCAATACCCTGGGATACCAAATAAAGATGCTCTCCATGCTTTTCACCAAACTTGGCTTTCAGCAGTGCAAGGGGCAGGGAGCATATATCGCCGATTGTCTTGACCCCAAGCAGTGAGAGTATCTGTCGTGCGGCTTTGCCCACACCCCAAAGCCGTTTAATTTCAAGGGGGGCGAGAAATTCTCTTTCTTTGCCTGCTTCCACCACGGTAAGTCCGTCGGGTTTGTCAAAATCAGAGGCGATTTTGGCAAGCAGCTTATTCGCTGCCACTCCGGCTGAGACTGTAAGCCCTGTCTCCCCTTTGACAAGCACTCGGATCTCGTTGGCGATCTCAACAGCCGAGCCCATAAGCCTGGTGCTGGCAGTCACATCAAGAAAGGCCTCATCAAGGGAGATTGGCTCCACAAGTGGGGTAAAGCGTTGGAAGATGGACATAATCTTAAGGGAGAGTTCTTGGTAGCGGGCCATACGTACCGGAAGAAAGATACCAATCGGGCAAAGTTTTCTCGCCCGCATGATTGGCATTGCCGAGTGTACGCCAAACTCTCTGGCCGCATAGGATGCAGCCGAGACCACGCCCCGATTTGAGCTGCCGCCCACTATGACGGGTTTGCCTGCAAGGTCCGGGTTGTCCAAAACCTCCGCGGAGGCGTAAAAGGCATCCATGTCGAGATGGATTATCTGGCGAGTGGGTAGCGAGGTCATCATGGGCAGAAAAAAATTTACAATATTTTACTCATGATTTCGAGCACTGTATCCGATCCTTGTGTTGGGGTTCTTACAAATAGACAAAAAATTGACAGGAAAAAAATTCCCCATCGTGCCACTGATAGCCATCACGGCAAAAAAGAAATGATTTTTAGGGTTGTTACTCTTTTTGAAGTGAATTCAGTATGTTGGGTTTGGTGTGTGGCGGCGGCTGTTTGTGAGATATTAGGGCAGAGGGGGCTCTCTTCGGTTGTTGGCACGGAATTAGCATTAATACCGGGCAAACAACGATTTTACGTGAAGGAGCTTTGGCAATGAACGCAGCAATCTCTTTTCCACATAGTGCAGCATCCGGAAAGGTCAACCTTGATCACCTCATGGTCGAGCTGGACCATTACAGACGTGAATCCGAATGGCTTAAGCAGGTTAATGCCCTGCATAGCAGATTGGCCGGCGCCACGGATTTACAAGGTATGGTGGAGGCATTTTCTGTTTGGTTGGTTCCGTTGGTTTCCCATGATCTTATCGCTTTTCAAGAGATAAGCGGAAGTCGCGGGCATATGTTCTGTTCCTGCCATGGGCCGGAACGCCGTAAAGCAATGGCAGTTGCAGGTACGATCCTTGAACGTGATGAATGTCAGGGCCGTGATTGTTGTCATACGGAAGATGGTTTCTACATCCAGCAATGGAAACTTCAGCTCGGCGGCAAAGAAGGGTGTTTGATGATCCTGCGTCGGGAAGAGGTCATCACCGAAGATGAAGTGGAGACCCTGAACAAAAGTAAGGAGATCCTGGAAGAGCCTCTGCAGAGAGCACTGGATTTTGAAAACCTGTTCGAACAGGCCAGACGCGATAGCCTGACAGGCCTTGCCAACAGGCGGGTTTTTGAAGAACGCATTGATCCCATGCTGGAAACAGCACGGCGTCATGGCCATCCCATCACCGTGGCCAGTATGGACCTTGATCATTTCAAACAGGTAAACGACAACCTGGGACATGCAGTGGGCGATGAGGCCCTGCGCCGGATTGCCAAGACATTTTCACGCATGGTTCGCAATAGTGACCTCTTGGTACGGATGGGCGGCGATGAGTTTGTGCTGGTCCTGCCCAATACCGACGGACCGGCGGCACGCATCCTGGCAGAGCGCTTGTGCCGCGCGATTGATAATCTGGAAATCAGCGCCGGAGACGGCGGCAACCTGGGAGTCAGTATCGGCCTCATTCAGTGGAACAATGAAATGAGCAAAGAGGAATGGTTGCAACGGGCGGATGAGATCCTCTATCAGGCTAAAAAAGAAGGTCGCTGCCGGGTTTGTATTGAACATGCATAGCGAAACGTAATCTCCCGCTGCTCGAAGTCTTCGCTTATCTGCCACGGGGAGTTTCATCAAAAATAGATCAGCTTAGGCTTATCCCCTATAAAAAGCCTATTGGCCATACTGGATCAAGCAGAGGATAATCTGCTAAGATTCAGTATGGCCTTTGTTTTTTGATGGCGTCGCGAAATCTTCCGATCTCCTGCGTCGTGGTCGTGGCTCGAGTCTGCGACATACTGATGTATAGTCGCAGACCCGTTCCGCTTCCCACTCCTTGTATCTCTAAATTTTCGCTTAGCCATCTGGGGGGCGAAAAGAAAACATATGGTGAAAGATATGGATAAATTCCGCATCAAGGTTCTCAACAAGATCGCCCCTGAGGGTTTGGCCCTGCTTGAGGAAGAGCAGTTCCTGATTGATGGGAATGAAAAAAGTCCCGATGCTATTCTGGTTCGTTCCGCCCAGGTTGATACCACTGATTACCCCTCCCTGTGGGCCGTTGCCCGTGCCGGGGCCGGGGTCAATAATATCACGGTGAAAAAGGCAACCGAACAAGGGATTTGCGTGCTCAACACCCCGGGCGCCAATGCCAATGCCGTGGCCGAGCTGGTCTTTGTCATGCTCGGCATCTGTGCCCGTAACCTGCAGCAGAGTGTGGAGTTTTGCAAAGACATTGCTGTGCTTTCCGATGAGGAAATCACTAAAAAGGTCGAGGGGCAAAAATCAGCCTTCCGCGGTTTTGAACTGGCAGGGAAAACCCTTGGCGTACTCGGTTTAGGCAAGATCGGTGTGCGGGTGGCCAATGGCGGGGCTTTGCGGCAAATGCAGGTGATTGGTTTTGATCCTTTTCCGGCCATGGAGAACATCCATGACCTCTCTCCGGACGTCAAGCTGGCCCGAAGCCTGAACGAGCTGCTTGGCAAGGCGGATATTCTCAGCGTGCATACGCCCTTGACCAATAAGACCCGAGGCCTGGTGAACCGCGACTTCATCAACCGTTTACCCGAGGGAGCCGTGTTGATCAACTATGCCCGCGGCCCGATCTTTGATGATGAGGCGGTCTTGGCCGCCCTGGACGGTGGGCAACTTTCCGCCTTTCTTACCGATTTTCCTTCAAAGGCCATTCTGACCCATCCCAAGGTAATCGCCACTCCTCATCTGGGAGCCAGTACCGAAGAATCTGAGGAACAATGCGCCTGTATTGCCGCCAAACGTCTTAAGGATTACCTGGAATACGGTACCATCACCCACAGTGTGAATTTCCCTACGGCCGAATCCGTGCCCAGCGCAAACGTGCATACCCGCTTCATCATGATCAACCGGGACGTGCCCGATATGATCGGCTTTGCCTCCCATACCATTGGCGAACACGGGATCAATATCGCCAGCTATCTCAATGAATCAACCGGTGATATCGGCTACAACATTATCGACCTTGAGGCCCCGATTCCACCGGAAGTGGTGGCCAAGATCGAGGCCCATCCCGACGTAATCCGCACCAGAATTATTTCTTTCAAGTAGTAGTCCCATAAAAAATAGAGAGCGTCAAAAGTTCGACATGCTCCCCTTGACAGGGAGCAAAGGCGAACTTACGTTTTCTTGCACGCAGGAAATAAAACTGAAAAAAACCTGCCATATTAGTGAGTTGTCACCCCTCATCCATGGCGATTATTATGCGCCATAAGGAAAAACCGGAGGAGCACTCTTTATGCAGTTCGATAAATTTACCGTCAAGTCCCAGGAGGCGTTGCAGAATGCCCAGAACCTTGCCTCAAGCAAGGGGCACCCGGAACTGCAGCCCGAACACCTGCTCAAGTCATTGTTGGATCAACCCGATGGCGTGGTGATTCCCGTCTTGCAAAAGATGGAGATCAGCCCGGAGTTGGTTCGTTCCGAGATAGATTCCCTGCTGGGGAAGCTGCCCCAGGTCAGTGGCGGTGGGGCAGGACAGGTGTATGCCTCGGCCCGTTTTAGGAAGATGCTGGACGCCGCCTTCAGCGTAGCCCGGGAAATGCAGGACGAATATGTGAGTCAGGAGCATCTGATCCTTGCCGTTTTAAGCGACAGTGATTCTCCGGCCGCCAAGGTCTTGCATGGGGCGGGGCTGAGCAAAGATGGCTTTTTAAAGGCCTTGGCCTCCATCCGTGGCAACCAGCGGGTCACGGACCCTAATCCGGAGGAGAAGTACCAGGCCCTGGAAAAATATGCACGCAACCTTACCGATGTGGCCCGGCAGGGCAAGCTTGATCCGGTTATCGGCCGGGATGACGAAGTACGGCGCGTGGTGCAGGTCCTTTCCCGCCGGACCAAGAACAACCCGGTTCTGATCGGTGAGCCCGGCGTGGGCAAGACCGCCATTGTCGAGGGTCTGGCCCAGCGTATTGTCAACGGCGATGTGCCGGACACCTTACGTAATAAACAGGTGGTGGCCCTGGATCTCGGCTCCCTGGTGGCAGGGGCCAAGTACCGGGGCGAGTTTGAGGATCGGCTCAAGGCCGTGCTCAAAGAGGTGCAAAAGCGGGAGGGGGAGATCATCCTCTTCATCGACGAGATACATACCCTGGTAGGCGCAGGGGCCGCAGAAGGTTCCATGGATGCCTCCAATATGCTCAAACCGGCCTTGGCCCGTGGTGAGCTGCACTGCGTAGGCGCCACCACCTTGAACGAATATCGTAAGTATATTGAAAAGGATGCCGCCTTGGAGCGCCGTTTTCAGCAGGTTCTGGTCCAAGAGCCCTCCCTTGACGACACCATTGCCATCCTGCGCGGTATCAAAGAAAAATATGAGGTGCACCACGGGGTGCGCATCAAGGACACTGCCACCGTGGCTGCGGCCACCCTCTCCAACCGTTATATCACCGATCGTTTTTTGCCGGACAAGGCAATCGATCTGATCGACGAGGCTGCTTCCAGGCTGCGTATCGAAATTGATTCCATGCCCACGGAGATCGACGAGGTGGAGCGCAGGAAGATCATGCTTGAGATCGAGCGCGAGGCCCTGAAAAAGGAGAGCGATGCCGCCTCCAAAGAGCGTCTGGATAAGCTGGAAAAGGAATTGGCCGATTGCAACGAGTCGCTGCAGGCCATGAAGGGCCACTGGAGCCTTGAGCGCGACACCATCCAAAAGATTCGCGACATTAAGGCGCAGACCGATGAGGCCCGCATTGAAGAGCAGCAGGCCGAGCGGACTGGTGAGCTTGCCAAGGTGAGTGAGATCCGTTACGGCAAGATCGTGGAGCTTGAGCACCAATTGGCCGAGGAGACCGAGCGACTGGCAGCCGTGCAGCAGGATCGTAAGATGCTCAAAGAGGAGGTGGATGAGGAGGATGTCGCCTCCGTGGTTGCCAAGTGGACCGGCGTGCCGGTGGACAAGTTGCTGGAGGGTGAAAAATCAAAACTGGTCCATGCCGAGGATAAATTGGCCGAGCGTGTCATCGGCCAGGGCGAGGCCATCACTGCTGTGGCCAATGCCGTGCGCCGAGCCCGTGCCGGGCTGCAGGACCCGAACCGGCCTCTTGGGTCCTTCATCTTCTTGGGCCCCACAGGTGTGGGCAAGACCGAGCTTGCCAGAAGCCTGGCCCAGTTTCTTTTTGATGCGGAGCGGGCCATGATCCGGTTGGATATGTCCGAATTTATGGAGAAGCATTCCGTGGCCCGTCTGATCGGTGCGCCTCCTGGTTATGTGGGTTATGAAGAGGGCGGTTATCTCACCGAGGCGGTGCGGCGCAGGCCCTATTCGGTGATCCTCTTTGACGAGATTGAAAAGGCGCATCCGGATGTTTTTAACGTCCTTTTACAAATTTTGGATGACGGCCGTATGACCGACGGCCAAGGGCGGACCGTTGATTTTAAGAACACCATTCTCATCATGACCTCCAATCTGGGCAGCCAGCTTATTATGGATTTGGGTGAGGAAAGGCGCGAAGAGATGCAGCAGCAGGTGGATACGCTTCTCCATGCCCAGTTCCGACCGGAGTTTTTGAATCGTATCGATGAGATCATCATCTTTCATGCCCTTGCTAAGGAGCACCTGGCAAAGATTGTCGATATCCAGGTAGGGCTGTTGACCGAACGTCTGGCCGAGCAGAAGTTCAGCGTGGAGCTGACGGAAGCGGCCAAGGAGTACCTGATCGATGTGGGCTACGATCCCAATTTCGGCGCTCGCCCCTTAAAGCGCGCAATCCAACGCCACGTGCAGGACGGTCTTGCCATGAAGATCCTGGAGGGGGCCTTTAGCGAAGGGGATAATATCCTGGTGGACAAGGGAGCGGATGGCCTGGATTTTAGCAAGGGCTAAGAAACCCGATGGAGCTTGATCTTGTCATTGAGCCGGGGGAGCCGGTAAAGCCGTTGGTTGTGTTGGTGCATGGCTTTGGCATGAGCAAATCATTTTGGCAAGAGCCTAAGCTCTGCCCGGTATTGGGCGGTCTTGCCGACTTGAGAATATTCTTTGGCGGTCAGCCGCCTGTTACTGCGAAGTCGCACTTGAGCCTTGGCAGGCCCCGGCAAGATGTTCCCGGGCTCTGGGACCGATTGGTCGATGCCGGGTTCGGCGTTGCCGCCTGGAGTCAGCGTGAGTCACTCGGACCTATCAGTCTTGCCATTGAGGAACTGAGTGAGGTGATAGGTAGGGTTAAAGAGCAGTACCCCGGCCGCCCCCTCTTTCTTGTCTGCCACAGCCGTGGCGGCCTGGTGGGCAAGAGCTATCTTCTTCATGAGCAAAACAGCGGTGTGAAAGGCTTAGTCACCATCGGCTCACCGCTCAAGGGGACCAAGCTTGCCGAATTGGCAACCTACCTGCAACCGTTAGGGAAATTTCTTGATACATTTCTGCCAAAAGAAGCCGGAACCATTTCCGGGGCAGCCCTGCAACGGATAACCACCTTTTTAAAAAGTAAGGCCACCATGGAGTTGAGCCCGGAATGCGATTTTGTCCGCAGCCTTGATGCTCCTCTTGGCCAAGGGATACGGACCCTCTCCTTTGGCGGCACCACGCCGGATCTATTCCGCCTCTTTGTCCGGATCAAAAATCACAGTCCCTGGAAGGCCATGTCCTACACCGAGTTGCTTGCCAAGGTGATACCTCCTAAAAAAATACCCACGGGACTTGTGGACGGCCTTGGGGATGGCCTGGTCAGTGCCAAGAGCGCCAACCTTGCCGGGGAAAACCACCATGAACTGCCATGCAATCATGTGGCTCTGGCTTTTGATGGGGCTGTGCAACAAATGATTCTTGATTTTCTCCGGGCAAAATAACGCATCACCACTTGGGCGGGATGCAAGATTATGTTATAGCTTCTGCTCCTCTTGGGTAGAAAAGATAAGGATTGAGAACGTGAAAATAATTGCAAACGATGCCTTCAACGAACTTGAATCGCATCTTCAGGAAATTGTTGATCTTGTTGGTGAGCGCACGGGTAATGTGTATTCGTCCCGTGGCTATTGTTGCGCCGAGGCCGTTATCTATGTGTTAAACGGTGCCTTTGGTGGCGGGCTCTCTGCGGACATGGCCGTGCAGCTTGGTTCCGGATTTTGTCATGGCATGGGTGCTGCTGGTTGCACGTGCGGCTCTTTGGCCGGGGCCGAGATCGCTTTGGGCATTTTTCTCAGTCATCGTCTGCCCGGCGGTATGAAGAAAAAGGCCTTTGAAAAGCTTGCGTTAGAGATGCACGATCGCTTCAAGGTCCGTTTTTCCGCAACCTGTTGCCGGACACTGCTCAACCGTCGGAAGAATAAAAAGGGTGCAACCTGCAAGGAGCTGACGGTGGGCGGGGCTGAGCTTGTTGCCACTCTATTGCTGGAGAATCGCCCGGAGTTGGCACAGCGGGTGGATAAGGAGTTTCTTCAGCGTAAGGAGAGTAAGGTGGGAAGACTTGCGGGTAAGGTTTTCGGGGGCAAGCAAGAGGAATAAGGCCTATACCTCGTTTATTTCTCCAGCGTGAGCTTTCCTTTGCTGACCCGCAGGATGTCCTCCGGGGCCTTATAGCGAATCACCTTGTTGCCGTTATTCAGATCATTCTTGTCCAATACCATTTCATCCCCACCGCAGATAATCTTTAAAGATGCATTGATCCCCGTGATACGCGGCGAGTTGATGGTAACGTGCAGCTCGCTTCTGATTTGATCAATCAGGTTGTCAAGCTCCAACTGGATTGTGTTCTGCTCATTACGGCATTTGGCAAATTCATCAAAAATATTGTTGTACACAGGCAGGGCCTGACAGAGCTTTTCAATGGGGCGGGAAATGGAGTAGTCAAAGACCCGTTCCTCGACGTGCTCCTTTAAGGCGTGACAATGTTTCACCAGCTCATCGTCTATGGGTTTGACCTCCTTAAAGCATTGGGCGAATTTGCCTTTGAGCAGGGTGAGCAGGTTTCGGACCACCGTTGATTTGCAGACCTCAAACCTTTCGATTTTGGGGATCGGGCTCAGGATGTCTGTGACCGCTTCCCGCATGTCCTCACCCAGTTTGACCAATTCATCTTTGAGGCGAGTCATCTCCGGCAAAAGCAGGTTGGTTCGTTGAAAAAGGTTGCTGCCGAGTCGGACTATGTTTTCGCCGGAAAAGGCGTTGGTGTCAAAGAGAACGGATTTGGTTTCCATCTCAACGCCCATCACTGCGGCATTCGCTGCAAAGGTAATGGCCTGTCTGGCATGGAGTTTGGCTTGACTGGCATTTTGCTTGACAAGGATATCTTCGGCCTCGGCTTCGGCCATGGTGATATTGCCTGCCTCCACCTCTTCCACGGCCTTGACTACACAGCGGTTGGTAATGATGTCCGAGCTGATCTTTTGCGCGCTGACCTCTTTACCCTCGATGGATTCGGCAACCTTGATGTAACCCTCTGAGTGCAGGCTGAAGTTGCCCAGCACGCTGCCGGAAATATCCAGGCTCGCCGCACTTTCCAGGTCTCCCATGGAGTAGTCTATGTCACCGCCGATAATGAGCTTGTCTGTGATGCTGAGATTGGAGAGGGTGCGGGGATCATCCGGTGTATCAAAGTCGTAGATGATTACCCCGGATTTTGTGGCGTGCAGTTTAAAGGATGGCATTCCCTCGCGTTCGTCATCGCGTTTGACACTGACCTTGCTCCAATGTACCTTTTGTCGCTCACCTGTGCGTTGTTTGACTACCTTGCCAAAGCAGTCGATTCCGGGAATACCGTCTGTTTTATCATAGACCGTCGCGAGAAGTGCGTTGGCCTCGACATTTGGGATGCTGTTGATTTTTTTCCAGTCGATGGTGCCGTTTTCGTGGACCTTGCCGGAGCGTTTTTTCCAGTCAAAGGCAACCTCGGTGTAGCCGTTAGCTCCCTCTTCAGGCGGGGTGCCGACTACCTTGAAATGAGGGCGCTCCGCTGTGAAGTCCAGGTGAATCTCACGGCAAAAGGGCCCTTTATCCGAGGGGATGATGAAATCCGCTTTCTCTTTGCGCTCAAGCTCAACGACTTGATCCGCATCAAGCTTGATACCGAAATATTTATTGAGCAGCCAGACCATGGCCATGGCTATTTTTTGAGAATTTTCCTGCTCCCGGAAGGGAAGGAGAAGGGTGGCCATCATCCCATCAAGTGATATGGTTCGACTTTTATATATCTTTTGCGCTATATAAGCAATTTCGTTCGGCATAATATGAAAATAAAGAAAAACCCCTTAATACTGACCCTTCCTCACCTCAATATAATGAATCGGCAAAGATAAAAATAGGTAATTGTTGCAAAAAATTAAAAACATAATGAGTGCTGTTGAGAAAGGCCGCCCGTAAAAAAGAGACTTACTCTTTACCGCCCTCTTAAATAAAATAACCCCTTTTTAAAATCAACATTTAATGAAAATTCTCCATGAATAATTCCGCGATACGCCTCAAAGATCTCAAAATCCACCCACCGCTTTTGTTAGCACCCATGGCCGGACTGACCCATTCGGTGCTGCGCCGCATTATCCTTGGCTTTGGCGGGGTAGGCCTCTTGACCACGGAGATGCTCTCCGCCATCCGCCTGCCAAAAGAAAATCAGCAGGTGTCGCCCTTTCTTTTTCGCACTCCGGAAGAAATCCCCTTGGCCCATCAGTTACTCATAAGTCGGGATGAAGATGTGGAGCCGGCCGTAACTACCCTGCATAGAGTGAAGGCGGATGTGATCGACCTTAACCTGGGTTGTCCTGCACCCACGGTTCGGCGACTGGGTGCGGGAAGCAAGCTTATGGAGGCTCCGGATAAGGTCCGGCACTTGGTCGCTTCGGTGCGCAGGCAAACCCAGCTGCCCCTTACAGCCAAGATCAGGTTAGGCGAGGAGTTGAATGAAGAGCGGTTGAAGAATTTTTGCCTGATGTTGGCGGGCGAGGGGGTCGAGCTCATTACCGTGCACGCCCGCTTGCGTAAAGAACCCTATTGCCGCAAGCCCCGTTGGGAGTGGGTGGCCAAGGTCAAGAAGTGGCTTGATATTCCGGTTATTGCCAACGGCGGCATCTTTTCGGTAGCGGATGCGAAAAAATGTTTAGAAGTAAGCGGGGCGGACGGCCTGATGATCGGCCGTGGCGCAGCTGTACGGCCATGGATTTTTGCCGAAATTGCCAACCAGGTGTATGGCTGCGATGTCCCGCAGCCCGAGGTCAACAAGCCGAAGGTCTATTTTCGTTTTATAGAGCTGCTGGATGCCAGTTTTTTACCGGAGCGGCGGCTGGGAAGACTCAAGGAGTTCAGTCATTACTTTGCGGAGAATTATGCCTTTGGCCATCGATTGGCCTCTACAGTCCAATCCAGTGAATCCGTGGCCCAGGCCCGAAAGCATGCGGTGAAATTTTTTGAAAAGAATGATGCGGCAGCCCTTGCAGCCTGCCCTGAGGAACTGCTTAAAAACTACGCCTCGTAGTGGAGTTGTTCAAAGATCTCTTCTTTGAAATCCTCAAGATCCTCAGGGCCAAGGTGCAGCTCGTCTAACGTATGCTGATGCAGATCGGACCACTCTTCAATATCCCATTCTCCGTCGATGATACGGTCCATCCTGCCGACGGAGTAGCCGTAGAGATAGGCAATATAATCCGCCACCTGGATAAGAGAGATAAGTTTTATCGGCAGGCCCTTTTGTCCTTCCGGCTTGGAGGTATGGTGATGGATAATGGCCTTGCATACCGCATCGGGTACTGACCAGGAACGCGCCAAAAGACCACCGACCACGCAGTGATCGGAACCGATCAGCTTGTCCTCCTCCTCAATAATATCCAGCTTGTGGCTCATGGCAAAACCGGTAAAGGGGCCGTAATCTGTGCTTCGTTTCAGCAAGATCGGGATGGAGATGTCGTGGAATAATCCTGCCATGTATGCCTGGTCCGGGGTGATGCCCTCGGTCATCAATACTCCGCGGATGGATTTGGCCAGGGCTTCAGCGGCAACGGCAGTGTGTAATGAGTGGTCCCAGAATACCTTGTCCGCTTCACTGTTGCCGCCAAGTTTCTCTTGCAGGCAGGCGGTGAGGATGACCTTTTTGAAGTTTTCCAGTCCCATCAAGGTCAGGGCCTGGATAATGGAGTCCACCTTTTTGGCCAGGCCGAAAAAAGGCGAGTTGATGACATTGATGACCCGTGCCGACATGCTGGCATCATGGGAGACCAGCTTGGCAATCCGGTTAAAATCAGGATGTTCTTGTTTCAACTCGTTGTTGATTTCGACAACAATACCGGGCTGGGCAGGAAGATTGATTTTGCTGACGATTTTTTTTGCCTGGGAAATTCGGTGTTCGTTAAAAGATTGTGCCATAGAGAATAACTTTTTGGGTTAAGGTCCTGCCTCCTCGCAAGATTTTACCGATTGTATCATTTTGTTAGAAAAAATCCAAACAATTACGGGGGGGGCTTGTATATCGGTGGGAAATGGTGATTTGTGAAGGGCGAGATGTGCTAGGCGTTAGCCGGTGACCTTGGCCTCCAGCAACCCGGATTCATAGTTGAAATTCATGATCACGGTGCGTGTTTTGACGGGACCGGCAAAAATTTGTTCATTTTTAGCCGGTCTGGTGAGCAGTGCCTGCTTGTCCTGAACCTGGAAGAGTAGTTCGTCATTCCAGCACTTGATGGAAAGTTTTGAGCCGTCCTTGGACTTTCCGGAGACGGTAAATTCAGCATTAATGTCCTGGGTCACAGCAGTCAGGGCGGATTTAGTCTGTTCTTGCTCTTTAACGAGTTGTTTTTTCTGGAAAAAACGTTTGAGCAGCGGCATGGTGTCCTGGATGCCGATGTCCATGAGCAGGGTGGAAATTTTGTGGCGGATGCCATCTTCCTCATCCTGTTGGCACTGGCCGAGTTGGCTGTCCAGAGCGCTGACTGCGGCAAGTGTTTTACGGACAGTGGCCGCATTGACTCCCTGTCCGGCTGTGAGTTGTTTCTGGACCTGAGCCAGAAGCGCCTTGGTGAGGGCCTCGTTCAGTTCCTTATAATCCCGTTGCTTTTCCTGTAGGGCAGCCGTGAGCTTTTTTCGGCTTGCGAACAGGTTTTGCCCGGAGACCGCGCAACTGCTGCTGTGGGCTCCCTTTCCTTCCGGCTCCTTAAAAAAATCATTGCCCAAAATCAGTTCATTATGACCGGCTAGGGTGATGTTGTTGCCGGTGAACCGGTTGCGGGCATGGAGGCGGCAGTTCATTATGGTCGCCGGTACCCTGCCGTTGCCGACAACGATGGCAGGGGCATACAGTAAGCCGCTTTGCAGGGTCCTGTTAATGGTGATGGATTCCTCGGTGGCCACCATGAATTTGCCCGGAGCCTGGTTGACCATATCGGCAACGATGCTGGCCCCGTGGACAATGCCCTGCACGGACTCTTTGACAAAGATCTTGCCTTGGGTCCGTGCCTCAAAGGCGATTGGCACGGAGCGAAATTCCGCCACATCCAGGCTCAGGGCCTCTACCTTGCCGCCTTTACCACGGGACATGACATGCCCGCCGGAGCGCAACCCTACCTCTCCGAGTTTGATCGAGGTTTCGACTGCGATGTGCCTGAGGTTGTCATCGTTGTCATACTTTGCCTTGACTACCCCGTGCCCCTTTGCGTAGAGCTCGATTTTACTCAGTTTGTTGACTTTTTGTACTACCCCATCACCGATCTGGATCCGGTATTTCGTGGCCTGTCTCGGTTTGACGACTGAACCGCGGATATCAATCCCGGCCTCTCCGTCAATTTTGGTGTTATCGATAACAGCCAGCAGTTCGCCTTTTTGGGTTTGGGAAAAATCACCGGTAAGAAAATGATCCACCTTGCCCGAGGTATGTTTTCTGGCCTGTCGTTCTTGGGCGTACTGTCCTCGTTCGCGAATAAAACCGGGCTTGCCCGCAATGGGCTCAACCCCCATAACGGTAATATTTGCCACGGTCAGTGAGGCGACGATTTTGACGGATCGTTTTTTGTTCCCCGCATCGCTGCTTACCTCAAAGGAAAGATGCATGCTCGCCTCTTTGTCGCCTTTCTGGGCCTGGTTGAGCATGTGGGTTAGCGAGTGCATGAGTTCTTCATGCACGTCGGAGGAGCCCATTGGGATGGTGGAAAGTTGTGAAATTCGTAATTTAAGGAGATTGTCGAGAAAGGTCTTGAAAGCTAAATCACGCAAAGCCTCACCGGCTGAAGTGGGAGCGGCGTTCAGTTTATCTTCATTTTTTTGAAAAAGTTCATTGGGGGTGGGGCATTTTACCACCACCTTGAACTGACTTGCTGCTGGCATGTTCGAGTCGCACCTCGTTGAAAATTGCCCCCCATTTCTATACTTTATAAGAAAAAAAGTGTGTTTTACAAGGTGTTATATCAAGAAAAGAGAACAGCCCTTGGGTAGCTTGTATGTATGGGTGATCGTTTATGAGGCAGGTGTTTGTGAGGGGTTATTTGTCTGTGGGTGACTTCATCGCCCGGAAGGCTTGCTCGACATGGGGCGGGGGAGGATTGTCAACAAGACTGGCAAGTGTAATGGCCATAAGAGAAAAGACAAAGCCCGGCACAATCTCATAGATATCGAAAATTCCGCCACTGAGTTGCTTCCAAACGATGACCGTGATGCCGCCCGAGAGAATACCGGCCAGCGCCCCGTTTCTCGTCATCCTCTCCCAGAACAGGGAGAGCAGGATGGTGGGCCCGAATGCCGCTCCAAATCCTGCCCAGGCATAGGCGACCAATTCCAGTACCTTGCTTTTGGGATTCATGGCAAGCATGGCGGCGATCGCTGCAACCAGTAAAACCGTGCAGCGTCCTAAGAGAACCAGTTCCCTTTGACTGGCTTGGGGTTTTATCAGGGCCTTATAAAAATCTTCGGTCAGGGCTGAGGCGGAGACCAGCAATTGTGAATCTGCTGTGCTCATGATGGCCGCAAGAATGGCCGCCAGGCAGATACCCGCAACCACCGGATGAAAGAGATACTCAACCAGAATGATAAAGACCTTTTCGCTGTCCGGCAGTGATTTTTGAAAAATAGCAATACCACTCATTCCGGCGCACAGGGCACCGAGCATGGTGATCAAAGCCCAGGAGGTGGCAATACGGCGGGCCCGCGGCACTTGCGCACTTGAGCCGATGGCCATGAAACGGGCCAGGATATGGGGCTGGCCGAAATAGCCTAATCCCCAAGCCATAAGCGAGATAACGGCAGTAATGGTCAGCGATGCGCCGTCTGCTGCGGTCAGCGGGTTTAAAAGCTGGGGATTGAGTTGGGAGATGGTTGCCTGACTTGCGTGCCAACCTCCGCTTTGACTGAGGGCGATAACAGGTACGGCCACCAGGGCAAAGAGCATGAGGATGGCCTGGAAGACATCGGTCCAGGAGACAGCCAGAAATCCGCCGAGAAAGGTATACAGGACAATAGCGCCCACCCCGCAGAAGACGGCCCACTGGTAGGGCAGATCAAAAACCGCGGCAAAAAGCTTGCCTCCAGCCACAAGCCCCGAGGAGGTATAAAAGAGAAAAAAGAGCAGGATGAAAAGTGCGGAGATGATGCGCAAAAGCCGGGAGGTGTCGTTAAAGCGCCGCTCAAAATAATCGGGCAGGGTCAGGGCATTGTCGACCAGCAAGGTATAACGCCTGAGTCTGGCAGCCACCAGGCGCCAGTTGAGATAGGTACCCAGCAAAAGCCCCAAGCCGATCCAGATCGCCTCCATTCCTGCCACATAGGCGTAGCCGGGAAGCCCCAGCAGGAGC
This sequence comes from uncultured Desulfobulbia bacterium, assembly GCA_964385695.1. Lineage (GTDB taxonomy): Bacteria > Desulfobacterota > Desulfobulbia > Desulfobulbales > Desulfurivibrionaceae > CAYLQA01. The sequence continues at coordinate 22,672 of CAYLQA010000035.1, read as the reverse complement.
CAGCCGCTCATGTCCGAAGCCCCGGCGCTGAGCGCTGCGACCATGCCGCTGAGTTTACGTCCGCCCAGGATGTAATCCTCAAGGTTTTTTGTCCGGCGCATGGCCACGATTCCTACCACCAAAAGGATCAGCAGATAGGAAAAGAAGGTGAAGAGTATTATATGGTCACGGTGCATAGATATCCCTGCCGGTTGGTGTTTATTCACATGCCCCTGGCAGGGATTGTTAGCAGATTCGTTTGCGGATGTAAAGGCAGGGAGTTGTTACTTGCCCTGTTGCTTGAGATAGTCCCTCAGGTTACTGGGATTGTACGATTTGTTTTTGTGACGCTTCATAACGGAGGGGTGCAGGGTTTCGTCGGGGTTGCTGACCCCGATGGGGCGGACGTATTTGCCCAAAAGTTTGTAGCCGACGCCCTTGTAAGAGATATGGAGTTTGTCAATATTGTTCCGCTTTAACAGGGCGCTGAGATATGTATTATTCAGCTCAAGCCCGCAGTTTTTGGCCTTGTCGCACATCCACTTGAGCGCCAGGTTGGAGAGGGCCGCCTCTTTATAGCCTCCGCCGATATCGGCGTGAACCCCGGCAAACCAGGCCTGTTCCGTATTGCTGTGCTCCGGCTTGGTCTTCCAGATAGCAGGGGCAAAGGGTTTTCGTTTTTCATCAATGGACAGGGCGTGATAGGCGTTTTTGATGATCCGGCTTAAGGATGTGTCATGGAAGCCGTATTTTTCTTCATTCTCATGGTGGAAGATGCCCAAGGGGATTCCCAAGGCACCCACACTGTCCCAGACACCCAAAAAGGTGATGGGAATTTCACGGCTGTATTGCTGGCGAAATTCTTTGGCCTTTTTGACATCGGGCCCGGAGCGTTGCCTATAGAGTTGATACGCCTTGGGGATCAGGTCGGCGTGTACTTTTTTCAGCAGGCCGCTGTTTCTGACCAGGCCGATGAGGCTGCGGGCCGTATAGGCCCCTCGGCTGAAGCCAAAGATAAAGACCTCGTCGCCGGGTGCATAATTATGGACCAAAAAGCGGTAGGCATCCTGGATGTTTTTGTCGATTCCCTCGCCAAAGGCGCCGCCGAATATTTTATCGACAAAATCTTCGGTGCCCACACCCCAATCGTAAAAGACGATCTGCTCCATGCCCTTGGTTGTTTTGGGTTTTATAGCCCGGGTTATTTTGACCACGTTGCTGACGTTTTTGCTCTCCGGGGTGTCCCAGGTGCCGTCACAACAGATTACAATTCGTTTTGCCATATCTTCCCCCTTTGGCATGATGCTCTCTATTCGATTATTCACAACTGGTCAGCTTACCTGTTTACGAAAAAAAATACAGAAAGTTGCAGAAAGTGTTTGTTATGGTTTTTGCTTTGGAGATTTATAAAAGCGCCACTCTTTACTGATGATCAGGCGTGCTCCGCGGCGGAAGTTGAAAAAGGACCAGGCCCAGTTCATGGTTACAAAGACCCGGTTTTTAAAGCCGATCAGGTAGTAGATGTGGATGACGAGCCAGGCCAGCCAGGCAAAAAAGCCGCCCAGTTGCAGTTTGCCCAACTCAAGTATGGCCCGGCTGCGGCCGATGGTTGCCAGCTGGCCTTTGTCGAGATATTTGAACGGCCGTGTTGCAACCCCTCGTATGCTGAGCAGGATGTTGCGCGCTATCCAGTGCCCCTGCTGCAAAGCGACCGGAGCAATGGCAGGGAGCGGGTTTTCCTGGCCGTGGGCAAAGTGGGCCTGATCTCCGGCAACAAAGACCTCGGGCCGGCCGAGAAGGCTGAGATCCGGTTCGACCTTGACCCTGCCCTGTCTGTCAAGTTTTGCTCCAAGTACGGCATTCAATGCTGAGGGTTTTACCCCTGCGGCCCAGAGAACCGTGGCACATTCGACCCGTTCTTTGTCGATCTGGACACCGGTTGCATCGATTTTGCTCACCAGGCTGTTGGTCCAGACCTGGACCCCGAGTTTTTCCAGATCGCGGGTGGCACGGCTTGCGAGTTTTTCCGGAAAAGAGGGCAATATGCGTGGGCCTGCCTCGATCAGGATGATGCGGGTCAGCTTTGGGTCGATATTACGAAAATCACGGGCCAGGGTGAAGCGGCTCATCTCGCCTATGGCCCCGGCAAGCTCCACCCCGGTAGGACCTGCCCCGACAATGGCAAAGGTGAGATGACTGCGTTGCGCATGTGGGTCCTGCTCACGTTCCGCTGCTTCATAGGCGGTCAGCACCCGGCGGCGAATCTCGGTTGCCTGCTCGATGGTCTTGAGACCCGGGGCGTATTCTTCCCATTTTTCATTGCCGAAATAGGAGTGCCGGGAGCCGCAGGCCAGTATGAGATAGTCATACTCAATGTTGCCCCTTTGCGTGATGATGCGCTGTTCGTTCATGCGGACGTCAACGACCTCATCCTGCAGCACGGTGATGTTTTTGTAGCGGGCCAGAATGTGGCGGATCGGCCCGGCGATATCAGCCGGACTCAGGGCGGCCATTGCCACCTGATACAAGAGGGGCTGAAAGAGGTGGTGGTTCGTGCGATCGATAAGAGTGACCCGCACGCCTTTTTTATTGCCCAGTGTTTTTGCCGCGTTCAATCCGGCAAATCCACCTCCGACGATAACAACATGTTTCATCTCTGTAGGGTATGGCATAACCAAAGAAAGGAGCAATGAAAAAACAATGACTCCTATGGCACAGGAATAGTTTTGCCCTGTTTTTTTCTGCGAAAGATCCACAGGTAAAGGCCACTGTTGAGCAAGAGGACAACAATACCGATGACGATGAACCCCTCCCTGGGAAAGCCACCTTGAAAAAGAACCTCCGGATAGATAAGGGGCATGAGGTAATGCTCGACAAAGGTCTCGCTGTAGCGCTCCTGGTAGGCAAGGGCGCGGTACCTGTTTTCAAGATGGGTCAAAGGGCAGATCCAGCCGCCGATTTCAATGGCCCCGCCCCAAAGAAAGGCTGGAATATGGAGCCAGGCCAGTCGCCGCCACCGTATAACAAGCAGGCCACCGAAGAGGACAAAACAGACAAAGCCCAAATGCAGCAGGACAAAGAGATCGGCCAGGGTATCAGGTGCCATGGGCGGACTCTTCCAGGGATTGAGAGAAGGTAAGGAAGAAGACAGACCAGGCAATGGTGAGCAGGAGGCCGTCTAAAAAAGAGAGTGAGATAAAACCCAAGGTGAAGTTTTGTTCCTGCCAGCGAATATCGTGGCCTGTAAGGTAGATATTGATAAAGGCCAGGACAATACCGGTAAGAAAGGCGCTTGTCACCCCTGCCGCCCCACCGATGAGAAAGGCTGTGAAGTAACGCGAGACGGTTTTATCGGTATCTGTCATGGCTTTTCCCGTACGTTACAAAAGCTCCGGCCTGATCATCCAGGCCAGGTGCCAATCTTGCCCATCTCGTTCCAGACAGACAACGGAGCCGGGCCGGTAGCGGATCAGGTCCGCCGCTTGGTTGTCGGCAAGGAGCAGGGAGACCATCTTGCCCATGAAAGGCAGGTGACCGACAAGCATCAGATCCTGGTCACTCATTTTGAAAAGCGGCAACCAGGCGGCCGGGTCATCGTTGGGTTTGAGGCCGTCTGTTTCCAGCACCGGCTCAACGGGGTTCAGGTTTTGGGCTAATATTTCAGCGGTCTGCCGGGCCCGGGTTTTCCCGCTGTGCTGGATTTGGTTCGGATTGCATTTGCCTGCCAAAAAGGCGCTTACTTTGTTTACATCGTTCACTCCCTGTTCGCTTAAAGGGCGATCAGGGTCAATCTCCTTTGTTACCGCTTCTCCGTGTTGAACAAGATAAAGGCGCATGTCTTTCTTCCGATGTTGGTGATGAAAATGTTACGTGGCTAACCTGGTTTAACTGGCAGCATCCCTGGCTCCTTTCACCAATGTATCAAGATTCGTAGCAATGTCCTGCATCATTCCCGCTTGGGCAGTAAGCTCCTCAGAGGCTGATGCGGCCTCTTCAGCAGCAGCGGCATTTTCCAGGGTAACAGCATCAATTTGGCCGATTGCCTCGCTTACTTGAGATACTGCTCCTGCCTGCTTTTGCGACGAGCCTGTAACCTCGGTTACAAGGTTGCTGATTTCGGTTATCGAGTCATATGAAGCTGAGAATGACTCGCTGGACTCATTAACAAGATTACTGCCGAATGTAATCTTGCCCACCGTATCCTCAATAAGATTTGAGGTTTCACGGGCTGCCTCGGCTGCGCGCATTGCTAGGTTTCTTACCTCGTCAGCAACAACAGCAAATCCCGCTCCGGCCTCGCCTGCTCTTGCCGCTTCCACTGCGGCATTCAAGGCCAGCAGGTTTGTTTGGAAAGCTATTTCATCAATTGTTTTAACAATTCTTTGGGTTTCCGTGCTTGCCGTAGATATTTCGACCATGGAGCCCGTGAGCTTTTTCATGGCCGAATCCGCCTTGGCAATAACTTCACCAGCAGCCTGCATGTGGTCATCTGCTTTTTGTAGACTCGTGGCGCCTTCTTTAATTATAAACGAAACCTTTTCGGTGTTGTGAGTAGTTTCTTGTAAGGTGGCCGCTTGTTCGGATGCGCCTTGGGCCAAAGAGTGACTTGACGATGAAACTTCATTTGCAGCAGTAGCGACTTGCGAAGCCGAGTCCTTAAGATTGTTGCATATTGATTGTATGGGGTTTGTAATCGAGCGGATAAAGAGAAACGAGCCTAAAATGGTAACGGCAATAACTGCCGAACCACTGAGCACCAACCAGAACAGGGTTTTTTTCTGGATTTCGACAAGGCGGTCGATGAGACTGTTTCCCAGCATTATGTTGTTCTCAACAAATGGCTCAAATACTTCGGCAAGCCCTGCGGCAGCAGAGTCGAAATTACCCATCATTTTATTGCCACTTGCCGGGCCACCATCAATGTAAGCCTGCGCCATCTCCTTGCCAACGATATAATATTGGCTAAAGCTGGCTACAATTTGCTCAAGTCGTTCACGCGCCTCTGTATCGCCTGATTGTTCATATGTGATGCGAAATTTTTCAGCACCCTTTGCAAATGACTGTGCGCTCTTTTCAGCCTCGGTAAAGCCATCGTCCAAGCCATCCAGTCCTCGAGTTGCCGAGATGTCAGTCAGCCATTGCTGAACCTGTATTACATCCTGCTGCATCTGTTTGGCCGTTACAGCCAGATCAAAAGCATCTTTACTTTTTTTAGTGTTGTGCTCGACATAGTTAACAATGCCAGCGAGTACTAAAATCACGATGACAATTGTTCCGATTGGGCCAATAAACCCAGCCCATAGCTTGAAGCGCAGACTCATTTTGTCAAAAATAAACATAATCTCCCCTCTGCCGCTTCTGCGCTACCCCAACGCATTATATGGGTGAAAGTTCAACATAATTTTTATGTGTTTGTCAATAGCTTCGTGTCTATGTTTTGGGTAAAAGTAACCAATATTGAGGCCAGGCTGCTTTTGTGTTATTCACATCGTCGCCGTTGACTACCTTGAGTCCATCAGGCTGTACGTCGCCATGCTTCCACACCACACGACCATTGGTTGTGGTCATTGAGCTATCAAGATAAATGATGCTGTTGTTAGGTTGTGAAATCAATATATCCGCCAACAGGCTCAGGGTCGGTAACGACAAGGCTTTTGTCCCAGCCGCTAATAACACCAGCCTGAGCCACGCCGGCTGCCAGTAATCCAAATGCTGCACTCAATAAAATCGTTTTTTTCATCTCTTCCCTCTTAAGGCTTGTTGTTAGTTGTTCCGGTGGTTGCTGCTTTGCTTTCGGATTGGCCATTCCAAAGATCATTTGTTGCAGGCAGAACATTATGAGCCTGGACATTATGCATCCTCTGTGCCAAAAGGGAATTTTTCATGCTTTTTTACCCAATGCGGGTGTTTTTACCCAGTTGTCGTAGGGGAGTTTTTTGGGCCAAAGAAGATACACCTGTAAATTTTAATTATTAAAAAAAGTGAAATACTCCAGTTTCTGATCACCTGTCGCGTCAGAAGCTGAAGAGGCAAATTGTCGCAGCACGATGATGGAAAGTGTAACGATATAGGTCTGTTATCACCACGCTGTGGCACTTTGCACCGTTTCGCTCTCAGAGCGTGGGCCTGAGCTCTGTCGGGAAGAGTGATTTATTTCTGTGTCGGAAGGAGGGGGGACTGCATGTTGGGGCTAGAGGACCAATTGATAGCCGTCTAAGAAGATAGTTTTATCTACAGTCGTTATGGACGGGTTCTTTTTGCTGGGGAGAAAAGATGATCTGCTGGAGCAAAATATAGCAGCTCAGACCAGCTCCGTTTGCCACCATATCGAGAAGGGAAAATGATCGAAAGGGCAGGAAGAACTGAACAGACTCGATGAGTAGACCATAAAGCATGAGCTGGGTGAAAATCAGAGGGAGAAATTTTTTTTTGTAAAAGGCATAGTCTGCCAGGAAACCGAGAACCAGATAGGCCAATGCGTGACCCAGTTTGTCATTAAAGTTTTGCGCTGTGGGATGGGTGATGGGGATGAGGGAGAGGATTGTTACCACCAGGATGGCACAGGCAAAAGAGGCTCGAAAGAAAAGGGAATATGTTTCACCGGCTTGTTTGTACACAATCACACCCACTTGATTAGAATCTCCCCCGTAAAAGCATTCTATGGGGAAAGGGTGGTGCTGGAAAAGAAAAAAATATTTTTTTATAAAGGTTTTTGAAAAAGAAGCACATCATTGCCGATGAGCAGGACTTTTGTCTGCCACTGCTCGGCCAGCCAGACCATGGTTTGGTCGGAAAAAAAACAGACATGGGTGGGGTCGTTCTTGTAATGCCAGCGAGAAAAGGCGTCTTTGTCCAAGGCCAGTTTGGTCATGATTCCCAGCCAGCCTCCGGGTTTGAGAATAGACCATAGCCTGTCAAGCTCGGTTGCCGGATCATGAAGATGTTCCACCACCTCGCTGGCAGTGATTAAGTCGTATGGGCCTTTTAGAGTAAGAGTATCCGGGGCGTAGATAGGGTCATACAGGCTCATCCGATGCCCTGCCTCTTTAAACATCAGGGAGAGGGTTGGGCCCGGTCCACAGCCGAAGTCTAAGCCGTGGCTTGCCGGTTTGAGCCGAGTATGGAGCGGAGTGAAGAGACGGCTGAGGAATTTGCGGTAGCCGAGATCGTCCGGGGAATTTTGATGCTTGTCATACTCGGCCTGCTCCATTTTACGAGTAAGAAATTGTGAGGGCGGCACGTGGATAAGCTGGCAATGTGGGCAACGGTAATAATCGCGCTGTTGGTCGCTGTGAAAATGGCTGCTGCCCCCTGTGCTCGCACACAAGGGGCAGCGTAGAGTTTCTTGTTCCATAAGTGTTATCGGGACAATCCCAAGGCCTCCCGTTTGTCGCCGATACGTTTGTCCAGCAGTTCCGCAGCCTTGATTGGGTCCGGCTCCACGGCAAAAACGGCCCCCACCAGATCCTCAAGCCCGCTCACGGCAAGGTTGGTCACGGTCTCGGAACCCAGGATGTTGGGCGGTAAGCCGAGGTGGGTATAAATGCCGCTGGCCACGGCATAGGTGCCGATGGCGGCCGCTTTTTCCGAGTACCATTCCGGCGAGGATGCACCAACGGGCAGGTCGGAGATGTCCACGCCCAGTTCGTTGGCAAGGAGTGCGCAAAGCTGGAGGATTCGCGAGTTATCGACACAGCTTCCCATATGCACCACCGGCGGGATGCCCAGGCTGCCGCAGACCTCCTTCAGGCCCGGTCCGGCCATTTCAATGGCCTCGGGTACCAGCAACCCCGCCTTGCCTGCCGCAGTGGTTACACACCCCGTGGCCAGGACCAGGATATCCTTGGCAATCAGGGCCTTGGCCAGCCCTACGTTGCAGGAATCCTGCTGGAACTTAGGGTTGTTACAGCCGACAATACCCACTGCCCCGCGGATCTTGCCCGCCTTGATCGCATCGAGCAGAGGGGTCAGGCTTCCACCCAGGGCGGAGAGCAAGGCCTCGTTGGAAAAACCGGTCATGATATCCACCGGCTCCACCGGGATCTCCACCCGGTCCGGGTTGCGGTTGCCATATGCCTCAATGGCATGGCCGATGATCTCCATGGCCTGTTTTTTGGCGGTGGCCGGTTGAAAATCAAAATGGATGGCCCCGGTGAACTTGGCCTTGTTGGCAGTGGTAATGAACTTGGTGTGGTAGCAGGAGGCGATCTGCACCATGCTGGGCATAATACATTGATAATCGACAACCACCGCCTCCACCGCTCCGGTGACGATGGCCAGCTCGGTCATAAGATGGTTTCCGGCCATGGGCACGCCTTGGCGCATGAGCAGTTCGTTGCCGGTACAGCAAAGCCCGGCAATGTTGATGCCGCTTGCCCCTTTGGCCTTGGCCTGCTCCAGCATGGCCGGGTCATTGGCCGCTTCAAGGATCATCTCCGAGACCACCGGGTTGTGGCCATGGACCAGGATGTTAATCTGCTCTTTCTTTAAGACCCCCAGGTTGGCCTGGGATTTGGCGGGTTGCGGCGTGCCGAAGATGCAGTCCGAAAGCTCGGTGCCGATCATGGAACCGGCCCAGCCGTCGGAGAGCGCGGTGCGCGCGGCATGGAGCATGGTGTTGGGCGCATCGTTGTCGCAGCCCATATGGGTGCGGTGCATCATCTCAGCGATCTCGCGGTCCACCCCGCGGGGGATAATGCCTAAGCTTCGCCAGGTTTCTTTGCGTTTTTCCGGCACCCGGCAAAGAAAGGCAACCTCCTTCTTGCGGCTGCCAAAGTCAGCATAAAAGACCTCCACCAACTCCCGGGCAACCTCCAACACCGGCTTGTCTTCGGTGACAATACCCACCTCGGCTGCTATGCGGACCAGCTTTGCCTCGTCACGGATCTTGTAATCTTCTGTCTCACCCTCAACAATGGCCTCTAGAACCTCGATGAGATCCCGGCCATGGTCGGAGTGACCGGCAGCACCCCCGGCTACAAAACGGCCGAAGTTGCGGGCCACAATCACGTCGGCATCCGCTCCGCACACACCGCGCTTGCGCTTGTCTCCCTTGGGGCTGATGCGGCAGGGACCCATCACACAGTTTTTGCACGAGAGACCAAGCTCGCAAAAGGTGCAATGGGGGGATTGCTCTTGCAAACGGTCCCAGGCCGTCTCGATCCCTTCGGCCCGCGCCTTAGTGATCATGGCTTGTGCATCTTCATGGATACTCATCTCTTGTGGGGTCTGTTGTTTATCGCTCATTGGCAAATCCTCCCTCTATGGGGTCTGATTTTTTTAGGCCTGCGGAACCATTGACGGTAACGGTGCAAGCAGCAGGTCAAAATTACAAACAGAAAAACGGAAATGATCACAGGTGC
>CAYLQA010000035.1:0-13231 GCA_964385695.1 uncultured Desulfobulbia bacterium | reverse complement strand
GCGAAGATGCGGTGCATGTGATCATTTTGCAGAACCGGGTGTGCGGGGAAAGGGGATGACCTCGCGGATATTAGCCATGCCCGTGACAAATTGGATGATGCGTTCAAAGCCAAGGCCGAAACCGGCATGGGGCACCGAACCATAGCGCCTGAGATCCAGGTACCAGTCATAATCGGCTGGGTCCATACCCAACTCTGTGAGGCGGGCGGTGAGTACATCAAGGCGCTCTTCCCGCTGGCTGCCGCCGACGATCTCTCCGATGCCCGGCACCAGAATATCCATGGCGGCAACGGTTTTATTGTCATCATTGATGCGCATGTAAAAGGGTTTGATGCTCTTGGGGTAACCGCTGACGATGAGGGGGCGGCCAAAGACCTCTTCGCTGAGATAGCGCTCGTGCTCGGATTGTAGGTCTGTGCCCCAACTCACGGGAAACTCAAAGCTTTTGCCTGATTTTTCAAGGCGTTCCACCGCCTCGGTATAGGTGATACGGGCAAAATCTTCGTTCAGTACATTCTCCAGTCTGGCAAAGAGCCCCTTATCCACAAACTTGCCGAAGAGATTGAGATCTTCTTTGCATTGAGTCAGGGCATGTTTGACCAGATGCTTGATAAAGGCCTCTGCCACATCCATATCTTTTACGAGATCGCAAAAGGCCATCTCCGGTTCGATCATCCAGAATTCGGCCAGATGGCGGCTGGTATGGGAGTTCTCCGCCCGAAAGGTGGGGCCAAAGGTGTAGACATCGCCCAAGGCCAGGCAATAAATTTCCGCCTCCAACTGACCGCTCACCGTCAGCCCTGCCTGCCTGCCGAAGAAATCACTGCCGAAATCCACTTTACCCGCCTTTGTCGGCAAGGCATCCAGTGCCAGGGAGGTAACGGTGAACATCTCGCCGGCACCTTCGCAATCACTGGTCGTGATGATGGGGGTATGAATGTATTGAAAGTCACGTTCCTGGAAAAATTGATGGACGGCATACGAAAGAGCACTGCGCACCCTGGTCACTGCGCCCAGGCTGTTGGTGCGGGGGCGAAGGTGGGCGATTTCCCGTAAAAATTCAAAGGAATGCCTTTTTTTCTGCAGGGGGTATGTTTCCGGGTCGGCCCAGCCGTATACCTCAAGCTCTTGGGCAACCAGTTCCATCGCCTGGCCCTTGGCCGGTGAATCCTGCAAGGTGCCGCTGATGCGAACCGAGCAGCCGGTGGAAAGGCGTAAGACATCATCTTTATAGTTTTCCAAACTCTCGTCGGCAATGACCTGCAGGTTTGCAAGGCAGGAGCCGTCGTTGATCTCTAAAAAGGAAAAGGCTTTACTGTCGCGCCGGGTGCGGACCCAGCCCTGTATTTCAATAGTTGCGCCAAGGGGCTTGTCGGCCAGGGCCCTGGCAATGCGGAAGATTTGGCTCATGGTTTATCTTGCTCAGTTGAATTCTTCACTGTATGAATATGAAATTACCGTAAAATTCAATTGTAATAGATTTTTCTTTATAGACAAGGAGGAAGCAATGGCTGAGACATTGTATCGGTTGGCCCCGGAAAATTGTGCCCTTATGGTGGTGGATATTCAAGAGCGGATGATGCAGGCGATTCCGGCCAAGGACGAGGTGGTAAATAATACCGTTTTGCTGATGAAGGCGGCAAATCTTATGCATATGCCCATTGTCGCTTCGACCCAGTATGTGGCCCGTATCGGAGAGCTGCTGCCCGAGATCACCGCTGAGTTGGGAGATTCCGTGCCGCTGGATAAACTGGAGTTCGGCTGCTTTGGCAACGAGACCATTGAGCAGGCGGTCAAGGGCTTGCCGGATTCCGTGAACACCCTTATTGTCTGTGGGGTGGAGACCCATATTTGTATCTACCAGACCGTGTTGGGCGCCTTGATGAACGGCTACCGGGTCTGGGTCCCGGCAGATGCGGTCAACTCCCGGGCGGAAATAAATTACCAGACCGGTCTTTCCCGCATCCGTGAGACCGGCGGGGTTGTGGCCAATACCGAGATGATTGTTTATGAGCTGCTGCAAAAGGCTGGGACGCCCACCTTTAAGGCGTTATTGCCTTTCATTAAATAGAGAACAGGCCCCGGAGCACCGCATCTTCGCACGATCGTTTTGTTCCGCATAGCACACTATAGCGTATCAAAACGCTTGTACGAATCTGCAGCACTCCGTGACCTGTTGAGGTTGTATATTTAAAAATAAAGATGAAGAAAAATTCAGCCGCCTCCCTGCTTTGGGGAAGGCGGCTTTTTTTGTTTGTCAGGGAATTTTATTAAGAAATTCAGGGAGGTTGTTGATTCTTTGTCCTGAAAACATGTAGAACAGTAAAAGAGTATTTTTACCGGAAAAATTCCCCCCTTGGGTGAGGTATCATGAACGAATCGACAGCCCCTGATTCCATGGCCGAAAGACGGCAACACGACAGGGTTTCTAAAAATCTTACGGTCCGTTACACAAAGCTTGAAGATCTGGTGAAGGATATTCCCTTTCAGGAAGGGGAATTGGTCGACATGGGCGGTGGCGGTCTCTGTTTCCAGGCCTCGGAGCCGGTGAATCTGGGCAGTCAGCTGGTCGTCGTCCTGGAGTTTCCTGGCTGGCAGGCAGCAGGCGGCAAGTGGGTGGCCACCAAGGCTGAAGAGGATGTCGGGGTGTTGCAGGTGATAGGTATGGTGGTCTGGGTCGCCGCAAGCCGGGAGAAACCGGGGTGTTACGATATTGGCCTGCGTTTTTCCGGAATGGTCGCCATATAAAAAATTAAAGTGAATACAAGAAGTTGCCGAGAAAATAGGAAAGCATTTTTTTCGCGGGGACAAAGCAGGCAGGAGAAGGAGTGGTTTCATGGACAAGTCTGAGATAAACCTGGAGATCAGTACCGGGTTTTTTCGAATTTCTACTGATAACGTGGTCTATAACATTACGGTTATCGACTCACCCCAGAGTACAGCCTCCACTGTTGTGCAGCAGATTATTCAGGAAGAGCAGCCTGTTCCCCCGCCTGCGCTGGATGCCGCGGCAATTGATGAAAGATTAGATAAGGCCCAAGAAATCGCCGATCTCGGTCAGGATGATTACTACAAGCAGGTCTCCGATAACATCTTTCATGATATAGGCAACTTGGCAAAGAGTCTCAGTTCCACCATCATGGATATTCCGGCAGAGGATCGCAAGCTCAGGCGCGCTGATCTGGATGAGGCCGGTGAAAAGATCGAGGATGCCAAGCAGCAGTTGCAGGATATCGTCTCCATGACCGAGGAGGCGACTATGCAGATCATGGACCAGGTGGAAAAGGTCCAGGGGCAGACCGATGATGTACGAGGCTTACTCTCCATGCTGAAGGAGCATAATGCCTTTCAGGCCGAGCAGTTGGAAGAGCATGAAGAAACCATCTGTATGGCCTCTGGAAAATTTGACGCCCTGCAGGAACAGATCGTAACGGCCGGTGAACTCATTGCTGAAATGCAAAGCGGCAGCGGCGCTGAGGTGGCTGAGGAAGAAGCAGTTCCAGAAGAAGAGACGGCTGACGAGGCGAGTGAAGAAGCGCCAGCGGAAGAAGAGGTCGAGGATTTGACTCAGGCCGCAGCTGTTGAGAAACAGGTGCGCTACCTTTTTGATATCGACACGGTTTTTCAGACCATCTATGAGCTCTGCACCAATGAAACCGTGAAAACCCATATCACCGCGGCCCGGGAGCAGGCGGCTGAAATATTTGATATGGATACTTTTTTCAGCCAGATGAGTGAAAAGGCCAGTGTCTTGGAGGCGGATGAGGATAACTTCCTTACCATGCCGCTCTCCGATGTACTGCAATCACTCTTCGCAGCCTGTTCGGATAAGAAAATTCAGAACCTGCTCAAGAAGATGGATATGAACCAGAGTGAGATCTTTCTGGATCAGAGTCTTCCCCTTGAGATGCCGGAAACCGAAGAGATTGAAGTCGCTGTCGAGCAACCCGTTCAAGAGTCCGAGCCTGAGCCTGAATCGGAGCCGGAGGAAGAGGAGCAGGAACAAGCTGAACCTGAAGTTGCGCCAGCCGCATCAGGGGGTGATTCGCAACAGCTTGCCGAGCTTGCAGCAGTGGTCGAGAACAGCGTCACCCTTGCCACGGAACTCGGCGAAGAACTTGTAAAACAACAGCCTGCAGCTCCTGCCGGCATGAGTATGATGTCTGCCGATGACCAACGGGACGTCTTCATTAAGATCGAGACCGCCTTTGAGGTTGCGGCCAATATCTGTGACGATGTGACCAAGATCACCGAGGCCTTGAGTTTTCAGGATCTTTCCGGTCAGCAGATTCTTAAGATCATCAAGCTGCTCAGCGATTTCCAGGTGCAGCTGTTGGCCATTGTTGTTTCCTTTGGCTCCCAGCTCAAGAACAAGGAGCGGGATGCTTCCATTACCGCGGAGGAGAGTAAGCGTCTGGCCCAGGGTGATGTGGATAAGTATCTCGGCAGTATGGCCACCGAAAAGGTGGGGGACGAAGGTGCTCTGGATCAGGGTGCGGTAAACATTCTTTTGGAGGATTTGGGGTTTTAGCCTGTTAAATCAACTCTATATAGTGAGCAAAAGGTCAGCCTCTGGGCTGGCCTTTTTTATTTATTACCAGTGGTGAGGTGCTCAGCAGGACATAAGGGGAATCAAAAACATTTTCCACGATATTTCGTGATGAACCAATAAAAAAGGGTTTAGCCCTTGCTGGACTAAACCCTTGAAAAATCTGGAGGCGGCGATCGGAGTCGAACCGATGAATAATGGTTTTGCAGACCACTGCCTTAGCCACTTGGCTACGCCGCCAATAGTGTAAACAGATGCACCTGTTCACAAGGAGGCCAATCTTAAACGCAGTTTCTCGATTTGACAAGAGAAAATGTGGGGTCTTCGTATTAAAGACAGCCAGAGATATAAAGACTGTCGCAAATTATTGAAATACGACGCGTCGGCTCAAGATTGCCCTTTTTGATATTTCCATGTATCGTGGCGGGCAATTGACAACTATATTTATTTGAAAGGGGAGATGATGTCCGTCACCATCGATTCATTGGTCCATACGAATCAAGCAGATCTGGTTAGCCTTGAAGAGCGGTTGTGTCACAGCTTTGCCGACGTGAGTCACCTGCAAAAGGCCTTGATCCATAGCTCCTTTGCCTTTGAGCATGGCAAGACCCTGAAAAAGGATAATGAGACCTTGGAGTTTTTGGGTGATGCGGTTCTTGATCTCACCGTGGGGTATGCCCTTTTTCAGCATTTTCCTGATATGAAAGAAGGGGAGCTGACCAAGTTACGGGCGGCCTTGGTCAATGAGCGCCATCTTGCCCATATGGCCCGCAAGATCGACTTGGGCGTTTGTCTGTTGCTCGGCAGGGGGGAAGAAGTAAGTCGCGGCAGGGAGAAATCATCCATCCTGGCCTGTGCCTATGAGGCGGTGGTGGGAGCGATTTTTCTTGACGGCGGCTATGGGGCGGCAACCGCCTTTGTGGAAAAACATTTTGTCCCCTATTTTGCAAAAAGCCAGGAGACCCTGTTGCTGGCTGATGCCAAAAGTTCCCTGCAGGAGCGGCTGCAGGAGATCTTCAGCGAAGGCCCGCAGTATGTTGTTGAGCGTGATGAGGGACCTGACCATGATAAGACCTTTTATATCTCGGTGCGTTTTCGTGAGCAGGTCTTAGGCCAAGGCAGCGCCCGCAGTAAAAAGGAGGCCGAGCAGTTGGCAGCGGCCGAGGCAGTCAAAAATTTTGCAAGCTTTGGCTTTGAAAAGCCGTAAGACCTTCCCAACCGTCGTACAGATCATGGCCAGACCCTTTATTATCCCAATATTCATCTCTCACCAAGGCTGTCCCCACCAATGTGTCTTTTGTAACCAGCACTCCATAACCGGCAGGGCCGAATCACAGGCAGTCACTCCCGCCGAAGTGATTGCAACCATTGAAGAGCAGCTTGCCTGGCCCAGGAAAAGAAAGAAAGCGCCGGTGCAGGTCGCCTTTTACGGTGGCAGTTTTACGGCCCTTGCTGCGGAGTACCAGGAGTCCTTGCTACAGGCAGCGCACCCATTTTTGTCCGCAGGCCTGGTGCAAGAGATTCGCCTCTCCACCCGGCCTGATGCCGTGGATAATACGGTCATAGAACGACTTATCCGTTATGGAGTTAAGATTGTCGAGTTGGGAGTTCAATCCCTGGACGGGCATGTTCTACAAAAGAGCGGCAGGGGGCACGATTGCAATGCCGTGCTTCGGGCGGCAAGATTGGTCAAGGAGTCCGGGCTTCGGTTGGGGATGCAATTGATGGTCGGGCTGCCGGGAGAGACCACCTGCGGCCTTCTGGATTCAGCCCATGGCGTCATCGACCTGGCTCCTGATTTTATTCGTATCTATCCCACCCTGGTTATCAAAGACAGCCCTTTGGCACAGCTGTTTGCAGAGAACAGCTACAGACCTCTCTCCCTCAACAAGGCTGTTGCGCTGGCGGCCAGACTCACGGACCTTTTTGAAGAAAAGCACATTCCGGTTATTCGCCTTGGCTTGCAGGCCGGTGAATCCCTGGAGCAGGATCTTGTGGCTGGTCCATACCATCCTGCCTTTGGAGAACTGGTGCGTTCTCGGGTATTTTTTAAAAAGATAAAACAGGCGCTCAGTACAGCGGAGCCCGGAGCAAAGACACTCAGCCTTTCTCAAGCCGACGAATCACTTTTCCGGGGGCAGGCAAACTGCAATTTTAAGCGCCTAACCGACCTCGGCTTGCTGGAAGATGTGCAGCTTCATTTTAATGCGGGGCAGCCTCGGCAGGCCATACGGTTGGTCAGCAACTAAAGCTGGAAGTCCAGGCTTCAATGGGGGCACTTTTTTTACATTTTACCTTCGCAAAAAGTAGAGTCGAGGAGTTGAAATGTGAGATAATTGGATCAATTTATATTGATAAATATCTTGTGGCTGTCTAGGCAATTTAAATTGCAGTAAGGGGGTTCTCGCTGCCTTCAGTGTTTGGCTCGGCAGCAAAGAAGTGATGTGGGTTATTATGAAAAAAGTTTTTATTTTACTTGCTGCCAGTACCATTTTTTTTAGCGCAGCATTTCCTGCAGCTGCCGCCGAGTCGCTGAATTGTTGGTTCCCACCAAGCTGGAAAAAGAAAGGGGCAGACGCCCGTGCCATTGCCACGGCCTTGAGTCAAGAGTCGGGCTTGACCATTAAACCCAGGATTGCCAAAAGCTATCCCCAGATTCTCGAAGCCTTTAGCAGTGAAGAGATGGCAATTGTTTATGTCGGTTCATTTGTACAGGCAATCATCAAGGCCAGGGGCCTGGGCAGGCCACTGGTGCAAGCCATAAGTGACAGAGGGTTTTATTCCGGGGTGCTGATTTACCCACAGGGAGAAGATCCCCAAGCCATTTTAAAGAAAAATCCAAGGCAAATAGCCTATGCCATCGGTGCGTCATCGGGTGAATCCGTAGCCAAAGCGGCAACCGGGGGGAAGGCACGGATGGGTGTTCTCAACCATCGTATTACCGCTCTGGCGGTCAAGAGCGGTAAGGCTAAGGCCGGAGTGGTAAAGAATTGGTGGTGGGAGGATAATAAAGTGAATTTTCCTGGCCTTGAGATGTATAAAATACCTGGGATTTCAATAGAAAGTAATCCTGACTATATTCTGACCGTATCCGGTGGTGTACCTGCCGACCTGGCGCAAAAAATAAAAGCTGCCGCCATTGCCGGCAAAGATTCTTTTAAGGCCCAGCGGCTGGAAGATTTTGATTCTCGCTGGCTTGATTTAAGTCTTGCCTTAATGAACGAAGGACGAATAGATCCCTTAACCTATAGCTGGTAAACCAGGGGATCTTAAAAAACGCTGTTCCCTAAAATGTGCCCATGGCTTTACCTGTAAGCACGTTTTATGGATATATCCCAGCTGGAAACCCTCTCCACCCAGGACATTTTTCTATCTTTTGTCACCTCTCTCCCTTGAGGAGACTCGCTTCATCCTTGAGCGCGTCTTTTGTTATCTTAGCCACCACCCCGGAAAGGGCCAAGAGGCCGATGAGGTTGGGGATGGCCATGGCACCGTTCATGGTGTCGGAAAAATCCCAGACAAATCCTACTTTCTGAAAGGCGCCCACGGCAATGGCCAGGCAAAAGAGGTAGCGGTAAGGTGTGCGCGCCTTGAGGCCGAAGATATATTCGATACATTCCTCACCGTAGTATGCCCAGCCGATCATGGTGGAGTAGGCGAAAACAGCAAGGCCGATGGTGACCAGCAATCCTCCCGGGCCGGGCAGGCCATTCTGAAAGGCGAGATAGGTCAGGGCGCTGGATGTCTTGCCGCTGGTCCAGGCTCCGGTGGAGAGAATAACCAAGGCGGTCATGGAGCAGATGATAATGGTATCGAAAAACACGCCGGTCATGGCTATAAGGCCCTGGCGTACTGGATTGTTGGTTCTGGCGGCGGCATGGGCGATGGGCGCGCTGCCCAAGCCGGATTCGTTTGAGAAAACACCCCGCGCCACACCGAAGCGGATGGCCGCAGCCACCGCAGCCCCGGCAAAACCGCCGCTGGCAGCGGAGGGGGCAAAGGCGTGCTCCAGGATAAGGCCAATGGCCCCGGGAATTTTATCGATATTGAGAATGAGCACCAGAAGGGCACCCAAAACATAGGTAACACCCATAACAGGCACCAGTTTTTCCGTAACCTTGCCGATTCTGGTAATACCGCCGATGATAACGATGCCGGTGAGCACGGACAAAACAATGCCTGTGGCAAGGGGAGGAACCTGCCAGGTCTCATTGAGCGCTACGGCCACGGAGTTGGATTGAACCATGCTGCCGATGCCGAATGCGGCCAATGAGCCGAAAAGGGCAAAAATCCAGCCCAGCCATTTGAGTCCCATGCCCTCGGCAATATAGAGCATGGGCCCGCCCTGCATGGTGCCGTCCGGCAATTGACGCCGATATTTGACGGCCAGCACGGCCTCTGCATATTTAGTGGCCATACCAAACACGGCGCAAATCCACATCCAGAAAATAGCACCCGGGCCGCCGAGATAGATGGCCGTTGCCACACCAGCGATATTACCGGTGCCGATGGTGGCGGAAAGGGCGGTGGTCAGGGCCTGGAAGGGTGAAATGTCGCCTTCCTCTTCCCCGTCGGTTGGTTTACGGAAGACCAGCCTCAAGGCTAGCGGCAGTTTGCTGAACTGCAAAAAACCGACCCGCACCGAAAGAAAGACACCGGTTCCGACCAACAAAGAAAGCATGATCGGTCCCCAGACAAACCCATTGGCTTTGCTCATCAAATCTGCAAGCACGTTCAATATCCCCCGTAAAGATGAAGTTAAAGGTTGAAACGATCAAAGGTTCCCTTAGACATACCTGAAAAAAAAACGTTCGCCAATAAAGCGCTAGAGTTTTTTCCTCGGTCGGTTCAATTCATCCGGACATTTGATCTGATAGACCCGCAGTTTGCGGCTGCGCGGGAATTCGTATTTTATAAGTGATTTTAAGAGCTTTTCAAGATTTTCCAGGCCGACTTCAAAGTCCTCTTCCCTGTAGCCGTGTTCCCGGACCCAGGCGGTTTGCTCGTCAAGGAGCAAAACATCCACCCCCCGGTTACGCTTATAGGAGAGAATTTCAAAACCGTGGGGCGGGCTGAGTTTCGCCAGCCCTTTGATGATTTTTTTGATGACAGCGTCTCGGTTGATCAGGGCCATGGTTTGTGATGGAAGAAGAGTAAGGATTATGCCAAGGTTGCCATCTTAACATCGCTGAGCTCCGGCATGTTTCATCATCTGTTGCCGGGCTGATTTTTAGAGCCACTCTCTTTTGCAGTAAAAAGCTGGCAGTGGATTCCTGAACTTGTGAAAACCACAATGGCGGGAAGTTGTTTGGACTTAAAATTTAAGGCCTCGCAGCCATAGGGGTGGGATGGTTCGTGGGTGATGTAAAAATGAATACAGGCAAAACAATTAGGGCGTTTGGTTTCACTCATTGCATCTCCTCCTTAGCCAGCGTCCTTGTCCGCAAGGATAACCTGCTTGAGGCCGTTGAGGAGGACAAAGCGGCCCAAAGGCAGGACCTGGCACGGGAAACTGTGGACAAAGAGCGGATTATCGCACAGCCCGCCGGAGAGGTAAATCTTGGTGGGGGAGCCGGCAAAGCGGTAGGCGTTTATGGCAATGCCCTTGACAAAGCGGGCCACTGCCTCGTCCACCGGTACGCCGGAGATTACCGTATCAAAGATATCGCTCATCCCGAGGACCCCGCAGGTGACGGAAAAGGTTTTATCCGGCACTGCCAGGGTGGAAAAGTCCAGCTCGTAGTATCGTTCCAACAGCTCGATGGTAAAGCCCATGGAGGCACCGCATTCCGCATTCCATCCCATGTCGGCAAGCTTACCCTTTTCATACTTGACGAACTTGGTATCGCGGCTGCCGCAGTCAAGCAGAACAAAGTCATCATCATCGATGAGGGACTCGCCGCCGCGGGCCAAGGCGATCAGCTCGTTGACATAACGGCGACTGAAGCGTTTGCCGTTATGGCCGGTGGCAAGATCAATGAAGAGATCCTGCTTCAGCTCCTTGGTCGGCACAATGGTGGGGGGCTGATCCGTATCGAGATCGAGAAACTTACAGTATGAGGTGCCAAAGTCGCCCAGGATCATGTTATGGCCCCGCTCAGCGAGAGAAAGGCCTCGATTTTGGCCTTGGCGCTGCCCGTGGTATGGACATCCACATCCAGGTAGAGCGCTTGGGGATGTTTCTTGGCAAGGTAACGGGCCAGGGCGGTTTTGGCACAAAAGGATTGGGCAAAAAAGACTGTGGGCACCTCCGGATTAAAAAAGGCCTCAAGTTCGTGATCGGCCGGAGTCTTGTTCTCCATGCAGCGCGTCCAACCGTAGATATGAGTTGCGTCCGGAAAGAGCGAGAGGATGGAGAAATCCCGGGGCGGCACCCCCCAGAATCCGGCCTTTGGCGTGCAGGCAGACGGGGAATTTTTATAAGGTGCTGGGGATTTGACCCCGTTGGTAATGGCCAGCAGACGCTCGGTAAGATCCATCTCAGCCTGGCAGAGCGGAAAACCGAAACCCTGATCGTCCATATTACGCGTTTGGATAACAGGGATGGGCAGTGTGTCTGCCAGCACCTGGGCCGTATGCAGGGCGCAGTCGCACTTGCCTGGGCCAACATCGATATAGATGGCATCCAGCTCCAGATGCAGGGCGTTGACCACCACCGTGCGCAGGATGGCGCAGTAAACCCTCGGGAGAAACGGGCTGGATGTTTCTATGTCCGCCTTGACCAGCGGTTCATCCAGATCGTACAGGGTGATCTGGCGGTCATTCAGGGCCTGGATCACGGAAAGGGGAGGGATCCCGACAATGCTCACCTGACGATAAGAATCCATCTCTTTGCTGACTTGGGTGTGCGTGTCCATGGCAATCAGTTTTTGTGGCGGGCGATCAGAAAGATTCCCAAGGCACCGGCCACAAGGTGGATACTCCATGAGGCCAGCCCTGGTGCGAGATAGGCGGCCTTGGCCATGGATTGGCTGGCGCTCCAGCCTCCCCAGACGGCAAAGGCAATACCGCAGCTCACCGGAATAGCCAGGGCCAGATCGCGGCCCTTGGTCTTGTGCATGGCAAGTAGGACGGGGATGCCCATGAGCAGGAGGGGAACGCCCAGGAAGATATAGGAAAAGCGGCGGTGGAACTCCAGCCATTGCTCTTTGGCGTTTTCCTTGGAACTGGTGGCGGACTGCCACAGGTCACTGTAGGAGAGTTCCTGCACCTTGTATTCGGGGACGAAAAACTCATCGGGTTTTTCCTCATAGGGCTGCGAGAAGGTGTCGAATATTTTGATGGTGTAGCGGCCATCGATACGTTGCTTAAGCTGGCCATCGTCAAAGTACCAGACGTTGTTCTCCCAGCGGGCGCGTTTGGCAGTGAGCAGGGCCTTGAGGTTATACTGCTCGTCAAATGAGGTGTAAGAAAAATCACGAAATTCATGCTTGCCGGCGTTGGGGCGGATAAAGGAGTAGATCCCTTCTTCTCCCTTAAAGTAGGTGCGCCCATCGCGGATGATCCCCTTGGAAACCCTGCGGTTCACCTCCTCGTACCAGATCTTATTGGTCTCGGCCATGGTCGCCGGCAGAATCCACTCGCCAATGGCGGCTGCCAGCAAGGTGGTCAGGCAGGCCGCAACCAGTAAGGGGCGGATGATCCGGGGAACACTGATGCCGGAGGCCATCAGGGCCATGAACTCAAAGTGGTGGTTGAGAATTCCCAAGGTGATGATGCCTGCCAGGAGTATGCAGACGGGCACCAGCTGCTCGAACATGAATGGGACTTTTAAAAAGAGATACTCTACCGCAAGGCCTACGCTCTTTTTCGCCTCGAAAAAATTGTCCACCCGCTCGAAAAAATCAATGAGCAGGTAGATGGCTAAAAGCGAGCACAGCACCAGGAGCAGGTTCTTGGCAAACTGGGCAATGAGGTAACGATCCAGCAGTTTCATGCCGCTCTCCTTATCTTTTTAGGCAGCGGCAGTTTCTGTAGGATACTGTGCGTGGTGTTGGCCAAACGGTCAAGCAGGGCAACGGTTTTTTCTTTAGCCACCAGCCGAGTGAGGAACAGGGTGAAAATGGCAAACAGGGCATTGGGGGTCCAGATGCAGACAGATACAGGGATGTTGCCGCCCTCGGCAAATGCCTTTCCGGCAGTAAAAAGAATGTAATAGAAGATAAAGAAGAAAAGGCCCAAGGGCACGCCGATGGGGCGCCTGCCCGGCCGGGCCAACAGGGCCAGGGGCAAACCCAAAAGGCCCAGAATAAAGCAACCCACGGACAGGGCTATGCGCTTATGGTATTCGATGAGCATGGAAAGGCCCCTGTCGCTCTTGGCTCCATGTTGGGCCACCTGCTCCAGAAGTTGGGGCTGGGTGAGGCCGTTTTTCCCCACGTCGTTTTTTGAATGCCCCGCTACCTGGCCCGGTGCGGTGAGCGGCAGGTTGAGGCTGTAGTCCTGAAAATGAATGGTCTGGGTAATATCCTCGCTGGCCCGGTCCATGGTGCCGTTTTTCAGATGCAGGGTGATGAGCATCTGATCCAGCTTGGCCGTCAGGTTGCCGTTTTTTGCAACAATGGTGACCGGCATATTTTCATGGCGCATGTCCGACACATAGACCC
The DNA here is from genome assembly GCA_964385695.1 of uncultured Desulfobulbia bacterium. Lineage (GTDB taxonomy): Bacteria > Desulfobacterota > Desulfobulbia > Desulfobulbales > Desulfurivibrionaceae > CAYLQA01. The sequence continues at coordinate 76 of CAYLQA010000035.1, read as the reverse complement.
CTTGCCATTCTTTGCTCTCCTGATCAACCTGGTCCACATAGAGCACCACCTTTTTGATTCCTTCGCTGAACTGTTT
>CAYLQA010000034.1:0-39405 GCA_964385695.1 uncultured Desulfobulbia bacterium | reverse complement strand
AGGCCAACGGCCTCACCCCTCCGGCAATTGGTGAAACCGTTATGCGGGTTGACCCTCGCTACTTTCGTCCCACAGAGGTTGAGACCCTGCTGGGTGATCCGAGCAAGGCCAAGGAGCAACTTGGCTGGCAGCCCGAGATTACATTCCAGGAAATGGTAGAGGAGATGGTGCGGGACGATCTCTCCGATGCCAAGCGTGACAGCATGTGCCGACAGGAAGGGTACAAGGCCTACAATTATCATGAATAAGGATGCCAAGATATTTGTTGCCGGACACCGAGGTCTTGTCGGTTCGGCGATTTGCCGAAGACTTGCAAAGGATGGGTATGAAAACCTTCTTGTGCGGACGCGGCAGGAGATAGATCTTACCTCCCAGGCTCAAGTCCGGGATTTTTTTGAGCAGGAGCGGCCCGAATATGTGTTTTTGTCTGCTGCCAAGGTGGGCGGCATCCATGCCAACGATACCTATCCTGCCGATTTTATCCGTGACAACCTGCTCATTCAGACCAACATCATTGATGCGGCCTACAAATCAGGTAGTCAAAAGCTGCTTTTCTTGGGCTCTTCCTGCATCTATCCCAAGTTTGCTCCCCAGCCCATGCCCGAATCGTGTCTGCTGACCGGCGAACTCGAGTCAACCAATGAGTGGTATGCCATTGCCAAGATAGCCGGAATAAAAATGTGCCAGGCCTATCGTCGCCAGTATGATTTTCCGGCAATTTCCCTCATGCCTACCAATCTTTATGGCCCTGGCGATAATTTTCACCTGGAAAATTCCCATGTGGTACCCGCTTTGATCCGCAAATTTCACGAGGCCAAGGAGCAGAATGCAGCCACGGTAACGGTATGGGGAACTGGAAAACCCTGCCGCGAGTTTCTTCATGTGGATGACTTAGCCGATGCGGCCCTGTTTCTGATGCAGAAGTATGATGAGGAACAGATAGTCAACGTTGGCGTTGGCACTGACGTCACCATTGCAGGGTTGGCTGAACTGGTGAAAAAGACGGTTGGTTATGAGGGGAAAATTACCTTTGACACCACCAAACCCGACGGCACACCAAGAAAACTTCTTGATGTCTCAAAATTGAACGCCCTTGGCTGGCAGGCCAAGATCGATTTGCAGCAAGGGTTGGCCTCCTCCTACCAGTGGTTTCTCGAGCACCAGGATGAATTTCGCGCATAAGATTCATTGCGCATGTAAGACTGATGGAGAAACTATGGGAAAAGAGCGGCGGGGATTTTAAGGTCGGACAGACTTCCCCCCTGACAATCTTTCTCCCCGGTTGGGGATTCACCGGCAAGGTTTTTGGTCTTGCCGAAAAGGATGCACCATACTGCTTTCCTGATTTCCTTCTTGATCCCGCTACCTTTGCCGAGGATCTGCTCTCGTTTTTAAATGAAAACGATGTTGCGCAGGTCCAACTTGTGGGTTGGTCGCTTGGGGGTAATCTCGCCTATGATTTTGCCCGAACTCATCCTGAGCGGGTACATTCCCTGGTCCTTATTGGCCTGCGGCAAATTTGGCCCCAGGCCGCTATTGATGAGATTCTAGCAGGACTCGACCAAGAAGTGGCCGATTATATGCGTTCTTTTTACCGGAAATCCTTTCTGGGCTATAAAAAGAGCTACCAACGTTTTGTTGAGACCATGCAGGAGGATTGTCTGCGGCAAGCCGGGGCGGAAATCCTCGAACGCGGTCTTCATTACCTGCACCAGTTTCAACCTGATCCGGTACCCACGTGCCCCATCTACAGCTGGCACGGACAAAAGGATATTGTTGCTCCCGCAGCAGAGCGCTTTACCCCTACCGGCGCCTCCTGCCGACTCATCGAGCACGGCGGTCATGCCCTGTTTGTGGATAAAAAATTTCTCTTGCCCGAGGAGCAGCGAAAAAAGAAGATTCGTCGCCGTTTTAGCAAGGCAGCCCAGACCTATGATCACCATGCCGATGTGCAAACGGAATTGGTGGCTCGCTTGGAGAATCTTTTGGATCGAGCGCTTAAGCCGGAGAAGGTTCTTGAGCTCGGTTGCGGTACCGGCAACCTTACTCTGCCATTGCGTCTGTTCTACCCCGAAGCGCAAATGACCGCTCTTGACTTTGCCCCGGACATGCTGCTGGTGGCTCAGGAAAAGCTCAGGGGGCAGCGTGTCGATTTCGTCTGTGAGGACGGAGAGCTGTTTCTTGCTTCCTGCCGCAAACGTTTTGATCTGATCTGTTCCAACGGGACTATGCAATGGTTCGGCAACCTGCCGCAGAGTCTCGCCGATGCCGCGACACTTTTAAGGCCCGGCGGGCAATTTATAGGCACCATCTTTGGGCCCAAGACCATGCAGGAGTTGGGTGAAGGGCTTGCCGGCCTCTTTGCCGGGCAATTTCGTTTGCCAACCCATCGATTTTTGACGCACAATGAACTGACAACGCTGCTTGAAAATCTTTTCTCCATGGTGGAGGTAGAGGAATATCAGGCCCGGCGGGAGTATGAAAGCCTGGCCGATCTCCTTGATCATATTCGTAAAACCGGGACCGGCGGAGGCCAGGAGCAGGGGGTAATGCTCAACAGAAGCAGGCTGAGCAGCTTGGCCGCCTGGTTTGAAGAGCGTTTGGGCGGCTATCCGGCAACGTATCAGGCCTTTATCATCAGGTGTAAAAAATGAGCGCAATATTCATCACAGGAACCGACACCGAGGTGGGCAAGACCTATATCTCGGGGCTCCTTCTTGACTTTCTCACCCGACAGGGTATAAACACCGGCTACCAAAAATGGGTCAGCACCGGCGGAGTGAACAGGGTGCAAGATCTTCGCTCCTGCCTCAACTGTGCAGGGCTTGCGCAAGATGAGTCTCTGTTGGACCTCCAGGTTCCCTTTCGTTTCAGTTTTCCTGCCTCACCGCATCTTGCAGCGGAAAAGGATGGCCGTATCGTCGATCCCGAACAAATAATTTCCGCCTTTCAAGCAATGCAGGAGAAATATGAGGTTCTGCTGGTGGAGGGTGTGGGCGGGTTGCTGGTGCCCTTGACCAGGGAGCTGTTTTTGGCGGATTTTTTGGCCCGGTTGCAGATTCCGGCCTTGCTGGTTGCCCGGAGTGGACTGGGCACATTGAACCACACCTTTATGAGTCTTGAGACCCTGCGTGAACGGGATATCCCGGTTGTTGGCGTGGTCTTTTCCGATGGCGAAGACGGGGGCGATGAGTTTTTGATCAACGACAATATGCAGACCGTGGCTGCCATGAGTCATGTCCCTGTTCTAGGCCGCCTGCCTCGGTGCCGGGATATTGATCAGGCCAAGGAGGCCTTTGTTCCCATAGGCCAAGCCTTTTTAGAGGCGTTTGACGCCCCGTCGTATTAGCTAGAAATAATACCAGATAGTGTCGTAATCCGAGACACTCTCCCCGGCCCTGCTCAGGCGCTGCAGATAATCGAGAATGGGCACATCATCCGTAACGTATGCCTTGGTTTCCTGGGAGATCTTTTTTTCCCAAGGATGGAATTCATAAACCCTTGCCCCGTTGGGCAGGATGGAGAGAATGTTGCGGTACTCCTTTGCCTTGAGATAATTTTTGCCAAGCCGGGGCACGTTGAATACCGCTTCGTCGGTCCGGGCAAGTCCGGGCAGCAGGCGGGCCTCTTCCTGTTGCTCCTGCAACAGGCGGGCAATGGGCACCCGGTAGGAGAGGGTCTCTTCCTTGCCCTTGGTATTAAAGGTGTAATACGGGTCGATTCCTGCCATCCGCAGGTAACGGCGCAAGGCCGCCGCCTCAAAACGCTTTGAGGAATAAAAGGTGTAGACCAACTGGTTATATACCGGAATGCCCCGCTGCCTGAGCTTATCCACCGCCCCAACCACGTCCGGGGTGATCTCGTAAGGGTGCTGCACATGGGTGACCACCACCACCTCTTGTTTGCCCGGTACCCTGCAGTTGCCGATTATGTCGGCCAGTTCATCAGTGATGCGCATGGGCATGGTTACCAGGGTTCTTGAGCCGATGCGGATTCGCTCGACAGTTGGGATCTGGCAGACCTTTTGCAATATGTCGGCAATGGCGTCATCTCCCATGGCTAAGGGATCGCCGCCGGTAATGAGAACCTCATGGATGGATGGATGCTCTTTAATCCATTGAATAGCTGCATCCACCTGGTCCATGCCGGCAAAGGCGCCTTTGGCCATGGCATCGTCAATTTCCCAGTTTCGTTGGCAGTAAACGCATATTTGCGGGCAGGTGTTGAACGGCTTGAGAATGCAGATGGCCGGATACCGTCTGGTAATCAGGTCAAAGGGGGATGTGTCTTCTTCGCCCATGAAGTCCAGGGTAGATGGATCATCGATTGCCAGGACCCCTTTTACATAGTTGAGGGGAGGGAGCACTTGGGCTCGAATGGCGGCATCGCGTTGGCCCTTTTCGTCATCCATAAGGGAAAGATAGTAGGGGGTGATGCCAAAGGGCAGCTTGTTTTCCCGGGCCAGTCGTACGGCCTTTTTTTCCTGGGCTGTCAGCTTTGCCAGTTGCTCCAGGGTGTCCGGGTCGTGGACAATATGTTTGATCTGCCAGCGCCAATTATTCCAATCCGAAAGGCTGCCACCCAGAAAGTCGAGTATTTTGTCCCGGCGTGCGTTGCGGCGCGCAATTGCCTCTTCGTCCATACCATACGCATACATGGCCATACGACGATTTACCTCATCCCAGAGGGTGTCGAGCTGGTGCGAGCGTTTTTGCGCCGCGTTGCGGCCTTCGTCTTCGATGGTGGAAAGATGGATATAGTCCAAAGCCTTGCGCGGTCCATGGCCTTGCAGTCCTAAAAGGATGTAGAGGAGATCGGCATAAAAGGCGGGTGAGAGATCCGGGCGCGGGGTTTCATGGCCTATATCCCATAATGCCTGCAAAATACTGAAGCCTGCCGCTGTCTCAGAGCTTTTTTTCAGCATATTTCTGAGAGCGATACCGCAATCCTTCACCCTGGTCAGGAATCCTGCATCGTCGATGGATGGGTCGTTAAATGCCTTGATCTCGGCCTGCATGGAAAATTCAGTGAGTAGGGCGCGCAACTCGTCAAGGTTCTTTGCCTGTTCTGTGAGGGCGAAGATCTGGGGATTGGTTTTTTTAATATATCTTGGGGCAAAAAGAGTAAGGTCCATGGCAACCACTTTTTTACAAATGTATGAGAAAGTCACAATCCCGTACGAACGGGGTGGTTAACCTAACGGAGAATGACTAAATGGTCAAGGTTTGGAGCAAAAAAGGCAGAGTTCGTTCCAGACTCTCCCTTTTTTGCTTTTGAGTTTTGGGCTAGCTGCAACAGCTTTTCCCTTCTCTCTGTTCGGGCACGCCCAGTTTTTTGAGGATGATGGCCAAGGGGCAGAATTTTGTGAAGCCGAACTGGAAAAGATTTGCGCCGACAAAGGCGGTGAAAAAATACCAGTACGGATGAACAAAGGTTCCCAAGGCCAGGCTGAGCAGGATAAACATTCCGGCAAAGACATGTACCCAATCTGTAACAATCATAATATCACTCCTTCATAATGCAGTAAGTAGGGTTAGAAACTATAGCGCACACTGGCGTATATGTTTGTGTTGCGGTCGAATTGACCGAAAAAACTGTAATCATCGCTGCCGAAAAACAGGTTGCCTCCCACCTCCGTACTCCACTGATCCGTCAACTTGTAGTGGATCTTTGGCCGGAGATAGCTGTCTTCGTCCGAAGGAGAGAGGTAGGCAAAAAGGGAAAGCTTCAGGTTCTGGCTCAGCAGCAGCTTGGTCAATCTGAAGGTGATAACCTGGCGATACTCATCTTTTATCGGTGCGCCTAGGCTGAGGGATTGTTGGTAGGACTCGTGATCCTCCATCCACTCAAGATAGTATTGCACGCCGCCGGTAAAGTCCGTTGCAAGTTCCCGTTCAAATCCAGCGAGAAAACGGACCTCACTATTGCGGATGAATGCCGAATCGCCGCTTTGATCATCCAGTGAGTCGTAATAACCAACCTCAAGGTTGCCGATTCCGCCCCAAAGCTGGTTGCGAATACTGGCGCCATACACGGCCAGACGCGGATAGGTCAGGTTGAGGCTGGCTGGGTCAAGGCCTTCCGGCGTTTTCCAGAAACCGTAATAACCGTAGAGAGCAAACTCTTTGCCATTGACGGATCGCGAGACGCGCAGAGCTGTTTCAAAGTCAGAGAAATAGCTGTTTCTCTCCTGGTCCGGGAAAATAGAGTCGTTGCCTGCCGTGCGATTCAGTACCCCGTTCCAATAGGAAAGCCGCTCGCCGTCGATATAGTTGGAGTTGTCAAAGCGCGGGGTGTATACCAGGTCGATATTAGCCACTTCCCCGAAAAAGCTTGCCTTCATGGCATCGGAGGGCGCTTTGAGGTATTCATCATCGCGGCCGATGAAAAAAGACTTCCAATCCTTGGGGAAGAGGTCGTTAACAAAGAGTAAATCCCCTGTGCCCCAAGTCAAAACCTGGCGCCCCAGCTTCAGGTCCAGGTTGTCGCCAGGGGAGAAGAGCATGTTTGCCTCACGCAACTCAGTAATGGCCTTATTGGTGACCGCATCGCCGCCCAGATCCGCCTTGACTTTAAATATCGCCCAGTCCGCATCCTTGCTCAGGTCAAGCTGGAGTCGCGCCTCGTTCAAAGAGGCATCTTTTTCGTAAGAGTCGTTCTGCAGGCGCAAGCCGCTACGTGCCTCCATGAAGCCAAAGAGATCGATACCATACGCATCGGCAAGAGAATCCTGCAGGGCCACGAGGCTGTTTGCTTCAGCCCGGGCTTGGGGTGGGGCAACCGGCAAAGAGGCAAATAACAGGGCGAGTATGAATAAAGTGGAGCGCATGGTTATTTTCGTATCGCCCTGGGTGGTTTGCGCAGGAAGCGTTCGCTGAAAATTTTGTCTTCAAGGCCAATATCGTACGTAATGGCGGCAAAGGTACTCACCGTCTCGCCGCCGCCGGCGAGATCCTTGACCCTGGATTTGACCACGGTGGGAAAACCCTGAATATCTTTAACCTCCAGGGCCTCCACCAGTCGGTAAGCATTGCCCTTTTTGTCAAGGTACTCCGCCTTCATGGGTAAAAAGGTGGTCTTGTCGATCCAGGTAGTAAAGCTGGAAAATTCAACGGATCGCGGATCTTTTGGCGTGTGCTTGAGCAGGTATGAGGAATCGGTCTCTTTGATAAGTTCGTGGCTGTCCTCGGTCGTGGCGCGCCCCGAGACATCCTCGTAAAAAAAGTTGGAGCCGACAAAGCTGGTCCGTTTGTCCGAGGCGGCAATGCGTTTGACCAGGTCCAGGGCCGGCAGGTAGAGCCAGCGGTCATCGTCGCGCTCAATATGTTTATGGACCATGAAGACCATCTTGCGCACATCGCTGGGCCGCTTGAAATACACATAGAAATTCTGATCCTTGCCGTCTGCCACATCCTTGCGCAGGATAATGAATTCGCGCTTTCTGGTGCGGCCCTGGGCGTCGGTAATGGTCATCTTTACCTGGGAGCGGCCGTCATTAGCCGCATAATAGGCAGCCAGATTGGCCTTCTGTACAATTTCCTCGGCTGTAGGAGCCGCCAAGGCCGGTGATGCCAGGAGGAGCAAAAACATGACCGTGATGAGAAATCGAAAGCAAATACGCATAACCGTCTCCTTATTTTGAAGAGTGTGCTTTTTTAAAGAGAAAGCGATCGAGCATGGTAATCAGGGCCGGCAAAATAAACATGGTGGCGATACCGGAGATCGCCATGATGCTGGCTAAAAACACGCCCACTGTTTTATAGGGCACCAACGGTGCGGCCAGCAGCGGAGTGAAACCAACGGCAATGACAATGACGTTTCTGCTGATTGCCCGGGCGGGTTCCTCAAACATTTCCTTGATGCCTTTCTGCCAGGAGCCCGCCTTTTTAACAGCCATGCGTGAGCGTTCTAAAAAATGGATGGCAAAATCCACTGCCAGGCCCAGGGTTAACGAGGAGAGCACTGCCACGGGCATATCATAATCCTTACCGATAATGCCGATGATGCCGTAAATAAAGGCGATGGTCACCGTAAGCGGGGCCATCGCCAAAATGCCCCAGAGCGGGGAGCGGAAGAGGATGGTCATCATGAGAAAGACCACGATAAAGCTGCCCAAAAAGGAATTGAGCATACCGTTGACCATCTTTTCCTGCCAGACTACGTTAATATAGGTCAGCCCGGCCCATTGGTGCGTGAGCGCCACCGGCGGCGGGTTGTCTGCCATAAAGGTATTTACCTCGGCGATGACCGATTCCATATCCTTATTGTCGCCGCTCTTGAGTTGCAGCCAGATATTGGTCTTGGTGTAGTCCGGGGTGACAAGGTGGAAGAGGTCCTCGGGCTTGTGGCTATTCTGAAAGGAGATCAGGCACTGGGCCACCGCAGCGGCGGAATCGGGAATGCGAAATTGTTTTTCGCTTCCTTCGAACAGCTCTTGATGCACCTTTTTGACCACATCGGCCACGGAGTTGGTCTTGCCCACCACGCCGGATTTGAGCAGATGGTTTTGCAGTTGCTCGATGTAGGTAAGCACCCCTGGCTGCTTAAACAATTTATCGCGGTCACGAAAGGCGGAGAGGATATCCAGGAGCTCGGCCCAGACATCATAGGCCGCATCATCGCTCTCTTCCTGCAAGATCTCCCAGGAGGAAAAAACCTCGGCCAGAAAGGTGTCGCTGTCTGCGGCGGTCGCCGCCAAAGCAGCCATGCTTTTCCGGGCCTTGTTCAGAACCGCATCCTGTTCAGAATCGATTTCAAGCTGGGCCATCATTTTTGAGATTTGACCCTGGGCGGCTAAAGGTGTGGTATCCGCTTCCTTGCCCTGTAAGACAAGGTAAGCCTCATAGGTGCCGCCGAAGTGATCGTTGAGCACCTTGTCCGCCACGCGGATGGGATGGCTCTTGGTAAACCACTTTACCGGGTTGTCGTTGATCTGGATTTGGCTGATGCCGTAACCTGCAACGATCAGGGCCAGAACCGTAATGCTTAAAATCAGTTTGGCCTGCTGAAAGGTAAAGCGCCTGAACCAATGCAGCATGCGGGTCAGGGGATTTTCTTTTTGTTCCTGCCCCTTGTTGCTGCCGAAGTTGGCCAGACTTTTTTCGCTCAACATGCTGATATAGGCAGGGATGAAGATGATGGTCAACAGCCAGGCCAGTATGATGCCGAGGGCTACGAAGAGGCCAAAGGTCTGCACCGGCGGGATCGGGGTCAGGATGAGCGAGGCAAAGCCTGCCGCCGAGGTGAGCGAGGTGTAGAGCATGGGCATGAAGAGCTGGTCCATCACATATTCAAGGGTCTTTTTGCGGTCACCGGTCTCCTGGTAAACATCAAAAAATTCCGAGAGAATATGGATGGAGTCCACCACGGCAATGGGCATTAAAAATATGGGGATCATGGAGCTCATGATATGCAGGGTGTGGCCGGTTCCTATCAAAAGGCCCATGGTGATAACGACCGTAACCATGGCCACGATCATGGGCGAGATGATCATGTTGATTTTTCTAAAAAAGAGCAGCATGAGCAAAAATATGGCGGCCATGGCCAAGGGAGCGGAAACGGCCATTTGTACGAACATCTCAACCCCAAAGGTATCCTCGGCCACGGGCAGGCCGGTGATGTGGTACTGCTCGTCACCGGTGAATGTTTTGATTTTTTCGAGGATGCGTTGGCGGACCTGGTAGGCAAAATCCTTACTGGTCAGCGGCAGGTAGATACAGAGCGCCTTGCCGTCTTCAGAGGCCAGGGTTCCCTTGAGCAAGGGGTTGCCCATAATGCTCTCGCGGATCTTAAGTGCCCCTTCCCGCGTTGCAGGCGCTTGCTTCATGAGCCATTCAAAACGTACCTGGCCCAGTCCCGCCTGCTCGATAGTGTCCACATTGCCCGGGGCGATGACGTTTCTGGTAACCACCCGCTTGCTTGAATCTTTAGGGTCGACCAGCCCTTCGGCAAACTCGGTCAGTTCCTGGACGCGCTTGAGGGTGGCCGGGTTGAAAACTCCGTCGGCATGCTTTTCGTTAACAATTCCCACCACCACGACATCGTGCAGGGTGAATTCTTTTTTTGTCTGATGGTGAAAAAGACGAACCTGTTCGTCTTCAGCCAGCATGTTTTCAGGGTCTGTATCCACCTGAACCATGCTGATGAGAGAGCCAAGGGCAAGGGTGAGCAGCACCATAATGGTGGTGATCAGCCGAGGGCTGTGTATGGAAAACTGTATGAATTTGCTTCCGACCTTCATCTGAGGCTCCCAGAGTGTGGTCCATAGCAAAACCCGGAACTGCCACGCTACAGAGGTTTATGCTTCACAGGTCTCTTTGTTTCAGCAGACCGTAAAGAAAATACCGCATTGCCTATAAGCAGCAGTTGTTGAAGAGAATCAGACCTCGCAGAAGAGCTCGCGCATGGTCTTGATCAGCTCGGTGACTCGTCCCTCGCTAATCCGGTTGTAGATGAAGTTAGCATCTTTTCTATAAGAAATTATGCCCTGGTTGCGCAGGATGGAAAGATGTTGGGAGACATTGGCATTCGTAGTTTGCACCTCTTTATGAATGTCGCCAACGGTCATCTCCTTGTCCTGCAGCAGGCACAGTATCTTGAGCCGGATGGGGTGAGACATCGTCTTCAGGAGTTTTGCTATGTCGTCAATGTGTTGATCGTGCATGAAGCGCTAACTCCCCTCACAGTTTAAGATTTTAATTTAATTCTCAAATTACGATTTGTAAACAAAAAAATTACAAAGCGCGATGAGCCGTTACTGTGACTGGATCACCTACCTTGGTTTGCAAAACATCAGAAGCATTGCCCTGGGGGATTGCAACTTCAAGATAATGGCGGCTGCCGAAAAGGGCAGTCAAGGTGCCTGGTGCTGAGTCTCCATAGGTCTGGGCCAGTCCAGTAATCTGTTGCCCGGCAATCTCGATGAGAAGATCTTCCGGCAGAACCCCTAGCTGGGCCACATCCTTTTGCTGGATGTTCGTTGTCAGATTGCCGAAATGGTCAACCCGGCAAACAAGTCCGGTAATGTTGCCATGAATCGAGTCAATTTGCAACTGCGAGGGGGCAAGTTTTTTAAGATTTGTCTTAATTACTTTATTGCCCAACTTTTGCGGACTTACACCATTCGCCAGGGCTGCCGCTACCGGGGCGAGGATATCTCGGCCGTGAAAGGTATTGCTGACGGGGCTCAGATAGTGTTCGGGGCAGTCTATCAGATAGGCATCACCGGCAGTATTTTGGTCCAAAAAGGAAGAGAGCACACCATTGTCCGGGCCCAGGAAAAATTGGTCTTGGCCCCGGAGCAAAAGCAGATCGCGCTCTGTGCCTACTCCAGGATCAACAACCACTACATGTATTGTTCCCCGAGGAAAATAAGGAACGGCCGCTTCAAGGATAAAGGCCCCATGCTGCACATCCTGGGGGCGTATTTCGTGGGTGAGATCAATGACTGTGGCCGTTGGACAACGGTTGAGGATGACCCCTTTCATTACCCCGACATACTCGTCCTGCAAACCGAAATCAGTGGTCAAGGTGATGACGGGATGGGCTGGGGGCATGGAAAAAATCCTTTACTGGCGAGGTTGATTTTTATTTATCTGCCTTTATGCAAGTCAGCAGACAATTTAGGACGGGTCAGTTGGGCAAGGACGAGAGATTCTTTTCCAGAGCACTTCTGATTTTTTGTGCAAGATCAGCAATGCTCACCGGTTTTATTAACAGTTCATAGATACCGCTGTCGAGAACATGTTGCCGGATGAGGTTCTGACTGTAGCCTGAACAGAGAATGATGGGCAGGTCTTCCCTGATGCGGAGCATCTCTGTGGCAAGTTCTACGCCGGTCATGTGGGGCATGGTCTGATCGGAGAGAAGCAGGGAAAAGGTATCCGGTTGCTCTTTAAAGGTTTTTAAAGCCTCCAGGCTGTCGGTGGTGGCGGTGACCTGATAGCCCAGTTTTTCCAGTATTCTTTTTTCAAAATCGACTATTGTCGGCTCATCATCTACCAAGAGGATATGTTCGTTTCCTTTTGGCAATGATGCAGTTGCGTCGAAGTCTTGCCTCTCTTTGGTCTTTTCTCCGGCCTGAAAGAGAATGTGAAAAGCAGTGCCTTGCCCTCCTTTTGTTTCCACCTCTATGCTGCCGTCCATGTTTTTAACGATATCCTGCACCAGGGCCAAGCCCATGCCTGTTCCTTTGCCTTTTTCTTTGGTGGTGTAGTACGGGTCGAAAATATAAGGCAGTATTGCCTCGTCAATTCCACTGCCGGTGTCGCTTACACTGAGCATGATGAAATTGTTCTTGCCGCTCTCGTCATGATCTTGGGCGGCCAACAAATCGTCCGCCTCTGCCTTACGTAGGGTGACGGAAAGGGTCCCTCCTGTTTCTTCCATAGCATGAAAGGCATTGGTGCAAAGGTTGACCAGAACCTGATGCAGTTGGGTGGGGTCGCCCATGATGGTGCCGCAGTTATTATCGATCCGCTGTCTTATGGATATGGTGGAGGGCAGTGAGGCGCGCATGAGTTTAAGAGCCTCTTTGATGATGGGGGCAGGTAGAACAGGGTTATGTTTTTGCGGTGTCTTACGGCTGAAGGAAAGGATCTGTTGTACAAGCTCTTTTGCCCGGCGGGCTGCAAGAAGAACCTCCCTGATGTCGCTTTTGCTCTGCTGCTCCGGCGATGTCTCCTCCAAGGCCAGTTCGCTGTACCCATAGATCGCCGTTAAAATGTTATTGAAGTCATGGGCGATACCGGCGGCCAGGGTGCCGATGGCCTCCATTTTATGGGCCTGGAAAATTTCACTCTCCATCTTTTTCTGCTCGGTGATGTCTTTGGCAACGTGGACCAGGTATTCCAGTTGGTTGTCGTCATCGAGGATGGGCGAGGAGGAGACGTGGAAAATTTTCTCCAGCTTCTTATGCTGCATAATCTCGGAGTGGCTGGCAACATCCTTGAGAGTCTGGGAAACAGGGCAGCCGTGGCAGGGGGCGTCCGATCCGCGAAATATCTCGTAGCAGTACTTGCCAAGCAGTTCCTCCTTGGAGGCCTCAAAGAAGCGGCAGGCCGCCTCATTCACCCGGACAATGCGCATTTCTTTGTCCTGGATGGTAAGGATGTCGTCGATGGAGTTAAAGGTTCGCCTCCACTCCTGCCTTGCCTTTTCGCTTTGTATCTCCGCCTCTTTTCTGTCCGTGATATCCTGCAGGGTCTCAATGGCGCCGATAATGCTTCCTTCTGCGTTACGGAGCGGAACAGCGGTGAAAAAAAGCCATCTCCCGCGTTCGCCCAAGGTGGGCAAAAAGGCCTCCGCCTCATGGCCCTCGTCCGTGAGGCTGGAGCGGCGGTAGTTTTTATACAGCGATTTTATTTGCTCACCAGGGACCTGATCCAAGAGCAGATCAGCCAGGACAGGCCGTTCTTGCTCGTAAAAGGGGCGCCACTGCCGGTTGGTGCCCACGACATCCTTGGCCGGTACACCGGTCAGTTTTTCACAGGCGGTATTCCAGTGCACAACTACATGCTGGTCATTGATGACAAAGGTGGGAATCATGCTCCCCTGAAGAATCTGTTGGAGCAGGGAGTCAGTGGCTGGCATCAGAAAAAGTCTCGGTCGTGTTCAGCTGGGAAGAGGTTGCAAGCGATAATGTGTATGGGTAATTGTACCTAGTAAATGTCCTTTTTGCAAGAGGGGAACTGTATGTGTTTGTTATTGCTCCAGCAGTTCGTGCACCGGAGTGACCCGGGTTTGGTTCAGAAGGGTGGTCTGGTAGCGGAGCAAGGCCTTTACCGTGGCTGGATATGGATGGCCGATGCCGATGGCCTGCCCCTGTTTTTTAGCGAGCTCAACAAGATTGTCCAGTTGCCTGATGATCTTGTCCGGTTCTTGGACGTTATCCAAGAAGATATTACGCCGGCCGGTCTTGATGTGCAGCTCTTTGGCCATGGCATACCCAACCGACTGGGAGACCGTGACGCTGTCGAGATAAAAAAGGTTGAGATCCTTTACTGCCAGGAGAAGGTGGCGCATGGATTGTTTGTTGATGCTGAAGCGTGATCCCATATGGTTGTTGATCCCGATAACGTGGGGAACCGAGCTGATGTTTTTAATAAGCTGCCGTTTGAGGGTCCTGGCGTCCATCCGGGTTGTTAAAAAACCCGGCCCGGTGTTCCATTTCGGGTCCACCGCCTCCTGGGGCAGATGGAGCAGCACGTCTCGGCCGAGCCTGTGCGCTTTTTTAGCAAAATCAGCCGAGTAAGGAGCAAAGGGTAAAAAGGCAAAGGAGAGCGGCAGGTCCAGGGCGAGAAGTTGTTCCCCGCTTTGTTTGCGGTAGCCCATGTCATCGATGATGATGGCCACTTTAGGTTTTTTTGAAGTGAGTACGATCTGCGGCGGCAGGGTGGCAGGCCCCGGTAGAACGGCGAGCTCCTCTTCCTGAATTTCCTCATATGGCACACCGGCGGCGATAGGGCTCTTTTTTTGCCGGCTCAGAACAGGAGGCGCTTCTTGGCTCTTTGTCCGCAGGAAGATAAAGTAAAATCCGGCGGCCAGTGTGGAGCCGACAAATACCGTTAATACGCAGAAAAGCAGCAACCGTGATTTGATGGAGTTCTTGGCTCGGCTTTTTCTTTTTTTATTCGATTTTTTTGCCATCTGTGGCTTACCGCTCCCGGGGCTGAAAGGTTATTTGTCGCGGGTCAGCACGTAATGGGCAAGACCAAGCAGGGTGGATTTTGGTGGCCCGTCCTGGAAGATGGCAAGCCCTTGGCAGGCCTCATTCATGAGGGACTCCGCCTTTTTGCGGGCCTTTACAAAGCCATTATTTTTTTCGATAAAATCGTGGGCAAAATCAAGCTCCTGGCTGCGTTTTTCCGGCGACTCCTGGAGCAGGGCGAGCATTTTTTGTTTTTCTTCTTGAGGGGACGCTGCCAGGGCGGAAATCAGGGGCAGCGTCATCTTGCCCTCCTGAAAATCATTGCCCACTGCCTTACCGGTTTTTTCCGGATCACCCAGGTAATCGAGTAAATCATCCACTATCTGAAAGGCCAGCCCCAGGTTGGTGCCGTATTGGGCCAGGGCCCGGCATTGCTCGGCTGTGCCGCCGTTATGCTGGATGCCGCTTTCGCAGGCCGCAGAGATAAGGGCCGCGGTCTTGCCCATGAGCACGGCAAAATAATTTTCTTCGTCAAGGCAGGTCTCTTCGGCATTCTGAATCTGCAAAAATTCCGATTCCACCATGGCCGAGGTGGCCTGACCAATGAGATCCATGCAGGGCGAGCCGCCCACCATGCCGGCCAAGGTCATGGCCCGGGCATGCAGGTAATCACCGGCCAGGATCACCTGGCTGATGCCCCAGATTTTGTTGGCCGTCTTTTGTCCGCGCCTGAGCTCCGAGTTGTCAATCACATCGTCATGCAGCAGGCTCGCTGCATGGAGATACTCATAGGCTATGGCCAGTTTCGGGGTGTCTTGCGGAGGTTCGCCAACCAGAGAAGCGGCAGCCATGGTCAATAAAGGGCGCACCCGTTTGCCGCCCAGAAAGATCGCATGGCGGATCACCTCTGCCAGAAGCGGGCTTTCCACCACGCTCAAATCCTCATCCATGACCGCATTGATTTTTTCCGCCTGCGCCTTGAGTTCGGCCAGCAGTTCGGTATTGTTCATGGGCTTTGATCCTCCAGAAAGAAGCGTTCAACTGCCGCAATATCGTTGATTACCGGGCTCGGCGGCATGCTCTTTAAAAACAGTTTGCCATATGATTTGGTGAGGAGGCGTACATCCAAAATTGCCAGAACCCCGCGGTCGGTGGAGGTTCGCATCAGGCGGCCCACCCCCTGGCGCAGGGTGAGGATGGCCCGTGGAACCTGGAAATCGAAAAACGGATTTTTCCCACTCTGCCGAATACGCTCCATTCGAGCCATAATAACAGGGTCGCTGGGTACTTCAAAAGGAAGTTTGTCAATAATGACACAGCTGAGCGCCTCGCCGGCCACATCCACCCCCTCCCAGAAACTGGCCACGGCCAATAAAACCGAGTGGGTCTCCTGGCGAAACTGTTGCAAGAGGGCGGTTTTAGAGCCCTGGCCCTGGACGTAAACCGGAAAGGGCAACCGCTCTTCTAAATACTCGGCCGCCTTGCGCATGCTGTTGAAGCTGGTGAAGAGCACCAGGGTGCGGCCTTCCGCAGCCAGGATCAATTGCTCTATTCGTTCCGGGGCCTGGTGGTAAAAGGCGCCGTTGCTCGGCTCGGGAAAAGAGCGTTCCGGGATATAGAGCCGGGTGCGGGCTTTATAGTCGAAGGGGGTGTCCAAAAGCATAGTGTTAAGGTCATCCGGCAGTCCCAGTCGATCCTTAAAATAGGCAAAATTACCGCCGGTGGTCAGGGTGGCAGAGGTGAAGATCACGCTTTTAGCCTGTTCATAGAGAAACTCATTGAGCTCTTCGGCCACGTCAATGGGGGAGGCGGAAAGGACCACTGTTTTTTCTCGCCGTTCGTACCAGTAGACCGAGTTGGCTTCCTGCTCTTCGGTGATGGTGACAAAGCTGTTAACCAGCTCCTCAGTGCGCCTGAGCAACCCTTGCCAGCTCTCGGCCACCACCAGGACCTCGCCCAGGTGCCGGATGAGAATGAGCAAATGATCGAACAGGGTCTGTCGCTCCTTTTCCCAGAAGTCGGCTCGCTCGATGAAATCAAAGAGGGGAAAGCGCCCCCGTTCTTTGGGGAAGATCGAGGTGAACTGATCCGCCTGCCGGGCAAGAGCGCGGGCCGTTTGCGTGATGCGTTCCTTATCCTTGCCGTTCAGGTCTGCCTGGGCCGAGGTCTCGATATCCTTGACCAGGTCCAGGACCTGGTAGATGCTGAAGGTGGTGCCGAAGTAACGGGTGGCCACATTTTCAAGATGGTGGGCCTCGTCAAAAATCACCGACTCGTAACGGGGCAGCACCTCTGCATGGCCGAAACGCCTCAGGGCCAGGTCGGAGAAAAACAGGTGGTGGTTGACGATGAGCAGTTGCGCCTTGCCCGCTTTTTTGCGCAGTGTATTGATGAAGCAGTATTGTCCGTCCGGGCAATGCATGCCCAGGCATTGGCTGGTGGTGGCACTGATGGATTGCCAAAGTTGGGCATCGTCTGCCAGCCACGAGAGTTCGGCCCGGTCGCCTGTCTCGGTAGCCTCCACCCAGTCCGCAAGATCCCGGAGCATGTCCTCATCGGCAAAGAGTTTGAGCTGCGGGTTTGCTAAGAATTGATGATAGCGGTAGTGGCAGAGATAATTTTGCCTGCCTTTGACACAGAGTGCATCGAGAGTGGGGGCGATATGTTTTTTGATAAAGGGGATCTCTTTATCAAGGATCTGGTCCTGCAGGTTCAGGGTGTTGGTGGAGACCACCATTTTTTGCCCGCTTAAAATGGCCGGCACGAGGTAGGCTAGGGTTTTGCCGATGCCGGTGCCCGCCTCCACGGCCAGCAGGTTTGCCTGGCTGCCCGCAAGGGCATTGCCATGGGCCAGACAGTGCCCCACCTTTTGGGCCATGACAAGTTGGTTGGCCCTAGGCTCAAAATTGGGCAGGCTCTGGGCAAGGAGCCCGTCTGCAGCGAAAACTTCCTCTGCTGCCTCTTGGTAGGTATCCGGGTCGGTGAAATATATCGAATCAAGCATTTTTAGGAATCGAGGGTCTTTCCTGTCCAGCGGCAGGAGCGAAGCGGTTGACAATACAAAAAATCATTTGATAGCCTGAAGGTAGCAATAGCACATATTCAGAAATTGAGGGGAGGATTTTCCCACGAATCCAGAATAACGCATACTATAAGGAGTCGCTATGAACGACATCAAAAAAATTCTGGTACCGGTGGACTTTTCGGAAAACTCGCAAAAGATTTTGGGATCTGCTGCGGAATTTGCGCAAAAGTTTGAGGCTGAGCTGGCGGTGGTCTTTGTGGTGCAAAGTTTTGATGACTACTCCGGTTTTTTTGTGCCCCATATGCCCATTGCCCAGTTTGAAGACGAGATGGTTCGCAGCGCTGAAACAAAGATGACCTCTTTTCTTGCCGAGAGTCTTGGCGCGGGCATAGCCCATTCGTCGGCCATTTTGTCCGGCGATGTGGCTGAGGAGATCAACTTTTATGTTAAGGAGCAGGGCGTTGATCTCATTATCATGGGTACCCATGGCTACAAAGGTTTGGAGAAGATACTTTTTGGCAGCGTGGCCGAAAAAATAGTCAAAACCGCACCCTGCCCGGTCATGACCATTAATCCTTATAGATAATTTGTTACCCGATCAGCATGAGGATGCCGCTGGTTACGCCTTCGGCATCCTCTTCTTTTTTATGGAGCAGCGTTCTGAAGAGTTGCGTTAAGCTCAACCCACTGTATGCGTAAAAGGTGGCCTGTAGCAGCGTCCCTTCTTCTTCTGTCATGCCGAGGGCCTCGTCCCACTGCCGACAACAGACGCCAAAGGCATCCACTGCCTCTTTTTCAATCTCACCCATATTGTCAAGTTTGTTCAGCTGATCATGCAGCCCTTTTCTTGCGGTACTGGTTTTTTCTTGGAGCCTGCTCGAATCATCCTCGGTAGAGGGGAGCGTGATACTGCCAAGGGTAATGGGCGGGTATTCCATTCTGCTTTCGTAAATATCAGCCAGCAGGGCTACTCCATCCTTACTGCTGGTTGCCAGGAGAAGTGGCGGGGCTTCGCAATCGGCCCTAAATAGATAGCCCCAGGCCCGTGTGAGTCGTTCCGGGTTTATCGCTGTTCTGCTGGTTGTCTCGCTCAAGAGACCGGCCAGCTCTGCTTCTTCCTCTTCATCGCTCCCGCCCCCCTTGAGTGAGGATAAAAGGTCGGATTGTCTCTCTGAGATGGCGTCCAGGCCCCTGGCAATATCCGCTTCTTCCGCCTGCAGCATCTCGGCAAGCTTCAGCAGAAGCATGGCCTGCCATAACTCCTCTTTTTTCTTTTCCTCTACCTCTTTCTTTGCCTCGGTGCCCTTGGTCAGGCTGGAAAAAATGGACCAGACCGTATCTTCGTCCGGGGTCATGCCGCTGGCGGAAATGGAAGAGAGAAAGCCGCCGTAAAATTCGCCTTCGTTGCCTTTGAGGTCACGGATGAGGAGTTGGAAGCGCTGCTGCTCCTCCTCATCCATGGCAAAGGGCATCCGAGCGCGGACTCGATCCGAGGCAAGGAGTGAGCCTTCTGGCGGAATATCGGCTTGGGGCAGGTGGTAGTAATCCACCGTGTCGAACAGGGCGAGCAGTGTGCTCAGCTGGCGTTCCGAAGGGCTTACGGTTGGGAAAAGCAGTGGAGAAAAAGGCTTCATATTTTAATTCCTGGCAAAATGGTATACAGTGCAGGGCCTGGCCCTTAACGTGACAGCCTGTGCGCAACGTATAATTTAATCTGAAGAGTTAATGATGAATACATTACGGGAAAAAATCTCTCTTTTTTTCATGGTGGCGGTCTACCTGCTCTTAAGTGTGCGTTACTTTCCCGGCAAGATTATGTTGACCCTGGTGGAGACGGCAACCCAGATTCTCTCCATGGCCCCGGTCAATATCGGGGCAACAATGTTTCTCGTCATCATCCTGCAAAAGCTCACCGGCGAGAAAATGCTCAAAAGCCGCATTGCCCGAATCTTTTTACTGGTGGCCATCACCATCGAGCTTTTGGTCAACCTCTCCCTTTATATGGGGCAAGGGGCCGCAGTCTAGGCCGTTTCAGTCCTTTAGCGGATCAGGCTCCCTTTTGGGTGAAAGCCGGACGGGGCTGTGGTGTTGGGCAGGATGATTCCTTTTTTGCCAAGCACCGTGCCTGGGTTGGTCACGGAGTTGCAGCCGGTTTGAGCCTTATCGCCCATGATGGCGCCCAATTTTCTCAATCCCGATGAGATCGATCCTTCCGCTGTTTTAATCTGCACATCCCCACCGGTAAACCGCAGGTTGGCGAGTTTGGTGCCGGCCCCGAGATTCACATCGTTGCCCAAAATACTGTCACCCAAATAGGCAAAATGGCCTGCCTTGGCATCGTCGAGAAAAATGGCGTGCTTTACTTCGGTGACGTGCCCGACCACGCAGCGCGCACCCACAAGGCAATAGCCCCTGAGATAGGCCCCCTGCCGTACCTCTGTCTGGTCGCCGATGATGGTCGGCCCTTTGACAAAGGCGCCGGTTTCGATCATTGCTCCCTCGCCGATGCTGATTTGCCCCCCGGTTAAAAATGCGCCGGCCATGAGCACGCTGGCTCCGGCCAGTTCCGCTCCTGCTTGGGTTACCTTCAGCTTTCCCTTGGTGGCATCGCCAAATTCGATCTGGCAGTCATCACCGCTCAACAACTCCCCGCCATGAAAGATCATGGTTTGGCTCAGTGGCTTGGAGTTGCCGACAAACTCGGCAAAGGCCGCAGGATACTGATACTGGTCCATGTATGTTTTGAGCCCGTGGAGCGGCTCCCAGGGAGGAGCATCCTGGTTGAAGATTTCGGAATGGGCATAGGTGGAAAGGTCAAAAAAATCTCGTATGATGAGTGTCATGATCCTCTCTTGTCTGTTGCTTTTTTACGATTTCTCATGGCATTATTGATCAATAGGGTAAATCGCAGTGTTTTATGAAGGGCAATATGGTGTAAATCGCTGAATTCTTCAAGTGAAATTGAGCTGTTTTGGGACCTTGACTTCGCTTGCGGCAGTGCTTAATATTGCATCCCTAAAGCATCAATTCTGCCATGGGCAGTGTAATCAAAGCATAAACGGTTTTGCGCCGAAACGATAATACCCCGGAGGTATATTGTGGAATTAGACGATAGTATCCCCCCAGAGATGGCCGATCTGCAGGATCCGGACGGGCAAGATATTCCTGAAGAATTGCCCTTGATGGCGGTTCGCGATGTGGTTGTTTTTAATTATATGATCATCCCGCTTTTTGTGGGCAGGCCCGCCTCTGTCGGCGCGGTCAACGAGTCCATGGCCCGCGATAAGCTGCTCATGCTTGTCACCCAGAAGGATGCGGGTATTGACGAGCCCCAGCCCGAGGATATGTACGATGTGGGCATGGTTTGCATGATTATGCGGACCCTGAAGCTGCCCGATGGCCGGTTGAAGGTTCTGGTCCAGGCCCTGCGTAAGGCACGGGTAGAAGAGTATACCCAGCAGTCCCCCCATTATATGGCCAAAGTGGAATTGATGGAGGATGAGGAGAGAGATGAGGTCCCGGTCGAGGTTGAGGCCCTGATGCGCAATGTGCGTGAGCAGACCGAAAAAATTCTCTCCCTAAAGGGGATCATGTCCTCCGACCTGATGGTTATCCTCAACAATGTGGAGGAGCCCGGACGCCTGGCCGACCTGGTGGTTTCCAACCTGCAGCTTAAGGTTGCCGAGTCCCAGGATGTTTTGGAGACATTTGACCCGGTGGAACGCCTGAACAGGGTGGCCGACTACCTGCAAAAGGAACTGGAAGTCTCCACCATGCAGGCCAAGATCCAGTCCGAGGCCAAAGAGGAGATGAGTCGTACTCAGCGTGAATACTACCTGCGCGAACAACTCCAGGCCCTGAAAAAGGAACTGGGCGACATTGATGAAAAATCACAGGAGGTCGAGGAGCTTCGCGAGAAGCTGACCAAGCACCGTATGCCTTCGGACGTGCGCAAAGAGGCGCTCAAGCAGCTCAAGCGCATGGAGATGATGCACCCGGATGCCTCAGAGGCCGGGATCATCCGCACCTATCTTGACTGGATTCTGGAGCTGCCTTGGCGCAAATCCACCAAGGATCGTTTGGATCTGCCGACTGCCCAAGGGGTGCTTGACGACGACCATTACGGCCTGGAGAAGGTCAAAGAGCGTATTCTGGAGTATCTGGCCGTACGCAAGTTGAATAAGACCACCAAGGGGCCTATCCTCTGTTTTGTCGGCCCGCCAGGTGTTGGTAAGACCTCCCTGGGCCAATCCATTGCCCGGGCCATGGGACGCAAATTCCATCGTATCTCATTGGGCGGTATGCGTGATGAGGCGGAGATTCGCGGCCATCGTCGAACCTATATCGGTGCCATGCCCGGTAGGGTTATTCAGGGTTTGAAGACCGCCGGGACCAATAACCCGGTCTTTATGCTCGATGAGATCGATAAGCTCGGTGCGGATTACCGCGGCGATCCATCTTCGGCCCTGCTTGAGGTTCTTGATCCGGAGCAGAACACCAATTTCTCCGATCATTACCTCAATCTGCCCTATGATCTGTCCAAGGTGATGTTCATTACCACGGCCAATATGGCGGATACCATTCCAGCACCGCTTTATGATCGTATGGAGGTGATTCGCCTTTCCGGCTACACCCTGGAAGAGAAGGTGGAGATCGCCAAACGTTACCTGGTGCCCAGGCAGATGAAGGAAAACGGCATTGAGGCCAAGCATATCTCCTTTAACGATAAGATCTTGGCCAAGATGATCTCCCACTATACCAGGGAGGCGGGCTTAAGGAACCTTGAGCGTGAGATCGGTTCGGTCTGCCGTAAGGTGGCGCGCAAGATTGCCGAGGGCAAAAAAGGGCCATACAAGATTACCGAGCGGACCATCAGCACCTATCTCGGGCCGCCGAAGTTTTCACCCGAATCCGAGATAGATATGATCGATCAAGCCGGCATCTCAACCGGCCTTGCCTGGACCGAGGTGGGCGGCGAGATCCTCTATGTGGAGGTCAGCCTGCTCAAGGGCCGCGGCAACCTGACGTTGACCGGCCAGTTGGGCGATGTGATGAAGGAGTCGGCCCAGGCCGCTCTCAGTTATTGCCGGGCCCAGCTCAAGAAGCTCAAACTTGCTGATAATTATTTTGAAGAGGTCGATATCCACGTGCATGTCCCTGCCGGAGCCATTCCCAAGGATGGGCCTTCTGCCGGTATTACCATTGCCACGGCCATGTATTCGGCTCTGTCCCAGAAAAAGGTGCGCTCGGATATTGCCATGACCGGCGAGATCACCCTGCGCGGCCGGGTATTGCCCATTGGCGGGCTCAAGGAAAAGGCCCTGGCTGCATTGCGGGCCGGTATCAAGACCGTGATTATTCCCGAGCAGAACAAAAAGGATCTGGTTGAGATCCCCGAAGATCTTCGCAAGAAGATAAAGTTCATCTCGGTGAAGAATATGGATCGGGTCCTCTCCTTGGTGTTTAAGTAAGGATAAACTTGATTCGGCCTCTCAGGAAAAAGCATGCAATACCTTGACGAGGATCGGACTGATTTTTTGAAAAAGATGTTTTCATTTTGGCGGCTACTTGGCGTTTTTTGCGCTGTAGCCGCCATTTCTTTCTGCGGCTGGGGCATCTGGCTTTGGTCCTATGCCGTGTCCCCATCCCCGGTTGTCACTGAAAAATCTGTTCTGGTTTACATCCCACCTAAAACGAGTTTTTTCGGCATTCAGAAGATCCTTGTCCAAAACAAGGTAATCATACAGGATCGCCGCTTTTACACCCTGGCGAGGTATTTTAAGCTGACCAACAAGCTTAAAGCCGGAGAGTATCTCTTTGAGCCCGGCCAGGCACCGCGCCAAGTTTTGCGAGCCCTTGAGCAAGGGTCTGCCCTGCGTTGGCCGGTGACCATACCCGAGGGCACCAATATATATCAGCTGGCGGATATCCTCGCGCAGTATGATTGGGTCGACCGGGAGCGGCTTTTGTCACTGGTGATGGATGTCGAAACGGTGAAAGGTTTTGGTTTTAGGGGTATGACCCTGGAGGGCTATCTTTTCCCTGAGACCTATAACCTCATGCGTGGACAGAGCGAGAAAGAGATTGTCTCCATGCTGGTTGCGCACGGCAAAGAGGTGCGAAAGGCAATTGGCGATCTCAGCGATAATGAGCTCAAGCTTAGCCCCCACCAGGTTCTTACCCTGGCCTCCATTGTGGAAAAGGAGACAGCGGTACCGACGGAGCGGCCCCTGATTGCCAGGGTTTTTCTCAATCGGCTCAAGAGAAACATGCGCTTGCAGACCGATCCCACGGTGATTTACGGCCTGAGTAATTTTGACGGTAATCTTACCCGCAAACATCTCAAAACCCCCACACCGTATAATACCTACATCATTAGGGGCCTTCCCCCCGGCCCAATTGCCAATCCGGGTCGTGCCGCCATCGAGGCGGTGCTCAAGCCTGCAAAGGGCAAGTATCTCTATTTTGTGTCAAAAAACGATGGTTCCCATTACTTTTCCACCTCCCTGAAGGAGCATAACCGGGCGGTTTATAAGTTTCAGAAGCTGAGGAAATATCGGTAGACGCGCAGAGTGAGGGGCCTGTTCGAGCCTCACTTGCTCCGGGGTAACTTTTAGATTCCGTAGATCGAAAAGGGATGCGGCTGGAAGGAGGAGAGGGGAAGGGAGAACCTTCCAGCCGCGGGGGAAATGATGGACTAGCTTTTGATGCCTGTTAAGGCGAGAAGTTTCATGCCTGTGCTCTTTGGCTCTTGATGGTCTGTGGTGTGCCGTTGTTTTACGACTCCGTCTTTGCTTCCTTCAACCAAGCGTACCAAATCTGTAACAAACTCCTTCATGCGGCCTGCCTGCCCGTTCAGTTCCTCGGAGGCGCTGGCCGACTCTTCTGCATTGGCGGCAGTTTGCTGAACAACCCTGTCGATTTCGACAACCGCGGTGTTGACCTGGGCAATGCCTTTTGTCTGCTCGTTTGATGCCGTGGCAATTTCCGTGACCAGTGAGCCGACAGTGGCGGCCTTTTGTGAAACCTCTGAAAATTCTTCGCTGGTCCGTGTTGCCAGTTCCGCACCTTCCTTGACCTTTTTCACGGTCTCTTCAATCATACTCTCCGTGCTTTTTGCCGCCTCAGCCGCACGCATGGCAAGGTTTCTTACCTCGTCGGCCACTACGGCAAACCCGGCTCCTGCCTCACCTGCCCGTGCCGCCTCAACTGCGGCGTTGAGTGCGAGCAGATTGGTCTGAAAGGCAATTTCATCGATGGTCTTGATGATTTTTGAGGTCTCTTCGCTGGCCTTGGTGATTTCTTCCATTGCCGCATTTTGCTGGGTCATGGAGGAGCTTGCCTTTTCCACCACCTGATTAACCTCTTTCATCAGGGAGTCTCCCTGGTGGGCATTATCGGCATTTTGTTTGGTCATGGTAGACATCTCTTCAAGGGAGGCGGATGTCTCTTCAAGTGAGGCCGCCTGCTCCGAGGAGCCTTCTGCCAGGAGCTGGCTTGAGGCTGCAACCTGGTCCGCAGAGGCGGAGACCTGGTCTGCGCCGACGTCGAGTCCTTCAATGATGCGGGAAACAGGCTTAATGACCATGCGGCTGATGCACAGGTAGATGACCAGGCAGAGGATGGCAATGGTCACCAGGGCTGTAAGGCCAATGTTCAGCCCAAGGCTTTTGGTTGCAGAGGAAATCTCCTGGTTGGATGTATTTACTGCTGCCTGTATCCGTGAGGAAACGGAGGCATGATTCTTTTTCAGAGCCGTATGATCCAGCCCTGTCTCAACCAAACCGACAAGATCATCGTCAAACTTGATCTCCTGCTTGAGCACCTCGTCAGCCGTGGATGTTTCAGTGTTTTTTGTAATGGGTGTTCCTGCCTTGTCGTAAAAATTGACAAAGGCGATTTCTGGATCGGTCGCACCATTGGTTGCCAGCTTTTCCAGGGTGTCAAAATCGTAGCCAACAATGAGTGTAGCGGCGTTTTGCGCCAAAAGAGAGGTGATGGAGTTGCCTTTTTGGGTCAGACCGTTTTTGAGCAGCTTTTCTTCATGTTTTTGCTCGGCCTTGATTTGGTCGATGATGCCATTGGCCAAGGTGTGTTGTGATTTGCTTGCCCCATTGATGATCAGCCCAGCCTGAACGGTCATCAGGACCAGGGTGCTCAGGATGGCAATGCTTAAGAATTTTGTTGATATACCTTTAGTTTTCCACATGGTGGGTCTCCCCCCTATTGGTTAATGATGCGCAGGCACTCTTTGACGCTGCTGTAATCAGCAGGCTTGGTCCAGCCAACAATTTTGGCGGATTTGGCCGCCGGGGCATCTTGGCTGAGGCTGGTGAGTGCGGCCGCAACCTTATCGGCTAATGCTTGGTCGGTCTTGCTCAGCGCGGCCATGGGCCATTCCGGATAAAGTTGGGTGCTGTGTACAAAGGGAAAATCATCTTTGAGCTGATTGATGATGCGAAAATCAGCCAGGCTGACTTTGCCTTCTGCCTCCATGCGCTCCAGGGTATCTGTCCGCACGGTACCGGCGTCCATTGCCCCGTTTTTTACCGCCAGGACAACATTGTCGTGTTTTCCGCCTTCGGCAAAGGCGGCAAAATCCTTGCTGGGGTCAATGCCGTTTTCAACGAGTAAGCGCCAGGCCATATGGGCTCCACCAAAGGAGGTGCGTTTTACGATCATAAATTTTTTGCCCTTTAAATCGGCAAGGGACTGAACAGGGGAGTCTTTGCGGACCAGAATAACGCCGCCGAACTTATCAAGGGCCTTGCCGTCTCTGGAGTTGATCAAGGTTGCAACAGCGCGGGTTTGGTATTTACTCTCCATGTTGACGAAAAAGGCTGAGTTGGCGAGCAAAAAGTCGATCTTGCCGTCTTTGACCATGGGTTCAATGGCGGTGAACTTCAGAGGAATAATCCTGACCTTTTCGCCAAGCTTGTCGCTCAAGTAGGCTCCGGTCGCGCCCCATTTCTTCATGGCCTGCGGTGCGCCGCGTTTGGCCAGTACGCCGATCTTGACCTCTGCCTGTGCCATGGTTGTCATGCTGAATACTGCCAAGGCCAGTAGTCCGATAATGTGAGTGATTTTCCTCATGCCTGTTCCTCCCGTCGGATTAGATTGTGTTACCCCAAATGCGCAGGTGTGATTTTATTATGCAGCTTGTTCCAGATTAACTATGTCGTCGGTGTTGATGACCTTATCGATATCGAGCAGGATTTTTACCTGGGTATTGCGCTTGGCCATTGCCAGGATGTAGTTGTTGTTGTCGGCAGTGCTCAAAGAGGGTGGCGGCTCGATCTCTTCATCCGTGAAGTTGAGTACCTCTGAAACGGAATCAACCACGATGCCGACAAGTCCTGCGCTGCCGCCTTTGTTGATTTCCGCCACGATAATGCAGGTTCTTGCATCGTATTCTTGGGCGGGCATACTGAATTTCAGGCGCAGATCCATGATGGGGATAACCCGGCCCCTTAAATTAACGACACCTTTCATGTAAAAGGGCATATTGGGAACCCCGGTTATCTCCATGATGCCGACAATTTCTTTTACCTGAAGAATTGTGATACCGTACTCTTCCGACCCCAAAGAAAATGTCAGAAATTTTCCTGCCAGTCCTTGTTTGCCGTCATCACTCTTTGTGTCTGTTGGTGTCTGTGTCATGGGATACCTCGTTACTTTTTCCTGCATCAATATGTTTGCCACGATGTGGTATGGGTAGTTCTACTTAGTAGGAAGAATCGTACCAGTAAGTCTGCTTTCTTGTAATTGCTTGATATTAAAGGGTAATATTTTATTTGTGAGGTGTGTGGCGGAATGTCAATGTGTGTCAATAAATATTGATGAGTTGCTGTTTTTTAGATACGTGTATCGGCCGGAGACTGTGTGGGGGAGGAGAAATGAGGAGAAGGTCAATGTTTGTTGATTTATCAATAAACATTGATGGGGATTCAGGTGGCTGGCCGGAGGAGTAGGCAGTAAAAGGAGTCTTTCCGCCTTGTTCTGCAAAGGGATACATCCGACACTCTCTGCTTGACAGTCAGCGCGGCCCGGGTGTGTAATCAATTATGGGGTGTGACCAAGCGTTATAATATTGTTTTTAGGCAGTAATAAATCTGGGGGCTCCTCCTGGCGTGAAGTCCCAAATGTGTTTCGTGATTTTTCCGTGGTGATATTTTCGGGCCAAGAACCCTGAATTCCTTTTGAAGGAGACACCGGCATGGCACAGGAAGTTCGAGACAGGGGAGTCATTGTTACAGCGGCGGGAACAGGTATCAACCTGGCGTTGGGCGTGCTCTATACCTGGAGTATTTTTAAAGGGGCGATCAGGCAGTCCATAGGTACAGGCGGGGAGGGTGCCTTTCAATGGGATTTGGCGACATTGAACGACCCTTATGCGGTCTGCTGCCTGGTCTTTGCCTGTAGCATGATTATCGCCGGCAAATGCCAGGATACCTATGGCCCCCGTTTAACCGCCATCATAGGCGGTGTTCTTGTGGGCTTGGGTTTTTTCTGGATTTCCCAGACCAGTGCCTACTGGAGTTGGATCATCGGTTTTGGCGTGATGGTCGGGATGGGTATAGCTTTTGGGTATTCCTCGGCTACGCCTCCTGCCCTGAAATGGTTCCCCCCTAATAAAACAGGTTTGGTGGCCGGGGTTGTTGTCTCCGGCTTTGGCCTGGCCTCGGTTTACATCGCCCCATTGGCCCAATATCTCTTAAGGGTCTGGGGATTGAGCCAGACCATGCTTTTTTTCGGTATCGCCTTTTGGCTGGTGGTCACCCTATTTTCCCTGCTGCTGCAAAATCCGCCGGAAGGTTATAATCCGAAAGGCTTTATCGATCGGCGCGCCTGCACCGCTAAAGGCCGGGAGGCCCGCACCATGTTTGAGGATGTGAATTTTACGCCGGGCGAGGTTTTGAAAACCGGTGATTTTTGGCGGGTATGGTTCCTTTATTTTATCGGCGCCGGTGCTGGCTTAATGGTCATCGGCAGTGTCGCCGGGATGGCTAAAAGCAGCATGGGGGCCAATGCCTTTCTGGTGGTAGCCATTCTGGCGGTGGGCAATGCCGGTGGTCGAGTTGTCGCCGGTTACCTTGCGGATAAAGTGGGGCGCTGCCGTACCCTGGCCGGTGTCTTTACCCTCCAGGCGGTGATGATGTTCGGGGCCATTCCCATTATCGGTTCACAGTCGCCCAGTGCCATACTGCTGGTGATTTTGACCACGGTTATCGGCTTTAACTATGGAGCCAACCTGGCCCTGTTTCCGACCTTTACCAAGGACCTGTGGGGGATGAAGCATTTTGGCACAAATTACGGCATCCTCTTTACCTCCTGGGGAATAGGCGGCTTTGTTATGAGCAAGTTCTCCCAGGCGCTTAAGGCCAGTTCCGGCAGTTTTACCTCTTCCTTTGCCATGTCCGGCGTGCTGCTGGTGGTAGGCGTTTGCTTTATCGTCTTTATGCGGGATGAAAAAGAGGAGATGCGACGGGAGGTGTCCCGGGAGTTGGCTGCCGGGGCATCGAAAACATAGCGTATTGTATGTGACAGCAAAACGAAAAAAGGCCGGTCGAGTTGACCGGCCTTTTTTTACTGTGTGTGTGAAAGTAGATCAGCTTTTCACAAACTCAATCTCACTGTCTGTAGGCGACATGGTTGGGACAGGCTCGATAACCACCTCCACCCCATGTTCGCGCTCAAGCTCCAGCAGGTCTTGGCGTTTCTTGTTGAGGATGTAGCGGGCAACCTCCATGGGCAGCTTGCAGTTCACCTGGCTGACGTGTTTTCTGGTAATGCCGGTCTGGATATGGCGCATATGGACCAAGGCCTGGGTCTCGACCGAGCGCACCATGCCTCGCCCTTTGCAGTGCGGGCAGACATTGTAGCTTCCCATCTGTACCGGGGCTGCCATCTTTTGGCGGGAGATCTGCATCAGGCCGAATTTTGAGATACGGGTGAAGTCGACCTTGGCCTTGTCGATCTTCATGCATTCCCGCACCTTTTTTTCTACTTCGCGGGTGTGCTTTGACTCACGCATATCAATAAAGTCAACCACGATCAAACCACCCAGATCTCGCAATCTCAGTTGCCGGGCAAGCTCCTCCGCCGCCTCCATATTGGCGAGAAAGATGGTCTCTTCAAAGTTCTTATCCTTGGCTGTGCGGCCGGAGTTGACATCGATGGCCACAAGGGCCTCGGTGGGGTTGATAACGATGGAGCCGCCAGAGGGCAGGGTGACCGTGGGCTGGTAAACCTGCTCAATTTGTTTTTCCACGTGAAATTGGTGAAAAAGCGGTTGGCTGCCTTGGTGCAGTTTGCTCGCAGTCTTTTTACGTTGGGCTGCAGGGAGAAGGTCGAGGAAGCTTTTGACTTGGTCGAGGGCGTCCTCGTTATCAACCAATATCTCAAGAATGTTCGAGGTGAAATGATCCCGCAAAAAGCGGGAAATGATGTTCTGTTCCTTGTGCAGGAGGCTGGGCGCCTTTTTCGATTGCCCCAGTTTTTTAATCTCCTTCCAGAGATTCAAAAGGTAGCGGACATCCTGGGAGAGCGCGGTCTTGGTGATTTCCTTGCTGGCGGTGCGGATGATATAGCCGATGCCCTCGGGAATGCTGATGGTGTCCACCATCTTGCGCAACTTGGCCCGCTCGGATTCACTGGCGATTTTTCTTGAGATGCCGGCACTGTCGCTGCCCGGCATGAGCACCAGGTAACGCCCGGGCAGGGAGAGATAGGTGGTCAGGCTTGCGCCCTTATTGCCGGTGGGTTCTTTGACCACCTCCACCAGGACCTCTTGTCCTTTTTTGATGACATCCTGGATATTGAGATCCTTCCAATGGGTATTGGGATCCACATCCTTGGTATAGTACTCCGGGTGGATGTCGCTGAATGGCAAAAAG
Organism: uncultured Desulfobulbia bacterium; assembly: GCA_964385695.1. Lineage (GTDB taxonomy): Bacteria > Desulfobacterota > Desulfobulbia > Desulfobulbales > Desulfurivibrionaceae > CAYLQA01. The sequence goes on along the minus strand of CAYLQA010000034.1, from coordinate 8,837 downwards.
CCATTTTTTTCTATACCGTAGTCGACAAAGGCTGCCTGCAGATTGGGTTCCACAGCGGTGATGCGGCCCTTGTAGATGTTGCCCTTGGTTTGCGCCTGGCTGACGGTCTCCACATAAAAGGATTCCACCCGGCCGCCCTCCAAAAGAACAATACGGCATTCTTCCGGCTCATCGGTGTTGATCAGGAGCTTGTACGAGGCTTTACTTTTGCTACTGGCAGCAGTGGTTTTTTCAGGCCTCTCTTTTCTGGTTCTAGCCGGTTTCTTTTGGGCCTGCTGCTCGCCTTTTTCGGATTTATCAGCCTGCTTTTTCGGAGCAGGTTTTTTCCCTGTTTTATCCTGGGGCTTTTTGCCGGCAGCACTTCGTGATCGGCTCGGCCTCTTTCTTGGGGGTCGACGCGGCCTTTTCTTGGGCCCTGTGGAGGTTTCTTCAGCCGCTTTTCTCTCTGCTGTCTTTGCTGTATCCGAGGCAGCTGTCTCCTGGGGCGGGGAAGCGTTCGCAGCTGTAGCGCCGCCCTCGTCCCCATCGTCGCGTTTTCCTGTGAGCCATTTACTCACCCGGGTGAGCATGGAGCCTTCTTCTTTCTTTGTCTTGTTGTCGTTATTCGCTTGGTCGTTCGGTTTGGTAGTATTGTCTGCCATGGTGGCTCTTCACTGTAATGTGACCGCTTTCGGCCAACTCTTTGAGGATGTTTTGGGTGGAAACCGGGTCAAGGTTCAGGGCCTCGCTCACGTCTTTTGCGGTGCAAGGCCGCCTTTTAAGTGTTTCCACGATTTCTTTTTCCGAGACGCTTCTAAATTTTTCCCTATTTCTGGTGGTAAAATCAATGAGGATTTCCACGGGGACGTCAAATTGTTGGGCTACACCCTCCATTGCGTCCTGATCCAAGGGAGCGGCAAAACTCTCAAGCGGCGGTCTGGCCACGGTATTGAGTTGTACCTTGTCCGGACGAATATCAGCCACTGCCTTAACCAAGGCCTCGATATCCTCCGGAGCGTCATTCACGTCTTTTGCAAGCAAAATCTCAAGCCAAAACTTGCCTGTGTACCGTTTGCGGAAGCTTATCAGTCCTTGGATAAGTTCAGCGAGCGGTGCACAGTTGGCTGGGCGATTTATCTTGCGGTAACTTTCTTCTCGGGCCGAATCCAGAGAGGGGATGATGATGTCCGCAGCCATCAGGTCATCCTGCACCTCGGGTAAAAACAGGAGCGATCCATTGGTAAGGACTGCCACCGGTTTACCGGCCTTTTCTTTTATATAGCGGATAATCTTGCCAATGCCGCTGTGCAGGGTGGGTTCGCCTGTTGCGGTGATGGTGAAGATATCCAGATGTTCAATGAGGGACTGGTCTGTCAGGAGCGTGTCGATCTCGGCAATAATGGTCGAGCAGGGAACGTACTCACGTCGCTCGCAGGTGAGCTCAGTGGTGGCCCCGACTTCACAGTAAATACAGTTGTAGTTACAGATTTTGGGAGGGAGAAGATCTACTCCCTGTGAAATTCCCAAACGGCGGGAATTGACCGGTCCGAAAAGGTAGCGCATTGAACGATTATGGCAAGCAAAAGATGCTTGAGGTATGTCACTCCGATTATTTTAAAACTGGGGATAATCCCAACTGAAATTAAAAATTTAAAAAAATGCTAAAATTGAAGGTAAAACAATCCTTTGCCATTGGCAAGTCAAATTTATAAGGGCAGGACATTAAGGCTTGACAGTACTGGGCTGGCTGCTAAGATGCGTTCTTCTATAAATGCTTTAAAATGTGGGAAAAATAACGAGAAAATAAACGAGATACAATCATGAAAACTATGCGCAGTGATGCTTTGCGAAAAGGGTTGGAGCGCGCTCCCCATCGCTCATTGCTTAAAGCAATGGGTTATACCAACGAAGAAATCAGCAGGCCGTTGATCGGTATCTGCCATGCCCATAACGAGATTATCCCAGGGCATATTCATTTAGATAAAATGCTTGAGGCGGTCAAGACCGGTGTGCGTATGGCCGGTGGTACCCCTATTTCCTTTGGCACTATCGGGGTCTGCGACGGACTGGCCATGAATCATATGGGCATGAAATATTCCTTGGCCAGTCGTGAGATTATTGCCGACTCCGCCGAGATCATGGCCATGGCCCATCCCTTTGACGCCATGGTTTTTATTCCCAACTGCGATAAGATTACCCCCGGCATGCTGATGGCTGCCTTGCGGGTCAACATTCCCAGTGTAGTGGTGAGTGGAGGGCCTATGCTCACCGGCCGGTTCCGTGGCAAGGATGTGCATCTTGTCAGCGTGTTCGAGGGAGTGGGTCGGGTTAAGGCCAACACCCTTTCTGCAGAGGATCTGGCAGAGTTGGAGGATAAGGCCTGCCCCGGCTGTGGTTCCTGTGCCGGTATGTTTACGGCCAACTCCATGAACTGCCTGACCGAGGCCATTGGCTTAGGTTTACCGGGCAATGGTACCATTCCTGCCGTTGCAGCGGCCCGTATCCGCTTGGCCAAACATGCAGGCATGGCTGTTATGAATCTGTTTGAACAGGATATTCGCCCACGGGATATTGCCAACCTTGCAGCTTTTGAGAATGCCATGGCAGTTGACATGGCCCTTGGCTGCTCCACCAATACGGTGCTGCATGTTCCCGCCATTGCCAAGGAGGCTGGCGTGGATCTGCCTCTGGATCTTTTTAACAAGGTCAGCGAGCGTGTACCGCATCTTTGCAGCCTGATTCCCGGCGGCCCGCACAGTTTGCAACAACTGGATGAGGCAGGTGGTGTCCTGGCTGTCATGGGCGAGCTGGTTAATACCGAAAACGGCCTGAATCTTGATACGATGACCGTGACAGGCAAGACCCTGGGCGAGAACTTGGAAGGTATCAAGATCAGGGATGCCGAGATTATCCGTTCGGTAGATAATCCCTACCACGCAGTGGGCGGGATCGGCGTGCTCTACGGCAATCTTGCCCCGGACGGATGCGTGGTCAAACAGTCTGCCGTGGCCGATGAGATGTTGGTGCACAGCGGCCCGGCCCGGATTTACGAGTCAGAGGAAGAAGCAAACTCCGCTATCTTGGACGGTGCGATCAAGGCCGGTGATGTGGTGGTCATCCGTTATTGTGGGCCTAAGGGTGGACCGGGCATGCCTGAGATGCTCTCGCCCACCGCAGGTATTATCGGTATGGGGCTTGGCAAAAGTGTCGCCTTGATAACGGACGGCCGTTTTTCCGGCGGCACCCAGGGCGCCTGCATCGGCCATGTATCCCCTGAGGCCGCTGACGGTGGTCCCATTGCCTTTGTCCAGGAAGGCGATACGATCAATATTGATATCCCCAATAAAAAGATTGAGCTTGCCGTTGCTGCCGATGAGTTGGAAAAACGCAAGGAAGGTTGGCAGCCTCCGGCGCCGAAGATCACCACCGGTTACGCAGCCCGTTATGCCCGTTTGGTGACCTCGGGCAGCACCGGTGCTGTTTTACGGGATGATGCCTGTAATTTGAATGAGTAGCAGTTCTGTTTGGTAGTGTGAGCCGTGATAAACGGTAAAGGTGCAGCTGTTCAACAACGGAAGGTATATGGTGGGCCGACTTTTTCGTAATATATATACTTGGGGAGCGCTGCTCCTGTGGTTTTTCATGCCGGTTACCCAAGGCTTTGCCACTCCTGTGCCATGGGAGATCACGGCAGACAGCCTGATCCATCTTAAGGCGCCGGAGGGTATTCTGGCCGAGGGCAATGTGATTTTAAGCCGCCCCAAGGAAAAGGATCCCGGCGGCATGGTGATCCGGGCAGACTGGGTCCGCTATGATGTGGAACGGGGCACGGTCAAGGCCCGTGGCAATGTCTACGTCCTTTCCAACCAGGACGAGGTTCGGGCCAAACATGCCGACCTTGATCTGAGCGGCAAGGTCGGCACCTTTTACGATTCCACCATCTTCCTGGCTGAAACCCATATGTACATCCAGGGTGAAGAGGTCGTCAAGACCGGCGAATTCATCTACAACCTCAAGCAGGGTTGGGCCTCATCCTGCCGAATTGAAGAGGGTAAGCCAGCCCCTTGGGCCTTTCGTAGTAAAAAAGCCAAATTGACCATTGACGGCATGGCCCAGTTACAGCATGTGACCTTTCATGTGAAGGACAAACCGGTCCTCTACAGCCCCTATCTGTCATTCCCTGCCAAAACCAAGCGTGAATCAGGTTTTCTTTTTCCTGAGTGGTCCCACTCCAGCCGGAGTGGTTTCGGCCTTGTGGCTCCCTATTTTGTCAACCTTTCCCCCAGCAACGACCTCACCCTCTATCCCGGTTATCTTGAAAGGCGCGGGGCCACCTATGGCGCCGAATATCGTTATGTCCTTTCCGGTAAATCCTATGGAACCCTTTTCTTCAGCGGACTGCAGGATGATATGGTTGATGGGGAGGATCTGCGGGAGGAGTATAAGAGTGACGGTAGCCTTCGACGGACCAAAAATCGTTACTGGCTGCGGGGTAAGGCGGATCATGCCTTTAAAAACGGCTGGACAGGCAAGGCGGATATCGATTTTGTCTCGGACCAGGATTACCTGCAGGAGTTCCAGGACGGCTACCTGGGCTATGATCTGGCGGAAAAGATTTTTCTGAAGGATTTTGGGCGTGGATTGGAAGAGGAAACAGATAACGAACGGGAATCCTCTTTGCAGCTGGCAAAATCTTGGTCGGACATGGTTTTGACCGCTGAATTGCGGACCAGGCAAAATGTTGCAAACGATATCACACTGGGCAGTGATGACGGGGATAATGTCTTGGAAGACGGTGAGTTTTCCTATGTTGCCCGTACCGTGAGTCCGTTGCAGGCCCTGCCCCGGGTGGAATTCAATGGTCGTCGTCCTCTGTGGGATGATTCAAGCCTCAGTGTTGCCTGGGATACCGAATACGTGAACTACTGGCGGGATCAGGGCATTGGCGCACATCGTATTGATCTGCACCCTCAATTGATCACCTCCCTGCCCCGTGGCGGCTGGATCGAGGGCAAGGTCACCGGCGGCATGCGGGAGACCTATTACCTGGTCGAGAGCTATGGCGGCTCCACCTGGAACCATGGCGATACCCAGGATCGCCTTGCCTATGATTTTACAGGCAACATGGCCACCACCCTGATGCGTGATTTTGATTTCCATGTGGGCAGCATTGATTGGCTGGAGCACACGGTGCGCCCTAACCTGATTTATGAATACCTGACCCGCTCCCAGGATCAAGAAATACGGCAACTTGCGTTTGATGGCGAAGATGCGCTTGATATGAAAAATTGGCTGACCTTTGAACTCAACAACTACTTCGGCGTGGGCGGGGTTGCCGAGGGCGAGACCATGTGGAACCGGGATCTGGGCAAATTTAAGATTCTCCAGACCTATGCGGTTAATGATATGGGCGGGAAGATGATTGTTGCCGACAAAAGGCGCGAGTGGTCTGACCTGCGTTTTGATCTTGAGCTCTATCCTCTTGAGGCATGGAAGATTCGTTACCAAACAAATCTGAGCTGGTACGGCCAGGGAATCACCCGTAACGAGGTGCTCAACCAGTTGACCACAGCCAAAGGTCACCGCTTGGAGTTGGACTATCAGTATAAACGGTACAGCGGCATGGCTGAGCCCTATTTCTATGTGGATAGCGGTGATATGGTCCATGATATTGAGGGCCGTATTTTGTACAAGATCAGCCCGACTTTAGAGGCCCGTGCCTTTCTCAATAAATCATTTTCCACCAACCACACCGTTGAACAATCCGTTGGTTTAACCTACAAACCCCATTGCTGGATGGTGGAGATGGATGCAACAAAATCCAATGATGACCAACGATTGATGGTGATTTTCTCCCTGGACGGCATCGGCCGCGCCTTCCGCTGGGGGAAGGGCAATGTCTAAGGCCTACGACGTTTTTAACGGTGATGCGGACGGCATCTGTGCCTTGCACCAGTTACGTTTGGCAGAGCCGCGTGAGGCGGAGCTGATCACCGGCATTAAGCGTGACATTTGTCTGCTGGATAAGATAAATGGTGCAACGGATTGTAAGCTCACGGTTCTTGATATCTCTATGGACAGCAACAAGGAATCCCTTGTCCAACTGCTGGATAGTTGCACGGTCTTTTATGTGGACCACCACTTTGCCGGGGACATGCCGAACTCTGAAAATTTGACAGCCCATATCGACCCCAGCCCTGATGTCTGTACCTCTCTCATCGTTGATCGTCTCCTTGGCGGAAAATTTCGTTCTTGGGCCGTGGTTGCTGCCTTTGGTGACAACCTGCACGATTCTGCCCAAAAAGCTGCTGCAACGTTATCACTTGCGGAAAATGAGGTGTCCCTGCTGCGGGAACTGGGCGAGTTGATGAACTATAATGGCTATGGCAAAACGGTTGATGATCTGCATTTTCACCCGGCTGAGCTCTACCGGGCAGTGAAGCCTTTTGAAGACCCTTTGGTTTTTGCTCGAAAGAGTGAAATTCTTGCAGCTTTACGGGCCGGATTCAGTGATGATATGGAAAAAGCACGCACTGCTCAGCCGATGGTAAACTCTAAGCATGGCAGGATTTATCAATTTCCAGCACAGGCTTGGTCCAGAAGGGTTGCCGGTGTGTTCAGCAACGAAAAAGCGCGTGAGGAACAGGCCAAAGCGCATGCCCTGTTGGTGGAAAATGATGACGGCTCCTTCATGGTGAGTGTTCGGGCCCCCATGAATAACAAACAGGGAGCTGATTCCCTTTGTCGATCATTTCCAACCGGTGGCGGCCGCGCAGGGGCCGCAGGTATTAATGTTCTCCCACCAGAACTGGTGGATAAATTTATGAAGACATTTTCTGAGGTTTTTCAAGGATGAAAAAATATCTTATCTCCCTATGCCTGACAGCTGTTGTCTTTTGTGCCTTTTCACCTTTGGTCTCTGTGTCTCAGGCAGAGAAGAAAGTAAAGATCAAGGCCGCGGACCTGGTTACGGATGGTCAAAAGATCAACACCAAGAGTCCCCGCTACAAAGGATTGTTTAAAGAGCTTCGGCTACGTCATGGCTTTACGGTCGAGGAACTCAATGGGATCTTTGCCGGGGTAAAGATCAAAAAACGTGTGCTGGTCTTGATGGATTCCCAGTGGGAGGCCAAGCCGTATTACAAGTACCACCCGCGTTTTGTGACCCGCAAGACCATCAAACGGGGCAAGAAACTTTTGAAAAAACATAAAACGCTGCTGGATCGGGTGGAAAAAGAGATCGGTGTAGAGCGTGAGATTGTTGTGGCGATCTGGGGCATCGAGAGTCAGTTTGGTGACCATAAGGGGGCCTTCAATATGTTTCAGACCCTGAACACCATGTTTGACGCCTATCCCAGAAGACGCACATTTTACAGGCAACAGCTTATTGAGTACCTCTTGCTCTGTAAAGAGAACAGTGTTGATCCCTTATCCGTTACCGGTTCCTACGGTGGTGCCTTTGGGCAGACCCAATTTATCCCCTCAAGTTTTCGCACCTATGCCGTGGATTTCGATAAGGACGGACGCCGGGATGTCTGGCAGTCTACCCCGGATGTTTTGGCGAGCATTGCAAATTACCTGCATAAATTCCACTGGAGCATGGGCGCACCTGTCTATTGGGAGTTAGGCGCAAAACTGAAAGACAAGACCCTGTTGGCCGCCTATAAAAAAGGGCGCAAAGGCCTTGTCCCCTGGGAGAAGGTGAAACAGTTGCAAGGGGTCGATCTGGCCGCCACCCCAGGGGATAAAGATGTAACCATTGTCGGGCTGGAATTGAAAAACGGCGGGATGCGATATGTTGCCGGCTACCCCAACTTTCAGGCCATTACCAAATGGAATAACTCCAACCGCTATGCCATGGCTGTGACAGAATTGGCTGAGCGCCTCAAGTAATAAATTTTACAGGACATCACATGTCTAATATTCATGAAACAGCTATTGTTCATCCTGGCGCACAGCTTGCCGATGGAGTAGAGATTGGCCCCTATGCGGTAGTCGGTGAGCATGTCAGCATTGGTGCAGGCACTATGGTCGGACCACACTCTGTTATCGAGGGCTGGACCACCATTGGCAAGGAGAATAAGATTTTTCAATTTGCCTCCATCGGAGCGGAACCACAGGACCTTAAGTTCCATGGGGAAGAGTCATCTCTGCGTATTGGAGATCGAAATAAGATTCGAGAGTTCACCACCATGCATCGGGGTACCGAGGCGGGCAGTGAGGTGACCATTGTGGGCAGTGACAATCTGTTCATGGCCTATTCCCATGTTGCCCACGATTGCGTGGTAGGCGATCACATCGTGTTGGCCAACGGGGCAACCCTGGCCGGGCATGTTGAGGTGGATGATTACGCCATCCTGGGCGGGCTTTCCGCTGTGCATCAGTTCACCCGTGTCGGTCAGCATGTGATGATCAGCGGTGGCGCTATGGTGGCCCAGGATATCCCTCCGTATACCATTGCCCAAGGGGACAGGGCCAAAACCGTTGGTTTGAACTTTGTCGGTTTAAAGCGGCGTGGGTTCAGTCACGAGGCAATCAAAGGAATCAAACAGGCCTATAAAGCCGTGTTTCGTTCCGATTTTGGCCTGCAAGAGGCGCTCGATATGGTGGCTGCTGAGTTTGATGGCGTGCCGGAGGTTATCGCCTTTGTCGATTTTATACGCAAAAGCGAACGGGGCATCGCGAGGTAATCGAGCAGCAGCACTGTATCTGCTTTGTCATCGGCCTGCTCACATAGCCTTGCTATGCTTCGCAGGCCTCTTTCGCGCATCTGCAGCACTGCTGCTCGATTACCACTACTAAATAGTCGGCCCTGAAAAACCAATAACCTGTTGAAATTTAAGTATTTTTTTGCTAAG
>CAYLQA010000033.1:0-41098 GCA_964385695.1 uncultured Desulfobulbia bacterium | reverse complement strand
AGGAAAGAAAACTGTTTTTGTAGGCAACGACCTTGTCAATCTCAACCGTATATTCAGAAAATTCAGGTCGAGCCTCAAAGTGCGATTTTTCAAGGAACCCATCCTCAACCAATTGCGCAGGATCTATATAAAAGGCGTTTCCGGCAAAAGCCGAGAGACTCATATAAGGGGAATTGTCAAAGATGCGGCTGACAGGTCCGGTTGGCAAAAACTGCCAGTAGCGCTGCCCTGCCGCAGCCAGAAAATCTATAAACCGATAAGCAGATTCACCCAAATCTCCAATACCATTAGGGCCAGGCAGTGAGGTGATGTGCATGAGAATCCCGCATCCACGCGCAAAAGGCATAGTGGTTATCCTTACTTAATGGGTTAAAATTCAGGGCGAATAGAAAGGCACCGCTTACGAGCCGTATACATCATACATTTGCTTTTTTCCCACCACCAAGCAAAATCATTTTTTGTAAAAATATTCTTCTCTTTCGCTTGTATTTTTTTGATACAATTAGTATATTGCTAAGTTTTGGCGCCTGGTGCATTGTATCAGGTCTTTTTTGTTGTATGGCTTGAAAAAACCCTAAATATTAGGAGCAGTTAACTCGTGTCAGAGGACATCAAAGCCAGAGTACTCGAAACCGGAAAGGCAGACGGCTATGTCACCATAGCTTTTCTGAACGACATTATTCCGGAAGATATGGACCCGGCGTCTATCGACGATCTTTTCGCATTTCTTAATAAAAACAAGGTCGAAATCGTTGAAAGAACCAAGTCTGGGGACATGAAGACCCTTTCAGGAAAACCTTTTGAGGCGCCTGCCGGAAAATCAAAAACCGCGGAAAAAGACCTCAGCCCCGAAGAAGGCGATAAAGACAAATCTGCAGCTCCGGTTACCCCAAAGGAAGAGCCTGCCGAGCCAGAAGAGACGACGACTACGTATCTTCGCGAGATGGGCAAATTCGAACTCCTCACCCCAGAAGAGGAGGAAAAATACAGCAAAACCATTCGTGAAGGTTTTGAAGGTATTATTCGACAGGTACGCAACAACCAACATGGCACAGAAGAACTCAAGCAGTTGGTTGAGCGCATCGCCTTATGGGAAAAACGCGATCCGACCTTAAAGCCCAAGAAACAGCATCTTAATTATATGATGCGTACAGTGGCCAAAGCTTGCGATAATAATGAGGGCAAGCATAAACTGCGTGAGATGCACTGCATCCTTGAAATTTACAGCCGTAATATTGAGTCTGCCAAGGATGCCATGATCAAGGCAAACCTGCGACTGGTTGTCAGCATTGCCAAGCGCTATATGCACCAGGGACTGACCCTGGCCGACCTTATCCAGGAAGGTAACCTGGGCCTCATGCGCGCTGTCTTTCGCTTTGACTATACCAAGGGCAATAAGTTCAGCACTTACGCCAGCTGGTGGATCCGTCAGGCTATTACTCGGGCCATCCTGGACAAGACCAGAACCATCCGTCTGCCCGTCCATTTCCTGGAGCTCAGAAGCCAGTTCTTCAAGGCCTTTTATTCTTTGCTCAAAGAGTTGGGACGTGAACCTACCCCCATTGAGATCTCCGAGAAAACCGGATTGCCCATGGATAAAATCCTGGCCATCCTTGAGGCCTCTCGGGAACCTATCTCCCTTGAGACCCCTGTTGGAGATGACGACAGCACCCTGGGAGACTTTTTGGAGAACCAGGAGTCTGTCTCACCCTATGAGGCTGTGCAGAATAAAGAGTTATCCGACCGGGTAACCACCATCCTTGAGACATTGAGCCCCAGGGAAGAAAAAATTATCCGACTCCGATTTGGCATCGGCGAAGACGCAGAGTATACCCTGGAGGAAATCGGTAAACGATTCAATGTATCCAGGGAACGTATCCGTCAGATTGAGAAAAAAGCTCTCAATCGCCTGCGTCACTCAAGCAGGCGGGAAAAACTTAAACACTTTCTCGACTAAGCTTTCTTCATAACAAGACTCAAAAGCTCGGCATAACTGCCGGGCTTTTTTTTGTTTGGCCTTCCTCCCCACTCCTGCCTATACTGATCCCAACAATTTTCAGGATCACCATAACCCCATAATCACGTTAGACAACTGTGCCCCCTCTGAAAGGAACACATCTGCTTACAGCAGTAAGCGCAAGCTTTGCCATGGGCATTGCCATGAGTCTTTTTGCCTGGCAACCTGGTAAAACCAGCCTATTCATCATGGTTCTTTGCCCGATAATGGCAATGCTTTTATCCCTACACCAAAAGAGGTATGCCATAACCCAAGCAGCCTGCTTGCTGCTCTTTTTCATTTTGGGGAGCATCAACGCCCAGCACCACGCACAAGTGCCATCAGACCCGAATCATATTGCAAATCTGATTCAGACACGGCAGGAGGTCTCACTCTTCGGCCGCCTGACTCAAATGCCGCAACAATATTATGACAAAAACAAATTCACTATTGAGGTTCAGTCCATCAGGATGCCTGGCCAGTCATTCTCCTCGCCAGCATACGGAAAAATTCTTTTGAGCCTCCTAGGCACTTGGCCTCCTGAAATAAAACCGGGAGACTATATCACTGCCCGAGCAGTACTTTCCCCGCCGCAGAATTACGGAGTGCCAGGGGCGTTTGATTATAAGGGTTACTTACAGGAACAAGATATTTTCATAACCGGCTATGTCCGTAATAGCACTCTCATGCAAAAGAGTTACGCCCTAAAGAGTGAAGCTGCACTATCGCCCAAACTATTCTTTGAAAAAATACGCCACAAGACAGCCAGCTTTATCGAGCAATCTCTTCCGCAAAAAACAGCGGCATTATATAAGGCGCTTCTGCTTGGGGATAAATCCGGCATCAGCTATGCAGAACTGGAGAATTACAAGACCGCTGGCGCAATGCACCTGCTTGCCATATCCGGCATGCACCTGGCAATACTTGCCTTACTTATCACAGCGAGCCTGAACTGGCTGCTCAGACATGCACAGTGGTTACAAAACTATCTTCCCCGCCAAAAAAGCGCCATACTTGGCTGCCTGCCATTGCTCATTATCTATGCAGGCTTGGCTGGATTTCAATTGCCCGTGCAACGGGCTTTGATCATGGTAAGTGTTTTTATGGCTGCAATATTGTTCAACCGGCAATGGTGCAGCATGAACAACCTTGCCTTAGCCGCTTTGATTATTTTGACCATTGCCCCGGCAAGTATACGTTCTGTCTCATTCCAGCTCTCCTTTATTGCAACCGCCTTTATCTTACTCTGCACAAAGCAGTTAAGCCATTTTGCTTTACAAGCAGGGCGAGAGCATACCCTTCTAAACAACATTCAGCTGCTGCTCCTCAAAACTCTTCTTCTTTCCATTGTTGCCACTTTGGCAACCTTGCCGGTGCTGCTTTATCATTTCCACAGATTTTCCCTTTTAGGTGCCACCAGCACACTCCTGTTAACTCCCCTGCTCTGCTTTTGGGCATTGCCATGTGGACTCCTGGGGCTCTTTACTCTGCCCATTTCAACAGGCGGGACTGCATTCTTCTTAAAGGTTGGGGCTTTAGGCATATCATTTGCGCAATATATAACGAAAACTCTGTCCGCTCTCCCACATGCCTCACTCTGGTTTCGCACCCCAAGCTCGGTGGAGTTCATTCTTTACTATCTCCTGCTCTTGATACTGCTTTTGCCTGATTTGCGTAAACGTTTCACCCGGCCAGCCATTCTTTGCATTTCCATAGGCCTCTTATTTGCTGCCTTTTTACCCAATTCGCAACAACAACCAAATATAAGTTTTCTAGATGTTGGCCAGGGAAACTGCACTGTCATTGAATTGGCGAAGGACGAAGTAATTATTGTTGACGGAGGTGGCCCGGCCTCTGAACGGTTCGACGTGGGAGAGGCAATTATCGCACCCTATCTCTGGCAAAAGGGACATACCAAAATATCCGAACTCGTACTCACCCATCCCCATGCTGACCATTACAACGGTTTATCATTTCTCATAAAGCGCTTTCGCCCAAAGAGGATATGGACTTCCGGATTGAATTCCTCTGAGCAAGGCTACAAAAAGCTGCTCAGAACAGCCAACCACTATGGGTGTAAGATTGAGATTGCCCAAACCGGCCAAACGATTTTTCAAGCTGCACAAGGCAGCATCGCCTGCCTGATCAACTTCAACACATTGTCCAAAAAACACTCTCTTTCAACGGCCAACACACCCAATAATCGCGGACTGCTCCTAAGGCTGGCGACCAAAGAACTAAGCTTTCTCCTGCCGGGCGACCTTGAAACCAACAACGTCCAAGATCTTCCTGCCAATATTCAATTTAAGTCCGATGTGTTGCTTATGCCGCACCATGGACGGAAAAAATCAGCAGGCCTCATGCTGACTGATCTCGTCCAGCCAAATACCCTGGTCATTTCAACAGGCAAAAGACAAGGCGATATGGGTCAAACGCCAGACTGGACGCAGAACGGAAAGCTGACAAGCTATAATACAAGTGAAGACGGCAGCATTTTCTTTAACACTCACAACAAAAAAGGGGCCACGACCTTTAATGGCCGAGCCCCATGAACAGCACCTGTGCTACCTATGGTTACACGTCGGTGAAATCCACCGGCGGCTTTTTAAGAAACGGGGCGAATTTGCTCTTTTCAATGCAACTGATATAGGCATCTTCACCGGAGATCCATCCTTTTTGCAGGACCTCCATAATTGCATCGTCAAGGGTCTGCATGCCGAACTTTTTACCGGTCTGCATGGCAGAGGGAATCTGGTAGGTCTTGCCCTCGCGGATAAGATTTCGCACCGCCGGGGTACAGATCAAAATCTCAAGAGCGGCACAACGCCCCTTAATATCAACGCGCTTAAACAGGTTCTGGGAAACAACCGCCTTCAGGGCGTCTGCCAGGGTGGAACGAACCTGGGCCTGCTGATTGGCAGGAAAAATCTCGATAATACGATCAACGGTCTTGTTGGCGTTCAATGTATGCAGGGTACCGAAAACCAGATGACCCGTCATGGCCGCCTCCATGGCCAGGGCAATGGTCTCAAGGTCACGCATCTCACCAACGAGGATAACATCAGGGTCCTCGCGCAAGGCACCGCGCAGGGCTGCGGAAAAGCTTTGGGTATGCAACCCCACCTCACGGTGATTGACAATGCAGTTCTGACTCTTATGGACAAATTCTATGGGGTCTTCAATGGTCAGGATATGGTCTTTCCTGGTCTTGTTCACCTCATCAACAATGGCGGCCAAGGTGGTTGACTTACCACTACCGGTGGGCCCGGTAACCAGAACCATACCCTTAGGCAGCATGGCCATCTTCTTGATCACACCAGGCAAGCCCAACTGCTCACAGGTCAGAATATCGCTGGGGATCTCACGAAAAACCGCGCCGATACCATACTTTTGCATAAAAAGATTGCCACGATAACGAGCAAGGCCGGGAATTTCATAACCAAAATCCACATCCCCGGTCTCCTCAAAAAGCTTTACCTTATCCTCAGAAACAATCTCATAGAGCATGGCCTTGAGCTCGTCATTATCAAGCTCCTTATATTTTACACGCTCCATGTCTCCGCGAATTCGCAAAATCGGCTGCTGGTCAGCAACCATGTGAAGATCAGAAGCACCCTGCTCATGCATAAGCTTAAAAAAGGCATCGATTTGGGCCATACAACATTCCTCATAAAAAAATAGGTGATCACGGCCAATCTTTTCCAGGCAATTTCGGCCGAACCCTTGCCAAACAAGTAAAGTTACTATAGCATAACCAACTGTCACTTCAGCAAGCAATTTTACGCATTTGCCGCTCAGTTTTCACCCATTGCCAATGATGCTTTTTCTTAATCTTTACCGCCTATTATAGATGCACGATTTTATCGACCTACATACGCACTCCACATGTTCAGATGGCACTCTGACGCCCACCGAATTGGTTCTGGCCGCCGAGAAGGAACAGCTGGCTGCCGTGGCTTTGACTGACCACGACACAACAGCCGGATTGGATGAAGCCATTGCAACCGGAGGAGAACTGGAGGTGGAGGTAGTACCCGGCATTGAGGTAAGCAGCCAAATTGCAGGAACGTCCATCCATTTATTGGGGTATGGAATCGACCATACCGATAATAACTTCCAAAATTTTGTCGCTAAACTGCAAGCAACAAGGCTGAGCAGAAATATTGAAATATGCAACAAGCTCAAGAAATTGGGCATAGATATCGATTTTGAGGAACTGCGGGCAATTGCCGGAGATCAAATAGGCAGGCCGCATTTTGCCTCGTTGTTGGTGCAAAAGCGGATAGTAAAAAGCATGCAAGGAGCCTTTCATTTGTATTTGAAAAAAGGTGGCCCTGCCTTTGTAGAGCTTGAGCGGCCCGGTGCGGGTGACGTAATAGAAAGCATTCACGCAGTTGGCGGCTTGGTATTTCTCGCTCACCCCGGTGCCCTTGACCCATCTCTAAAAAAAATCCCTTCCATTGTCCAGGGCCTTACCGAGCTTGGCCTCAACGGGCTGGAGGTCTATTACCCAACCCACAACACGAAAACTACCAAAAGTCTGCTGTTACTCGCCAGGGAACGCAATCTTCTCCTGAGCGGCGGCACGGATTTTCATGGCGCCAACCGCTCTGTTGCCCCTCTCGGCGGCAGCAAACAGACCATTCTGGTCCCTGCAGAACTCTGGAATTTACTTAAAGCCCGCCTGTAAGCCGTAACTCTCTTTCGATAAATTTCCTTGATCTTCAAATGGGAATAACCCTATGATATTTCAAGTTACTTTCAACCACAGGCAGTACTCCTGCCCAAAAAGACAGAACGATTTATTTCAGAAATACCGACAAGTTACGATACGTTTATAACCCTGTTAGCAGCCCAAGAAAAAAAGTGAACTCAGCCCAGATTACGTATCGAAATAGGTAAACACCCATGGCCGACAGAAAGTACAAACTTTTAATTGTTGATGATTCCACCAGCATACTCAAAGCGATGAATCGCTTTTTTTCCGATTCTCCATATGAGGTCACAATCTGCAATAACCCTGTCAAGGCTTACGAAATGATCGAGAACGAGCATTATGACATCGTGATCAGCGACATCATGATGCCTGAGCTTGACGGCCTCAGCCTGCTTCGAAAAATCAAAAATTTCAACGGCACCATCCAGGTGATAATGATCACCGGCTATATCACCATAAATAACACCTTGAATGCCTTTCGGTACGGGGCCAACGACATATTTTTCAAGCCCTTTAAAGATATGGATGATATCCGATCTTCTGTTGATGCAGCAGCCAGGAAACTCACCCGCATCAACGAGATCTTAAAAGAGCTGGCCATCAGCAAAGGAAACTGAGCATGGAATATGACGGCGACCTTGATGCCTTAAATGGCTTCATCGACGAGTCCAACGATTCTTTGCAGGATATTGAGGCGGACTTTGTTGCCCTGGAGAGTGATCCGGGCAATATTGACATCATCAACAGAATCTTCCGCCCTGTACACAGCCTTAAGGGCAATTCGGGCTTTTTCGGCCTGACCAACATCAATAAATTCTCCCATCGCCTAGAAAATCTGCTCGATTCAACTCGGAAGGGCGAAATCCTTATCACCAAGGAAGTCATAGATATCCTCTTGCACGGTGTTGAGTTTTTGAGCGATATGCTCAGCCGCGCCCAGGAAGACCCGGCCGATGTTGCCTTTCGAGACGACGAGTCTGAATTTCTTGAAAAGGTCGAATCATTTCATGCCACAAAGGCTGTTGGCTCCGTACAAAGCGTTATCGCCCTTGAAAACCTGCTCAATGAGTTCATGGACCTCGGTTTAAGTGTTCATGACCATCCCCATATCTCAACCCTGCTGGATCAAATCGAAAAGGCCAACGTCGAGATAGGAAAGGTTCTTGAAGAGCATAAAGACGAGGGCCCGGAAAGTGCCTACTCTCCCGACTATGAATATTTTTATGACGAAAAAGACTACAGTAAGCAGCTGAAAGTCTTTGGCTCTGTAATCAGTCTTTTGAGCGACAAAAAACCTGTGGACAAAGAATTGCTCACAACTTTTGCCAAAGCGCTTGATGAAATTGCAGGGGCCTTGAAAGATAAAAAAGACGTTGCGGAAGAGATTGATGAGCTCTACTCCATGCGCAATTTTCTCGACGATGCGCTCATGGCCGCCAATTCAGAGTTCAACAACAGCACCAGAAAACTTTTAAATGCCGTAGTCTCCTGCTTTGAAGCCAAACTCAAGGCAGGGGGCAGCACACGCATCGGCGAAATTCTTCTTGAGCAGAATCTGGCAACCAAGGACCAAATTGATGCGGCCCTTGGCAAGCAGAAGAAGATCGGAGAACTGCTTGTTGAAGAAGGGACGATCAAGGAAGATGACCTTAAAAAAGCCTTGGAGATTCAAAACAAACGTGCGCTCGATGTGCATGTCAAACAAAGCAAAGGCGCTGAAAAGCTCAAAACAATACGCATCGATCAATCCAAGCTCGACAGCTTTGCCAATGCCGTGGGCGGCCTGTATATCAATCTGGACTCTATTAACTTTTTAAAGAAACTTCTGGACCCGACCCGTGTTGGCTTTGAGGTTCTTTCGCGTTTTGATGGCACTATCAATTCCCTTGATGAGCAGCTTGAAAAACTGCATGCCTCCATCATGAGTATCCGCCGTGTGCCGGTGAAATCATTATTTCAACGTTTCCCCAAGGTAGTCAGGCAGCTTTCTTCCGCGCTTGGCAAAAACATCAAATTCTCTGTCAAGGGCGAACAAACCGTTATCGACAAGGATCTTTTGGAGAAAATCGAAAATCCCCTGGTCCATATTCTGCGCAATTCCATTGACCATGGCCTGGAGACACCTGAAAAACGGAAGAAGCACAACAAAACAGAACAAGGCCAGCTGAGCATCGAGGCCACTACTGACGAGAATAATGTCTATATCACCATCCGCGATGACGGCCAGGGAATCGACCCTGAAAAGATGAAAAAAATTGCCGTGAACAAGGGCTTCAAGAGCAAAAAAGAGCTTGAAGAACTGACCGACAAAGAAATTATCAATCTTATCTTTAAGCCTGGTTTCAGCTCTGCGGAAAAAATAAGTGATGTCTCAGGACGCGGGGTAGGCATGGATGTTGTCATGTCCGGCCTCAAAGAATGCAACGGAAAGGTGAATCTAGATTCCGAGGTCGGTACCGGCACCACTGTTTCCTTTACCATACCGCTGACAAAGACGCTGGTCACCAAAGACGCCATGATTACCGAATGCGGCGAAGAGACCTACGCAATTCCATCCGAAGATGTCACCACAGTCATTGAAACCGATAACATTATGCCCCTTTTGGAAGGGGAAAACTGCATTGCCTACGATGGCGAGATCCTGCGGTTAATCGAGCTGAACACCTTCTTTTACCCCATGGCCCGTTCACGCCTGTTTGATGACTCTCTCAAGCTCATTGTCGTGTGTAAGGAGTATGGCGTGGGGCTGCTCGTAGACTCAATCCTGAACCACCAGAAAATTGTGGCAAAAGACTTCACCGACGGTTATAAAAAATTACAGGCGGTTGAAGGGATTAGCGGATATACCATCATGGGCAACGAGGATATTATTCTCATAGCAGACGTCCAAAAGATTTCTGATCTTAACGACCAAGCTAATACAGGGTAGCGCAACACTGTACAACACATACCGTGCCCACAATTGAAGTCCTGATTCAGACAAAGTAATGCATACCATCTTAGTCGTTGACGACGAACCAAATTATCTCATCGTATTATCCGAATTACTCCGTGAAGAAGGGTACGAGGTTCTCACTGCCCCCAATGGCGAAGAGGCCTTAAAAACCGTACGCGATACCGACCTGGACCTGGTAATCACAGACATGCGCATGCCGGGCATGGATGGCATTGAACTCCTCAAGTCCATCAAGGTGATGAACCCTGACATGCCGGTAATCATGGTCACGGCATTCGGCGAGGTGGAGAAGGCTGTTGCCGCAATGCAGGCGGGCGCTCTCAACTACCTGACAAAGCCCTTCAACAACGATGAACTGGTACTTAATACCAAGAAAGCCGTGGAGCATTACGCGGTTTTACGCGAGAACAAACGCCTCAGGAGTGAGATGCGCTCCCGTTCTTCCTTTGCCAATATGGTCGGCAAGAACCGGAAAATGCAGGCGCTTTACACCCTGATCGAAAAGGTCTCTCCCACCTCAACCTCAGTTTTAATCACAGGCGAGTCTGGAACAGGTAAAGAACTAGTAGCACGGGCCATCCATTTTCACAGCCCGAGGGAAAAAAATCCCTGTATCTCACTCAACTGTGCCGGTTTGCCGGAAAATCTGCTTGAGAGTGAACTGTTCGGCCATGAAAAAGGCGCTTTTACCGGTGCAGTCGCCCTGCGCAAGGGGCGTTTTGAACTGGCCGACACTGGCACCTTGTTTTTAGACGAAGTCGGCGAAATGCCATTAACCCTGCAGGCTAAACTGCTCCGCGTTCTTCAAGAACGCACTTTTGAACGAGTTGGCGGCAACAAAACGATCAATGTCGATGTACGGATCATCGCGGCAACCAACAAAGATCTTAAGGAAGAGGTTGATAAAGGGAATTTTCGCGAGGATCTTTACTACCGCTTGAACGTACTGAACCTGCACCTGCCGCCCTTACGAGAACGCCTGGATGACTTGCCCATGCTGGTTGCCCACTTTGTCAGTAAGTATAGCCAGGAAATCGGCAAGCCAGGCCTGGAAATTGCCCCGGAAACGGTTCGCTTTCTTTCCACCCTTCCCTGGGAAGGCAACGTACGCGAGTTGGAAAACACCATTGAGCGAGCCGCTGTGCTCTGCTCCGATGAAATTATCAAGCCGGAAGATGTTCAGCCTGACATGATAAGCAGTCAGGGAGCATCCACGCAATGGCTTGATGGTTTTGATGTAGAGCAAGTTGTGCCCGCAGGCACCCCCTTGCCCGATGTCCTGCATGCAATCGAAAAAAAATTAGTGGAAACCGCTCTTGCCGATGCCGATTCCGTGCAGACCCGCGCAGCGGAATCCCTCGGCATTACCAAAAGTCTTTTGCAGTACAAAATGAAAAAATACGGCCTGCAAAAAAAATAGTTTTCCTGCTCAACACATTGCAGGAAAACCTATCCCACATTTCTTTACCTCCCCATCCTTTTCTCTTGCAGCCCTTGGCTGGCCCGACTTATTATGATGTAAAGACTATTTTCTCAAGTAAAATCAAGGTAGGAACACTGTGAACCCTTCAGATATTTTTCCGATAATCGGTTACCTCAGCCTCTTTGCCGTGGCAATCTCTCTGGTGCCAACTATTCTTCAGTTGAGGCGGGCCCTAAAGAAAACCGAAATCTTGGTTGATTCGCTCAACAGTAATATTGATCCATTGTGCAAATCTTTGACAGAGGCGGCCACAGAGTTCCGTATTCTTTCTGCCTCTTTGAACGGAAAAGTTGAGCAGACAGACGTTGTTCTTGAAACCGCTCAAAAATCTGCTGACACCTTGCTTTTGGCCACCACCATGGTCAAAGACTCGGTCAAACCCTTTATCACAACAGTTGGTGGTGTTGGTGCCGGCATTAAGGCCTTTTCCTATTTCTTAGGCAAGGCATTAAAACCACCGCAAAAAGGAGAATAACATGAGTAATAGAGACGACTGCTGTAACTCCGGCGCAGCTGTATTATCTTTCCTGGCTGGCACAGTTGTTGGTGCGGCTATTGCTATTTTAACAACCCCGAAGACAGGGCAACAGGCTCGGGAAATTCTTGCTGAATACGGTTCGGAATTTAAAGAACGGGCCGCCGAAAATATGCCTGAGGATTTCAACAAATACGGCGACTCTGCCATTGACCAAGGCAAACGCCTTATTGAACGCGGTAGAGAAATGATTACCAGGGGTTCGGAAATGGCTGTGCAGGGAAAAGAGTACCTGGATGAAAAGAAACAAAGCCTCAGTGATGCCATAGAGGCCGGCAAGAAAGCCATGGAGGAAGAGCGTGAGGCGTTGGCCCATAAGCTCGAAGACGAGTAAAATTTCCACTTCAGCAAAAATAAAAAAAGCGTTTGATGCTTTCATCAAACGCTTTTTTTATTTCTTTCGCGCCTCACCACCCCAATTAAGCTTATTGCGTAAAATCGCAAAATAATCCTTTTGCGGAGAACAGATGAGGCGAAGGGGTTTTTCAGCTGCCTGCACCTCCAACGTGTCATCAAGGCTCATCCTATCTGTTTGTTGCCCATCCACAATGACCTTTACCCCCATGCCCTCACCTGCAATTCTTGTGGTGAGTTTTACGGAGGCTGGTAACAGAACCGGTCGACTCTCAAGCATAAAAGGGCAAATCGGCGTGACAAGTATTGAGTGCACCCCTGGGCTGACAATAGGCCCACCTGCAGATAGGTTATAGGCCGTAGAGCCGGTTGGGGTGGAAAAAATCAGTCCATCGGCCCGGTAGGTTTTAATGTAGTTATGATCGGCCCAGGTGCTGAGGCGTACCAACTGGTCAATACTTCCCTTGCTGATGACCACATCATTCAGAGCGTAACGCCATGGCTGTTCCGCTGATGGAGAAACAAAACGCGTTTTGAGCATTAATCGTTCTTCAACAATCACTGTGCCTGCCATAATCTGCTCTAGCACGGCAATGCGTTCACCCACTGCCACCTCTGTCAAGAAGCCGAGCCCTCCGAGATTGACACCAACCACGGGAATCCCGAATTTACTCGCCTTAGCCGCAACATGAAGTAGGGTTCCATCACCGCCAAGAATCACCAACAGGTCCATATCCTCGCTGATGACATCAACTTCTGCTGCTATGGATTTCTGAGCAAACCACTCCACTAACCCCTGGCTGATCTTCTGGGGCTCCTCAGAGTCTTTTTTACAGATTATGCCGACCTTGCGAATCTTCATACGCTCTCTCTGTAAGTCAGCTCCCTTTCATCTGCTGCCCAAGTTCCTCTGAACGAAGAGTTGCAGCCTCAATGGCATCCATCATGATACCGCGAAAAGCGCCTCGCTCCATCTCGTGCAGGCCGGCAATGGTGGTACCACCAGGGGAGGTAACCATTCCCTTGAGTTCAGCGGGATGCACCCCCTCTTCCATGGCCAAACGAACAGAGCCATAAACGGTTTGCAGCACCAACTGCTCAGCCACAGGTCTTGCCAAGCCAACTTTAACCCCGGCGTCAATCATGGCCTCAATAAAGGTAAAGACATAAGCAGGCCCACTCCCACTGAGGCCGGTGACTGCATCGAGATAACTTTCTTCAAGCACAACGCTTGTACCAACGGCATCAAAAATCTGTTTGGCCCGCTCAAGATCATTATCGGTTACGCCATGGCCTGGGCTTAATGCTGAAGCACCGGCCAAAACCAGGGCAGGAGTATTCGGCATCACCCGAATTACCCGGGCTCCACTGCCTGCCACGGTTTGCTCAAGCAAAAAAAGTGGAATACCTGCGGCAATAGAGATAAGCAGGGTATCCTTGAGCTGCGGTACGGCATCTTGCAAAACATTGCTTATAACTTGCGGCTTTACTGCAAGGATAACGATTGCGGCCCTTTGCAACAGTTTTTCAGCCGTTGTGTCTGCTGCCACCTTATATTCCTGGGCAAGGAGGTTCCGACGTTCCTCACTGGGGTCTGCCACCATGACCTGATCGGCCTGTACCAAACCCGATTGCAACATTCCCTTAATCAAGGCCTCAGCCATGCGGCCACCGCCTATAAAGCCAACTTTTTCAGTCAAAGCCATTTGTAAATACCTCGATTTTTCTATCTCAAACGAATAGACGCTTAGTTGTTGCAAAAATAGGTGATTTTTCCAAAAACACCATAACAAAAATGAAGTAGAAGCGCATAAAAAAACCCGTAGAGGAAAGCCTCTACGGGTTATATACAGTCAGCAATAATCCTAAAAGACTAAACCAAGCAAGGCTCCCCTGCCAAAGCAATGGACGGAGGCAACAGGTAGGAGAGCAATTTATCGCCCGCGGTTTTGGTGGTGGTTGCAACCTTCGCAAGCACACGATCTTCACCTTCCTTTTCATAGGCGATCAGATCCCATCTCTCAGGTTGCGCAGCAAGCTCTTTCATCAAGGAAAAATGATGGCCGTGGCCTGACTTTTTGGCAACAACATGACCTAACATGGGAAAGCCCAACAAGGCGAGATCACCAATCAGGTCCAAAACCTTGTGTCGGGCAAATTCATCTGCAAAACGCAAGCCCTCGGCATTCACAACACCGTTTTCGTCTATAACGATTGCGTTGTCCAAGGACCCGCCAAGGGCCAGACCGTTTTTGCGCAACTGCTCAACCTGATCCAGAAAGCCAAAAGTACGAGCAGACGAAATCTCCTGGACAAATTTCTTGGGAGTCAGGTTCACGGTGTAGGATTGTTTTGCAATAAGAGGATGCTCGAAATCTATCTCACTGGTTACCTTAAAACCATTGTGCGGCAACAGTTTCACCTCGGTGTCGCCGGAGGAATAAACAATTTCCTTATTAATTTTCAACATCCACTTACAGGCTTTTTGGCGACGACGGCCAACCTTTTTCAATACATGGACAAAAGGCGCTGCACTACCATCCATGATCGGAATCTCCGGACCGTCAACTTCGATCAAGGCATTGTCGATACCAAGGCCGAAAAGTGCTGCCAGAAGATGCTCCGTGGTTGAAATAAGACCGTTGTCTTCTGTGGCAATGGTAGTTGCCAAGCGGGTATCAACGATGCGATCCATGAAGGCGGGAGTTGGCTCCTGCTGGTCAAGGTCGCTCCGGACAAAACGAATACCACTGTTCACCTCACCCGGGCTTATAACTAAGGTAACCGGCTTGCCGGTATGAAGACCAATGCCACGATAGGTAACCGTCTTCTTTACTGTATGTTGTGCTGAGTCCATATTATAAATATCCTGTATCGAAAATGGAGTTTGTTTTTCTTTAGCAATAACGAAAAGTTAGCCTTTGCATATGCAATATGCACGCCAACACAACACACAAAACAACCAAAAATAAACAAAGCACATTTTTTCAGGTAGTTAAACAACAACAAATGTCGGTAGAAATACGCAAAAGAGCCTCAAGGGTGTGTGCAAAAAAACACACATGCCATTAACCCATGAGATTTTATGGATTTTTTCACACAATATGGCTCAGTTGGAAACATCCAGCTGGTCGCTGACAAAGAGGTCGAAATCTTCGCCCATCAACAGCTCAATCTTAAGCGCCAGAATGGGGAACTCCCCAAAGAACGGCTTCAATTTCACATAATCTTTTTCCGTGGTGATGAGGCCCCTTGCCTTTCTGGCCATGGCCGCCTCCACCAAGGCATTGACGTCTTGCGCCGTATATTCGTGATGGTCCCGAAATGATCGAAATCCTGTTATCAAATACCGCTCCTGCTTCAAGGTCCTTTTAAAGGAATCAGGATTGGCAATGCCAGCAAAGGCGAAGAGCGGCAGTCTTTTAGCCTTATCAATGGGAAAGGTTTTTGACTGTCTGCTGTGCAGCAAACTTACCGGCAGGTACTCACCAAGGAATAATGGCGTTTCAGGGAAGACGCCGTTGAGCAACCTTTTAAAGGCATCAACGTTCATACGGTTGGCATTATCAACACCGGTTATAACAAAGGCGTCTGCCCTCTTAAGGGCGGAAAAAGGTTCGCGGAGTTCGCCTCCCGGCACAACCCAGCCTGTCCCAAGGAAAGTTTGCGCGCTAAAGAGGACCAAGTCAACATCCCGGTGCACAGCCATATGTTGAAATCCATCATCCAGGACAATGGAATCGACAGCAAAACGGCTGACCGCCTGCTTGCCAACCAGGGCACGCTTTGGCCCGGTAAGCACTGGCACACCCCTTAAGAGATTGGCCATCATATTCGGTTCATCTCCAGCTTGGTCCGATTGCAGAAAAACCTGCTTGCCGTCAGAGACAATATTCACTGCCCCACGCGCCTTACCACCATATCCCCGGCTGACGATTGCCGGTTTCTTGCCAAGCCCAAGAAGGTAACGTGTCACATAAAGCACCAGAGGGGTTTTCCCTGTACCGCCCATGGTGAGATTACCAATGCTGACCACCGGCACCGGGAGTTTTTCACTGCGCAAGAAGATGTTTTTCCGATACAAAAATGCACGCAACATCATCAGGGTGCTATAGAACGGCGAAAAAAGCCGACCAACAAAAAAGATAAGCTCACGAACCTTTTGCATCATCACCCTCCAACCCCAGCATGTGATCAATTGCCGCAATATGCCGAGCGGTAATCCCCTGCTGTTGCTTGACAAAATCCTTGGCCATCTGCCCAAGCTGCTCTTTTGACTTTGCATCATCCAACAAACGGCTTAACAACGCCACCATCTGTTCTTGACTGTCAACAATTTGCGCCCCACCTGCAGCAATCAGATCGCGGCTGATTTCTTCAAAATCCTCCATGTGGGGGCCAAAGAATACCGGAACACCCCAAACAGCAGGCTCCAGAGGATTATGGCCCCCTTCCGGCACCAAGCTGCCACCGACAAAGGCAGTATCACTTATACCATAGAGCAAGGCAAGTTCCCCAAGGGTATCCAAAACAAGCACCTGACTGTCTTGTGCAGAATTCGAACTCCGCATGTTGATAGTAAAGCCAGACGCCTGCACAGCCTCGGCCACATTGCTTGCCCGTTCTATATTTCTCGGAGCTATAATAAGTCTCAGGTCTGGAAATCTTTTTACCACCTCTCTATACACGGCCAGAATTATGGACTCCTCACCATCATGAGTGCTGCCGGCTATCCAAATCTTTTTATCCGCCTCAAAACCAAAGTCCTTTCGTTCAGGCATAGTCTGGCTGGATGTGGCAGGAATCGCTGTGTCATATTTAAGATTTCCAAGAACCTCGACCTTGCGAGAGGCAACGCCCAAATGCCTCATCCTTTTCGCATCGGTTTCTGTCTGCATGGCAAGAAGATCAAGGGACCGAAACATGGGCTGAAAGAAAAAGGAAAAACGCCTATAGGTTGCAAAGGACTTTTCTGAGATGCGCCCGTTGATTAACATGGCAGAAATCTTTTGCCGCTTTATCTCAGCCATGAAATTCGGCCAAAAATCCGTCTCCACCATAACAAAGACATCCGGGGCCAAATGCGAAACAACCTTTTTTACCGAAAAAATCAGATCCAAAGGAAAGGAAACAAACAAATCCACCTCGCCGGCAAGGGTCTCTTTGGCGTAACGTGCCCCAGAGGATGTGGTGGTGGAAAAAATTATTGAGGCTGCGGGCAGGTGTTTTTTCAGTTCCCGGACAATGGTTCGGGCCGAGGCGACTTCCCCGACAGACAGGGCGTGCAACCAGATGCGTGGACTTCCGCCCAAGGTCCGGGCAGCCTGATCAATGCCAAATCCCAGGCGCTCGCCGATGCGCCCCCTGTATTTGGGAGTCAGGAGAACTTTGACGAAAATGATCGGAGCGAATACAATCAGGCCGATCATCATGACTATGTTATAAATGAGACGCATTGTATAAAAATGAACCTTATTCTTTTTACCGACGACGAAATCCATGACGGGGCGGTTACTGTTTCCGGTCGTAGAGCCAAACATATTCGCAAGGTGTTGCGCTGTGAGGTTGGCGATAGCCTGCGTATCGGTGTCATCAACGGCTCTTTGGGCACAGGTGTTGTGACTGAGATCACCACCCGCAGTGCCAGCCTCACCATATCCCTTGATACCGCACCGCCAAAGCCCTTGCCCACGGAGCTGATTCTGGCCGTGCCCCGCCCGATTATGCTCAAACGGGTCCTGGCCCAGGCAACCTCATGCGGGGTGCGTAAAATATACCTCGTCAATGCCAATCGGGTAGAAAAAAGCTTCTTTCAATCCACCCTGATCAAAGAGCAAGCCTTTGCTGAACCACTCACCTTGGGACTTGAACAGGCCGTTGACACATGGATGCCGGAAATAAGCATCCATCCGCGCTTTCGCCCCTTTGCCGAGGATCTCCTGCCCGATATTCTACAGGATAGCCCCATCAGCCTTCTTGCCCATCCCACCGCGGAAACTCCACTGGCAAAGCTCCCTCAAACCTTGTCAGATAACCGTGTCGTGCTGGCCATCGGCCCGGAAGGCGGTTGGGTCGATTTTGAGGTGGGCAAATTCATAGAACAGGGCTTTACCCCTTTTTCCATGGGCCCCCGCATTCTTCGGGTGGATACGGCCGTCCCTGCACTTTTGGGGCAGATCGGTCTACTTCGCACCATCTCTGCTGCGGATTAATCAACCCCTTATACTGCATCACCATTAAAACGGGCAATAAACCGGTCAATAATGGTGCGCAACTCTTTAAGCCTGCTGGCATACAGGACAAGCCCGTAAAGCACGGCCGCAGTAACAATACCCAAAATCAGCCGTGCAGCCTCCCAGAGTTTACCGGAAAGTTCAACCTCAACGGCACATTTATCAAAGAGAATCAACCACAGCACCATCAAGGCGGTGCCTGCCAGTACCTTGCTCAATCCGGAAAAAAGATAACTCAAAGAGTACCCGCCAAGCTTTCGATATAGAACCGTGGACAAGAATAAAAAATTCAGGATCATGGAACAGGAAATGGAAAATGCCAAGGCCTTGTGCCCTAAGTGATCAATGGTCAGCATAATAACCAGGACGTTAGCAGCCATGGTGAGGAAACTGCCGACCACAGGGAACTTTGTGTCATCAAGGGCATAAAACACCGGCACCATAATCTTTACCGAGGAGTAGGCAAACAATCCAAGTGCATAATAGGTTAAAGCCTCAGCAGTCTTAATCGTGGTCTGCGGATCAAACTTCCCGTACTCGAATATCAAACGGGTGATGGGCTCCCCAAGGTAGATCAAACCAGCTGTTGCCGGAAGAGTCAGGCAAAAGGCCATGGTCAAAGAGGAAACATAGGTTTCCTTAAGGCTTGCATAGTCCTTGAGCGAGGCATACTTGGAAATAACCGGCATGGTTGCCGTGGAAATTGCCACGCCGAAAAGGCCCACCGGCAGCCAGAAGAGGCGAAAGGCATAACTTAACCAGGATAGTGTCCCCTCAGCTAAGGACGAGGCAAAATAGGTATTAACCAACACATTAACCTGCAGCGGAGCCAAACCGATCAAGGCCGGGACCATCAATTTCAAAATCCTTCTGAGGCCCGGATCTTTCAGATCGATACGGGGCAAAAAACGAAAGCCCGTCTTGAACAGAGTAGGCAATTGCCAGACAAGTTGCAGCCCCCCACCAATCAGGGTGCCGATGGCCATCCCCATAATCGCTGGCTGACCGAACCTTGGCATCAAAAAAGAAAGGCTCACGCCGCCGACTATTGAACCAAGGTTGAAAAAACTCGAGGCCATGGCCGGGACAAAAAATCTCCCCTTGGTGTTTAATATGCCCATGACCACTGAGGAGAGCGAGATAAGTATAAGAAACGGAAACATGACCACAGTCAGAATGCGGGTCAGTTCAACCTTACCGGCAACGGCTTCAAACTCCGCCTCAACGAGAAAACGTACCAATGGCTCGGAAAAAACTATGCCCAACAAGGTAATGGCACTCAAGACAATGCCAAGGAAAACCATGACATTTCCGGCAAGCTCCCAGGTTGCCCGCTCACCCTTCTTGGTGTCGTAATCGGTAAACACGGCAACAAAGGCAGCACTGAGGGCACCTTCGCCAAAGAGATCGCGCAAAAGATTGGGGATACGAAAGGCTACAACAAAGGCATCAAAGGCATACCCAGCGCCAAAGAGGATGG
Organism: uncultured Desulfobulbia bacterium; assembly: GCA_964385695.1. Lineage (GTDB taxonomy): Bacteria > Desulfobacterota > Desulfobulbia > Desulfobulbales > Desulfurivibrionaceae > CAYLQA01. The sequence goes on along the minus strand of CAYLQA010000033.1, from coordinate 21,344 downwards.
CAAAGGCCTGCTCCCGGATCAGGCCCAAGACCCGGCTGCACATGACAGCAATGCTCACCGCACCGGCAGAGCGAGCAATTTTTCCTGTATCACTGGCAGGTTTTTGCATATGAAAATGTTACGATGGCTTATACCTTAAGGGACAGACCAGCCCTGAAAGCACATTGAAATTATTATGGAATTTGCCTGAGAACACCATAGCAGGTTCAATATAAGAAGACAATCTTCAATCGGATTAGCCCCTTGACTTCATTAGGTTTTTCCTAATAGAATCGAGCCAGCAACCAGCCAAAAATGAGGATAAACATGACCTACACCTGTGGCATACTGACAATCAGCGATAAGGGCAGCCGTGGCGAAAGGGAAGATACCAGCGGCCCGAATCTTAAAGAAATACTTACTGCCAATGACTTCACAGTGACAGCCTATGAGATCGTGCCGGACGATGTGAAAAACATCAGCAAAACACTTATCCGCTGGGTGGACGAAGAAAAAATCGACCTGATCATCACAACAGGCGGTACGGGCGTAGCACCTAGAGACCTTACCCCGGAGGCCACCCGCCCTGTTTTAGACCGGGAAATCCCAGGCATCGGCGAGGCCATGCGCCAAGCCAGCCTCAAAATCACCCCCAATGCCGTCCTCTCACGGGGCATTGCCGGTATCCGCAAAGAGAGCATGATCATCAACCTGCCCGGCAGTAAAAAGGCAGCCCAGGAAAACCTGGAGGCTGTACTGCCTGCCCTGCCCCACGGCATATACAAGATGAAGGGCGGCAGCAAGGACTGCACTCCATAAAAAAATTTTAAGCTGCATCCACCAAACAGCAAATCATACAAGGGTGCTCCAGATTTGTGCAAGCTGGGCGGACGATAATAGCCAGCTATATCGGCTGCACAGATCGCGCAAAGCTGGTGTGCCCTTGTAGATTTCACCATAAAAAAACGCGCCTCGGAGACTCCGAGACGCGTTTAATCAACTTATTCCGGCAAAAAACTACCCGCAGTCAACCTCCACTGCCATGGCATCCTTTTTCTTGCGTTTTGCAATCTCACCGATCAGATACGGCTTCTCGCCCAAGGCTTCAAGCTGCTGCATGGCATCATCGACTTCTTTGTCGTTTACAACAACAACCATGCCGATACCGCAGTTAAAGGTCCGACACATCTCTTGAGGACTGACATTACCGTTCTTCTGCAAGAAGTCAAAAATCGGCAACACATCCCAACTTTTCTTCTCAATCACTGCCTTGCAACCGTTGGGCAGGATACGCGGGATATTATCGATGATACCGCCGCCGGTAATGTGCACAAGCCCTTTCACTTTGAAATTCTTGATGAGATTCAAGAGAGTAGCGCTGTAAATACGGGTTGGTTTGATCAACTCCTCACCAAGAGTGCAGCCCAGCTCGTCGATATGATCTTTCACCTTGAGTTTCATCTCCTCAAAACAAATCTTGCGCACTAAAGAAAAACCATTGCTGTGCACACCGCTTGAGGCAAGTCCGATCAGCTTGTCGCCGACCCGGATCTCTGAGCCGTCGATCATTTTATCGCGCTCGCAGATACCAACTACGAATCCGGCGAGATCATAATCGTTCTTTTTATAGAGACCGGGCATCTCAGCAGTCTCACCGCCGATCAGGGAGCATTTCGAAATCTCGCAACCCTTTGCGATACCCTTCACAACGTCCGTGGCCACATCAAGATCAAGGCCACCGGTTGCAAAATAATCGAGAAAAAACAGCGGATTCGCACCGCAAACTACGATATCGTTGACACACATGGCAACAAGATCAATACCAATGGTGTCGTGCTTCTTACAAAGCTCCGCAATCTTCAACTTGGTACCGACACCATCGGTGGAAGAAACCAAGACCGGATCTTTGAACTTTCCACCACCCAGGGCAAACAAGCCGCCAAAACCGCCAATACCGGTCAGAACACCGGGACGGAAGGTGGCGGAAACTATGGGCTTGATATTATCAATAAAGGCGTTGCCCTTATCAATATCAACCCCGGCTTCCGCATAGCGTGAACACTCTTTATTGCTCATATTTTTTGAGCCTCTCCTCTTTCCTTCGCCGTGTGACCAGGCCACACCGCTACAACCTGCAAAAACTACAAAACGAGAGTTTTGAACACTCTCGCAGATATATCATTTACGCTTAAAATGAGGGTTATTCTTTAATTGTCATACGGCAAAAAGTCAATCACTTTTCCAGGAGTAAATCCTCGCAGACAGCGGGAAAACAGAGCAAAGGGCACATTTAATCAGCCTTTACAAGTAGGCACATCCATATCCATTTTCTCAGAGCCCTGCCCAAGAGCCGGTGGAAAAAATTGTGATTGCCCATGGCGGTATGCTACCCTGACTAAAATTGTACCTGTTCGCCTCTTTGAATCACAAGCGCATTCTTGCAAGGTGATCCTTTTAAATTAAGAATGCAGCGCAACTTAATCAACGTGATGGCAACATGAGCAGCATTATATTGGCAGGCGATATTGGCGGCACGAAGAGTAGTTTCGCCCTTTTTGAAAGCAGTGCTTCCGGCCTCTCTCTTTTACAGTCAGAAACCGTCGCAACAAAAGAGGCCAACGACCTCACTCAACTTATCAAACATTTTTTACAACAGACTGAGCAACCCCAGATCGACTCAGCCTGTTTGGGCATTGCCGGGCCAGTAATAAACGGTGTTGCCACTGCGACCAACATTGATTGGCAGGTCAGCGAAGAGGAGCTGCAATCAACATTTGTTTGGCCCAGCATTACCTTGGCAAACGACCTGGTTGCCATGGCAAGCTCCATCCCGTTTTTAAAAAGCGAACAGCTTCACCCTCTCACCGGACAAAACCCAAAGGCCAGCGGTAACATAGGCCTTCTTGCGGCTGGTACCGGGCTTGGCGAAGCATTGCTCATTGAACACCATGAGCAATATATTCCCTGTGCCTCTGAGGGAGGGCATAAAGACTTTGCCCCACGCAACGAGCTTGAATTTGAGTTACATCAATACATAAATGCCCTCTATGGTCATGCCAGTGTTGAGCGCGTCCTCTCCGGGCACGGGCTGATAGACATCTACCATTTCTTTCGGGAAAAAGAGGGGATCCCCGAGCCGGAGTGGCTTGCAGATAAACTCACAAGACAGGACCCTGCCGCTGTCATTTCCAAGGCAGCACTTGACCATCAAGACCTGCTCTGTCAAAAATCTTTGGCACTTTTTGCAGGGCTTTACGGCGCAGAAGCCGGCAATGTCGCTCTCCAGGCAATGACAACCGGCGGTCTTTATATCGGCGGTGGTATTGCTCCTAAAATCATCGAGTCTTTAGAAAGTCACTTCATCCCTTCCTTTATCGAAAAAGGGCGCATGAACCACATACTTGAGCAAATACCTGTATTCATTATTCTAGACACCAATGCAGCCCTTTGGGGAGCCGCAGCAATTGCTGCAAGCAAGCTCTCTTCCACGCACTAAACTTTCCTGCGCTAGAACCTAGCGCACCACAAAAAACACCGACTGCAAAGCCGAAAAATTTCGCATTGCTTTGCATGTTGACTTTGCCTGAATCTGCATTATTGTTGTGCCCATGATTTTTTTTAAGAAATTTAGGGACATTATTTTCGTCCTTCTTGCCTTACTTGGTTGGATTTTTTTCATCTTCACCTATAACGCTCAATCCTCTTCAAGCTGAAAGCTGTCCCAGCAAGAACCCCAGGTTGGGGCTCTCGAAGAAACCGGTAGCAAGTAGCAAGAAATAAGTATGACCCTTGAACCCTTTATATGTAGGAGGAACATCCCTCATGCTGGATATCGATAGATGTATTAAATATGCTTCAGAGGAGCATTACTGCCCCCATTGCAAAACCCGCCTGTCCTGTTGCGAGGCGCCTCCTTTCCATGTTGGAGATGGGCTTGGCTGGGGCACCGATGTCTTTTATCTCTGCCTGAATGACGAATGCCCGCTTTTTGCCAACAGCTGGGAGGAGTTTGAAGAAAGATACGGACACGCTGCCTCCTGCCGCTATATGTTACTTCCTGGAGAGAAGACCGGCCAACCTATGATGGTCGGTGGCCCGGAGGCCTTTACCACCTCAGTCATCGATGTTGATGCATTGCAAAAGCAAAACAAACGGCATCAATGCGAGTTGGAGTTTACCCAGCAGCTCGACACCTGTGTGGCAGACAATAATTTGCAACCCGCACTTTGCCTTATCCTTGATGACAGCGCAGACCTTGATGTTCGTAAGCGGGCCTGCGATCTTCTGGTTGAACTCAACAACCTTGAGTGCCTTGACCCGATCCGCAACCATAAATTCCATCACAGTGATATCGAGCAGCTGGCCAACGTAGCCATCAGCCAGATCTTAAAGAATAATCACAAAAAAGAATGCCCCTACTGCATGGAGGTTATTAAGGCCCAGGCCAAGATCTGTATGCATTGCAGCAAGGAATTATAAAGTTTCCGCGCAGTCACTTTGCCCTTGCCAAATAAAAGGCTATCTATTATAAAAATCCCGTCATGCAGATTTCGTATGACTATATGGTGGGCGTAGCTCAGCTGGTGGTAGCACCTGGTTGTGGCCCAGGAGGTCGTGGGTTCAAGTCCCATCGCTCACCCCACGAATTATCAAGGGATAACAGGTTGTAACCTGTTATCCCTTTTTTTTTCTTTGCCGATCAACTGTTGCCTTTCCCAGCGAACCTCCTTGCCGTCCACTCATTACACACCTAATTTTATCCCTAAAATCAAAAAAATACTTGCTTCTCCCACAACAAATCCAGACAATAAAGGAATTAAAATACTGCCAGGTTGGATATTACTGTTCAACTTCGGCGACTGGGACAAAAAACTTGGGAGGAAAGATTATGGCAACGGATGCAAGTGGCGTGACCGCACAGTACCTCACCTTTGTCCTGCGCGATGAAAATTTTGCTTTGGAGATTGAAAATGTCCGGGAGGTATTGGATGTTGCCACCCTCACCAAAATCCCTCGCCTGCCGGATTATATCTCCGGCGTGATCAACCTCAGGGGTAAGGTTGTGCCGGTTATGGATCTTGGCCAAAAGCTCGGACATGAGTCCATCAACCACACACACAACACCTGCATTATTATTGTTGATTTAAGAGTGGCTGATCAACTAGTGGAGATGGGCATTCTCACCGACTCGGTACAGATGGTTATGGATATGCAAACCTCTGAGATTGAGGATGTACCCAAAATGGGGACTTCGGTAAACACCGACTTTATTAAAGGAATGGGCAAGCAGGATGAAAAATTCCTGATCATCCTCGATATTGCCAAAATCTTTGCCACAGATGAACAGGAAGCTCTGCTGGCCATGCAGGATAATCCGATGATCCAGGCGGAAGTTAACACTGCTGGAGCCATGGAGGAACCGTTGGCGGAAACCGCTTAACAAACTCTTACCTACTAAGCAAACTATCAAAGGCGGATTCTTAGGAATCCGCCTTTTTTTGTCGCCCCCCTTCAACCCAATCGATCTGACTGAGCATACCGCGCAAAATCTGCACTTCCCGTTCATTAAGGCCCTGACGGTTCAGCATGCGGCGAAAGGCCCGCATGATATGGGCCGGGTTATGTTGATCCAAAAAGCCAATGGCAAGAAATGTCTGCTCCATTTGGGCATACATGGCCTCGAGCCTTTCGCCTTTTTCAAAAACGATGGACTCCATATTGCTCGGACGGGAGACAGTTTCCAGTGCCATGGCTGTTTCATAAAGGCAGACGGCCACGGATTGGGCAAGGTTCATCGAAGGGAGCGCTTCATGGGTCGGGATGGTGAGAAGGCGTTGGCAGAGATCCAACTCTTCGGTGGTCAAGCCGGTTTCTTCCCGGCCGAAAACAAAGGCAACTTTGGTGGATGAATCCATGGGAGTCAGCAGATCGGTGATACCCTTGGGCTCGATCAACTCTTCACGGTATCTGCCAAAGCGGCGGGTGGTACCAACGGCCAGGTTACAATCGGCCAAGGCCGAGGCAAGGTCATCATAAAGTTGTGCTTTTTCAAGCAGATCAACAGCGGTAACCGCCATGTTGCGGGCATCGCGACTCAGGTGGCTCACACGGGGCCGAACCAGGCGCAAGTCGGAAAAACCAAAGTTTTTCATGGTACGGCTCACCGCACCGATATTGGCATCCCCCTTGGGTTCTACCAAAACAACAGAAAAATTTTGCGGCTCCATTACTCCTCTTTCTCAAGCTGGCCGTTTTCCCAGGTCCCGCTCAAGACGGTACCGTCGGCAAAGGTATAGCTCCCTTGGCCGCTTCGGGTATATCCTTTCAGCTCTCCCTCATAGCTGTCACCGTTGGGATAGGTGTATTTTCCTGAGACAGGTGTCTCACCCCCAACCCAGGTTCCTTCCAGCTGGCCGCCATCGGCAAAATACACGACACCCATGCCATGCTTTTTACCCTCCTGCCATTCACCCTCATATTTCCCGCCGTTAGAAAAGGTGTAGATGCCATAGCCATGCCGCTTAAACCCAACAAATCCCCCGGTGTATCCATCACCGTTGGCATAGGTATAGGTTCCCTTGCCGGTGGGCTTGCCCTTTTGCCATTGGCCCACATAGACACCACCATCGGCAAAGGTTTGGGTGCCTTGCCCGTGCTGAAAGCCATTTTGCCATTGGCCCTCGTATTTTTCCCCGTTGGGGCTTGCCTCAATACCCAACCCGTGCTTGAGGCCATTTGTCCACTCACCCTCATAGGTCGTGCCATCGGAGACGATAAAGCGGCCAATGCCACCGGCCTTGCCATCAAGCCATTCGCCGACATATTTATTGCCACCGGAATAGGTCTCTGTGCCCTGGCCGTTTTTCATGTCATTGAGCCAGTCCCCTTGGTAGGTATTGCCGTCAAAATAGGTTTCTTTGCCTTGGCCATGACGCTTGCCATCGAGCCACTGCCCCTCGTACTTCCGGTCTTTTGGGTACAAAAACGTGCCGCTGCCGCTCTGGCAATCACCACTTATACACTCGCCTGCGACTGGCCCGGCAATCAACGATGCTACCAATGCCACTGAGGCAAAAAGATGAACACGTCCAGCACAAGACAATCTCAGAGGTAACCTTTTTTGCATAATCATTTTCCCATCCCCTCAGTGTATAAGTTGCTTCTCTATCGGCAATTACTTCTGCACTTTCAGATTATCGATGATCTTTTTCACCCCGTCCACGCTGCGGGCAAGGCTCATAACAATGGATTTCTGGTCTGAGCTTTCAACCACACCGGTGAGGGTGACAACCCCTTGATAAACATCGACATCAACATTCAGTGAGCGAATACCCGGCTCTTGCACAAGCTTTCCTTTAATTTTGGAGCCGATCACCTTATCGTCAAAGGCAACACCTATGGATCTGCTGCCGACCTTCAGCTGATTTTTCACCCGCAGTACACCGGGCACCTTCTTGGCCAAAGCTACGGCTTGAGCGATCTCAGAAGATGAGTCGACCATGCCGGAAAGATAGACCACGCGAGCGATGGTATCCACATCGATATTTCTGGCCTTTACATCCTCCGCCTTGATCAGTTCGGTTTTGACCTTGGCGGTAATTGTCGCATCATCCAGCACCTGGCCGGCAGTGCGCTCGTCTGTGGCTACCTTATATCCGCCTGTTGCACCGCCGCCGACAACCACAGGAGCACAACCCGTTGCAACAAAAAAACAAAATCCAATAAGGACAAAAACAATTCGATAAAACACAAGAAACTCCTTACTCACTTTTTATTTCCACTTATGCTTTTTCTTCTTCTTTTTTTTCTTCAACTGCCCCGGCGGATACTTCACCCTGTGATCATCATATTTGACATAGGGCTTTTCTTCCCCCATCTCAATGGTCACCGAATCACCGAGCTTGATTTTCAGATGATAGGGGAGCTTTGCCGACATCTGCCAGCCATTCTCATCCATGTAAAAGTAGACCATCCGCTCCGGCGCATAATACACCTTTGCCTCCGGGTAGTATTTGTAACCGTATTTGCGATGATACCCATGGGCCTTTGCATGGGGAGGCGGGCCATTGCCATTTGACTTTTCCACTTCCGGCCCTGGCCCATTGGTTGATGGCCAGTTCAGGGTAACGCTGCCGCCTGGAGTCTGGCAGGCGGAAAACAAAAAGACAAAAACAAGGCAAGACAACAAAACAAGGCAGTTGCTTTTACTCATCACGCTGGTCTCCCTCTGTCATATTTACAACATATAATAGCGGGCAACCCCTCAAAATGAAAGCGTTTTTCTTTGGTTTACGACCGGGGAAAGCAGGTGACAACAGGCAAAAAATCAAAGCCGATAACTTGTCCGGATAATGATTTTTTTCGTTTAGCGTGGCATATTGGTGAACATGACACTCAAAAAAACCTCTAATGACACAGACTCCTCGTATGAGATGCACCTGCACTGCATTTACTGCGGAGAGCAGGCAGAACTCACCGGCCGTTGACATAATGCAAAGGTACGCTGCACGGTGTGCGGTATGGAGTCCCCGGTTGAGCCCTACCAGGATCAGATAGAGGCCTGGAAGGAAAAAGCCGGCTCTTTCTTTACCGATTAATCAATTCCCCCCTGCCAACACTACAAATTGGCCTTCAGCCCGCTCTTCTCTTCCAAGGGACAAGCATGGGCACCTGCCTTTGAAAATCTCGATACTCCTCGCCAAAAACCCGCACCATTTTTCTCTCTTCGAGCTTAGTCCCAACGATCAAATAGGCAGTCAGGACAATCTTTACTGCCAACGACAGATCCGTTACCGGACCGAATACCCAAACCAAAACTATCCCTCCGGAATACCATGGATGACGCACATATTGGAGGATGCCTGTACTGCTGAATTGCCCGGCTGGAAGATCTGTTTTGCTTTTATAAGCCTCAATCTGCTGAAAGCCTAAAAAGTAACCCAAATCAAATGCCCTCGCTCCTGCCCAAAACATAAATAAAGCATAGAGTACACCTGCATACCGTAAGACCTGCCACCAACCAGACCAAGAAAAGATAACCTGCTGCTCGGAGGTCAATTGGAAAAAGGCAATGGGGAAAAAAGTCATCACACTCAGGCAGACATAAAACAATCGGTAATAGGCAAAGCGCTCTTTCAGCCGCCTCTTCATCCATGCGGTTACAGAATCGGCTATCAAAAAGCTGTGCAAAAAACACCAGCCGCTCCAGAGAGCAACGAGCAAGATCAGAGTCTCATACCGTTCAACTATCACCCTTTAGCCTCCTGCTCGGCAATGGACCAAAATGCCTGAATTTTCTGATCCTGCATATTTTTTTTCACTGTGCAGACGCCAATGGAAAAGGGCTCAAGTTTCGGTGCGTTTTTGAGGATGGTTATCTGGTCCTGAAGCGGGCTCTTTTCTAAAACAAGCTTCGGCACAACCGCTATCCCGCAGCCGAGACTGACCATGGCGATGATTGCCTCATTACCGGCCACATGGGCGTATATATTGGGTGAGACCTTTTTTGTGCGGAACCAACGGTCAAGTCGCTCCCGGCTTAAACCCCGCTCGGCCATGATAACCGGTGTTTTCTGCCAGTCTAACTCCCTTCCTTCCCTGACAACCGTTTCAGGAAAACGAAGCGGGGCTATGAATACCAAGGGTGTCTCAACAATTTTCATAAAATTGACCCGAGGGGGTTGCTTGGCAGGCAGGGCGGCAATGGCAATATCAAACTCGTCATTCATAAGTTTGGCCAGGGCCTGGGCCACATCGCCGGTCTCAAGTTTGATATGCACATCCGGGTACTCTGCCCTGAACTTCCCCAAGATGCTGGGCAGGATACTGTATGCGGCCGTAACCGAACAAAAAAGGGAGATATCACCGCGCAACGCGTCATCGCTTGCCAGGTTATTTTGCAGGGTAAGCCAACGCTGCAAAACATCTTCGGCATACTCCTTAAATGTCTCACCTGCCGGAGTGAGGGCCACGGAGCGGTTATCCCGGACAAAGAGATTCTCTCCGACCTCGCTTTCCAGTCGCTGAATTGTCCGAGTCAGGGCTGAAGGCGTAATATTACAGGCTCCGCTTGTTCTGCCAAAATGGAGCGAATCCGCCAGGTGAAGAAACAATTTCAGTTCTTGATTATTCATAGCGTATTTAAATTATCTGAGTATTAATCAGGGACGCAGCCCCCTGTACAAGCCCCTCCAAGAGCGATGAACCGGGCGTTGCATATCGCCCCTAAAGGGGCTCCTACAGAGAAATCCGGTCGGCTGCCACACACCAACTCTCAATATTGCATTTTACGCAAAACAATATCGCAAATAATTCACTTGACGCAACAAGAATAATCTATATTGTATGCTTTCTATCAAAAGTACAGAAAAGCAAGAACTTACAACATAAGGAGAAAATAATGGGTCAAAACTACTTCAACACCTTGCCGTTGCGCTTGCAGCTTGAGGAACTTGCCCAGTGTCGTTTCATGGACTCTTCCGAGTTCAACGGCGTTGAGGCCTTGAAAGGGAAAAAAATCGTCATCGTCGGTTGTGGAGCACAGGGGCTGCACCAGGGCCTGAACCTGCGCGACAGCGGCCTGGACGTATCCTACACCCTGCGTCAGGCAGCTATCGATGAAAAACGCCAGTCCTGGAAGAACGCCACGGACAACGGCTTTACCGTGGGTACCTACGAGGAGCTCATCCCCCAGGCAGACCTGGTCATCAACCTGACCCCGGACAAGCAGCACACCAATGTTGTTTCCGCTGTCATGCCGCTGATGAAAAAAGACGCCTGCCTGTCTTACTCCCACGGCTTCAACATCGTTGAAGAGGGCATGGAGATCCGCGAAGACCTCACCGTTGTTATGGTTGCACCCAAGTCTCCTGGAACCGAAGTTCGCGAGGAGTACAAACGCGGTTTCGGTGTTCCCACCTTGATCGCCGTGCATCGTCTTAACGACCCCAAGGGCGAGGGTTGGGATATTGCCAAGGCCTATGCCTGCGGAACCGGCGGCGACCGTGCCGGTGTCCTCCAGTCTTCCTTTGTGGCCGAGGTAAAATCCGATCTCATGGGTGAGCAGACCATCCTCTGCGGCATGCTGCAGACCGGTTCTCTGCTCTGCTACGACAAGATGATCGAAAAAGGTATTGATGCTGGTTATGCCTCAAAGCTCATCCAGTTCGGTTGGGAGACCATCACCGAGGCACTCAAGCACGGCGGTATCACCAATATGATGGATCGCCTCTCCAACCCGGCCAAGATCATGGCCTACAAACTCTCCGAGGAACTCAAAGAGATTATGGAGCCCCTGTTCCATAAGCATATGGATGACATCATGAGCGGCCATTTCTCCAAGACCATGATGGTAGACTGGGCTGACAACGATAAGAATCTGCTGGGCTGGCGCGCCGAGACCGCCGAGACATCCTTTGAAAAATCCGCTTCCGGCGACATGGATATTCCTGAGCAGGAGTACTTTGACAACGCCATCCTGATGGTGGCCATGGTCAAGGCCGGTGTTGAGCTTGCCTTTGACACCATGGTTTCCGCAGGCATCAAAGAAGAGTCTGCCTACTACGAGTCTCTGCACGAGGTACCGCTCATCGCCAACACCATCGCTCGTAAGAAGCTTTACGAGATGAACGTGGTCATCTCAGATACTGCCGAGTATGGCTGCTACCTCTTCAACCACGCATGTCTGCCGCTGCTCAAGGATTTCATGACCAAGATCGACACCGATGTCATCGGCAAAGGTCTTGAGCTTGCCAACACCGGAGTGGACAACGTTGAGCTGATCCAGGTCAACGAGGGCATCCGCTACACCGGTGTCGAGGCCATCGGCGAAGAGCTTCGCGCATACATGGGAGCCATGAAGCCGATTATCTAACTTCGGCCACAGAGCAGGAAAAGCACCACGATCAAAAGCCGCCCAGCATTGCCCTGGGCGGCTTTTCTTAGTAAAAGAAATACGCTTCTTTGCCCCCGATCTTTGTCCGGTTTATGGAGACCTCTCCAGCCCTCCTAACCGACAGGGAAGGCAAGGGTAAAGGTCGTGCCCGCCCCTTCTCTCGAGTCCACCTCGATGCTCCCCCCATGATTGTCCACAATCTCTTTGACAAGAAAGAGTCCCAGTCCCGTTCCTTCGGGTTTGGTAGTGAATCTCTCTTCAAAAATATGAGGCAGGGCCTCGGCGGAGATACCGGCACCGTTATCGGCAATAGAAAACAACACCTGACCACCTTCGCTCCAGAGACGAAGGGTAATCTGTGGCTCTTTCACCTTTTCAAGGGCCTGACAGGCATTGGCGAAGAGATTCACAAAAACCCGCTTCAACTGATAGCCCTTACAGCGGATGGGTGGAACATCCTCGGCCATATCACGTTCCAGCCTGCCCTTGTATCTCCGTGCATAGATATCAATGGACTGCAGCAGCGGAGCAAGGGGCTGCAACTTAGCCGCCGCCCCAATATCGCGGAGATAGCAGGTAGAGCCCTGACAGATTTCCCGACCCAGGCGGATACTGGCCACCACCTGCTCGATGCATCCAATGATCTCATCACGATCCGGCAAGTCATCGGGCAACAGTGGGGGGATAAATTCAACAACCGCTAAGGCGGAAAGGATATTGCTGATATCATGGGCCAAGCTGCCCGCCTGAATGCCCAGTTCCGCCTTCTGTTGCAGGATTTCCCTCTCATGCTCCATGAGAGAGATGCTTTCCTTGAGCTGATCGTGCTGCATTTTCAGCAGAAGATGATTCCTGACCCGAGCCCTGACAATGGGGGCGGATATTGGTTTGGTGATATAATCCACCGCCCCAAGGGCCAACCCCTTGGTCTCATCCGCGACATCGTCCAAGGCGGTGACAAAGATGATGGGAATCTCCCTCGTCTCTTCCCGGTCCTTGAGCCGCTCGCACACCTCATAACCGTCCATCACAGGCATCATGATGTCCAGGAGAATAAGATCGGGGAAAGGAGGAGCAGAGAGAATCTGTAGCGCTTTTTCCCCGTTCATCGCGGCCTGCACCCTATAGTCATCGCCGAGGATGCCGACCAAGAGGTCGATGTTGGCGGGCACATCGTCGACCACCAGGATTGTCGCCTTGTTTTCCATGGCCTTATTCATCCTTTTTTCCTTCCAGCGAGACATTGAGCGCCTCTGCTATATCATCCACAATAGTGAGCGAATTGCCAAAATCATATTGCTCCACGCTCTGCTCCAAACGCTCAAGCTCCCGGGCAAGCGCTGTTCTAATAAGCAGTTCCTTGAGCTCGGCAAAGGCGCGTTGCGCGGCGGTATCGTTCTCCTCAAGCAGTTCGCGCAGCCTTTGCAAACTTGGCCTCACCACCTCAGGATCCACACTGGTAGGCATTTCCGCCGGAGTCGGCTCTTCACTCGCAAGAGCGGCGATGCCGCCCAATACGGTCGTTAGTTCCCCCTCCAGTTGCGCCAGAAATTCCGTGGCCTGGGCCACCTCACCTGCCTTCAATGCCTGGTCCACCACCCGAGCCGCCTCAAAGAGTCCCATGGCGCCGATAGTGCCGGAGACGCCCTTCAGGGTATGGGCCAGGATCCTGGCCTGCTCCAAGGCCCCCTTCGCCATGGCCTCGCGGATTGCTGGCCCGATTGCGCCCTGGCTAGAGTAGAACTTTTTAAGAAGACGCACATAGAGTTGCGCATTGCCCGCCACTCGGCGCAGTCCTGCATCCACCTCGATCCCCGGTAGCTCTGCAGGCAATCGGACAGGCAGCTCCTCCCCCCCGGCCTCCCGTTCTCCCGGCCCGGGCCGCTCACCGGGCTTGATCCATTCCTTTAAGGCCTCAAACAGCTTGGCCGGAGCAATGGGCTTGGTCACATGATCATTCATTCCGGCAAGAAGACTCTTCTCCCGGTCACCGCTCAAGGCATGAGCCGTCATGGCGACAATGGGCACATTACGTTTTTCCGAATCCAGCTTGCGGATTTGCCTGGTGGCCTCTATGCCATCCATTTCAGGCATCTGAATATCCATGAAGACCAACTCATAGTCATTATTGCAGACGGCTTCGGTGGCCTCGATACCGTTATTGACGACATCGACAACTACCCCCGCTGTCACAAGGAGTTCACGCGCCACCTGCTGGTTGATCTCGTTGTCTTCCACCAGGAGCACCCTGGCTCCTTGGATATCCTTTAAATCCGTAGGCATCACCGTTGCTTTCAGCTGCCGCTGCTCAACCTTCCTGCCAAATACGTTCAAAATGGCGTCATAAAGCGTGGACGGTGTGACCGGCTTGTGCAAAAAAACGTCCAGAGCGGCTTCCCGGCTCTGCCTGATCAACTCCTCCCGGCCAAAGGCGCTGACCATGATAATATGAGGGCGCCGCGCCGGTGCGTAGGTAGCCATAATCTCCTGCGCCGTGGCAATCCCGTCCATTCCCGGCATTTTCCAATCCATGAACACCAGCTCATACGGCCTGTCGGCAGCCTCTGCCAGTTTGGCGAGGGCCTCCTCTCCGGAGCAGGCCGGGGAAACCTCATAGGACCACGCCTGCAACTGAGAGGAAAGGCTTTGCCTGGCGGTTTCACTGTCATCGACCACCAGCACCCGCAGGCCGCGAAGATCCGGAGGCGGCAGATAGACTTTTTTCATTTCCGCCTCGGCACGATCGAAATTCACCGTAAAGGTGAAGCTGCTGCCGTACCCCTCTCTACTTTCCGCATGGATAGTGCCGCCCATCATCTCCACCAAGCGCTTGCTGATGGACAAGCCCAGGCCGCTGCCGCCATACTTCCTGGTGACGGATGTATCGGCCTGGGAAAAGGCCTGAAATAACGAGGAGAGCTCTTCCTCTTTCATGCCTATGCCGCTGTCGTGCACACAGAACCTGAGGCGCACCTGCTCCTCTTCTTCCTCGACCAACTCGGTACTGAGGACAATCTCGCCTTTTTCCGTAAACTTGGCGGCGTTGTTGGACAGATTGTTGAGCACCTGGCCGAGCCGCAAGGGATCCCCCTTCAGGCCCAGCGGCACCTCAGGATCTATGGAGAGAATCAGCTCGACCCCCTTTTCCTCGGTTTTAAGGCTGGTCATGTTGGCGATCTCGTTGAGGAGCTCCTCCAGGTCGAAATCAACGCATTCCATCTTAAGTTTTCCGGCCTCGACCTTGGAAAAATCGAGGATATCGTTAATGATCCCCAGCAGGGTCTGCGAGGAGGCCTGGATTTTATTGAGATAGTCACGCTGCTTGGGGCTCAGCTCCGTGTTGAGGGCAAGGTAGGTCATACCGGTTACGGCGTTCAGAGGGGTACGAATCTCATGACTCATGTTCGCCAAAAAATCGCTTTTGGCCCGGTTGGCCTCATCCGCCGCTGCCTTTGCCGCCACCAGTTCGTTTGACCAGCGGAAGCGCTGAATGGCCAGGACATAGAGATCCGCCAAACGCTTTATCACCTCCAGGTCCTGCTCCGAATATTCATGCTCGGAGGTGATCAAGGTAATCTGGCCGACCAGAGTGTTTCCGGTCATGGCCGGCACCGAGAGAAAATGATCCAAGGGCATATTTCCTTCCGGGCATATTTCATTGAAGGATGGATGCCTCCTGGCCGCGTTTGTATAGAAACCTTTCTTGACATTCAGGGCATGTCCCCAGAGGCCGGGGTAGCCCTCCTTTTTCTTTGAAAAACTGCCCCCCTCTTCCTGCGGGATCCGGCATAGCTCCGCCAAGGACGAGGTGAGGGCGCGGACAATACTATCGCCGCTAACGGGATCGATTTCGGAGACATAGCCGTATTCACTGCCGGTCAAGAGACATGCCTGCTCAAGCACAACACCTGAAATGTTGAAGAAAGAAGACTCCGGGCAGGAGATAAACAACTCTGCCAGATGGGCAACGGCCGAGTTGATAGTCGACATTTTCAAAACGGCCAGTTCCGTCTTTTTCCGTTGGGTGATGTCCCGGATCACCCCTACGGTTCCTACAAAGATCTTCTGCCTGCCATGGTTATTGAACTCATAGAGTCCGCAGCTGTTCAACTCCACAACGACCGACTCCCCGCTGAGAGGCTCCAGCAGGCCATGGGTTGCTTCCCCTTTACCCTTCATGGCCAAACGTACCTCCAGGCCCGTGGTCATCCTCTCCCCGGTTCTTCTCTCATCAAAGAGCTTGGGGGACTTGTCGGCCTCGGTTTTTTCCCCGGCGTATTTCGGCAAGACATGCTCTCTGCTCACCTCCTTAAAACTTTGAATAATGGCGGAAAAATGGCGACCCACCAATTCCTTGGGCTCGTAAGCAAGGTATCGGACCGCATCGTTTAAAAAGAGAAAATTACCATTGTCATCAATCTTGTAGACGATATCGGGGATTGTTCTCACCAGGCTTTCATACCGTTCTTCCGAGTTGCGGATCTCGTTGAGCTTCTCCTCCAATTCTTCATAGAGAATCTTCAGTTCCTTTTGCGCCTTGATGAGGTACCGATTCTGTTGCAGGGCGTTCTCATAGGTCGAGAGCAACAAGTTGAGAATCTGTCGGGGATGGGCCGAGATAAGATGTTCCTTGCCCTCGACCTGGATGGCTAGCTTGTCCTGGTCTGCGGCAGAAACGAGAGCCCTTTGCCTGTCAAGCACAGCGCCAACCTTGGCAAGCAGGTAATCGTCATCGTAGGGCTTGGTTACGTAATAGTCGGCCTTGGCCTCAATGCCGAGCACTATGTCCTTAAGAGTTGCCAAAGAGGTGAGCAGGATAACGGGAATATCCGCAAACTCCGGATCCTCCTTCAATTGCAGACACATCTCGTAGCCATTCATCAGCGGCATTAAGATGTCACTGATTATCAGGGCTGGCCGCTGTTGGCGGACGGCGGCCAGCCCCTGCTGGCCATCGCCTGCCGTGACAACCTGGTATCCGACACCGGTTAACAGAAATTCAAGCTTAACGCTCTGGGTGGCACTGTCCTCAACAAGCAGAATCGTTGCCCCGGATCCTTCGGTAGTAATCATTTTTTATCTCCCTACCTTCCAACTATCTGTTGCAGCTTGAGGGGTATCTCCTCTAGGGCCAGAATATATTGCGCGCTGCCATTGCGGATTGCCTCCCCCGGCATGCCGTGGACCACCGAGGTTTCTTCATCCTGGGCAATGGTGATTCCGCGCTGTTCACGGATCAGCTTCAACTCCTTGGAGCCGTCCATCCCCATGCCGGTAAGGAGGACGCCGACGGCCCGCCCCCCATAACTCTCAGCCACGGAACGAAAGAGATAGGAGACCGCAGGGCGCATGCTGTGCTCCTCTTTGTCCTTGCTCAGAACGATCCTTCCCCCATTTTCAACCCCGAGGTGAAAATCATCGGGAGCCACATAGATATGGCCGGGATGAAGCCGCTCCCCGGTGGATGGAATATGGATAGGCAGCCGGCTATGACCCTGAAGCCATTCGACCATCCCGGGCAGAAACCCCGGGGATATGTGCTGGACAACCAGGATGGCGGCGCCGAAATCACCGGGCAGCTGCGCAAGGATGGTCTTGAGGGCCAGGGGCCCGCCCGTGGAGGAGCCGATGGCGACAAGCTCAACATTCAGCCCAGGGGCCGTTTTTTGCCAATCTCCTTTTTTTTCGGTCCTTCCAGGGAGAAAGCCCTTTGGCCAGCGCCGCACTACCTTGACTTCCGACATGGCCTTGACCGTTGCGATGAACTCGTCGGTCAACTTTTCATGATCCTGGTCTCCCGGCCCCGGCGGCTTTGCCAGGATCGTGAGCGCTCCCGCATCGATGGCGGAAAAGCTCTTTTCCACATCATCCGGGCTCCAGCTCGCGCTGACAATAACGATGGGAACCGGTGTTGATGCCATTATCCTGCGCGTGGCCTCAATACCATCCATCCGTGGCATATGGATATCCATGACGATGACATCCGGCCTCTGACTTTCCAGAAATTGCACGGCCTCTTCGCCGTTTGCGGCCGTGCCGATCACCTGGATTTCCGGATCGCAGCCGAGCATATAGGAGATAAATTCCAGAATCACCGCTGAATCATCGACAACCAGTACTTTGATCATGACAGTGCCCCACTGCGATGATGGACTTCCCCCGAGCCCATCATGGTTTAGAGCAATCTCTCCAAGACACTGAGAAGATTGCTCTGGTCAAAACTGCTCTTGACGATATAGGCATCGGCGCCGACCTCGATGCCCCGTTCCCGGTCTTCCCGAGAATCGAGAGCGGTTACCAGGACGATGGGCAGATCGGCAAACTTCTTGGTGTCACGGATTTTCGTAACCATATCAAAACCGTTCATCCGCGGCATATCGATGTCCGAGACAACCACGTCGATCTCTTCGCTGTTGAGAACGGTAAAGCCATCAATACCGTCTATGGCGACCTTTACCTCATAGCCGGCCGACTCGAGAATGTTCTTCAGCATCATCCTTGAGGTGATGGAATCCTCCACGACCAAGGCGCTCTTTCTTTTGCCTTCCTCATATTCCGCGCGCAAGGCCGGTGCAATCGGCCCGGAACTGCGCAGGCTCAATGACTTTATCAGATCCCGAACATTAAGGATGGGCACCACCTTGCCCGAACCGAGCACCGTGGAGCCGGCGCAGTTGCGGACCCGGGCCAGTTGCCTGCCGAGTCCCTTCAGCAGTACCTCCTGTTCGTGGAGCACCTTGTCGACCTGAAAGGCAATGCTTTTTTCCCCGGCATTCAAGACAGCCACCTGGATATGTTCGCTCCCTCTTTCTTTCGTCTCCAAGGGGACCAACTCCAGAATATCGCTGAGCCGCACCAGGGAGAGGGCATTGCCCTGCCAGGAGATGGTTTCCCTGTTTTCAACGGTCTTGATCATTTTCTTGTCAACCTTCATGACCGTCTCCAAATTCATGGTGGGGATGATAAACAACTGGTCGCCCACCCGGACCAGCACGCCGCTGAAGGTAGAAAGGGTCACCGGCACGACAAGACGAAAAACGCTACCGTGGCCAGGCTTTGTTTCCATCCTGACATAACCGCCCAGCCCCTCCGCCTTCTCCTGGACAATGGCCAGACCAAGGCCCCGGCCGGAAATATCCGAGATGATCGGCATGGTGGAGACCCCTGACTGAAAGATACGGGAAAGGATCTCTTCTTCATTGAGCCTTTCCGCATCACTGCGGCTCAGCACCTTTTTTTTGATCATCGCCTCCCTGATATCCTGCGGGGCAATGCCCCGGCCGTCGTCGGCAATCACGATTTCAACACGTTTGCTGTCTGCCTGGGAGACGGTGATGGATATGGTTCCCTGCCGCTCCTTTCCCTCCTTCTCCCGTTCCTCCGTGGTTTCCAGGCCATGGTCGATGCAGTTTCGCACCATGTGAACGAGCGGGTCTTTCAACTGCTCCAGGATGCGGCGATCAATTTCAATTTCCCCGCCCTTGACGATGAGCGCCACCTCCTTGCCCTGGTCACGGGAAAGGTCCCGGACAAGCTTGGGAAAGATTTCCAGACTGCTGGCAAAGGGGAACATCAGAACATTCTTCATATCCTCCACCAGGGTATCGATCATGCTGCTCAACTGCCTCTGGTGCTGATGGGCAGCAGTGGTGAGCTTCTGCAGGCGGCTCTCCACGGTAAGCAAGGTATTGCGTGTCCGATCATAAAATCCGGGAAGCCTCTCCAACTGGAGCGTGGTGGCGTTATGGGGACTCTTCCCTTCCTCCTTTTCGATCAGCAGCCGGATCTTGCGGATCTCCGGAGAAATTCTCTCCCACTCTTTCAAAAGGGGAGCTAGCATATCCCTCGCCTCCTGCAGCCCTGCCACATCGTGGCGGATCATCAACTTGGCAGCGGTCATCTCCTCTGTCTGCAGGAGAAGCGAATCCAGTTTACCGGTTGAAATCCGCACGGTTTCATCAAGAGCCGCCCTTGCCCCCATGGGCTTGCCGGACACAGGACCCTTCTCCACCATTTCCGGCAAGGGTGGGGGAACAGGCTTTTCTTCAACATCCTTTGCCTCTTCGCGAAGGGTCTCGGCTTGGGGCGGCTTCTGCTCTTCGCCCGCCTCCGGAACCTCTTCCCTTGCCGCTTCTGCAGGCTCTTCCTTCTTGCCGGCGCTGCCTTGCGCGTGCTCGCTTGTCGGAGCCGGTGCGCCGCTCACAAGCCCTTCCAGTTCCCGAACTATCCCCGATATTCCGACGTTCTCCCTGGCCGCAGGATCAGCGGCCAGTTGGCTAAGAACATCCAGGACGCGGTGCACCGAATCGTAGAGATTGGTCGACAGTATCAGCTCCCCCTGTTTTACAAGGGTATAGACACTCTCCAAGGCCTGGCATACTGTTTCAATTTCACTCAAATTCACCGAGCGGGCAGCGCCTTTCAGGCTGTGGGCCTCTCGAAAGATGGTCTCCACGACTTCCTGCTGCTCGTCGGCAGACAATCCCTTCTCTAGGGCCAGCATGCCGGCGGTCATTGCCTTTATGTGCTCCTCTGCCTCAACCTTGAAGATCTTCAGCAGCCTTTCTAATAAATCCTTATCTGTCGTAGCCATTATGAACCTTCCTTTTTCGGCCCAACTCGCTTCACATTCTGTACTTGCCGACCAGTTCCTTGAGTTTCTGGCCTAATTCGTTCAGAGAGAGGGAGGAGGTTTCCACCTGCCCCATGCTGGCAACGTTCTGGCTGGTGGCCTGCTTGATGTTCTCCATGGCGCTGGCGATCTGGTCCATGCCCATCAGCTGCTGCTGGCTTGAGGCCGTGATCTGGCCGGCGGCCTGCGCCGCCTCCTGGATATTTTCGGCCAGTTTACGGATCGCCTCGCCAGCCGTGGCCGACTGCTCGACTCCGGCATCCACCGCCTTGCTGCCCTGCTCCGTGGCCATCACTGCCGCGCTGGTTGCCTGTTGGATATCGTTCAGCACGCTCTGTACCTGGGCTGTGGCCTGTTTGGACTGCTCGGCCAGGTTGCGGATCTCCTGGGCCACCACGGCAAAACCCTTGCCCTGCTCACCCGCCTTGGCCGCCTCGATGGAGGCATTGACCGACAAGAGATTTGATTGCTCGGCCAGGTCGTTGACCGTGGTGATAATCAGGCCGATGGTCTGGCTCTGTTCGCTGAGCTTGATAACGGTCTCGGCGATAGCCTCCATCTGCTCCTTGATATGATCCATACCCCGCATGGAGGACTGGGTGGCCACCATACCGTTCTCCGAGACCTCCACCGCCTGCTGGGCGGTTTCCGAGACATAAGTCGCCTTCTGGTGGGAGAGATGGGAGGTCTTCTTGACCTCCTCCACCGTGCTGCTGGTCTGGTTCACGGCAGTGGCCGATTCCGTGGTGCTGGCGGTGAGTTGGGTGGTGGAGGTCAGTATCTCGCTGGCCGCCGAGGCCAGAACATCAGCAGCCTCCCGCAACTCGGTAATCTGACTGG
>CAYLQA010000032.1:0-43366 GCA_964385695.1 uncultured Desulfobulbia bacterium | reverse complement strand
TGGTGCTGCAATTGCGGCACTACAAGCTCTTTATCGCTATGGCGGGTATGGAGAACGAGACTGCCATTCTTAGAAGAAAGATTTCCTAGGGGCGGTTTTTTTCCCTGCTGCCATTGATGACAGGAGCTACAGGTAATTTTTCCCTTTACGCCGCTCTGGTGATCTTTTTTCAGCTCTTTACCGGAGTGGCAATCAATACAAGCCATGCCGCTTTTCTGGTGCGTATCCGGCTGAAGTTCATGGTATTCCAGGCCGTAGGGGCGGGGATAAGCATCGTCGGTGCGGTAGGGGGTGCGGTACTCCCAGTTTAAATCGTGCTCATAGCGGCCGTAATAATCGCCGCCCACCACGTTGCCGTAATGGCAGTGCAGGCATTGACTGTCCGGCGGAGATTTAACAAAGGCGTGGGAGTTCAGTTCACCATCTTTATAGATGAGGTGGCAGGCAGCGCAGCCGGTGGCCCGTACAGTTTCCGGATAGACGTCACCCTCACTATAGACATGGCATTTGAGGCAGCGGCGCCGCAGCATATCGTCTGCTACGTCTAATGCTGAATCAATGCTCTGGTGGATAGGAATATCGGTAAGTGAGGAAAGGTCTTTTTCTGCCCCAAAGGCCTTGCGTACGGTGTTCACCTCATTATGCAACGTAAAGTGCAATGAGCGCCGGGCAGCCTCAACCTGCTCCGCATGACACTTGCCACAGCTTTGTGCCATGCTTTCGGGGTGGGCCGGGGTGGTGACCAACTCCTCATGAGCCGCTTCCGGGCTCGTCCCTTCCGGGTTGCCGCCATGACAGCTGATGCATGCCAGGTCGTGCTTTTTGTCAAGATGCACAGGGTGGCAGCGTTTACAGCCGGTTTCAAGGCTGACAGTATGCTTTTGTTGCTCGATTTTTTTTGGCTGTTGCGGTTCTTCACTGCAACCTGCAATCAGTAAAGAAAGCGGCAGGGCCGAACAGAGGAGTAAATATATATGGAAGCGGCTGCATAATGACATGAGCCACCTTACCGGGAATCTTTCCATATTTTCAACATGAAAAGGGTCGCTTCTGCGAAAAGAAAACCACACCGTCCAAGTTGGAAAAAATATTGGCTAAAAAGAGGCAACATATCCGTATTTTCACTTGGACAAATTATGTCATGGTGATATAGTTTGCTTCCATGAAAAACGCTCAACAATCCAACCGGACAAAGTTCATTTTTATCACCGGCGGCGTTCTCTCATCCCTGGGTAAGGGACTCGCTGCTGCCGCAATTGGTGCCCTCCTCGAAAGTCGTGGCTTAAAGATCACGTTTCAAAAGCTGGATCCGTACATCAATGTCGATCCCGGCACCATGAACCCTTTCCAACATGGCGAAGTGTATGTTACCGACGACGGGGCCGAGACCGACCTCGATCTCGGGCATTACGAGCGGTATACCGCAGCTGTTTTGGGCCAACGCAACAACTACACCTCCGGCCGAATCTATCATTCGGTGATCAGCAAGGAACGGCGTGGTGAGTATCTGGGCGGTACGGTCCAGGTTATTCCCCATGTGACTGACGAGATCAAGTCCGCTGTCCTGCAGTTTGAGGGTGAGGTGGATGTGGCCATCATCGAGATCGGCGGTACCATCGGCGATATAGAGGGGTTGCCCTTTTTGGAAGCGATCAGGCAGTTCCGCTCCGATCTGGGCAAGGAAAATTCCCTTTATATTCACCTGACCTGGGTGCCCTATCTTAAAACCGCCGGCGAGGTCAAGACCAAGCCGACCCAGCACTCTGTAAAAGAGTTACGCGCCATCGGTATCCAGCCCGATATCCTGCTCTGCCGTACCGAGAGCCAACTCAATGATGATTTAAAGAGAAAGATAGCCCTTTTCTGTAACGTTGAAAAAGAGGCGGTTATCACGGCCCCGGATGTGGAAAACATCTACGAGGTGCCGCTTTGCCTGCATGATGAAAAGCTTGATGATATCCTCCTTGAAAAGCTCAACATCTGGACAGGCGCTCCGCGCCTTGAGCCATGGAAGGAATTGGTTCAGAAGGTCAAGCACCCTGAGAAAAAGGTACTGATCGGTATCATCGGCAAGTATGTCGATCTGACCGAATCCTATAAGAGTCTGCACGAGGCCTTGGTCCATGGTGGCGTGGCCAACGATGCCAAGGTGGAGCTGCGTTACGTGAGCGCCGAGGATCTTGAGGAGAAAGGAGCCGACGGCCTGTTGGACGGATGCCATGGCATCCTGGTTCCCGGTGGATTCGGCAGCCGTGGCGTGCCTGGTAAGATCAAGGCCATCACCTATGCCCGTGAAAAAAAGGTGCCCTTCTTCGGCATCTGCCTTGGTATGCAGTTGGCGGTCATCGAGTTTGCCCGCAATATTGCCGGGCTGGAGGATGCAGACAGTAACGAGTTTAGCGACAAGACCAAGCATCCGGTTATCTACTTCATCAAGGAATGGTATGATTACCGGACCGATGAGGTCCAGATTCGCGACGAATCCACCGACCTCGGCGGGACCCTGCGCCTGGGGGCCTATCCCTGTAAATTGACACCCAATACCTTTGCCCATGACGCCTATGCCGAGGAAGAAATCCAAGAGCGGCATCGTCATCGCTATGAGTTTAATAATACCTTCAAGGAGAAGCTGGAGGAAAACGGTCTGGTGATCAGCGGTATATCACCGGACGGCAAGCTGGTTGAAATTGTCGAGTTGGCCAATCATCCCTGGTTCTTAGGATGCCAGTTTCATCCGGAGTTCAAGTCCGGCCCCATGAAACCCCACCCATTGTTTCGGGATTTCATCAAGGCCTCGCTCAAAAACTCCAAAGCATAACTGCCCGATCTCTTAATATCGGGAGGGAGGAGAAGTGCAGCCCGTAAAAATTGGTGAATTTTTCAAGGTCGGTGGGAACCGGCCTTTTTTATTGATCGGCGGCCCCTGTGTCATCGAGTCCGAAGCAATGTGCCGCGATATTGCCGCAGCCCTCAAGGAGATCACGGCCAAACTGGGGATCTCCTATGTCTTTAAGGCCTCCTTTGACAAGGCCAACCGGACCTCGCTCTCATCCTTTCGTGGCCCGGGCCTGAATGACGGACTCGCTATCCTGGCCCGGATCAAAGAGGATTTCGGTATCCCCGTGGTCTCGGATATCCACGAGGTGAGCCAGGTGGATGCCGCGGCCGAGGTTTTAGATATCTTGCAGATTCCGGCCTTTCTCTGTCGGCAGACCGACCTCTTGGTCGCCGCCGCCCAAAGCGGCAAGGTGGTGAATCTGAAAAAAGGGCAGTTTGTTTCTCCTTGGGATATGGAAAATGCGGTCAATAAGATCCGGTCGGTTGAGAAAGATAAGCTGATGCTGGTGGAGCGCGGCGCTTCCTTTGGCTACAACAACCTGGTTGTGGATATGCGTTCCTTTCCGGTCATGCGCTCCTTCGGCTGCCCGGTGATTTACGATGCGACCCATAGCGTACAGTTACCCGGCGGGGCAGGGGGCAGTTCCGGCGGTCAGCGCGAGTTTATTCCACCCCTGGCTCGGGCCGCGGTTGCAGCCGGGATCGACGGTATGTTCATGGAGATTCACCCGGACCCGGCCAATGCGCTGTGCGACGGCCCCAACTCCATGCCCCTTGATAAGGTGGAAGGCTTGTTAAGCCAGTTGCTTGCCATCCATAACCTGGTGCATGAGGGTGATGACAGGTAAGTCTCATTTTTCATGTGTAGGAGCGCCTTTGGGCGCGAAACTCGCCGCTGAAGCGGCTCCTACAGAGCGTAGCAATGAACAAAGAACAAGATGGAATAGCTGGTAACTGCGGCTGCGGAATACCGGGTGGCGAGTATCCATCCGATTGCGACATCACCCAAGGATTATTACGGCGAGCCATGGAACGAAAGGAAAACAATGATCGCGGTTATGTTTGGCGCTCTTGTCTGCCCAAGGCAAAAGAGGTCAAGCTCCTGCTTCTTGATGTGGACGGGGTCTTGACGGATTCCTCCATTGTCTATGGCTCTGCCGAGACCGAACTCAAGACCTTCAGCACCAAGGATGGCTTTGGCATCCGTATCTTGCAGGAGGCCGGGGTTGAGGTGGGCATCATCACCGCCAGAAAATCCGAGGCCGTGGCCCGGCGGGCCAAGGATTTGAAACTGGCCCATGTCTATCAGGGCATGCCGAACAAGATCGAGGCCTTTGAAAAGATTATTGCAGAGCTCAATATCGAGCCGCAACATAT
The DNA here is from genome assembly GCA_964385695.1 of uncultured Desulfobulbia bacterium. GTDB lineage: Bacteria > Desulfobacterota > Desulfobulbia > Desulfobulbales > Desulfurivibrionaceae > CAYLQA01. The sequence goes on along the minus strand of CAYLQA010000032.1, from coordinate 39,151 downwards.
CGCCTACATGGGAGACGATTGGCTGGACCTGCCGCTCTTGATCCGCGTGGGATTTGCCGCGACCGTGGCCGACGGAGTGCCCGAGGTCAAAGAGGTTGCCCATTACGTGACCAAACAACCCGGCGGCCGTGGGGCGGTGCGGGAACTCTGTGAGTTGATCATAGAGGCCAAGGACAAACACGAGGAGCTTTTACAAAAGTACAAGCGATGATGCGAGGAGCACGAAACATACTCTGGGCTCTGCCCCTGTGCCTGCTGATTCTCTGGCCGCTCTGGGGTGGGCCGGTGACCCGCTTTCTTACCCCCAAAGGCAAGGTGGATCCTTCCATCAAGAACCCCCAGTCCGCAGCTCAGGGCAAGACCTTTACCATGGACGGTGTCCTTTTTACCCAGCTAAAAAAGGGGGTGAAAGATTGGGAGATCGTTGCCAAACGGATGTTTACGGGCAAGGATGAGGACCATCTGGAAATGGAGAGCGTCAATGCCAAGGTCTTTGAGGCAAACAAAGAAAAATTCCATATTACCAGCAAGACCGGCCAGTACAATACCAAGAGTAAAATTCTCACCCTGCGCCAACAGGTCAAAGTGGATGCCGAAGAAGGCTATGTCATCCGCTCCCCCCACCTCGTCTATGATGACAACAGGCAAAAGATTCGTACCCAGAGCAAGGTGCACATCATCGGCGAGGATATGGATGTGCGCGGCAAGGGCATGATTTACAATATGAAAGACGGCAGCTACGACATCGGTGGTCGGGTCAAGGTGAAAAGCTGGTAAGCCTCTTTTTTTCGGAGATAATAGAATGGCACATAAAGATATTCCCCTCAAAGATCGTATTATCCTGGCCCTTGATGTTCCCAGCGCGGATGAGGCCAAGGCCCTGGTTAAAAAGACCGAATCCCATATAGGCTATTACAAGGTAGGGCTGCAGCTTTTTATGGCCGACTGGTTCGGTATTGTTGATTGGATAGTTGCTCGCGGCCACAAGGTGATGCTGGATCTGAAGTTTTTCGATATCCCGGAGACGGTTAAGCTTGCCGTGGCCCAGATTAGGGAGCATGGTGTATCTTTAGCCACCATCCATGGCAACGATGCCATTATCAAGGCTGCCCTTGAAGAAAAAGGGAACCTCAGTCTCCTGGCCGTGACCGTTCTGACCAGCTTTGGGGAGGAGGATCTCCGGGCCATGGGTATGACCCAGTCCATTGAGGATTTGGTTTACTTTAGGGCCAAGCGTGCCCTGGACTTGGGCTGCGACGGTGTTGTCTCTTCAGGGCTCGAAGCGGAGCGGCTGCGTTCTGAGTTGGGTGATAAGCTCCTGCTGGTCACACCGGGCATCCGGCCCGGGGCCAACGTGCTGGACGGCTCCGACGATCAGACCCGGATCATGACCGCAGGCAAGGCCTTGGCCAACGGTGCCGACCATGTCGTGGTAGGGCGCCCCATCTCCAAGGCCGATGATCCCACCTCCGTAATCGAATCCATGCAGCAGGATATAACAAATAGTTTGGCTGGATAAGCCCAGGACCCGGGATTGATTTGGTTTAAATCAATCCCCAGGCCGGGAAGGGTATGATTCTGATGAGAAGCTGTAAGGCGATGAGCCCGTAGAGTCCGGCAAAGACATCATCGAGAACGATACCTAGGCCGCCATTGATGTGGCGATCAAAAAAGCAAACCGGCCATGGTTTGAGAATGTCAAACAAGCGAAAGAGGGTAAACCCTGCCAGCCAGACCAGGATATTGCTGGGGGCACCAATCAGGGTAATGAGCTGACCGATAATCTCATCGCTTACCACAATGCCCGGGTCCTTTTTGTCCATGATCTTCTCGGCAGCACCTGCCGAAATGACAGCAAGAAAAAAGATACCGATCAGCGCTGCTGCATACCAGGTGAGCGGCAGGCGAATAAGCAGAAAATGCAAAGGCAGGGCAACAAGGGAGCCCCATGTCCCAGGGGCAATGGGCAGATAACCGGAACCAAAACCGGTGGCCAGCCACATGAACAGACGGTCCATTTATTCTTTCCTTTGCCGTGTGCTCAACTCACACCGCTGAAAATCAACAACCGAAATGCGACTGATCTCAGTGTAGATCTCTTTTAAAGGGATGTTTTTTTCCCGGGCCAGGCGCTGGCAGTCGTCAAACTCCGGTGTCAGGATATCTCCGTGAGGCGCGCTGACCTTTTTTACCTCGACTGCGCCCCATTTTGTCTGCACCGTGCCGAGTTCTCTGGGCAGGGTCCATCTATTCTCCCGGCGATAGCGAAGGCCTATTGCCGAAGTTTCCTGAAAGATTTTTTCCTTAACGGGCAAGGCGGTTGCAGGAGAACAGACAACCCGCAGCAAAAAGCCGGGCCGCCCCTTTTTCATCTGCATGGCAAGCAGCGCAACATCCAGCGCACCAGCCTTGAGTAGTTCCTCTGAGACATGGGGAAAGAGTTCCGGGTTCATGTCGTCGATATGGGTCTCTATGACCTCAACCTGTTGCGCCTCGGTGACGGACTCTTCTTTGCCCAAGAGCAAGCGCAGTAAATTCGGCTGGCTGTTTTGTAGGGTGCGGCTGCCTGCACCGTAGCCGATCGTGTCAATGGTAAGGGCAGGCATGGGGCCAAAGGATGCGGCCAGGGCCTTGATAATTGCAGCCCCTGTGGGTGTGACCAGTTCCTGGCTCAGATCCACGCCATAGCTCGGAACGCCAGACAGAATCTCACAGACCGCGGGGGCAGGCAGAGGCAGTTTGCCGTGGGCGCATTCCACCCAGCCATGGGGCATGGGCAGGGGGGCGCAGGTGATATTTGTAATCTCCAGCTGGGTCAGACCGATGGCGGCCCCAACAATGTCGATGATGGAGTCCATCCCGCCCACCTCATGGAAGTGTACCGTCTCCACCGGGCAGCCGTGCACCTTGGCCTCGGCCTCGGCCAGGATCCTAAAGATTGCTATGGCCCTCTCCTTGCTCACGCTATCGAGTTCGCTCTTCTCAAGCAGGTTACGGATGGTTTTCCAGGAGCGGTGCGGTTGCTTGCCGGTGACCTTGACCGTAAGGCTGGTTGCGGCAATGGAGTTTGTAGTGTTCTGTTCGCAGACAATCTCATAGCCGGAAAGATCCAGTTTGCCGAGTTCTGCCTTGAGCTGGTCCAGGGAAAGGCCCAAGTCAAGAAGAGCGGCCAAAAACATATCGCCGCTGATCCCGGAAAAACAATCAATATAGAGGGTGTTTGCGTGGCTCATGGCTGCTTCCCTTCGGTATCGCTCGGCTCCGGCGGCCAGGTGCGTTTGCTGTAGTGGCTGAGATAGTGCAGAATCGTTTTGCGGTAAATATAACAGGGGGCGGCAATGACCGCGGAGATGAGTAGCAAAACAACCAGGCGTAGATAGTTGCCTTGGTAAACATCCGAGCCCTGATAGGAAAGCAACAGGGTCCCCGGCATCCTGCCCACCGCGGTGACAAAGAGGAAAACCGGCAGGGGCATGTGACTCATGCCCAGCATGTAGGAAAGCGAGTCCTTGGGAAATCCCGGAAAGAGGAAGAGGACAAAGGGGATGACAAAATCACCCTTTTCAACCAGGTGGTTGAACTTGTGATAGACCTTGGATTTTTCCAGGCGTGGGCGAATAAGATCGCTCAAAAGACGGCCGATGATAAAGGCTATCCAGGAGCCGATGGTCAGAGAAATGGACGAGTAGATAAAGGATTGCCAGCCGCCGAAAAGGTAGCCGCCAAGGGCACCGCTGGCCTCGCCCGGAATCGGGGCCAGAACAACTTGAAGGATCTGCAGGCCCATGTACATGAGCGGAGCAAGATACCCCTGGGCCAGGACGGCCTCACGGAACTCCTCGCCCTTTTGCATGGATTGCCTGAGGTGAAACAGAGTCTGATAGAGCAATTCATCCTGGCGTGAGGCGTAGATCAATACACCTGCGATGGAGCAGACAATGAGGGCTAGGTAAAAAAAGCGGCTTTTTAAAAAACGGGTCATACGAGGGCACCCATTGGCATAATAAATTTGCAGTAAAAAGCATGACAGGTCTCGGGTGCCGCAGATTTGCGTGGGTGCGATTGACCGCTATAGCCTGCTATGCGGGCGATAGCACCCACATGAAGATGTGGTGTCCCGTGATCTGTCATGTGGGGAACTTGAGTCCTTTTTCTAAGGGACGGCCACGCAAAAAGGCATCCGCCGCCATGCGTTTGCTGCCCTCAAGCTGTACCTCGTTGATACGCAACAGTCCCTCACCGGTGGCAATGAGCAGGCCGCGTTTGTCGGCCTGGAGCAAGGTGCCTGGAGCCGCATCGCTGTCATCTTCCAGGGCCTGCGGCCTGAAGAGCCGAAACCATTTACCGTTTAAGGAGGTATGTGCCATGGGCCAAGGATCCAACCCGCGGATCTGGCAGCTGATTTCTGTGGCCGGTTTACTCCAATCGATCTCTGCCTGATCTTTGTACAGCGGCGGAGAGAGGGTAACGAGGCTTTCGTCCTGTTTCTGTGGCGGCAGTTCCCCCTTTTTTAACTTTTCCAGGGCCTCGATCAGCAATTTGCCACCGAGATCAGACATCTTTTCGGCCAGGCTGCCGCTGGTGTCCGTGGGCTCGATGGGCAGGCGGCCGGGCAGAAGAATATCACCCGTATCCATGCCTTCATCCATCTGCATGATGGTCACCCCGGTCTCTTTATCACCGTTGAGGATGGACCACTGGATCGGGGCGGCTCCGCGGTATTTAGGCAGGAGAGAACCATGAACATTGATGGTGCCCAAGGGCGGCAGGTTGAGCAGCGGACCGGGCAGAATGCGGCCATAAGCGGCCACCACGATGAGATCCGGCTCATAGGAGCGGATCTCCTCAAGAAACTCGTCGGTCTTGACCTTTTTAGGCTGCAGCACAGGGATGTCGGCTGCCTCGGCCACCATCTTGACCGGCGGCGGAAATACCTTGCGGCCACGCCCTTTGGGCCTGTCCGGCTGGCAGACAACGGCAACGACATTTTCGCCATGGTCGAGCAGGGCCTTGAGCGAGGGCACGGCAAAGTCCGGAGTGCCCATATAGATGATGCGATACGGCTTATCAGTGGCCACGGTTATTTGCCTCCATCCTTTTCTTCGTTACGCAGGATCTTCTTGATCTTTTTCTTATAGAGTGAACGCTTGAGGGTGCTGAGTCGATCAATAAACAGGGTACCGTTCAGGTGGTCCAGTTCATGCTGGATAACCCGGGCGTAAAAACCCTCTGCCTCAAAGGCAAGAGGGTTGCCGTCTATGTCTTGGGCCTCGACCTGAATCTTGGTGTAGCGCTTGACCTTGGCTGAATACTCCCGCACGCTCAGGCACCCCTCCTCATCGCTCTCTTCTCCCTCGCCGGTAACGATCTTGGGGTTGGCCAGGACAATCAGTTCATCTGGTTCATCCTTAGCGCTCACGTCGATGACGCAGAGTTGTAGGGGAACATCAATCTGCGGCGCAGCCAGTCCCACGCCAGGGGCGGCATACATGGTTTCCGCCATGTCTTTGACCAAATCTTTTAAGGCAGCATCAAACTTGGTAACCGGTTTGGCTGTCTGTTTGAGGACAGGAAATGGATAAGAAACTATTTCGCGTAAGGCCATAATTTAACTCAATATTCGGGGTGTCTGACCCTGGCTTTTTGTTTTGTGAATTTCAGCATCCTGCGAAGGATATTGCAGTCCATATCTATGCAAAATCTATAACATATTCTCGGGATCAACGTCCACCGACATTTTAACCCCGGGCGGCAGCAAAGTCTTGTCCTGACTGAGAAGATGGCTGATATGGTGCAGCTGGTCGATGTTGCTGCCCTTGAGCAAAACCTGCCAGCGAAAGCGTCCCCGCAGTCGGGCCAAAGGGGAAGGGGAAGGGCCGAGCACGGTGGTCTGGGCCTTTTTACTCAAGGCCATGGCACGGTGGGCAACGTTGGTGGCGCCGGTCTGTACCCGGTCTTCACTCTCTCCTTCAAAGCGAAGATTGATCAGGCGGGAAAAGGGCGGGTAGCTGAGGGCCTTGCGCAGACTGATCTCCTGCTCATACATGGCGTTGTAGTCGTGGCTCTGGGCAGTCAGCACGGAGTAATGCTCCGGCTGGTGGGTCTGAATGATGACCCGTCCTGGTTTCTCCCCGCGGCCTGCCCGGCCGGTTACCTGGCTCAACAATTGGAAGGTGCGTTCCCCAGCCTTGAAGTCTGGAATGCCCAGGCCCGCATCGGCCCAGACAACGCCCACCAGGGTAACACTGGGAAAATGATGCCCTTTGGTGATCATCTGTGTCCCGATGAGGATATCCACCTCACGGCTGTGTACCGCCCTGAGGATGGAAAGAAAATCCTTACGTTTGACAGTGGTATCCCGATCAAGACGGGCTACCCGCGCCTTGGGAAAGAGGGAGGCGATTTCCTCCTCCAGCCGTTCGGTGCCGAAACCGATGCCGACAAGATTTGTCGAGCGGCAATGGCTGCATACCGTGGCGCTGGAGGCGGTATAACCGCAATAATGGCAGGCCAACTCCTCCTTCTTTTTATGCAGGGTCAGGGTGATGTGGCAGTTGGTGCATTGCACGGTTTTGCCGCAATCTCCGCAGAGCATGCAGTTGGCAAAGCCCCTGCGGTTGAGGAAGATCAGAGCCTGCTCACCCTGAGCCAGTGTGTTGCGGATGGATTGGGTGAGCTGGGGGGAAAAGAGCGGCGGCCTGCCGGAAACGGTTTTTACCTCGGTCAGATCCACCACCTCCACTTCGGGCAGAGGCCTGTCTTCGATTCTTTTGGGCAAAGTGATGAGCTGGTATTTCTTATTTTGGCTATGGGTATACGAGGTGATTGCCGGAGTGGCCGAGCCTAAAACAACGGTGGCCTCACATTGCCGGGCCCGAAGGACAGCAAGGTCCCGGGCCTGATAGCGTAGGGTGTCTTCCTGCTTATAGGCTGGGTCATGCTCCTCGTCCACGATGAGAAGGCCGGGGCTTTGCAAAGGGGCGAAGATGGCGGAGCGGGCGCCGATGACAATACGGGCCTGGCCCTTTAAAACCCGCTGCCATTGGTCGAAGCGCTCCCCTTTGCTGAGTCCGCTGTGCAAAAGGGCAACCTCGTCGCCGAACCTGGAGAGAAAATGCCCCTCAAGTTGGGTGGCCAGGGCGATCTCCGGCACCAGGACCAAGACATCCTTGCCCGCATCCAGGGCAGCCTGTGTTGCCCCAAGGTAGACCTCGGTTTTGCCCGAGCCTGTGACCCCGTGCAGAAGAAATGGAGCGAATTTTTCTTGTGTGACGGCAGGGCAGAGCGCGGCAAGAGCCTTTTTCTGGTCACCGCTGAGTTGCTCAGGCCTGTCAAAAAAGTGCGGGGTTTCACCAAAGGGATCACGGTAGATGTGCTGTTTTTCAAGGCTGACAATCTCTTTTTCCGTAAGACCGCTAAGACCGGTGCGGACCCCACTGTATTGCTTGTTCAGATCCCGACGGGGGATAGTATGTTCCGGGCTGCCCCCGCAACTGAGAATGAGATCCAGGGTTTTCTGCTCGGTGATCTTGAGCGAGTGCTTAAGGTGCTTTTCCTGCCAGTCCGATTGTAAGCGGACACAAACCTCGGACTTGGCCCGGACGCTTTCACCCGCAATAACCTGCTCAACAATAATAAATCCTTTTTTTTGCCATTGAAGCAGAAGTTTTTGTTCCGGCCCCTGCCAGAGCTTTTTGGTGGCCGAGATACTCAGGTGCCCTTTTTTAATGAGAGTGGCAAGCCACGGGTAAGTCTCCTCAGCGGAAAATTCGTTGGCAAAATGATCCCGCCCCGTTTCGGTAAGGAGTACCTTGCGACCGGACTGCGAGGTCAGCCCGGCAGGCAGGGCGCCTTTGATTACCTCGCCGATGGGGAATTGATAGTACCGGGCAATCCAGCGAAAAAACGGGATCATATTTTCCGGAAAGATGGGAGACTCATCCAGTGCCTCACGCACCTTTTTGAGCCTGTGCTCGGTCTGTGGTTCATCGGGAAAGGAGAGCACATAGCCGGTGACCAGCCGTCTGCCCAAGGGCACCAGGACCCGTTGCCCCAAACAGAGATTCACTCCGTCCGGCACGCGGTAGGTCAGGCTTTGATCCAATGGGGCGGCAACCGCCACCTCAACAAATTCCGGCGGAGTGGGTTTCATCAGTTACTCAGGGCAAAAAGAAGTTGAACGCCAAGACGCTCAGGCGCAGAGAGAGTATGGCAAGAATCCAATAGCAGTTTTTTATCTTTAACTTTGCGCCTTGGCGTTGTCTTGCAAAATAAAACGGGACCGTTCGCCGTGTGATCAAGTCACACCGCTGCTGTACAATACCGCAACGGTCCCTGGGCTGCCATAGCTCTTGTGGCTTATTTAATCGATGCTTGCGCAAACCTCTTTGATATGTCTGGTGAAGTCCTTTGATAATACGGGGTGGCGCAGGGCAAAAGCGACAATGGCCTTGAGATAGCCGAGTTTGTCGCCGGCATCAAAACGGGTACCCTGAAATTCATAGGCATGCATGGGCCGCTGTTTGGAAAGGGCCAAAAGGGCATCGGTAAGTTGGATCTCACCGCCGTGACCGGGCTTGGTGAATTCCAACAGGTCGAAGATCTCCGGGGTCAGGAGGTAGCGGCCAATGATGGCCAGGTTGGAGTCGGTGGTGCCTGGGGATGGTTTTTCCACCATGCGATCAACCTTGTAGACGCCTTCTTTTTCCTGGCTGCCTTCAACGATACCGTATTGATGGGTCTCATCCCTGGGCACCTGTTGGATGGCGACAATGGGTCCTTGCAGTTCGTCAAAGAGGTTGAGCATCTGTTGGCAACACGGCACATCGCTTTGCACCAGGTCGTCTCCCAACAGGACAAGAAAGGGTTCGTTGCCAACAACGTTACGGGCGGACCAGATGGCATGACCAAGGCCCAAAGGTTTTTTCTGACGCACGGAAACGATATCGATCAGATTGGAAATATTGCAGACCTCTTCGCACAGTTCCGGCTTGTTTTTTTCCTGCAGGATGGTATCGAGCTCGTAATTGTAATCAAAGTGATTCTCAATGGCCGACTTGCCCTCGCTGGTGATGAAGACGATCTCTTCAATACCAGAGGCCACCACCTCTTCCACGATGTACTGGATGGTGGGCCGGTCGACAATGGTCAGCATCTCTTTGGGAATGGCCTTGCTGGCCGGGAGAAAACGTGTGCCCAGACCGGCCACTGGAATGACTGCTTTGCGTACCTTCATATAAACTCGCTAGGTGGGAATTTTATTATCTTTTAGAAAAGAGCTAATATATTGAAACTCCCCGCGGCAGATAAGCGCAAGACTTCGAGCCACGGAGAATCTCGGTATGTAAGGAAGTTGTCTTTATAACATTCGCTCACTCCTCCCGCAGCAGATAAGCACCCTGAAGGGCATAAACTTCGACTTCGAGTTGCGGGATGCGCCCAGCGGAAGTGCCCTTGGGGTACGTTTCGCTTTGCATGTTCAATATTGTATGTAGTATGGTCTATTCCTGCCAAGTTTGGCAACCGCTTCCTATAAAAAAGGATTACTTGCCGCAATGCATCCGCTTGTGAAAAAGACAAAGACTGCTATCGACAAGCATGGGCTTGTTGCCGCCGGAGACCGTGTGCTGGTGGCTGTTTCCGCGGGGCCGGACTCCATGGCCCTTTTACATGTCCTTCTTGAACTTAGAGATACCCTTGGCATTTCTATTCTGGCTGCCTATGTGGATCATGGCCTGCGATCGGCTGAGACCGGACAGGAGGCAAGTCTGGTTGCCGAGGTGGCAGCGCATCATCATGTCCCCTTTTTTTCAGGTCAAGTAGGGGTCAGGGAGTATGCCAATGATAAGAAAATGTCCATTGAGCATGCGGCCCGGGAACTGCGCTACGGTTTTTTAGAGAGCATTGCCGAGCAGGAAAGGGCGATGAAGATCGCAGTCGCCCATACGGCGGATGATCAGGCGGAAGAGGTGCTTCTTCGTCTGGTGCGCGGCACCGGGCGCAAGGGAATGAGCGGCATGGATTTTATCGCCGGGCAGAAAGTAATCCGCCCCTTTCTTGGTGTGAGCAAAGATGAAATTATGCACTACCTCAAGGCAAAGGATATCTCCTTTGCTGTCGATTCCTCCAATCTGGAACGGGATTTTTTACGGAACCGGATCCGGCTCGATGCCCTGCCGTACCTGGCTGAAAATTTCAACCCCAATATCCATGAGTCCCTGCGGGAAACCGCGGCTATTTTGCAGGATGAAGAGGATGTGTTGGAAGAGTTGGGCCAAGCCGCCTTTGACCAGGTAGTATCAATCGCCCTGGGACCAGGCCACCAATTGCCGAGCGCCACGCTGAATCTTGCCGATTTTGACCAACTGGCTGTCGCCCTGCAAAGACGGGTGCTGGAAAAGACCTGCTGGTTTATGGAACAGCGTCCTTCATTTAAACAGATCGAGCAGTTGCGTGATTTGGCAGTAAAAGGGCAAGTCGGCGGCTTGACTCACCTGTCGCAAGGCCTGCGTGTTGAAAGGATGCAGCAGGAGTTGGTTTTTTCCTACCCTCAGGGCAAGGGTGCGGGCCGGGGGGATCTTGCTCTAGATGAACCGGATTTCTTTGAAGCAATCATCGAGGAGCCCGGCACCTACCTGATCGACGAGTTGGGAAAAATCATTACCGTGGCCCTTTTGCCATACGCGCAAGACATGATAGAGAATAAGCTCCCGGATTCTGAGTATCTTAATTATGACGCCCTCAGCTTTCCACTCACCATTCGTTCTTTTTCTAGCGGCGACAGATTCCACCCTTTGGGCGCACCGGGCAGCAAAACAGTGTCTGATTTTTTTACCGACCAAAAAATCGAGCGAAAGAAACGCTGGCAGGTGCCCATAGTGCTGGACAGTAGGGGAATCGTCGCCGTAGTTGGCCTGCGTATCGATGAGCGGGTGCGCCTTTCTCGTTCCAGCAAGCAGATGCTTGTTTTGAGCCTTGCTGATTTTACGGCTTTCTGAACATGCAAAGTCGGACATTTACGATGGGAAAATAACGGCCTTTAACCACTATGGGCAATTTCAAAATGGCTTTACTCGGAATTTGATCCGTGGTATTTAAAGGCCCTCACTATGGACCTTAGTGGGTGAGTAGCTCAGCTGGATAGAGCGTCTGCCTCCGGAGCAGAAGGTCGTGGGTTCGAATCCCGCCTCGCTCACCATTATTTTAGAGCCGACTTTTGTCGGCTCTTTTTTTTGTATTATCTCTAGTATTCCAACAGCCCATCCTGAGCTTTTCTTAACTTCTTTTCGCACATTCTCGGTACCGAGTATCCCGTAAAGAAATAAATAACTTGATTTCAAAAAAAATCTTCCCGCATAATGCATATTATGTGCTGCCTTACAAACAGCAGCATCCTTTTTGCAGGCCTTTGAGACATCCTCTGGAAACAGGCTGCTAAAGGAACGGAATGCGGCGCCTGCTGCTGAAATCATGATCTATGTTCAGTGAAATGTGGAGGGAGGTTAAGAATGTCCGATGAACGTTTGAATGGAACAGTAAAGTGGTTTGATAGTGCAAAGGGTTACGGCTTTATTGAGCGTGATGGCTTAAACGATGTTTTTGTGCATTATCGTGGCATCCGTGGTGATGGATATCGCACCCTGCAAGACGGCCAGGAGGTCGAATTTAACCTGATCGAAACCAATAAAGGATTGCAGGCGGAGGATGTGGATGTTTTAAGCTGATTTTATTTTCCTCGTTAAAGAGAATTCAGGCTTGGGATATTTTTCCCAGGCCTTTTTTTGTGCCTGAGTTTTACTTGAGAATCTTCCCCCTTCCCAAGTGGGCGATTCTTCACTATACTTGTATGAGTTGGGGCGAGATGTGGTCGGCACATCATTTTTTCCGGTTAAAAATTGGTTTTTTAGTTGAATGGATCTTAATAAAGATATGAACATCCTGGTGGTAGACGATTCACTGGTGATGCGTCGTATTATCTGTAATCATTTGCGCGATCTGGGTTTTTCCTCCATTACCGAGGCGTCGGACGGTAAAAAGGCGCTTACTGTGGTGCAAGAGCAGAAGGTCGACCTTATCTTATCCGACTGGTGCATGCAGGTAATGCACGGCATCGACCTGCTGAGAGAGATTCGGGCCAATGAGGAGACCAAGGATGTCCCCTTTATCATGATTTCTGCCGAGGCCCAACCCCATCTTGTCATGGAGGCAATTCAGGCCAAGGTCAGCGAATATGTCGTAAAACCTTTTACCCGTGATGTTTTAAAGGAGAGTATTGAAAAGGTTTTTCGGCTAGGTGCAGCTCCCCATTAAAAAGACGTTTTCTAATCTCGGCAATACCTGAGTACCGGTAATCCCCAGATGGATAAGATCCTTTTCCCAGTAGCCCAAATTGAAACGTATGCCTTTCTGCCCCCTTTGGTCGCATTTTTTCTGGCCTATTTCGGTGCCATGGGCGGGGTGACCGGCGCTTTTTTGTTGCTGCCCTTTCAGATGAGTTTTCTTGGCTACACTTCCCCCGGCGTATCCGCCACCAACTTTACCTATAATGTTTTCGCCATTCCCGGCACCGTGGTGCGATATGCCAGAGAAGGGCGAATGAACTGGCCTTTGGCTGCGATCATTGTTGCGGGGAGTTTCCCGGGGATAATTTTTGGTTACGGGATTCGAGTGAAGTGGTTACATGACCCGGTCAGCTTTAAACCTTTTGCCGGCTTGGTTCTTTTTTACCTGGCCTGGCTCATGGGCAAGAAGGTTTTTGGTAAGGGGAATTCGCAGGCACTCCCTCCTGAGCATGCGGCTGAGGTGCGTTGCCTAAAGCGTGGCATAACCTGCGTAGAGTATAGTTTTGATGGTAAGGAGTACGGCTTTGATCCCAGGCCCTTGCTGCTGATTTCTTTTTTTGTCGGTGTGGTTGGGGGGGCGTACGGGATTGGCGGCGGTGCCGTACTGGCCCCATTTTGTATCTCGGTATTGCGTCTGCCCGTTCACAGTGTGGCCGGAGCCTCACTCCTTGGCACCCTGATCAGTTCAATGATCGGGGTAGCAGTCTATCATTTTGGATTTTTTTCCGCTGGCCTTGAGACCAGGCCTGATTACCTCTTGGGCCTTTCTTTCGGGCTGGGCGGGGCTCTGGGTGGGTATCTCGGGGCAAAGACACAGCGCTACGTGCCGGAGTATCCTATCAAACTTGGACTTTTCCTGGTCGTTTCCTTTGTCTCGCTACGCTATCTTTTGGCCTGGTTTTTTTGAGTTGAGCCCTGCAAAGGGCAAAAAAAAGGAGCCGTTAAGGCTCCTTTGGGTGTTACATTCTGATCTTGGAATTTGTTTTTTCCGGGTGTTTTTCCAGGTGCCGGCATCGGTTGGCCGCTGTCTTAGCGAGTCTTCCCGTTACCCTGGGTAAATCCGAGTTGTTCCAGATTTTGGTGAATTCATCTGTGGTCATCAGCCTTTCACTGAGTGCGTAGTAAGGTTCCTCCTGGGTGGATAGGGCGATATCGCCATGCTCGAAGGTGACTCTGCCTTCAAAAACATTATCAAACAGCTCTTTGGTCGTATAATTAAAAAACTTCTTAATATCCTCGGTTGATTCTGCCATGTTTGTCCTGTCGCGAAAACCCGGCAGGGCGCGATTCTCATACTTGCTGAAAGAGAGTTGTTTGGTCATTTACTACCTCCTGGACTTAGGGTGTGCAGTGCAAACGCATGCCGCAGGAAGCGACGATGCCATTTGCACAAGAGTCAACAGTGTCGGTTACTCCAGGTCAATCGGGTCCCCCCACTCATCGGTATCCATGTCGCCGACATTATAGTGGGCATCCTCCTCGTCCATCTCCCCATACGTTCCCAGCCAATCTTCAGGGGGTTCGGTCGGTTCAAGGTCAAGCGCGAACCACTCTTCAAGCTCAAGCTCCTCAACGTCACCGTTTTGATGCTGGATTTCCACCACGCGTTCGTCTTCATCCAGGGTGACAACAACAAAACTTTCCCCGCTTTCAAGTGACTCGTACCAGTTCCCCTCAATAGGAAGAAATTCAACCGCCATAGCTTTTCCTCATATTGGATAACTATCAGATGTGAAAGAGAAAATGGTGGACTCCCGGGAGGGTGCCTCCCGGAAAATCACTCCGTGCGGATATTATTCTCCCACATCCAAAAAGGAAATATGAAGCAGAAAAATGAGGAAATGCATAACTGCTTATTATGAAAGACAATCCTCACGCCAACAGCAATCGAGTTGGTCGCATTGTTCAGTTGCGGAGGCAAAACACGGGAAGTTCCCCTCCTCTGTTTGGATGGCGCGGATCAGGTCTGCCTTGCGCATTTTGCCTGGTTTTATGCCTTTGTTCTGTGCCATTTTTTTGATTTGTGCGACATTCATCGGGCTGCCTCCTTTTAAAGTAAAGTCGGGTGAGTGCGTCTTCTCACCCGTGGTTTATTTTAACAGGGATTCATGCTGAGGACCGGGCAGGGCGCTGTTTTGACGACTCGTTCGGTCACACTGCCGTACAACGCCCTTTCGATTCCCTTGCAGGCATGGGTGCCCATGACTATCAGGTCGCTGCTATGAGTCTGGGCATAGTTGATAATCTGTTCGGCTATGATGCCGTTTAAGACTTTGCCGGATCGGCTGATGTTGGGGCTGATGTTTGCCTCAAGAAAATCCTCCATCTTCGCCTCTGCCCGGTCAATGAGATCCTTTTCCATGACGTCCAAGGAGATGTGCGGTACGGCAAAGCCTGCATAGGACTCCAAGCTCTCCACCACAAAAAGAACCTCGATCTCGGCCCCGAACTTTTCGGCGATGGTTTCGGCGTACTCCACTATTTTGCTTGAAAACTCGGTAAAATCGATGGGAACCAGAATCTTGTTGATGTCACTCATATCACGTACCCCCTGCGTTAGATTGTTAACCCCGGAACATTGTCTCAAGGCATTTATGATTAAGCGCAAAGTCGAGCACTGTGGAGTGGTTGCTACCCCACAGTGCTTTGTACAATAAAGGGAGTGCTGCGGACTCCAACGCTGTTTTTCTTCACCCAGATGCGGACCATGGGAATCACCTCGCCATCCATATTGACAATATTGGTCAGCTCTTCCACAAAAGAGATATCAGCGGTCATGAACTCGAAATACGAGGTCTGTGAGCTGTAAGGGTCGGAGACCAGGATTACCTTTTTTCTGTTGAACGGGTGCTTCTGGGGAGTGCCTGTAAAGGCTACATGGTTTTCGCGAAGGTGTTGCTCATCCTTTGGCTTTTCGTATACCTGGATGGCAAACTCCTGAACGTCTTGCGGAAAATTGCTGAGGGGCATAAATCACCTACATGTTTGTTTTGTTGGTGGATCAAGCAAAACATGCCGCGCGTGATTCTCTCGGCTTTTTCCTATTATATAATTTTTTTAGGGGTTAGAAAAAGAAAGAAATGGTGATGGAGGCAAAACTATGGCCGTCGGGCTGGCCGTCAAATTCTTTGGTGCGATAGACATTGGTCCAGGTCAGGCGGAAACGTTCATAATTTAAGGCGGCACCCACGGCAAAATCGGCCACTAAATATTTTTTAGAAACGCTGTGGCTGTCGGCAAAGGTATTGCCGTCCAGGAAGATATCTCGCCCCACAAGGCGGGCATCCATGGCCCCGAAAAAATAAAGGGCGGCACGCCTGTCCGGCTCAAGCCGCGTGCTGCCTGCAGGCCGGATCAGTGATACGCCGAAATCCTTGGGCAGGTTCCAGCCGCCGCGTACCTCAAGCCCGGTGTTGAGATAGGTATGGATGTTGCCCAGGGCAAAGCCCGCGTGGCTGATGGCGTCGAAATCAAGGCCGCCCTCTTCTATCTCGCCCAGGCGATGTTTCTGTTCATATACGAACTCGAGACCCAGCTCGGTCTCAAGTTGGTGGCCCCAGCCATTGGGTTGCGGCGAGTTGCTGATCTCACGGTGCACATATTTTTGGGTCTCCTCGGCCAGGGATTCCGGCCCCACAACCCCGGCCTGGAATTCAAAGGTGTGCATGTAGTCATCAATTTTCTGGACATGAAAGGCAGTGCTGAGGTAGGTCCAGCCTGCGTAAGGGCGGTCGTTTGGAATCAATTCGTAGCTCGAGATATCCTTTGGCGTATACATATTTTGGCCAAAGGCAAACTCTACCTTGTAGTTAGGTGGATTGAGTACCTTAGGGTCTTCTGTGCTCAATGGGAGGATAGTTCCCAGGGCTGCTTCACGAAGGCTGTACAGGGTTTGCGAGATTCCCTTTACCAAAGGCGCCAGGTCGCTGCCCGAGTTATTTAAATTTTTTGTAATAAAGGATGCCTTTACACCGTTAGTATAATTGCGATCCGAGCCGGTGAAGAGGTCGTTTTCAAAAAAGACGTTCACCCCGGAAAAGGTTTTTTTCTCCCCTTCTGCCCCCAAAGAGAGTGCAGGTGAAAGAAGCAGCGTGGAAATGGCAATAAGCCCTGCTAGGCAAAAAGCATCTTGGCCTATACGGTTTATCTTCATTTGACAGGCACCGGTTGCATATCGTCATCCACCGCGACAAAGGTAAACATGCCTTCGATTGCCTTGACCCTTGCCTCTTCGTACATCTGCTCAAGGTAGATGGTGACCTTGACCTTGACGCTGGTGTTGCCCACCTTTTCCACCTGGCCGATGAGTTCGACAAATGTTCCGGCGGGGATGGGTGTTTGAAAATCAATACGATCCAGGGCCACAGTGACCATCTTCTGCCTTGAAAAGCGGGTGGCTGTGATAAAGGCCACCTCGTCCATCCACTCTAACGCCGTGCCGCCGAACAGGGTGGCGTAATGGTTGGTTGTGTGGGGGAAGACGGTTTTGATGATTCGTGTTTCCGAGGCCGCGAGTTTTTCTTCCATTCCCATGATTGTTGCCTTTTTGTTATTTGTTCAAACGGGCGGCAATCTCGCGGCCCAGGTTCTCTGCCGAGCGAATGGCCTCCGGCTGTTCGCCAAACGATGAAACTCCCACCGAGTCCACCGTTGCCTCCGGGCCGTGAAGCATTTTAATGCCGGTCATTTGGCATTCGTCACCGTGGCCGCACTTGATGCACGGCACATTGCCCTGTATCGGCACTCCGCCCACATAGTCCATCCCCTCTTCCATCATGTAAAACTGGATGGAGTTCAGGCCGATCTCGCAGGCAGGAGGCAGCATGACGTTGCCAGGCGGAACGGCGCAGGTGATAATCGCCCCGCCCGGTTTTCCTTGCATGAAGCCTTGGTTATGGCGCAGAGGATAGAGGCGCTCGATAAAGGCTTTGGAGCGTCCATCCAGCGAGGAGTAGGGGGTAAAGCCCGCTATGATAAGTCCGTCGGCCGCCTTTGCTTTTTCCGCGAGCTCGATGCCGTCGTCTTTGATCACACAGCGGTTTGTCTTGATGCAACCCAGGCAGGCCCGGCAAGGCTCCACAGAATGTTCGCTGAGTTTTATAAACTCCGTTTCCAAACCGGTGGCGGCAAGGGCTGCTTGCAGAGCCTGGTCGGTGTTGCTGTTTTTTATGGGTGAGCCGGAAACACCAAGAACCTTCATGGTCAATCCCCCTTCCGGTAAACTTGATTAATGGCTAAAAAAAACAAAGGGGAATGACAAGCTTTGGTAGGCTCATCATTCCCCGGGTGGTTTCTTGTGTGAATGTCTCTTTACAAGAGTGCGATTGCGACAAGGGCGGCAACCGTGCAGATCATAAAGATGCCGAATTTAAAGGCGACCTCCGGCTCATCGTGGCCATAGCCGTGGGGATCGTCGCTGTGATCATGCTCGTGGGAACCCATAGTTAACTCCTCCTTTTACCTGTAACGCCGCACTGGCAAATAGTATGTGAATGAATGAGCCCTCATAATAACGGGGTGCGGTCCGCACTTCAATAGATTTTCCGGGCCGAAAATAAATTAGCCTCCCTTTACAATTTCTTGGAGCAATGGCCTCTTCCTGTCATTGCTCCAAGAGGGGGGACGGCAAAACAGGTAAAAGGCATGTTTAATACCGGCTACATACTCTCCCCCATTTTGGGGAGAGTGCTTGACAAGTATATGGGTATTCAGGCTATATTCAGATAGTTATCTCCCCGAAATATGGTTTTTTAAGGAAGTTTACACCCAAGTCGATATGAGTAATAGCTCCCACATTCTCGCAGGAATCCGCAGCATTCCGTCCCAAGGCGGCAAGCTTCTCGGCAATAACTGGCCTCAATTTGTTGATACCTTACGGCAACACCTGGCTCGGGCCGGGCATGTTGTAAACAGTGACTCAAACGATCTCCTCCTCTTTTCTTTTTCCGATCTTCGGCAGGCCTTAAGCGCCATTATTTTCGGCCTCAAAGAAACTAAGAAACTTTTAGATTGGCAACAGGGTTACGGCAATGTCCCTGTGCAGATAGTGCTCCACCCAGAAGGTGTTGATGAGGCTCCCTTTGGTTTAAAAAATGGTGCGGCCCCGTTTTGGGAGCATCTCCTTAACGAGTCCATATACATTACCCAGGTCCTGCAAAAGGATTGGGGGAGACTGCAAGATGAGCAGAAGCTGCCTGCCCATGAACCGGAGGGTGTGGGGGGGAAATACTTTCGCCTCGTCGTTGACAAGTTGATGGGCGCCACCCCGCAAAGACTCTTCCTCCACCGTATTCTGCCTATCCAGGGAGATCAGGATGAGTGCTTTTACTGCGCCATGACCAACCATGAGCCCGGCGAGTGTCCGAGCAAGTATCTTACTCTTGACACCGGCGGGTTGGATGATGTGGGCTACCTCCCCTTTAAGGAGATAAACCTTAACTACCAGCAGGCTTTTGCCGATTATCTTGGTACGCTCAAGACCCTGATTGCCGGGGTGAAGCCGAAGCAGATTCGTAAAGATAAAGGCTTGCTCACCTTTGTCAGCTATCTGGATATTTACAGGATTTTCCAGCCCCGCTTTCTTTGGCACATTACCTTTAGTGATAAGGAGAATTGGGAAGAACTTTCTCCTGCCAATGAGTTGACCTTCGATTGCAAAAACTTGCAGCTTGGTCTTGATTGCCTGCGGGTTGGCGATTACGACAAGGCCCGAAAGCTGTTGACCGCGGAAAGCAGGAAGAAAAGCGAAGGCAAAGCCTTTTACGCCAATGTAGGTCTTGCCTTTTTGGCCGTGGAAAACGGCAAGGCCAATGAGATACGGAGGTATCTCGAAAACGCTAATGCATTGGCGGTTCGGCAAAAGGAAAAGGTGTACATCAGTCTCCTTCTTTCTCGTTACTATGAGATGAGCGATGCCAAGTGGCAGGTGAAGGAGTTGGTCAGTTCCGCCTCCACGCTCTGTTATGACTCCCTTGATACCCAATATAGAATGCTCCAGGCAAGCGTCCTGGAAGAGGAGGGTATAACACAGAGTATCAAGTTGCTCCGTTCACTCTTGGTGGGAAACCGGGAGATTTTTATCGCCTTGCTCATGGATCCGGCTCTTATTCCGCTTCAGGGCACAATCGATGTCATGGCCCAAGAGGAGTTTCGCCGCTTGCAAAAAGAGGCAACCCAGAATCTCTCCAATGCTGGCAATGAGTTCAATAAGATGCGACAGTGGTTCCCTCCGGATGATAAATTCATTCATGATGAAGCGGTTGCGCTGAACAAACTGAACAAGCAACTACAGCGTGAGAGTTATTACGATATGCTCGATGTGGAGGATCGCAGTCAGGGCATTATCCAGACCTGCAGCAGGGTGCTCACCAAAAGAAAAGAAGAGTTCAGCGGGAAATTACAAGAACTCGGCCGGGAGATTAAGGAGTGCAAGGCCTTTTGGCAGGACTTTAGCTATAAAAGGTTCTTCAAGTCCTTTCATGCTGACCTTCTGACCATTAATGAAGAGTTTAAGAAGCTGAAAAAAATGGCGCAATCAGATTGTTCGAGGGCCTTTATCAAGGCAAACGTTCTTGTCGATCCCCTTTGGAAGAAGGTCCACAAAATGGTTCCTAGGCGAAAGTTTATGAGCAAGGTTGCCTTGTGGGGCTATGGGGCAAATATTTTTTGCAAGCGCCTTCTTACCTTGGAACTACTTATTCTTACTGCCGGGCTTCTTTATTATTTTGTCAAAATGAACGGCGGTGGGGGAGTCGGGCACTTCGCCGACTTAAATCGAGTCAAGGGCTTCGTCTTGCTGGGGTTGATTGTGTTTGGCCCCTGCACGGCCCTGTCCTGGACAGTGATGGGGCAACTCAAGGGAAAAGAGAGTCTCTGACAACCACTCTTTCTTTTGGGCCGATCAGATCGACGGAATTGGCTTTTATGTAAAAAATCGTTACGCCGTAGTAGGACTACCTCCACTCAGAGACAGGTCTCTTCAATATATTTCCTGGTAGCGGGCTGAATTTGGCAGTTCATCCGGTGAGAGCATTGATTTCTGCAGCTTTTCGGCAATGGCGATATCGGCAGGAGTGAGAAGATACTGTGTCACCTCAGCCAGCGGGACCCACTCGGCCCGGTCATGGACGCTGAGGCGAAAATCGGTGTCCGTGACCTCGGTAAAATAGGTCAACAGGCGAATGGCCCCATGCCTGTAATGGAACTCGTTTTCCGTGAAAAAATCCCCAACCTGTGCAACCACCCCGAGCTCTTCTTTGAGTTCCCGGGCAAGGCAGGCTTGTTCAGATTCGCCGTCTTCAACCTTGCCGCCGGGAAATTCCCAGAATCCGGCGAATTTTTCCCCGCCCTTGCGGCGGGTCAGCAGGATTTTGTTATCTTGGATAATAAGTGCCGCAGTCACCGGCATCATAGCCCTGCCTCCTCTTTGACCCATACCTCGACCTCAAAAAGGGCAGGCATTCTTCCTGCGACCTTTACCTTGTTGTTGATGATCAATGCCGGGGTCTTGGTGACACCGAAACGCCAAATTTCATCCAGGTCGTGAATGGATTCCATGTCTGCGGCAAGGTCGAGCTTTTGCAGCACCTCGATGAGCATGTTGGAAAGCTCGTTACAGACAATGCAACCGGTTCCTAAAACGCGAATCGTCAGCGTGTCGTCGCCCTCAACTTCTTGGCCTGTACGGCGCAGGTATTCTTTACGCAGGGCATCCATATACAGATCTTTCGCAGAGGAGGGGACATAGTTTGCCTTGCTGACCCTTTTGTAAATATGCTCCACTGCCTCGTCTGCCTTAAGCCCCTGCGCCACAGCCTCGTTGAGTGCGGGCTCAAGGCCGATAAGGCCCACGCTGGCCTTACCGATTTTGATGGTTCGCGGGGCAGGGGTATCGTTGTCGTTGTTTGTCGGCTTCATAGTGCTAAAAGAGTTTCATCTGTTTTGCGCCGCTTTTTTTCTTAGCGGTTTTGGGTGCAGCAGTTTTTTCAAGAAGATAGCCGGGAATTTCCTCTATAAAACGAGAGATATTTTGCGCCGCATTCCGGTTAAAGATGGTCCGGCTGGCACAGGAGGAAAGGGTGAGTTGTTCCTGGGCGCGGGTCATGGCAACGTAAAAAAGCCGGCGCTCTTCTTCCACATCAAGATTACTTGCCCCGATGGAGCACGGCAGAATCTCCTCTTCAAGGCCTGGCAGAAAAACCACAGGAAACTCAAGGCCCTTGGCCCCGTGCATGGTCATCAATGCCACCCCCTCAGCCCGTTCATCATAAACGGTTGCCTGTGCGTTTTGTTTAAGGTGATCACGGAACCCAGCTAAGTCATTGCCAAAGATGGTGGCCAGTTCGACAAAGCGGATGGTTTCAGGATTTTGTTCATCAATGTCGAGATGGTCGAAGATTGCGGCCAGAGATTTGGCAACACCCACCTCTTCAACCTGCTCAAAAAAATGCGTCCGGGCCTGGCCGATCTCAGAGATGATCTCACTGCTGGCCCGAGGCAGTTTGACAGATTGCGCAGCAGTAAAAAAATCATCTAAGCGGATGGGCAGTTCTTTTTCCAGTTGCTCGATGGTTGCCCCGCCAATGCCGATGATGCCTTTTAAAAGAACAAGGTAATCGGCAACCGTGGCCTGGGGTGAGGTGGTCTGGATAAAGTGATACAGATTCTTGAGATCCTTTTTCATATAAAACGGGGTGCTGCCCACCACCTGGAAGGGGATACCCTGTTTTTCAAGCGCCTCGATAAGCGGTTGTGCCTGTTGACTGAGACGATAGAGAACGGCAAAGTCGGCAAAACTCCTTCCGGCCCCCTCACTGCTGCCGCGGCCACTGTTGATGGAGTAGCTGCTGATGCCGCCCATATGCTCTTCTATAGAGCGCACGATGAACTCCGCCTCTGCCTGGGGGCTTGGGGCCTGATGCAGGCCTATGCTGACCTGTTGACTGCTCTGCGGGATCAGCTGGGTCTCGCCGCAGTCTCGGTTTCTTCTGATAAGCGCTGTGGCTGCATCGATTATGGCCGGGGCGGAGCGGTAATTGCGGATAAGCTGCATGCTTTCCACACCGGCCATTTCCTGGAAACGGTAGAAAAAATGCAGGTCGCTGCCCCGAAAGCCGTAGATCGCCTGGTTGGGGTCGCCGATGGCGAAGATATGGCAGGACTCGCCCAGGATTTGGACCAGGGTGAACTGGGCTTGATTGAGATCCTGAAATTCGTCAATGCAGAGGTACTCCAAAGAGGAGGTGACCTCGGCCCTGAATGTATCATCCTGTTCAAGGGTTTCGATGAAGAAAGGGATCACATAATCAAGGTCAATGGCCTGGCACTCTTGCATGGCCGAAAGATAGCGCTTGAGCATTTTTTCCGGGATGGAGAGCGTGGCCCCGTCTCGGTTGCGCTCATCAAAGTATTGGTTGAGCTGTTTGGAGAAAAGGGTGCGTTCGGCCCGATCCATTTCCGGCAGGAGCTTGCGCAAAAAAAGCTCCCGCTCCTCTTCGCTGATGACCTGCAGATCCGGCTGTAACTTACGCAGCCAGTCCAGGCAATAGCGGTGAAAGGTTCCAACCTGGACCGTTGTCCCCCGTTCGCCCACATCCCTGGCCAGTCGGGTACGCATTTCGTCCGCCGCCCGGTTGGTAAAGGTAATGGCGACAATTTTGCCTGCCTTGATGGGGGTGGTGTTCAAGAGGTGCTCTATGCGTGTTACCAAAGTAAAGGTCTTGCCCGTGCCCGGCCCTGCCGATACCAGGATTTTTTCTGCCGTGGAGGTGACGATTTTTTGCTGTTCCGGGTTCAGCTGGCGTGGGGACGAAGAGGCATCCGGCTCTTGCTTTTTTTCCTGTTTGGGCAACGGCCGAGGTTTGTTTGCTGTTCTCTTTTTGCGGGGCTTTTTGCCGGAGAACATGGAGATCTGGCCGCTTAACTCATCCAGCTCATTTTCTTCAAAGACCCTGATGACACCGAATTCACCATCATAGCCGGGTTGGCGAATTACCTGCCCCTTGCGCATGCGGTTGATCGCCTCGCCGAGAACAGTGGACATCTGGTTGATATCCTCAATGGGTGTGTTCAGCAGAAGATTGTATTCGGAGCCAAAACGGGCGATGAGCTTGCCGTAGAGTCCCATGACTGTCTTGGTATTCGGGCCGCAGGAGAGCATTTCACCCAAAACTTCCGGCAGGGGGATAAGGCTGTGCACCGCAGGGGAGCCGGTAGGGAAATGGGGCTCATCTCGGTCGGCCAACTCCATGACCCGGTGCAAGACGCCCACGGTGAGGGGGCGGCCGCAAACCGGACATTTTGCATCGACCTTTCGCGTCTCCCTAGGCTCCATGCAGACCTGGCATTTGCGGTGGCCGTCGCAGTGGTATTTGCCCTCCTCCGGAAAAAATTCCACGGTGGCGGCAAACTTATCCGAAAGTGGGCTTTCAAGGGCTGCGCGCATGCCGTAATAGCTGAAATCCGTAGTAAAGATATTTGCCTCCCGGCCGAGCTTGCCCGGGGAGTGGCAATCCGAGTTTGAGATCAGGGCATAGCGGTCCAGAGCCGAGATCATACGGTTCATTTCCGGATCCGAGGAGAGACCGGTTTCCAGGGCGAAGATGTGTTTGCTCAGATCGCCGTAACACTCCTCCAAGGCATCGAAGCCGGATTTTGAGCCAAAAAGAGAGAACCATGGCGTCCAGATATGGGCCGGGACAAGAAAGCCGCCCGGTGCCTCGGTCAGGAGAATCTCCAGAAGATCCCGCGAGTCAAGACCCAGGATGGGCCTGCCGTCTGACTCGATATTGCCGATTCCGGCGAGCTTGATATTGATTTTCTCCGCAGCCTCGAAATCCGGCACATAGAGAATGTTGTGCACCTTGCGCACCTTGTCGTGGCGCTTGTAGATGCTGCTGATCTCTGCGGTTAAGGTGAAGCGTACCGGAATATCCTCCGGGGCGATGCCCTCAAGGGCCTGGGGAACCTTATCGTCCCGCAGCTTGAAAAAACCAGGTTCGGCCGGTTCCAGTTGCTCCTTGAGTTGGCTGAACCATGCGGGATGGGTAAAGTCGCCGGTTCCTACCAGGTTGATCCCCTTGACCTGGGCCCAGGAATAAAGTCCGGGCAGGTTGCTGGACTTGCTGGTGGCTCGGGAATAGGGCGAGTGGATATGAAGATCTGCGATATATTTCATAGAGTTCTCTTAATAAATTGGATACAGGGAAATCTATAGAATTTACCGGGATCTGTCCATAAAGATATTGTTTGCGTGGTCAGGAAACCATTTGGTCCTCAAAACAAAATCAGCTATACTTGCCCCTTTCTGAGAAGATCGAAAAAAGGAGACCCCTACAATGGCTGACAATATAGATGTGGTAATCATTGGCGCAGGCCCTGCCGGCTTACAGGCGGCCGTACATGCGGTACGGAAAAAGGTATCTGTGTTGGTGCTGGGCAAATTGGAGAAATCGGCGATTTATAAGGCCCATGTGGAGAACTATCTCTGTGTTCCAGGCGTGGCCGATGGCGCGGATATGATGCAGGTGGCCCTGGATCAGGCAACGCGTTTCGGTGCCGAGGTCTGGGCCGAGGATGTGCTTCATATCGAGCAGCAGGATGATAGTTTTACGGTCAAGGCGGAGAGCGGACGCGAGGTGTTGACCAAGTCTTTGATCATTGCCACCGGGACCTCCCGAAAGAAACTCAAGGTCAAGGGCGAAAAGGAACTCACCGGTAAGGGGGTGAGCTACTGCGTGGATTGCGATGCCAACTTTTACCGCGGAGCCAAGGTGGCTGTGGTGGGCAACGAGTCCGCGGCGGTGGATGGCGCCTTAACCCTGACCAAGTATGCCTCAGAGGTGCACCTGGTCTGTAAGGATATGAAGGTCAACAAGGAATTGGCCGCAAAGCTTGATGCCAGCACGGTGACCATGCACAGCGGTGCCTGGGCCGAAGAGATTCTTGGCGAGAATGCTGTCAGCGGCCTTTTGCTCGACACCGAGGAGAGCCTTGATGTGGAAGGGGTCTTTGTCGAACTCGGCGCCAAAGGGGCCATGGAACTGGCCACCACCATCGGTGTCATGCTGGATAGCGAGACGTTTTCCTATATCGAAACCAACAAGAAGCAGGAAACCAACGTTGTCGGTATCTATGCGGCAGGTGATATTGCAGGCCCGCCCTGGCAGATGGCCAAGGCCGTTGGCGAAGGTTGTGTGGCAGGTTGGGAAGCGGCAAACTACGTAAACAGAAAAAAAAGAGAAGGCAGTGACAAGTAACGAGTAAATAGTGACAGGTTATAAAGAGCAAAATAAGTCTCGTCACTCGCAACACTAACGTCTTGCATCTTTCATAACTCTTTGCTATATAACCCAACTCTTTGCCAGTGGACACAGCACAACATTACATGAGGCTTGCCTTAGATGAGGCTCGCGGAGCTGCCGAACGGGGCGAGGTGCCCATCGGCGCCGTGCTGATCGATGAGGCGGGCCATGTCCTGGCAAAGAACGGCAATCGCAGTA
Source organism: uncultured Desulfobulbia bacterium (assembly GCA_964385695.1). GTDB lineage: Bacteria > Desulfobacterota > Desulfobulbia > Desulfobulbales > Desulfurivibrionaceae > CAYLQA01. The sequence continues at coordinate 13,311 of CAYLQA010000032.1, read as the reverse complement.
TCGAGTTGTGCGATCCCAGCGGTCATGCCGAGATGCTGGTGCTCAGAGAGGCTGGGCTTTTGTTGGGCAACTACCGCTTAACCGGTACCACACTCTATGTGACCCTTGAGCCCTGCGTGATGTGTGCCGGTGCCATGGTCCATGCCAGGGTGGGTCGGTTGGTGTATGGGGCGACCGATCCCAAAACAGGAGCTATAGACTCCCTGTTTCAGGTCGGCCAAGATCAGCGCCTCAATCATCAGCTCGTGGTTGAACGCGGTCTTTTAGCCGAGGAGAGCGCAATCGTGTTGCGCGAGTTCTTTAAGGCCCGAAGGGCTGGCAACAGTGGATAAGTCCTTCCGAAATTTTGTTCTTTAAAATTTGTCGTATCCATTGTACATTGCCCGATTGTTTGTCGATGTACCAGTTCTTTTATAACATGCAAAGCGAAACGCATTCCGCTGTATACAGCGGAGTAGTGAGCGAATGTTATAAAGAAAATTTCTTTACATACCGATGTTCTCCGGGGCTTGCCGCGGAGAATTTCAAAAAAACGGAGAGGTGACCGAGTGGCTTAAGGTGCACGCCTGGAACGCGTGTGTACGAGAGTACCGTGGGTTCGAATCCCACCTTCTCCGCCATATATTTTTTACGGTTTGATAGCCGGGTCCTGCGCAACAGTACCTCGCGAACTCCGTCAGGTCCGGGAGGAAGCAGCGGTAGTGAGTAGTATTGTGTGCCGCAGGGGTGCCTGGCTATCTCTTTTTTATAAACGGGCACAGGGTACGGCATCTGCGGCGTTATCGGACAGTTCGCATACTGATGTATGGCGAATTGTCCTCTGCCTTGCATCTGCCGCATCCTGTGCCCGTTTGCCTTTTGGCGACGAATATTGCCTGACGCGGGAGGTCGCTGCGCTTCTCCCGTTTTCTCTGATAGATTCCCTTTTTTAGGCTTGCATTTCCATACCCTCAGAGGGTAGTTTCATAGCATCGGTTTCATCCCCGTTGATCTCTAATTGTTTGGAGTTATTTTCCTATGTCGTACCTGGTTTTGGCCAGAAAATGGCGGCCGCAGGCATTTGCTGATGTGGCCGGGCAACAGGCTGTTGTTCGTACCCTGCAGAATGCGCTGAAGCGTAATCGGGTCGCCCATGCCATGCTCTTTTCCGGTGTGCGTGGAGTGGGGAAGACCACCTTGGCCCGTCTCATGGCCAAGGCCCTTAATTGCCAGCAGGGCGAGCCGGAGGTTCCCTGCAACGAGTGCGACTCCTGCAAGGAGATTATGGCAGGTTCCGCCATTGACCTGACCGAGATCGACGGCGCTTCCAACCGTGGCATCCAGGAGATCCGTGAGCTCAAGGAAAACATCCGTTTTTTCCCCACCAAGAGCAAGTACAAGATCATTATTATAGATGAGGTGCACATGTTGACCACCGAGGCCTTCAACGCCCTGTTGAAGACCCTGGAGGAACCGCCTGCCCATGTCTATTTCATGTTTGCCACCACCGAGTTGCATAAAATACCCATTACCATCCTCTCCCGCTGCCAGCGTTATGAGTTGAAAAGGGTCGCCTTTAATGAACTCAACGCGTTTTTTGCCAAGATCGCAGCGCAGGAGGAAGTCAATATCTCTGAGCGCGCCTTGAGCATGATCGCCCGGGAGGCCGAGGGCAGTGTGCGCGATGGCCTCAGCCTGCTTGATCAGATTTTCTCCTTTGGTGGGGAGACCATCAGCGACGAGGATGTGGTCCAGGTCTTGGGCCTGGTGGATCGCTCGGTTTTTGAGAACCTGGCCCGAGCCTTGTTGGCCGGGGATCTGGCCGGCTGTCTTGACATCTTTGATAAGGCCTATAGCGTGGGTATTGACCTGAAACGCTTTGCCCACGATCTGCTTACCTATTTCCGCTCCCTGCTCATCGTCAAAACCGCGAAAGAGCCCGGTACCCTGCTCGATGTATCGGATCAAGAGTTGGTCACACTTAAAGAGATTGCCGACGGAACAAGCCAGGAGAGCCTGTATCAATTTTTTCACCTGCTCATGAAGGGCGTGGGGGAGATGCAGTATGCCGCTCGTCCTCGTATGGTTCTGGAAATGGCCTTTATGCGGGCCAGCCAGGCAGGCGAGCTGGTGCCGATGACCTCTTTGCTTGGTAAGGTCGATCAACTCCTGGCAGGGGTTGTGCCGGAAGAGCTTGCCGCTCCTGTTGCAGTACCGGCACCCGCTCAGCCTCTGCCCACTCCGCAGTCACCTCCGGCAGTCACTCCGGAAGTGCCAGCGGAAAAAAAAACGGTAGAGTCAGCCGCAACCCCTGAGCCGGTCGAGTATTCCATCCCAGAAGAACCTCCTGCTCCCGCATTATCCGAACCGGAACCAGAACTTGAGCCCGAGCCCGTTGTCGTAACCCCGGCCGTGGCGAGTCGTGAGGTGCGCAAAAATTGGGATGGATTCATCTCCTACGTCAAGGATCGCAAGCCGTGGATGTCCCATGTGCTGCGCTTATGCTCTTCGGCCCGGGAAGAGGGCATGGAGCTGGTCTTGCGTTTTGATGATTTGTCCGACTGCAAGGTCTTGCAGGATCAAGACAATCACAAGCTCCTCACTGAGTTTGCCCAGGATTTTTTCCAGCATGACTTCAAGGTTGTCCTTAACGTGCGGGGCAATGCGACCGAGGGCGGGGATGAAGAGGATGGGGAGAGCCCGCTGGATGAGCGGCGCGCTCTGGCCAATGATCCTCTGGTTCAGGTGGCCACGGAGATTTTCAGCGCACGGGTGGATAGTATTCGGACCGGCCCCAGAAGCCGCTGAGGCGAGAATTGAGAATTAAAAATTAAGAGTGAAGAATTGAGAAACAGTTTGTATTCGGTTTTCACTCTTCATTTTTCATTATGCATTAAAGCGGAGCGATAAAATGGATATGAATCAGATCATGAAGCAGGCCCAGGATTTTCAGCAGAAAATGGCCAAGATGCAGGGAGAGCTGGCTACTAAGGAGGTCAGCGCAACGGTGGGTGGCGGTATGGTTTCTGCAACGGTCAACGGCAAACATGAGTTGATCAACCTGACCATTGAGAAGGATGTGATCGATCCCAACGATCCTGCCATGTTGCAGGATTTGGTTCTTGCCGCGGTAAATGAGGCCATGAAAAAAGCCCAGGAGATGATCCAGGGCGAGATGGGCAAGATCACCGGGGGCATGAATATTCCGGGAATGTTTTAATGAGGAGTAACGAGTAACGAGTAAATAGTGACAAGTTGTTGGTGAAAGATATCTTTTACTTGTCACTCGTTACTTGTCGCTTGTCACTGTATTAACTATGGAAGTAGTCCCCCAAGCATTGACCCGACTGATAGCCGATTTGAACCGGCTGCCGGGTATCGGGAAAAAAACAGCAACCCGCCTGGCCTTGCATATCATGCGTCGGCCGGCTACAGAGGCGCAGAGCCTTGCCAGGGACCTTGCCGAGTTGCATGGTTCTATCCGGCTGTGCAGCAACTGCTTTGCCTTTTCCGAAGACGACCCTTGCGTGATTTGCCGGAATCATGAGCGTGATCCGCAGCTGATTTGCGTGGTTGAGGAGCCCGGCGATCTCATGGCCATCGAAAAAACAGGCGGCTTTAAAGGGCAGTATCATATCCTGCACGGGGTGCTTTCCCCCATGGACGGCATCGGACCGGACGAGATTAAGGCCGAGGCTCTGGTGGCCAGGGTGCGCAAGCATAATGTGCGGGAGGTGCTGGTTGCCACAAGCTCCACCGTGCCCGGTGAGGCCACGGCAGCGTATCTGATAAAATTGCTGCAAGAATCCACCAAGGCCACAGTAAGCAGGTTGGCCTGCGGCATCCCCATGGGCATGGATATAAAATACGCCGATGCGCATACCCTGTGCAGGGCCATCGAATCCCGCAAGGATATGACATAAAAAAGGTCACAGAGCACCGCATCTTCGCGCGATCGCGCTAGGCCGCATAGCTTTACTATAGCGTCCAGTCGCGCTTGCACGAATCTGCAGCACTTTGTGACCTTTTTGGGGATTTTTTGTGAGGTGGTTTTTGACTAATTATCCTTGACAGACAACGTTTTTGCTGGTATTTGGTTGCCGTTTAGTGCAGTAACAAAAAGGAAGTTTGAGCCGGACGGCTTTTTTTATTTTTTACAGGCGCGTAGCTCAGTTGGTTAGAGCGCTTGCCCGACACGCAAGAGGTCGGCGGTTCGAATCCGCCCGCGCCTACCAAATAAGAAAGCAGGCTTTGGTATATTGGGGGCTTCGCAAGGACATCCTTGGCGGAGCTTCATTGTTCAGGCAGATTGGCCTCGGTCAGTGTGCTTGTTTTTATTTTGAGAATAAAGATTCAGGTTCGCTATAAACCATGGCAGACATTGCTTTAACCATACCCGATGGTGAGACCAAGACCGTGAAGACCGGTGTTACCATTGGTGAGGCCTTAAAAGAGCTGGTTTCCAATAAAGCGCGCAAGAAGACTATTGCCGCCCGCGTTAATGGCATCCTGCTTGATCTCTCCTCCGAGCTGACTGAGGGTGGCGAGTTTGAGCCGATCACCATGAATAGCCCTGAGGGCTTGGATATCCTGCGCCACAGTGCGGCCCATATCATGGCCGAGGCCGTTTTGGCTTTGTTTGGCAAGGATGTCAAGGTTGCCATCGGCCCCTCCACGGCGGACGGCTTTTATTATGATTTTGATCGCAGCGAAGCATTCAGCCCCGATGATTTTGAAAAGATCGAGGCCAAAATGGGCGAGATCGTTGCGGCTCGGGTCCCTTTTGCTCGCAAGATCATGTCAGTGGCCGAGGCGGCTGATCTTTTTAAGGCAAGTGGTCAGAGTTATAAGCTTGAGCTCTTGGATGAGATCGAGGACGAGACAGTATCCATCTACGAACAGGGCGGTTTTGTCGATCTCTGTCGTGGGCCCCATCTGCCGGACAGCAGTTGGCTGAAGTCGTTTAAACTTGTCAAACTGGCAGGCGCCTATTGGCGTGGCGATGAGAATAAGCAAATGCTGCAGCGCATCTACGGCACAGCATTTTTCGATAAGAAAGAACTCAAGGCCTACCTCAACCAGATTGAGGAGGCAAAAAAACGCGACCATCGCAAATTGGGCAAGCAGCTTGACCTGTTCTCCATTCAAGAACAGGTTGGCCCCGGCCTCATTCTCTGGCAGCCCAAGGGCGCGCTGTTGCGTAATATCATCGAAGATCACTGGAGAAGTGAGCACTACGAGAACGGTTACGAATTGCTCTTTACCCCGCATATTGCCAAGCGCGACATGTGGAAGACCAGTGGTCACCTCGATTTTTATGGCGAGAATATGTTCTCCTCAATTGATATTGAGGATGTGAGCTACCAGCTCAAGCCGATGAACTGCCCGTTTCACATCGGCATTTATAAAACCAAAAAGCGGAGCTACCGTGAGTTTCCTCTGCGTTGGTGTGAGCTTGGTACGGTATATAGATACGAAAAGACCGGTGCTCTGCATGGCCTCATGCGGGTGCGCGGCTTTACCCAGGACGATGCCCACATCTTTTGTCGGCCCGATCATCTGGAAGAGGAGATCTTTAACATCCTCGATCTGAATCTGCACATTTTGCAGACCTTCGGGTTTGACCAGTATGACGTCTATCTCTCCACCCGGCCGGAGAAGTACGTAGGCAGCGATGAGCACTGGGAGCAGTCAACCAATGCCTTGAAAATGGCCCTTGAAAAGAAGGGCCTGAACTATGAGCTTGATCCGGGCGAGGGTGTATTCTACGGCCCCAAGATCGATATCAAGATCAAGGACCAGCTTGGTCGCTCTTGGCAATGCTCTACCATCCAGGTGGATTTTAACCTGCCGGAACGCTTTGAGATCACCTATACTGGTGAGGATGGCAAGGAGCATCAGCCCATTATGATCCATCGGGCCTTGATGGGCTCGCTTGAGCGTTTCTTTGGTGTGCTCATTGAGCATTACGCCGGGGCCTTTCCGACCTGGCTGGCACCGGAGCAGGCTCGGATCATGAATATTACTGATGCCCAGTTGGATTATGCCGACAAGGTATATCGCGAGTTGCGTAAGGCTGGTGTGCGGGTGGATAAGGACATCCGTAACGAGAAGCTCAATTACAAGATTCGTGAAGCGCAGATGCAGAAAGTGCCCTACATGTTGATTATCGGCGATAAAGAGATGGAGGCGGGTGAGGTAACTGTCCGCCTGCGGGATGGCAAGAACCTGCCGCCCATGCCCATTGCCGAATTTGCCGCACTCATTGCCAAAGAAAATGCCGAAGGCAAAAGTGGCGGCAAGGCTGACTGAGAACCCCCTGACTGAAGCAGGGAAATTACTCACATTCCTGGAGGAAAAGCGTATCAAAGGCAGAAGAAAAAGTGGCCGGCCGGAAAAAGAGGTCAGGGCCAGAGTAAACGAGCAGATCAGGATAAAAGAGGTTCGTGTTATTGGTGCCGATGGGGAACAGGCTGGTATTTTAGCCACCGCTGTTGCCCAGGAAATGGCCGATGAGGCCGGTCTCGACCTGGTGGAAGTATCCGCTTCTGCTGATCCGCCTGTGTGCCGGATCATGGATTACGGTAAATACCGTTACGAGCAGAGCAAGAAGCAGCAGGAAGCAAAGAAGAAGCAGACCGTTATCGAGGTTAAGGAAATCAAGCTTCGGCCTAAAACCGAAAAGCATGATCTCGATTTCAAGCTGAAAAATATTAAGAAGTTCTTGGCGGCAAAGAACAAGGTCAAGATCACCCTGCGTTTTCGTGGTCGTGAGATTGTCTATGCCAACACCATTGGCCTTGAGGTGTTGAATAAAATGGCCGAGGCCCTTGCCGAAGATGCTGTCATACTGCAGCCTCCCAAGATGGAAGGTCGGCAGATGTCTATGTTTGTTGGGCCCAAATAGGAATTTTACCTGCCTTTTGCTGGCAGGATCATATAATTAGCAGTTTGAAGTAGGACAGAAGAATTTTTAAAAAGTCCCTGCCGCTCGAAAGTGGTGCGGCAGTCATTTGAACAGGGAGAATTACAATGCCGAAAATGAAAACAAACAGGGGTGCGGCCAAGCGTTTTAAGTGCACCGGTTCTGGCAAGGTTGTCCGCCGTAAAGCCTACACCAGCCACATCCTGACCAAGAAGAGCACAAAACGGAAAAGAAACCTGCGTCAGGCAGGCCTGGTTGACGAGTCTAATGTTAAGGCAATTAAGAAAATGCTTCCCTATCTGTAGGGATTGCTTGCCTCTCGTCATTTAGAATATCAAGCGTTGTGTGATCAAATCACACCGCTAATGCTGCCGGCAGGGTTCTGCCAGGAAATAAATTACTTGAATCCGTGAGCGTTCGGCAGCTGGCCGGATGAGCGGAGGGAACGAATTTGATAATCCTCGTGTGATGTCAAAGAGTTTCCGACAAAGCAGACGGGTAGCTGACGGATGCCCGCAAGGCGACGTACCAAAGACTGGGAAAGCCTTGATTGAGAATATAGATTATTAACTGTCGTAAGCTTAATAAGACAAACGACTAATCCAATCCGTGTCGTCACGGATTAAGGAAGGAGTAAAACGATGCCTAGAGTAACACGTGGTTTTAAGGCGCGTCGGAGAAGGAAAAAAGTATTGAAGTTGGCCAGCGGTTATGTCGGTGGCCGTCATCGTCTCTATCGTACGGCTACAGAGGCCGTAGATCGTGCTCTGTGTTATGCGTACCGTGATCGTCGCCAGAAAAAACGCGACTTCCGTAAGCTTTGGATCGTCCGTATCGGTGCGGCTGCCAAAGAGAACGGCACCAACTACAGCAAGCTGATGGGCGGACTTAAAAAGGCCAACGTTGACCTGGATCGTAAGGTTCTTTCTAACATGGCTATTTTGGATCCTGCTGCCTTTACTGAGGTTGCCAAGCTGGCAAGCGGTAACTAACCTTAGGTTATTGCTGCCATCATGGAACAGGAATTACTCCGCCTTCAGGCTGAAGCTACCGAGGCCCTGGCCGCTATCTCTGCGGTCCCAGATCTCGAACCGTTTCGAGTTAAGTATCTTGGCCGTAAAGGTGAATTTACTTTAGTCATGCGTCAGCTGGGCAAGGTCTCCGCTGAAGACCGCCCACGGCTCGGCAAGCTTGCCAACGAGATCAAGCAGGGGCTAGAAAAATCCTATAAGGCCAAAGAAGAAGAGCTTTCCGCCGGAGCAAAAGGCACAAGCGCTTCCACTGAAGACCTGAGCCTGCCCGGGCGGATGCAGTCATTCGGCAAACTGCATCCGGTCACCCAGGTGATGGAAGAGGTCTGCGGTATTTTTGAAGGCCTTGGTTTTGCCGTGGCCGAAGGCCCGGATGTTGAGGTGGACTTCTATAATTTCGAGGCCCTTAATATCCCGCCGCATCATCCTGCCCGTGCCATGCACGACACCTTCTATGTCACCGATTCACTGCTGCTCAGGACCCATACCTCGCCCATGCAGGCCAGGGTTATGGAAACCCAGGAGCCGCCGTTGCGGATGATTGCGCCGGGCAAGGTCTATCGTTGCGACTCTGATATCACCCACACCCCCATGTTCCATCAGGTCGAAGGATTTCTGGTGGACCGCAAGGTTTCTTTTGCGGATCTCAAGGGTGTGCTCTCCGTCTTCATCGCCAAGATGTTTGATGAGGATACTGCCATTCGCTTTCGTCCCAGTTTTTTCCCCTTTACCGAGCCCAGTGCCGAAGTTGATATCGGTTGTGTGATCTGTGGCGGTGATGGCTGCCGTGTTTGTAAGCAGACCGGTTGGTTGGAAATCCTTGGCGCAGGCATGATTGACCCTGAGGTTTTTAAAAAGGTCAATTATGATCCGGAAGAATATTCCGGTTTTGCCTTTGGTCTTGGTATCGAGCGTATTGCCATGCTCAAGTACGGCATTACCGATATCCGCCTGTATTATGAAAACGATCTGCGTTTTCTCTCTCAGTTTTAGACAAGAAGAAAAGACGACCCCATGAAGTTCACCTACAGCTGGTTGCGCGAATATATCGATATTGATCTTGCCCCTCAAGAGGTGGCGGATCATCTTACCATGCTTGGCCTTGAGGTTGATGCGGTGGAGGATCTCTACCCGGATCTTCCCGGCGTTAAGGTTGCCAAAATCGAGGCAGTGCATCCCCACCCCAATGCAGACAAGCTCGTGCTCTGTGATGTGAATATTGGTGATGTTCAGGAGCGGGTGGTTTGCGGCGCACCAAATGCCAGGGCCGGATTGACCACGGCCATTGCCACCACCGGCGCTGTGTTGCCTGGTGGTTTTAAGGTGAAACCTGCCAAGATTCGCGGCGAAAAATCAAACGGTATGCTCTGCTCTGCTAAAGAACTTGGTATCAGTGTCGATCATGCCGGTATTATGGAATTGCCCTCCGATCTTATGCCCGGCCAGGAATTGGCTGAGGCCTTGAATCTGAAAGACACCTTAATAGAAGTCGACCTTACGCCCAACCGCCCGGACTGCGCCAGCGTGCTTGGCACTGCCCGCGAGGTCGGTGGGGTGATCGGCAAAAAGATGACTCCGCCGGTAAATGATGTTCCCGAACTGACCGGTGAGAATGTTGATTTTGCAGTCGAGGTGGAGTCGGCTGCCGATTGTCTGCGCTATGCAGCCCGTCTTATAAGAAACGTCAAGATCGGTCCTTCTCCCTGGTGGCTGCAGCAAAAGCTGATGGCCGTGGGACTACGGCCCATCAACAATGTGGTGGATATCACCAACTTTGTCATGCTTGAGTATGGCCAGCCCCTGCACGCCTTTGATTTTACTAAGTTGGCCGGTGCAAAGATCGTAGTGCGCCGCGCTAAATCCGGCGAAAAGATGAACACCCTGGACGGTGTTGAGCGTGAGCTGGACGATGCCATGCTGCTCATCTGCGATGGCGAGAAGCCCGTTGCCGTTGCCGGTGTCATGGGCGGAGAAAATTCCGAGGTGGATGAATCCACCAGCGATATTCTTCTGGAAAGCGCCTGCTTTGATGCCATTTCCATTCGCCGCACCGCAGCCAAACTGAATATGAGCACCGATGCCTCCTACCGCTTTGAGCGTGGCGTGGATCCGCAGATGGCCCCCAAGGCCATGGAGCGGGCCATCACTCTTGTCGCAGAGTTGACCGGCGGTACCATTGCCCCAAACGGCATTGATTTTAAGGATGGCGTCAAGGATCCCGATCCTCTCACTCTTCGGGTCGGTAGAACAAACGATCTTCTTGGAATTGACCTTTCTGCAGATGCCATGGCCAAATGCCTGACCGGCATCGAGATTGAGGTTGAAAAGAAAGACGAGGATACCTTAAAAGTTTGTCCCCCCAGCTTTAGAGTGGATCTTGAGCGTGAGGTGGATCTGGTGGAAGAGATCGCCCGCATTGTGGGTTACAACGACATTCCCACCACCCTGCCCATGGTGCCCATGAGCTTTCCTGACCAGGACAAGTCCCGTACTGTGCGTAAGCAGGTCTCCCAGGTTATGACCTCCCTCGGCTTTTCCGAGGCGATCAATTACAGCTTTGTCACCCCCAAGCATTTTGACATGTTGGGGCTGGGCGAGGATGACAGCCGACGCAAAACCGTGACCCTGCTCAATCCCTTGGGTGAAGAGCAGAGCATCATGCGCACCACCCTGCTGCCTGGATTGCTCGAAAACGTCCGCCGCAACCTGAACCACCAATGTCCTGATGTACGTCTCTATGAGGTTGGTAAGGTTTTCTTGCCGGGCGAGAACGAGCAGCCCCATGAACCCCTGCACCTTGCCGCTGTCCTTTGCGGCCGCAGGCAGACAGGCAGCCCACTGCTGCATGGGGGCAGCGAAACCACGGACCTGTTGGATGTGAAGGGCGTGCTTGAACAGCTTCTCGTGGAGTTACGTCATTTTGAGATTGTCTTTGAGGTCAACGACAAGGCCGCCTCCGCTTACGTAGCAGAAGGCCGCGAGGTCATGCTCAAGCAGGGTGATAAAGTGGTCGGTACCTTTGGCGCCATTGATAAGGGTGTACTCAAGGCATTTTCCATCAAGCAGCAGGTCTACTATGTTGAGGTCGACCTGGCCGAGCTTGAGAGCCTTGCCCCTGCAGCCAAGGCGTTCAGCCCACTGCCAAAATTCCCGTCTGTAAAGTGGGATCTGGCCTTACTGGTGCCTGACTCGGTCGGCGGCGGTGAGATGGTAGCTGCCATCAACGAGTGCGGTGAGTCAATCGTTGAGCGGGCAGATATTTTTGATATTTTCCAAGGAAAAAGCGTTGAACAGGGGATGAAGAGTGTGGCAATTTCCATCACCTATCGTTCCGCCGATGCGACCCTTGATGATGAGACGGTGGGCAAGGTCCACCAGAAAATTACTGATATGTTGATGACCCGTTTTCACGGGAAGATGCGTGAGGCATAATAAGGATGAAACGTTCCAACCTGACCAGAAAAGAGCTTGCCCAGATTATCAATGAGAAGTTGGGCTTTTCCCAGCGTGGAGCTGGTGAACTTGTTGATTCTGTCTTTGACCAGCTCAAAAAGACATTGCTCAAGGAAGAATCAATCAAATTGGTACAGTTTGGCACCTTTACGGTTCGTAAAAAATCCTCTCGCGTGGGCCGTAATCCCCGCACCGGTGAAACCATGGAAATCACCAAACGGAGCATGGTTTCTTTCCGGCCTAGCAAGGTCGTGCGGGAGAGGCTCAACGGTAGTTAATAAAGGATCTCTGTGACGAAGACACCTTCCGACAAAGGCCAGGAGTCCATGGGGGGAGAGACCAACACTACGCTCTCGTTTCCCGATAAGCTCTACTTTAAGATCGGTGAGGTGTGTGAGATAACCGGGATCAAGCAACATGTCTTGCGCTACTGGGAATCTGAATTTCCTATTATTAATCCGCCTCGGGTTAATAAGCAGCGCCTCTACCGTAAGAAGGATATTGAAAGCGTCCTCACCATAAAGCGGTTGCTCAAAGAAGAAGGCTTTACCCTAAAGGGAGCAAAAAAGTTCCTGGGCAAAAAGCCAAATAATGAGCAGAATGAGCTTCCTGTCGAAGCTGTGGCACACGAAAAAAAACCACCCATGGGCGAGATTAAGGATGAGCTCATGGAGCTGAAAAAGATGCTTGAGCAGGACAAGGATTGAGAGTCTGCTTGACAGCAGATTAAGGCCGTGCTAAATAAGTTTTTTCCTCGGTGACCCCGTCTTTTGCACCGAGAATATATAGTAGAAAAAATGTCGGGACGTAGCGCCGGCTGGTAGCGCCCCTGCATGGGGATCAGGGGGTCGGAAGTTCGAATCTTCTCATCCCAACCAGTAGTATCAAGGGTTTTGCACCCATTTTGCACCCACTCGGGAAGTGAAGCAAAGTGATAAATGTCCGATAGTAGTAAAGGGTATGGTTGTCAGCCTTATTCCATCAGCAATGATGCTTTTTATGGTTCTACCATCAATGGGAAAAGGGATGTTCGGTTTAGGATTCGGTGCCCTTATGCCTGTTGTAATTGTTGGTCTTAACTTTATCTATGGAATTTTTGCGTCATATTGGTATACGCAAGCGACAAAGAGATAACAAGATTGGGAATGCTGATTTCAATCTGAAGACTATACATGGCGTTAACATTGCCACATCCAATATCTGAATATATCAAACCTTCCTCAGGTTGAACTTTCGACTGCACCTCAATTTAGAAGGTCGGAGAATCCCCTCCGGTCTTCTTGTCAGATAAATTTCAAATTTCTTTTCAACTTCTGTCAGATCAAATTTGAATTTCTACAGAAAAAAATTGATATGAATTATCGGTAGTCTATTTGTTTCTATTTGCACTGCCAGTTATAATCCAACTAGGTGGAGGCAAAACAACATATTGAGGTGGTCCCCAAACAGTCCCCGAAAAAAAATACTATTTCAGCTAACAATTTGAATATATAGGGGAAATTATTTTTCGGACGAAGGTTCAACTCCCGCCGCCTCCACCAAATCATAGTCCAGGACATCCTGGGAAGCCCTATAACCCGAAAGCCAACAAGGCTTTCGGGTTTTTCTTTGTCCAACACTGTTAGTTGATGTGTGGTATTCGTGAACATTCCATCAATCAGCTAACTGTCAAAACAGCTGTAATTTTTACAGTCTGAATTAATTGACTAGCTTGGTTGTTTTTTTATTCTATAATTCCTGCTCAAATTGTGTATAATAAGCTGTGACATTTGTTTCAGAAACAACCTCACAACTAATTGTTTTTACAATATTTAGTTGTTACATTTTCAGTTACATATTTTGAGAATACAATGAAAGAATTTTTGACCTTTAAATCAGGCAAATTTTATTTTAGTGATAAATTTGACCCTGCCCAGGTGAACA
>CAYLQA010000031.1:0-43456 GCA_964385695.1 uncultured Desulfobulbia bacterium | reverse complement strand
ACTACTTCTTCCTGAAAATAAAAGCTGCTTTTCCCGGACATCGACGATGAACCTTAAATAAGCCCTGGCAGATAAAGACCAGCCAGGCGCACATCCATAAGACCGCACCGAGCCGCCAGTTGATAAAGGGCACCACCAGCAGGAGGAAGAGAATGATCCAGGCCCCGATTTTTCGCAGCATTATGACCCCTTCTTGGCCTGTAATTCCTTGAGGCGGGCCCGGGCCTGTTCGGCAAACGGGCTGTCAGGGTGTTTGGCGATAATCTCCTGGTAGAGCTTGGTGGCATGGGGATAGTTGGTTTGCAGAACCTCGAACTCCGCTGTCTCAAAGAGCTGCTCCGGGCTTGGCCCGCAGGAGATAACAAGGAAAAGGAGCAGGCAGAATAATTTTTTCATGGGACCCTCTTTTTTTAAACGGTTTATTGTTGCGAGAAATAAGGTCTAAGCCTTGGCCGCTATTGTACAGATCCTGGCAAATTCCTCTGCATCCAGGCATGCCGTTCCCACCATCAGGCCGGATACCCCGGCAAGGTTGAGATAGTCGGCGGCATTGTCACCATTGACAGAGCCGCCGTACAGAATGGGGGCCTCAGGGGCCAGGGGCTGGATCTCCGCAATGGCCTTGCACACCTTTTCGGGCGGTTGGGCAATATCAATGCCGATGGCCTCCACCGGTCCATAGCCGATGAGCACCTTCTTGAGATCCGCCTCATCCATGGCTGCCAGCTGCGCCCTGGCATAGGGTTGGTCAAGGCAGACAATGGGCCGGATGTCGGCGTCCACGGCCTCGCTCACCTTGTTGGCCACATCCTGGTTTGTTTCATGGAAGTAACGCCGTCGTTCCGAGTGGCCGAGCATGGCAAACTCGACCAAATCCCGCACCATCTCCGCTGCCACTGCTCCCGTGTAGGAGCCCAAAGGGAACGGGGAGAGATCCTGGACCGCCAAGGCAATACCTGGTGCCTCAAGCTTTTGCAGCATCTGCCATAACGGGGCAAGGTAGACCGTGGGCGGGGCAATGATTATTTTGAGTTCCGGCCTGGGGCTATACCGCCCGGCGAACGTTTTCAGCCAGCACTCTGCCTCGGCCAGACTCTTGTGTGATTTCCAGTTTGCCAATACATATTTTGTCATGAGTCTTTCCTGTGTGAAAAACATAGAAGCCCAAGGGGCGAACATTATTCATACCAGTTTTTAACAAAAAGTGGAGGGGAAGCAGGAAAAAACGTTTGGCTCCGCCAGATGCGCTTTGCATACTGATCATATGCCCTAAAGTTGGAGATACTGATTGCCTATGACCATGGGAGTACATGAAAAATAGTAAACTTTTCATAGCCGCTGTTGTAATCGTCACAGTCATCGCAGGCTGGTTGCTGCATTATTTCAGCGATAAAGAGGTGATCAAGCGGCAGTTTCATGCCCTGGCCCAAGAGTTAAGCAAGGAGGGCGAAGAGACCCCGGTGATGATCGCCCTGAAGATGCGGCCGGTAAAGGATTTTTTAGCGGAACGGTGCGAGGTTATGGTGGTGGAGCGCAATTACCGCGAGGTGCTGGAGCCCGGCCTGGCCATCCGCTACCTCATTATGTACCGCTCCCGCCATGCGACCCTGCTGATCAGACTGGATGGGCTTACCATCGATATTCCTACAAAAGGCCAGGCCCGGGTCAGCGCCCTGGTTCACCTGCTTGCCAAGCAGAACCAGGCCGATTTTTTTGAAGAAACCCATCGGCTGGAATTTGTGCTCAGGAAAATCGACAAGAAGTGGCGTCTGCACAGGGCCACCCTGCCCGGGGCCCTGGTGCAATAGATTTATTCCCCAAAGAAAATAAGAATCAGCCAAAGCGTGTGCAGATAAAATGATATTTTATATACATTTTGCCGCAAGGTATCAGCCGGGTGGCCAGGTCGCAGTGGCGGCAGATGCCGACGCCGCATTTCATCTGCCGTTCCAGGGTGGAGGAGAAGGAGATGGGCGCCTCCCCGCAATGGGGCAGGGATACCATCATGAACTGGCCCGGCTCGTAATGAAAATCCCGGCTGTACTCCGCATCGCGAAAGGCGAGGACAAAGGTCTTGATCTGAGAGTTTTCCTCGATGATCTCCGCCGCTTGCGGCAGGTAGAGGTCTTGAAATATCATTATTACTGAAAGACTGAAAAAACGTTTGGAGATGGCAAGGTGCACTTTGCATAATGATTGCATATAGGTGTTCCTGAATTCCGGAGCCCAGATACTCATCTCAGAGTTTCAGAAAGGGGCTCCTTGTCGCCTTTGTTCCGCCGGCCGCCTTCAGCAGAGGACTTTTTGAGCCAGCATGCTGCAACCGGATTATAACAACAGTATCGTCAACCTGGTCTCCTCCCTGGCAATCGCCCTGGGGGGCGAGGCGCGGGGTTATGAACCGCTTGCAGCCCTGCGGGGCATGGCACTGTCCGAGCAGCCCCATCTTTTGCTGATTGTGGATGGTCTGGGCGACATCTTTTTGCAGAGCTCACCGGACAGCTTTCTCTGCCGCCACCGCAAAGGCCGCTTGACCTCGGTCTTTCCTCCCACCACGGCCACGGCGGTGACCAGTTTTTTTACCGGCGTCGCGCCTCAGCAGCATGCGATCACCGGTTGGCATACCTACTTCCGGGAGCTGGGCACAGTGGGCACGGTGCTTCCCTTTGTCCCCCGCTATCGCGGCCCCTGTTTTTCTGCCGCCGGGATCATGCCTGAGCAGCTCATCGGCCAGGAGAGCCTGCTCAGGAGCCTGCCATCTCCCTGCCATGTGGTGCTGCCGAACTACCTGCTGGATTCCGACTACAGCAGGACCCTGTCCGGCAGGGCCGTGCGTCATGGCTATGGAACCCTTGCTGAACTCTTCAGCCGCATTGAACAGCTGGCAACCTCACCGCAGACCGGCCTGGTCATTGCCTATTGGCCTGAGCTGGACAGTCTGGCCCATGTCCATGGGCTGGAAAGCCCCGAGGTGGCGGGCCATTTCCTGGAACTGGATAAGGCATGCCAAGACTCCCTGCCTCGAGTGGCAGAGCGGGGGGCCACCGTTATTGTCACGGCGGATCATGGCCTGCTTGATACCAGTAACGGGCAGATGATCCATCTCGATGAGCATCCCCGGCTTGCGGCCATGCTGACCCTGCCCCTGTGCGGGGAACCGCGCTGCGCCTATTGTTATGTCCGCTCGGACCGCAGAGAGGAGTTTGAGCGCTATGTTGCCGACCACCTGGGCCATGCCTGTGAGCTGCGGTCAAGTAGGGAGTTGATCGGGCAGGGCTATTTCGGACGGGGTAGGGTCTCACCCCGCCTGGCAGAGCGTATCGGTGAATATACCCTGTTGATGAAGGAGAACTACACTATCCGGGACCGTCTCCTGTCTGAGAAAAACTTTCAGCAGAGGGGCGTCCACGGCGGCCTCAGCCCGGAGGAGCTCTATGTCCCCCTCATCATCCTGGGGCAAGGATTGTCGTAAACCGTTCTCTCTGGGGAAAAAATGAACTCTCCTTTTCCGCGCTATTCTGGCAAGATGATCCTATGGGCCTGGCCAGGAATCTCCTGGTCGGGGCAACCTTGTCCGCTGGCCTGAAAGAAGGCGAGCCCAAGCAGGAGGTGCATATGTCTCTTTCCTTTGCAGACTATCTCTTTAGCGAGCCGGAACGGCTGCCCAACTGGAAACCGCCCTATCTGGCCGGGATTTATGCAATCCTGCTCGATGAACCAGCGGGCCCAGAGGGGGAGTTTCGGCCCATCTATTTTGGCGAAACGAATGATCTCTCCGAGTCCGGCCTTATCCAGCAACACCCCCTCCATGATTGCTGGTACAAGCAGATCGGCTCCGTCTACCGATTGTATATCGCCATCCATGAAATGGCTGATTCCTCCTCGGCGGAACGGCAAGGGCGGCAGAAAGAACTCATCACGCAGTATCGGCCCATCTGCAATGAGCCGACCCCCTTTTGATGGGGTGGTGATATCCGCCATGCCTGCCCCGCTTGCCTATGAGCCCAAGGTGATCGCCGACTGTTTCCTCCGCGAGGAAAGCCGGGTCCTGCTCTTCGGCGAGAGCGGCATCGGTAAATCGACCTTGGCCGCTGAGCTGGCGCAGGCCAGCGCTCAGGCGGGCCGCACCTGCCGCTGTATCGGTGCCGATCCAGGCTCGCCGGTCTTTGGCGCCCCCGGGGCAGTCTGCCTGGGTACCTGGCAGGACGATGCGTGGCAGGCCGTCGCTCTTGAGGCTCTCTGCACCCTTGATGGCGGTCGCTTTCGCCTGCCCCTGGCCTCTGCCGTGCGCAGGTTGAGTAAAAGGGTGGATGGTGGCATTCTCCTGGTCGATGCGCCAGGGGTGGTGCGCGGCGTGGCCGGCGCAGAGCTCTTGCAGGCACTGGTCGAAGCGGCAGCCATCGACATTGTCCTGGTCCTGGTCCGCCATGAAAAAAAGCTGCCCTTGGCCAATGAGCTCGCCACCCTGGCCTGCCAGGTCGTGCCGGTGCAGGCCGCTGCCCAGGCCCGCCGCCCCGGCCCCGGCAAGCGGGCCCGGCAGAGGAGCCGGATCTGGGAGGCATATTTGCAGAAAGCGGAGGAGAGGAGCATTGTCCTTGACCCTGGCCGGCTGACCGGCACCCCGCCGCCCCTGCCGGCAACCCGAGAGTGGCACGGCAGGCAAATCGGCCTGCTCAAGAAAGGGCGCACCCTTGCCATGGGCGAGATTCTCAGCGCAGAGCAGAATATGGTGCAGGTTCGCATCGTTGCCACCGAGGAGGAAGCGGATCAGTTTCTCGTTCGTGACGCCCAGCGCAACAGCCAGGGGTTACTGGCCACGGGCCGGGGTGCCAGCGCTATGATCCGTTATCTGCCGCCGCCGGATGTCACCCCCTATGCCGCGCTGGGCAAGGGGACCGGCCCCCTGCCTATGGCCCGGGTCGGTGAGGCGACCGCCGTCCTAGTGAACGGCATTTTCGGCGATCCCCTGCTCCATCTGCGGCTCCATAACCGGAAACGCTCCATCCTCTTCGACCTTGGTGAGGGCAACAGGCTGCCGGCCCGTCTTGCTCATCAGGTCACAGAGGTCTTTGTCAGCCACGCCCATATCGATCATATAAGCGGCTTTCTCTGGCTGCTGCGTTCCCGGATCGGCGACCTGCCCCCCTGTCGCTTCTTTGGCCCGCCAGGGCTGAGCGACCATATCCACGGCCTGATCAGCGGTATCCACTGGGACCGGATCGGCGAGCTGGGGCCGCGCTTTACGGTGGGCGAACTCCATGGGCAACGGCTCATCCTCTACGCCCTGCAGGCAGGGAGGCCGGGCCGGGAGCTGTTGGGGGAACGAGAGGTTCCTGCCGGCCTGCTGCTGGACGACCCGGTCTGCCGGGTCTGGGGGGTAAGGCTGGAGCACGGCGCTATTCCCGTGCTGGCCTATGCCCTGGAGCAGCGGCCGAAATTCAATGTCCGCAAGGAGCGCCTCCTGGCCCGCAGCCTGGCGCCGGGCCCCTGGCTGGCGGAGTTCACACACTGGATCGGGCTCGGAGAAAGGGAGAAGGTTGTCCCCTTGCCCGACGGCAGCAGCGCCAGGGCCGGGAGCCTCGCTGACGACCTGCTGCTGGTCACCCCGGCCCGGAAACTGGCCTACGCCACCGACCTGAGCGATACGCCGGGCAATAGGGCCCGGCTGATCCAACTGGTTGGCGGGGCCCATACCCTTTTCTGTGAGGCCGCCTTTGCTGAGGCGGAGCGGGAAAATGCCGAGCGCAGCGGCCATCTCACCGGCCGCGCCTGCGGCGAGATCGCCAGGGCGGCAGGGGTGGAGCAACTGGTGCCCTTCCACCTCTCCCGGCGCTATGGGGAGCGGCCCCTGCAGATCTACGACGAGGTACGAGCAGCGTGTCAGCGGGTCGTTATCCCCAAGACGAGCCAGCTCCTGGCCTGAGCCGAGCTGCTGTGGCGGACGCTCTTGAAAAATCGCTGCTCTTGCCCCGGGGCAGACTGTATAATGGGGAGGGACAGATATTGAGCAGGCGGGTTGGCAGTGGCCCACGAGGGGTGGTTTCTCCCTGCCCTCGGACAAAGACAGGTTTCAGGAGGAGGTTGCGTCATGGTTCAGTGGAATGTGTTGGCGACTACTCACAAGGATGGCTACCGGCGGGCCCTTGATCTGTTGGGGAAGTATGGCCCGGTCAAAAAGAGCGAGTATTATAATGTCTTGACCCTGCGGGCAGATGATCCTCGCCGGATGATGGAGGATCTGCGTGAGAAGATCGCCCTTGATCCCGACATCCTCCATTCTGTCCTGGCCCGGGTGGTGCCGGTGAGCCACACCTTCCACTTCAGCTCGCCGGCAGAGTTTGAAGAGCAGGCAAGAAAGATCGCCCTCTCCTGGGCCCCGCAACTGGCTGGCAAGGGCTTTCATGTCTGCCTCCACCGGCGGGGCTTCAAGAAACGACTGTCCAGCATGGAGGAGGAGCGCTTTCTGGATCATGCCCTGCTTACGGCCCTGCAGGAGCTGAACCACCCCGGCCATATCGTCTTTGCCGAGGCCGAGGCGATCATCATGGTGGAAACCCTGGGCACCGAGGCAGGACTCTCCCTCTGGAACCGGGAGGAACTGGCCCGCTATCCCTTTCTCCATCCTGCTTAGGTTCTTGTTCTCCTGGTCTGGGTTTCACTCCCTTTGGTAGACCATGGTCACATGGGGCCAGGGGCTAAAGAGACCGGTGTCCGGCAGGGATTCATGGCTGCCGATGACCAGCGCCCCGCCGGGCAGGAGGAGGCGGTGGAGGGTGGCGAGAATCTGCCCCTGCAGCTCCTCGTCAAAGTAGGTAAAGACGAGGTTGCGGCAGAGAATGAGGTGAAAGGGCCCAGGCGGGGCCTCCTCTCGGATATCCTGGCAGAGGAACTCGACCCGCTCCCGGATCTCCGGCCTGAGGCAGTAGGACCCTCTCTTGCGCAAAAATCCACGGGCCAGCAGAGGGTGCGGGAGCTCCCTGACGCTGCCCTGGCCATAACAACCCCTCCTAGCCCGCTCCAGCAGAGTAGGGTCGGCATCGCTGGCAAGGATCTCCAGGCTGCAGGCAGATTGACTTTGCAGCTGCAACTCCCAGAGCAGGGCGAGGGAGTAAGGCTCCTCACCGGAACTGCAGCCCGCGCTCCAGCAGCGGATCTCTCGTTTTCCCCTTTTGGCCAGACGCCGGAGCAATGTGGGCAGCACCTCCTCTGCCAGGGAGCGAAAGACCCCCTTATCCCGGTAAAAGCGGGAGATGGTGATCCGGCACATCCGGTCCAGGACCCGCCATTCGTCAGCATTGGCCAGGAGATAGCCCTGATAGGCGGTAAGCCCTTCCAGGTTGAGTTCCTGCAGCCGCCGGTTGATCCTCTTGCACACCTGCCTGCGGACCTTGCGGAAGCCGGGCCAGCGCATGCCGAGGCGGGGCAAGGTGGACTGCAGAAATGTTACACAAGTGGTGTCCTTCATCTTCAGCCAAGTTCCATGGCCTCCATCTCCTGCAGTTGGGCCAGGGTGAAGACCGGGCCCTCCCTGCAGACCAGCCTGCCGTCCAGGTGGCAGTGGCGGCAGATGCCGACGCCGCATTTCATCTGCCGTTCCAGGGTGGTGACGATCCGTTCCTCGCTAAAGCCCCTCTCTTGCAGATCCTTGAGCACGGAGCGGATCATGAGGGGTGGGCCGCAGACCAGGGCCGTATTCTTTTTCACTTGCAACTCCACCTGGTCCAGAAGGGTGGTGACCAGGCCCACCTGTCCGTCCCAGCCGGGTTCGCCGCTATCCACGCTCAGGCGGCACTCCACCCGGGGATGGGCCTGCCAGGAGTCGATGTCTCGCGCAAAGGCGATATCCGAGGGGGTGCGGCTGCCGTAGAGGATGGTGAGCCTGTTCTCTTGGAACCGATTGTCGGCCAGGCAGCTGTTGATCAGGGAGCGTAAGGGCGCTAAGCCGATGCCGCCGGCCACGAAGAGCAGGTCCCGGCCGGCCAATTCCGTCGTGGGGAAGGGGCGGCCATAGGGGCCGCGCAGGCCCACGACGGCGCCGGGGGCAAGACCGTGCATGGCCTCGGTCAGCCTGCCGGCCTTGCGCACGCTGAGGTGGATGGTGCCCCCTTGGGCCGGGGTGGAGGAAAAGGAGATCGGCGCCTCCCCGCAGTGGGGCAGGGAGACCATCATGAACTGGCCCGGCTCGTAGAAAAAGTCCCGGTTGTACAGCTCATCGCGAAAGGCGAGGACAAAGGTCTTGATCTGGGAGTTTTCCTCGATGATCTCGCGGATCTCCGCCGCTTGCGGCAGGTAGAGGTCTGATTCGTTTTTTGGCATATTATTTTTCCTGGCAGGACATGGTGATGAAGCGGACGATATCGGTGCCGCCGAAGCAGATATCCACACAGCGGCCACAGCCCACGCAGCTGGGGCGGCTATGGCTTTCCACATCGTAGCAGAGCTTGTGCATGAAGCGCTGGCGGATGGCATCCCTTTTTCTTTCTATAGGATTATGGCCCCCGGCCATGCGGGTGAAGCCGGAAAAGGTGCAGGCGTCCCAGCTCCGCAGCCGCTGGCCCGAGGACTCCGACAACGGCAGGTCGCTGATGGTGAAGCAGGTGCAGGTGGGGCAGACATAGGCGCAGCCGCCGCAGTCCTGGCAGCGTTGGGAGAGAAAACTCCAGACCGACTCCTCCACCTTGCCCCCTTTGAGCCGCTTGATGGCCTGCTCCACGTGGACCTGGCGCCGAAAGCCGCCGCGGGCTTCGAGAAAGGCCTGGTAATGGGCCTGGGAGTCCTCTGCCTCGCCGTCGTTGAAAAAGGGGAGCCAGAGGTGGATGAGCCGGTTGCCCCTGGCCCGGCCCACCTCGATGAGAAAGCGGTCTCCCAGGTCGGTGAGCTGCAGGTCGGCCCCGTATTCGGCAAAGGGACCGTTGTCGGTCCCGTTGCAGAAGCAGTTGCGAAAGGGGGCGTTGCAGTTCAAGCCCACCAGCACCGCCTCCTGTCTCCTCCTCAGGTAGAGGGGGTCCGTACTCTCCCTGAGGAAGATGACATCCATGTACAGGGCCGCGGCCAGGTCGCAGGGCCGGACCCCGAAATAGATGGTGGAGGGCACCTCCTCCCGGGCCGCGCTGAAACGATAGTCGCCCGGGGTGGTCACGCTGTAATGGGACATGACCTCGCTCTGGGGAAAGAGGAAGTCCTTGAGGGAGTTCTGGGGCTGGTTGCTCAGGTCGATTTCCTCCTGGTCCACCGAGGTGATGGGGCTAAAGAGGGTGTCGCCGTGCCGGTTTTTGACCGGGGCGACGATGCGGTACTCCTTGGCCAGCTTGCGCAGGAAGGGTCTCAGGTGATCTCTTTTCAGGATGTACTTGTCTTGCATGTTTTTTCCTGGTGCATGGGTGTCAAATTTTTGCGACCCGGGCGGCGCAGATCTTGTACTCGGGGCATTTGGCCCTGGCGTCCATGGCCTCGATGGTCAAGCGGTTGATGGGCGCCTCGCTGAAGTGGAAGGTGGTGTACAGGCTGCCCGGGCCGACCCGCTCGCTGATCTGGGCCTTGAGGCGGATGGCGCCGCGCCGGGAGGAGAGTTCGACCAGCTCCCCGTCTCGGATCGTGAGGCGGCTGGCATCCTCCGGGTGCATCTCCAGCTGGGCCTCGTTGTTTTCCCGGTTGAGCATGGCCCCCTTCCTGCTCATGGTCCCGGTGTGATACTGGTGGTAGATGCGGCCGGTCATCAGGCTGAAGGGGTATTCCGAATCGGGGGGCTCACTGGGCGGTTGGTGCTCGGCCGGGATAAAGCGCCCCTTGCCCCGGGTGAAGTAATACTTGTGGAGAAAGGGGGTGCCGGGGTGGCTGCGGTCCCAGCAGGGCCACTGCAGCCCCCAGGACTCTTCCAGGCGGTCGTGGTGCATGCCGCCATAGATCGGGGCCAGGAGGGCGATCTCCTCCATGACCTCACTGCTTGATTCGTACTCCATCTCATAGCCCATTCGCTGGGAGAGCTCCATGATGATCGCAAGATCGGTCCGGCAGCCCTCCAGGGGAGGAATGGCCGGGCGGACCATCTGCACCCGCCGCTCCGAGTTGGTAAAGGTCCCGGACTTTTCGGCAAAGGAGGCGGCCGGCAGGACCACGTCGGCCAGCTGGGCGGTTTCCGTGAGGAAGAGGTCGCTCACCACCAGAAAGTCCAAGCCCAGGAGGGTCTCCTCCACCTTGCTCAGGACCGGGTCGCTGAGCATGGGATTCTCGCCCATGATGTACATGCCCCGGATCTGCCCCTGGGGGCCGCCGTGGGTCATCTCCATCAGGCTCAGGCCCGGCTCGGGCGGCAGCTCCACCTGCCAGGCGTATTCGAACTTTTCCCTGTAATCATCGTTGTTCACCGACTGATAGCTGGGAAAGACATTGGGCAGGGCCCCCATGTCGCAGGCGCCCTGGACATTGTTCTGTCCCCGCAGGGGATCGACGCCGGTATCCTCCTTTTCCACGTTGCCGGTGAGCATGGCCAGGTTGGCGATGGTCTGGACATTGTCGGTGCCGCAGATATGCTGGGTGATCCCCAGGCAGTAACAGATCACCGCCTTCTGGGCCCGGGCATAGAGCTGGGCCGCCTGGCTGATCTGTTTCAGGGGCACACCGCTGATCGCCTCCACCTCCGCAAGATCAAGGCGATAGAGCATGTCGCGCAGGGCGTAAAAATTCTCGGTGCGCATCTCGATGAAGAGGTCATCGGCCAGGTTCTCGTCCAGGATGACGCGCATCATCCCGTTCAGGAGGGGGATGTCCGTGCCCGGCCGCATGGCCAGATGGAGATGGGCCATCTCCGCCAGGGGGGTGCGACGCGGATCGATGACAATGAGCGTGGCGCCCCGGTCCACGGCGGTGAGCATCCGCCGCGCCATCTGGGGATGGGCCTCGGTGGTGTTGGAGCCGCTGACCAGGATGACCTCTGCCCGTTCGATCTCGTTGATGGAGTTGGTCATGGCGCCGCTGCCGAAGGTGGTGGCAAGACCTGCCACGGTGGGCGCGTGTCAGAGGCGGGCGCAATGATCGATATTGTTGCTCTTGAGCACGGCCCGGCTCAGCTTCTGCAGGAGGTAGTTCTCCTCGTTGCTGCACTTGGCCGAGGCCAGGGTGCCGATCCCTGCCCCCTGGCTCTCGTCGCGGATGCGGCCCAGTTGGCGGGCCGTGAGCGTCAGGGCCTCCTCCCAGGAGGCCGGGGTGAGATGGCCGTCTTTGCGGATGAGCGGCGTGCGCAGCCGTTCCGAAGAGTGGATGAACTCATGGATATGCCAGCCCTTGACGCAGAGGTTGCCGCGGGAAACGGGGTGGTTGCGGCTGGCAGTCGCGCCAATGACCCGGCCTCCATCTTCCCGAAGGTAGAGGCCGCAGCCACAGCCGCAGTAGGTGCAGGTGGTGAGGACGTTTCGCATGCTGATCTCCGGAGGCTGAGAGGGAGGATGTATGCACGATCATATTATTGATTATCGCCCAGGACAGGGAAAAGATCCTGGCGCTCAGTTGTTTGCGTGTGACCCGGCCTTATACCAGCTCATAAAGTCTTTGGCCGCCAAGGGTTTGCTGATGTGGAAGCCCTGCAGAAAATCACAGCCGAGAGAGGTGAGTCGCTGCATGACCGCCTCGTCCTCCACCCCTTCGGCCACGACCTTGAGCCCGAGGTTATGGCCCAGCTCAATGGTGGCATGGACAATGACCGCGTCGTTTTCATCCTCCAGCATCTCCATGACAAAGGACTTGTCGATCTTGATCTCGCTCACCGGCAGTCTCTTGAGATAGGAGAGGGAGGAGTAGCCGGTACCGAAATCATCGATGGAAAAACGCACCCCCATTTTCGCGATGCGGGAAAGGATCTCCCCAGTCAGCTCAGGGTCGGCCATGAGGGCGGTTTCCGTTATCTCCAGGGTGAGCTCTTGGGGTGGAAACTCGTATGAGGCCAGAAGGCCGGCAATCACATCGGGGAACTCGGGATCCAGCAGGTTTTTGGCCGAGAGATTGACCGCGATGTTTATCTCCATGCCGGTCTGGCGCCATATTGCCGTCTGCTGCAGGGCGGTTTTGAGCACCCAGCGGGTAAGCTGTTTGATCAGGCCCGTGTGCTCGGCCAGGGAGATAAAATCGTCCGGCGGCATCAGGCCATGGCTCTTATGCTGCCAGCGCACCAGGACCTCGACCCCGGCAAGCTTGCCCGAGTCGCTGTCTAGTTGCGGTTGGTAGTTGAGGAGCAGTTCGTCGTCAATAATAGCCTGGCGCAATTCGCCCATGAGGGTGAGGCGGTGCGGACTGTACTTGTCCAGCTTGGGGGAATAGAAGACAAAGCCCTTGCTCTGCTGCTTGGCCACGTACATCGCCACATCGGAGCGCTGGATGAGGGTGTCCACATCGCTGCCGTGCTCGGGAAAGAGCACGGCGCCGATACTTGCCTGCACGTCCAGGGTGAGGCCTTCCAGGGCAAAGGGTGGCAAAAAGGCCTTTTCAATCTTGTTTGCCACCGTGGCGATATCCTCTTTGTCGGATACGGAGGAGAGCAGGATGGCAAATTCATCCCCGCCGAGCCTGGCCAGGGTGTCTGAGTCGCGGGTCACCCCACCCAGACGCATGCTCACCTGGCTCAAGATCCGGTCGCCGTTGTAGTGACCCATGGTGTCGTTTATTTCTTTGAAGCGGTCCAGATCCAAGAGGAGGATGGCGATCTTTTTCTCTTCGCGCTTGGCCCTGTTTATCGCCTGGCTCACCCGGTCATGAAAGAGGACGCGGTTGGGCAGACCGGTCAAGGCGTCATGGGTGGCATTGTGCATGGACTGATGCTCAAGGGCCACGGTTTGCGCCCGCAGTTCCTGGGTCTGGTCGATGACGAGCGCCCCGGCCTCATAGGCCATCATGGTGCTGACATACTGCCCCCAGAAGGCAAAGATAAAGGGCATCCCATCGAGAAACCAGAGGACGAAGTTTTCCCTTTGTGCTTGCATAAAACCGGTTAGGCTTATCTTGCCGAAGAGAAAGTAGCTGGAGAGCAGGGTGGCGATAATGATTGCCACAACGGAGATGACCACGCCATAGACGGCGTACATCGTGACCCGGGATTTCAACAGCTGCGCATTAAACGACAGGGTCTGGTTGAGTGTTGCCATGGTGTTCTCCCTTTGCCGGATGAATTTTCAACAACGCAGTGACAGGGCCGGGTTGCCCATGGTGATTATTACAGCACACCTCGTTTCAGCATGTCAACGAAACAACCGCAAGGACAGGTCGGGGGGCTGATTGTTACAAGCGGACATTTCCTCGCGTCTGAGACATGGTGGCTATGGCACAGATGCGGGGAGGTCCTGAAAGAGATAGGCCTGTTGCAGCTCCCTTGCTTCCATATTTTATTATCCGAAGGGGGAGGAGCAAAAGTCAATACGCCGTTTCGGAATGGGCGTTGTGGATGTGGTCTGTTTTTGCGATAATACACCTAACCGTTTCGTGGTGTGCTCTTGTTGGGACGGTTATCTCGTATCCATATACAGAGGGAAGCGTATCCTCATTGGGGGGAAGATGAGATTCAAAGACAGGGCAGATGCCGGCAGGCAGGTGGCCGAGAAGCTTTTGCATTACAGGGACAGGGAGGATGTCATCGTGCTCGCCCTGCCCAGAGGCGGGGTTGAAAACGGCCTGGAGATAGCCAGGCGGCTCGGCTGCAGACTGGACATCATCATCGTCAGAAAAATAGGGTTTCCCGACCAGCCCGAGCTTGCCATCGGCGCGGTGGCCGAGACCGGGGCCGTGGTCCTCAACCAAGGCATCATCGCCAGGGGCGGGGTGGCTGAGGAGTATATCGAGGAGGAGACCGCCAGGCAGCGCCGGGAGATAGAGCGCCGCATTGATCTTTACCGGAACGGCGAGCGGCTGCCGTCCCTGGCCGGTAAGATTCTTATCGTGGTGGACGACGGGGTGGCCACCGGCGCGACCATGAAGGCGGCCATTGAGGCCCTGAAGGAGGAAAAGCCCGCCAGGTTGGTGGTCGCCCTGCCTGTCTCTGCTGTCGATGCGGAGAACTCCATCAGCAAAATGGTGGATGAGTGGGTCTGCCTGCATACGCCGCCGCAGTTCTGGGCCGTTGGCGGCTTTTACGAGGACTTTACCCAGGTAAGCGACGAAGAGGTGGTGGAACTGCTAAGGAGGAACCGCAATGAGCAAGGCAAATGAGGGAGAGCTGGTCCGGATAGAGGTTGATGGCGTTCGGCTGGAAGGCATGCTCGCCCTGCCGACGGACACGCGGAGTGTGGTGCTCTTTGCGCACGGCAGCGGCAGCAGCCGCCACAGTAAGAGGAACCGCTTCGTCGCCCAGATGCTCAACGAGGCGGGGATCGGCACCCTGCTCTTTGACCTCCTCACCGCAGAGGAGGATATGGTCTATGAGAACCGTTTCGATATCCCCCTCCTTGCCGAGCGCCTTGTTGGTGCCACCAAGTGGTTTCTGGCCCGGTCCGGGGCGGAG
This sequence comes from uncultured Desulfobulbia bacterium, assembly GCA_964385695.1. Classification (GTDB taxonomy): domain Bacteria; phylum Desulfobacterota; class Desulfobulbia; order Desulfobulbales; family Desulfurivibrionaceae; genus CAYLQA01. The sequence continues at coordinate 28,977 of CAYLQA010000031.1, read as the reverse complement.
AGATGCAAGATCGGCTACTTCGGGGCGAGCACCGGTGCGGCAGCGGCCCTGGTGGCGGCAGCCGAGCTGGGCGATACCATTGCTGGTGTGGTCTCCCGCGGCGGGCGCCCCGACCTGGCCGGATTGGCCCTGGAGGAGGTGACGGCCCCGACCCTGCTTATCGTGGGCGGGTTTGACCACACCGTGATCCAGCTCAACCAACAGGCCTTTCAGCGCCTCAAGGCGCTAAGGGAGCTGCGTATCGTCGAGGGGGCAACCCATCTCTTCGAGGAGCCCGGCACCCTTGCGGAGGCGGCCGGGCTGGCCAGGGCGTGGTTTAGCAGCCATCTCATTGCGCCTGAAAAGTAAAGGAGTTCATGTATTCTGAAAACGGCAGGCCGCTGGGCACGGAAATCTTTTCTCCCTCTCCCCTTGGGGGAGAGGGAGCATAATGTCCACCACAGGCTTGACGTGAAACTAGGGGAATGATGAACAAAAAGCTTCTTTTAGCCGTTGCTCTGTTGTCCCTGGCCACTGGCTACCTTCTTATGTGCCGCTCCAGCTATGCCACCCTGTCCGATGGACTGGTGCGGTAGCCTTAGGCCGCCTGACTGACCAGGCTCTCTTCCTTCATTGCCAGGTATTCGTCAAAATCCATCATCACGTCGATAATGCCGTCGTCGGTGATTTCGACAATCCTGTTGGCCACGGTGGAGACAAACTGATGGTCATGGGAGGCAAAGAGCACCACCTCGGAAAAATCGATCAGGCCGTTATTGAGTGAGGTTATGGACTCCAGGTCAAGATGGTTGGTGGGTTCATCGAGAATAAGGGAGTTGGCGCCGGAAAGCATCATCTTGGAGAGCATACAGCGCACCCGCTCGCCACCGGAGAGAACAGAGGTCTTTTTCATTGCCTCCTCGCCGGAGAAAAGCATCTTGCCTAAAAAGCCCCGGACAAAGCTTTCGTTGTTCTCCTTGGGCGGTGCGTACTGGCGCAGCCAGCCGATAAGATCGAGGTCCTCGTTCTCAAAATAGCTAGCATTCTCTTTGGGGAAATAGGCGTTGCTGATGGTCACTCCCCAGCGAAAGCTGCCCTTATCCGGCGCAAGCTCCCCGGCCAGAATCTGGAAGAGGGTGGTTTTGGAAAGGCTGTTGCTGCCGACAAAGGCGATCTTGTCACCCTTGTTCACCGTGAGGGTGAGATCCTCAAACATGGAAACACCGTCGATCTCTTTGCTCAGTCCTTCGATCTCCAGGATAACGTCGCCGCAGGGCCGTTCCGGCCTAAAAACGATGTAGGGGTATTTGCGGGAGGAGACAGGCATGTCCTCAATGGTCAATTTCTCAAGCAGCTTCTTGCGTGAGGTGGCCTGTTTGGCTTTGGATGCGTTGGAGGAAAAGCGCTGGATGAATTCCTTGAGCTCCTCTGCCTTGGCTTTGGCCTTTTTGCTCTCGCTCTCCTTCTGGTTAAAACGGAGCTCGCTGGCCTGCTGCCAAAAGTCATAGTTGCCGACATAGGTCTGGATCTTGCCGTAATCGATATCTGCCATATGGGTGCAGACCTGGTTTAAAAAGTGGCGGTCATGGGAGACGATGATAACGGTATTCTGGAAGCGGGAGAGAAAGGCCTCCAGCCAGCTGATGGTCTTCAGGTCCAGTTGGTTGGTGGGCTCGTCCAGCAACAGGATATCCGGATTGCCGAACAGGGCCTGGGCCAACAACACCCGTACCTTGTCGCTGCCTTCAAGCTCCTTCATCCGTTTCTGGTGCATCTCTTCCGGGATGCCAAGGCCGCTGAGCAAGGTTGCTGCCTCTGCCTCTGCCTCATAGCCGTTCATTTCACCGAATTTGACCTCCAGTTCTCCGGAGCGAATGCCGTCTTCCTCGGTGAAATCCGCTTTGGCATAAAGGGCCTCGCGCTCGGCCATTACCTTGTAGAGCTTCTTGTGACCCATGATCATGGTGTTGAACACGGTGTGCTCGTCAAAGGCGAACTGATCCTGGTTGAGCACGGCAATGCGTTGCTTCGCTCCTTTGCTGATCTCGCCCGAATCAGGCTCCATCTGGCCGGAGAGAATCTTCAAAAAGGTGGATTTTCCGGCACCGTTCGCCCCGATCAGGCCGTAACAGTTGCCTGGGGTGAATTTGATATTGACGTCTTGGAAGATGACTCTCTTGCCGTAGGAGAGAGCAACATTGGATGCGGTTATCATGGTCGTGTCCTCATAAGAAAAGCCACAAGAAGACTTCCTGTGGCATAAGTGTTCTGGCCCGTCTTCCCGTGACGACCGTTGTGGGAAGTGTGGGGTATATCAGGAAAAAAGGAGTTGGCTCGCGCTACTCATCTTCCTGGGGAGCAGGAGTTTCATTCTCTCCGTTTGCGGCAGAATTCTTTTTTTCAAGCTTGCGTTGCCTTTTTTCCTCTTTCTTCTTTTTCTTTGCCAACTCTTTCTGCCGCTTTTCGTATGAATAGTTTGTTCTGGCCAAGATTCTGTCCCTATTGATGCTTTGTGTTTAGTGGAAAAGACACCGCGGTAAAAAAAAGGGCCCCGCAAAATGCGGAGCCCTTCAGTGGTCGAGATCAGTTCTTACTGCTGAACAACGTTGGCTGCGGCAGGACCCTTTGCACCATCAACGATGTCAAAGGTGACGCGAGCGCCTTCCTCCAGAGATTTAAAACCTTCAGCCTGGATTGCGCTGTGGTGAACAAAAACATCGTTGCCGCCGTCCTGCTCGATAAAACCAAAACCTTTTGAATCGTTAAACCATTTTACTGTTCCTTCTGCCATCTTGTACTACTCCTTGTATCGCGCCATTGATTGACGCTTCTGTGCAGGGTTCCTGGGGAACCCCATTTTAAATGGGCCGAATCATCAAAGTATGATCCGGTTCCCGTTTTATTGTTAAAGCGAATAAGCTCTTATAATGTCGTTGTCGCACTACGTCCACCCCTTTTAAACTCAGGTGGTCTCCGGGCAATAACTCTTAGGTTGAGCTTACTTTCGCAGTTGTAGCTTGTTTGCTTTTCTGCCGAGCATCACAACAACTTATGCCCTGGCCGAAAGGCCGAAGTCAAAGGCTGCGGCCCTGCTGCGTTTGGATCTTTTTTTGCCCCTGGCCGGAGCTTGTTTTCTCCTGGTCCTGGGGGCAGGCTTTTGTTTCCGTGGTTTTTCTTCGGCAACCGGAGAAGCTGTCTGCTGGCCGGGAACTTTTTCGTACACCAAAGTTTTGCCGAGAGATCGTTCAAGCGCCCGGACCATCTTATGGTCGTCTGCCGTGGTAAAGGTAAAGGCCTCGCCGGAGCAGGCGGCGCGGCCGGTGCGACCGGTCCGGTGGGTATACGTTTCCGCCGTAGAGGGCATGTCAAAGTTGATCACATGGGAAATGCCCGAGACATCAATGCCGCGAGCGGCGATATCGGTGGCCACCATAATGTTGTAGGTGCCGTCCTTGAATCCGTCCAGGGATTGCTTTCGCTTCTGTTGCGACATGTTGCCCTGTAACGAGGTGGCTTTTACCCCTGCTTTTTCAAGTTGCTGGGCCAGCCTTTTTGCCTTGTGTTTCGTTCTGGTGAAGACAATGGCTGTTGCTATCTCCTGTTTTTTGAGAATATTTTTCAGCAAAGCGACCTTGCCTTTCTGCTCCACCTTGTAAAAGGCGTGGGAGATGGTTGCGGCCGGCTTGGCGTGATCGATCTGCACGGTGGCAGGCTTGGTCAGGATATCCTCGGCCAGAGAGCGAATCTCCTTGGGCATGGTGGCGGAAAAAACAAGGGTCTGCCTTTGCCTGGGAAGATTTCTCAAAATCCGACGAATATCCGGCAAAAAGCCCTTGTCGAACATGTGGTCCGCCTCATCGAGAATCAACATCTCTACGGCCGAAAGATTGATCGCCTTGTCGTTTACCAGGTCGAGAAGTCGGCCGGGGCAGGCCACGATAATCTCCGCACCCTGGCGAATTTTTTTGACCTGGGCCGGTTTGCTGACCCCGCCATAGATGACAATGCTGCGCAGGTGCGTGCGTGCACCCATCTTGCCGATATAGTCGTGGGTCTGCTCTGCAAGCTCCCTGGTGGGGGCAATGATCAGAGCCCGAATTTTGCCCTTGGGACCTGCGTGCAGACGTTGCAGGATGGGCAGCACAAAGGCGGCGGTTTTGCCTGTGCCGGTCTGGGCCAGGCCGAGAAGATCGCGCCCTTTAAGAACCTGGGGCATGGCCTGCTCTTGGATTGGGGTGGGGGCTGTATAGCCGCTTTTGTCCAGAGCTGTTTGGATCTGGGGGTGAAAATTAAATACTGTAAAACTCATTAAAACTCCTTTAGGTGTATAAAAGGTACGCTTGGCCTTAATCCTTGGCTCGGTACCATACAAAGCGGCTCATTTGGTTGTCCGCTTTCATCTTGCTTATAATTATTTTTTGCTGCCGTAAAGTGTTGGGGAGGGGCTTGGGAATACGCTCCAAAACGTGGGGCAGGGATGGTCTCGTTAATGATTGTGTCGCTCATCGCGTGGCCGCTCTTCTTTAACAACTAAAAGAAGGTCGTTGATTGTTTGTCCATGCAGTCTCTTTATGGCTTGGTGGCCTTCCTCTCTGTGCAACATTTTAACGAAACCAAAACATTTCGATTGGCGGGTAAAGTGGTCGTTAATAATCCTGGCGCTGACCACCGAGCCATGGGAGGAAAAAAGTGCTCCAAGTTCAGCATTGGTCATGGTGTACAGCAAGTTGCCGACAAATAGTTTCAAACTGCTCTCCTTTTAAGTGATCAGCAAAAAACTTTTACGGTGACGAACGATGCAAGAAAAGAACAACGCAGGGGGGAAGTCGTGAAAGAGTGTGCTTCTGCTTAATTTGAAATATACAATAAGAGACATATATACTTGGTAATTCGTTGTTTTGCAAGCAAATAGCAAATAGCCTGCGGGAGGTTGTCGGTTTGAAGGCGAATGAAGGGGGGAGATGTGAGGCTTAAATTTCTATTACGATCGGTCAATTTGTTTGATGGGTTGTTCGTGCCGCTGGCAGTGTTTTCTTTTCTGTTTTTTCCCTGCACTGTTAAAGCAGGCGCACCAGAGATAATGCAGGGATTTTCCTATGCCGGCCAGGATGTGCGCGGCTGGTGGATGAGTGAAAAGCTCGACGGGGTCCGGGCCTATTGGGACGGAAGGCAACTCCTTTCCCGCAACGGTAAAATCTTCTATGCCCCTGCCTATTTCATTGAAAACCTTCCGGACTTCCCTGTTGAGGGCGAGCTGTGGGCCGGACGGGGAACCTTTCAACAGACCGTTTCCATAGTTAAAAAGCAGGTGCCACATGCCGGGTGGCAGAAGATCAAGTTTGCCCTGTTCGATGCCCCGACCGTGAGCGGAGGGTTTGAGGCACGCCTTGCCGCCATGGAGCAGTGGTTCAGAACCTACCCCTCTCCCTACGCCTTTGTTCTAGGCCAGCGGCCAGTGGAGAACCACGCTCACCTGCAACAGGAATTGCGCCGGGTCGAGAAACTCGGCGGCGAGGGTCTCATGCTGCGCAGGCCCGGCTCACTGTATTCGGCCAAACGCACCTCTGACGTGCTCAAGGTAAAGAGCTTTGACGACATGGAGGCAACCGTGGTTGGCCATAGCCCAGGCAAGGGCAAGTATCAGGGCCAGCTGGGTGCCCTGGTGGTGGAGCTAAAAAATGGTATCCGCTTTAAAGTCGGCAGCGGCCTCAGCGATAAAGAGCGCCAAACCCCACCCAATATCGGTCAACGTATCACCTTCAAGTATCAAGGATTCTTCGAATCAGGCAAACCCCGCTTCCCGGTCTTCCTGCGGGTTCGGGAGGAGATGTAGTTCGTCCCTTTCCTTTCTGTATGATGTTGTCTAACTCCAGGTGGTGCGCTGTATGCCACATAAAGTGGCACGATTTGTTGTTTTTGTGCCAAAAAAATATTTTATATGGCGCAATTCCCGCAATCGCTTTATTGAGGTTGTCGAAACCGAGCTAAGTAGTCTCCATGAGGGGAATATCGCTCGTTACCGCCTTCGTCCTAATGTGTTCGCCAACTGGAGGGAGAACTGGCGTTAAGAGGTGTGCCAATTATAGTTGTAGTGAGAAAAATGGACGGACTGGCTTTAGAATGACCAGAACATTTACCACAAATATTTACTGTCTCTACCTGATTAAGCTGTCCAAGTGGTTGATGCTGATTATGCCCATTGTCGCACTGTTCTATACCGATAATGGCCTCAATGATTTTGATATCTATGTCCTGCAGGCTGTCTATTCCCTCAGTGTGGCGGTTTTAGAGATTCCCTCGGGCTATATGGCCGATGTGATCGGTCGAAAAAAGTCCCTGGTTATTGGCAGTTTGCTCGGTACCTTGGGCTATGGCGTCTATTCGCTCTCCTCAGGCTTTTACGGATTTTTATGTGCTGAGATGATTTTGGGCTTGGGTGGAAGTTTTATTTCCGGCTCAGATTCGGCAATGCTCTATGAGAGCTTGGCCGCCATGGATAAAAGAGAACGATATTTTCGCCTTGAAGGGCGCATCACCTCCCTTGGCCATTTTGCCGAAACCATAGCCGCCCTAGGGGGCGGTTTCATTGCGGTCACTCTCAGCTACCGGGCGGTCTATCTCTCCCAAACCGTGATTGCCGCTATAGCCATTCCAGCAGCCTTTTATCTGCTGGAGCCGCCCCGCGATAGGATTATTCACATGCCGGGCTGGGGGCATATTCTTTCTGTGTGTAAGGAGAGCCTGGTGACCAATAAAAGTCTGAGCTCGACCCTCTTGCTTTCCTCGTTAATCGGCACCTCCACCTTGTGCATGGCCTGGACAGCGCAGGTCTATTTTGTGGGCATGGGCCTAACGGAAAAATCGATCACCCCACTCTGGGTCCTGTTGAACCTGACCGTGGCACTGGTCGCGGCCTTTGCTGCCAAGATCGTGAAAAAAACCGGCCAACCCTTGGCCATTCTCGTCATCATGATCGTGATCCCCGGCGCCTATATTCTCCTGGGCACCTTTTCCTTGCTGCCCGGGCTGATTGTACTGTTTCTCTTTTACACCATCCGCGGTTACGCCACGCCATTACTCAAAGACCTGGTCAACCGCTATTGCGCCTCTGAGACCCGGGCCACCGTTCTCTCTATCCGCAGCCTGATTATCCGGGTCAGTTTTGCGGTTCTCGGCCCATTTATCGGCAGTCTGTCCGCCGGTTACAACCTCGCCTTTGCCCTTAAGGTCAGCGGCACCATCCTCCTGAGTCTTTCCCTGCTCGCTGGTTTTTTTCTTTTTGTCACCTTGAAGGATGATTTGAAAGAAAATCATAATTAGCAATTATGGATAATAATTGTTATTTTTATGGAAGGTTAACTAAGGAGGTTGCTATGAATGTTTCTTTGACTCCAGAAATGGATAAGTGGATCGCCAACAAGGTGAAATCCGGTCAGTATAAATCTTCCAGCGAGGTTGTTCGCGATGGCTTGAGGCTTTTGCAAAACAAAGAAAGCCAACGCCAGGCAATGCTTGAAGAGCTTCGTCATGAGTTGTTGGTCGGGGTGAAACAGTTGGAGGCCGGAAAGTCCCAGGAGTTTGATTCTGAGCTTGTTGAGAAGATAAAATCTACAGGCCGGCAAAAGCTTGGTCTATGAAAAAGCTTAAACTCATTGTTTCTGACATTGCCGCCGAAGATTTGACCAATATTTGGTTGTATATCGCCGATTATTCTCCGCAAGCAGCAGATCAGTTTATTGATACAATTTACCAGAAATGCCTCTTGCTTACCGACTCTCCGGGCATAGGGCAGTCGCGCGAGGAACTACTGCCCGGCATGCGAAGCTTTCCGGTAAAACGTTACATCATTTTTTACCGGGAAATGGGCAATAAGTTGGAGGTCGTCAGGGTCCTCAGTGGCTACCGTGACCTTGATTCCCTGTTCTGATTGTCCTTTTATTACACCATTCGTGGTTACGCCACGCCATTATTAAAAGACCTGTTCCGAATACCGAGGCGTACGGTCGGGTAACACCGACTCCGCCTGTCCAACCCAGGGAGGAAGACAAAACCGATGGAAATTTGGCGCCAAAGCCCCCATGTTGAAAGCAATAACCGCATCATCGCCGGCCAGCCGCAATCCATGATCCAGCTTGTGGAGGTGCCCTTCGGGCAAGAGGCTCCACTCGCCGCAGTAGATTATGGTGAGCTGCTGATCACCATAATCAAGGGCAAGGGGTTTGTTGTGACGGCTGAGGAGAAGTTCCCTGTCAGCCAGGGGGATCAGATCTACCTGGCCGAAGGCGATGAGTTTGCCCTGTCGGCAGCCGAGCAGGATGAGCCTTTTGTGGCGCAAAGCCATTGGGCCCCCAATATTAAGGAGCAGCTCATTTAGGGGGAGTGATTGGGCAGAGTGCAAAAAAAAGCTAAGCGTTTGCCTGCATTTTCTTCAAAAACAAAAAGCCAGAACAGGCCAACTTTAGAATCTATCCATAAATTTCTTTTCAGCATCTGCCGTGCCGATGAGGACTAATTCGGCACCTTCATGGAGGGGACTGAATGGGTCAGGGTTAAGGAGGAGAGCGCCATTTTCTTTTATGGCGATAACACTGCAGCCGGTTTTTTCCCTGATCATGTTATCGGCAACGGATCGTCCTGCCAGGAGTGGGGATACCGAAGCCTTGAAAATACTCAAGCCCTCAACAACCATCAGGACTTTTTCTGTGTTCAACAGGTTGAGTATGGTGTTTGAGCCCATTGTCGCATAGGACATAACCAGGTCAGCTCCTGCCCTATGCAGTTTTGAAACAGTGCTTGCTCTGTTTGCCCTGGTTATAATCTGAATGTCTGGCCGCAGCTGCCTGCAGTAAATGGTGAGATAGATGTTGATGTCATCATTGTGGGTGGTGATGATAACGGAGCGCGCCTCACCAATGCCGGCCTTGGCAAGGGTCTTGATATCTGCTGCATTGCCGTAGATGTACGAGTCATCCTCTTTTACGTGGCGTCTGTTTTTTTCGATAATTTTATACGGGATATTGTGCTCTTTTAAAGACTCTGCGGCAGCGTGTCCCACCCGACCGCCGCCCAGGATGAGCAGCGGTACATCAGTGTCATGCTCGGCGCAATAGAGGGAGTAGAGTTTGTCATATTCTTCAAGCTGCTCTTTGGACCCGGCCAGAACAAGCACGGTTGACGAGGTGATAGTTTCATGGGGGTGGGGGCTGCTGAAATGGCCTCTTTCCCAGACGCCGACAACGGTAACCCCTGTTTTTTCACGAAGTCGTGTTTCGGCAAGGTTTTTTCCCTCCAGGCTGGTACGCATGGCCGGGGCCTCGGCAATCAGTAAATCACCCATTTGCCAGATGATGTTGGTGCCCATGCGCACACCCAGGGTGCGGCGGCCCAGCGAGTTGCCAAGCATTTTCATGAACTGAAAAATGTGGGTGCTGCCTGCGGATTCAAGAATGTCAAGGGAGTGGGCGTAGTCAGCATTGGTGACAATGGGCACGGTCCCGCAGACCTCCCTGACAGTGAAGGATATATTGGTGTTTACTTCATCATCCCCTGTGGCAACAACCAGGGCTGCATTTTCCACCCGCATTAGCAGGTATGTTTCCGGGTCTCCCGGGTCACCGTAAACTGTTCTGTAACCTTGGTTATGGTATTCCAGTGCCTGCTGGAGATCTTTGGCAATGAGCGCATATGGATAATTGTATTGCTCCAGTTTTTTAATCAGATGCCGGGTAATGGGGTCCAGGTTGGTAATGAGCACATGGTCCTCAGTGTCTTCAGGAAGCTCCTTGGGAGTCCTTGCCTTGGATTGCGCTTCGAGCCAGGGGGCGTAAAAGAATTGAATAAAGGTAAAGGGCAGCATAACCAGCAGCATGACAATGCCGGAGAGCAACACAAACATGGAGAACATTTTGCCGATATCGGTTTCAAAAGTAATATCACCAAAACCCAGGGTGGACATGACTGTCAACGTCCAGTAGAACCCGGTCACCCAGCTGTAGTCACGGCCTTCAATAACCATGATGAAATGAAAAAATACGCTGTACAGGGTCACTATTGCCATAAGCAGGATGAAGAACCGCAGCAGAAAAAACAGGTTCGAACGTGTGGTTTTGTTTTCGATGAAGTAGAGGAGCTGGGAGGTAAGAAATTTCATGAAAGGTAGGTGTCTTTAATTATGTGTTAAAAAAAAACCAGCCAATTTTTTAGAGGCTGCTCTCCAGGGCAAGTATTTATCCTGAATAAAGAGACATCTTATACTCTTTGAGAGTATAAGATGTCGTATGTCGGTAAGTCAATTTGAATGGAGGGATGTTTATGCTGGCCCCAACCGCTACTGCGCCTCCGAGACCCGGTCTACGGTCCTCTCCATCCTCCTGAGCCTCTCTCTGTTTGCCGGGCTTTTTCTCTTTGTAACCTTGAAGGATGATCTGAGGGGCCTAGAGATCCATTCGCCCGTATTTTTCAGGTGTTGACTTTTTTGCTGTGAAATTATTTAGTTAAGTGTCTGAGGGCGCCGATAGGCGCGAACGATGATTTTTTTGATAAAACAGTTGCGGAATTAAAAGTAATTCATATATTATGCCCATAATCAGTAACATACAAATCTTGAACAACACCCCCGACGCATCCCGTAAGCTCTGCGCACCAGCGGGGGTTACTTTTTTTGCGGGGGGCTGGTGTTGAAATTTACCAAGCCCCCCAAATCTTATGAGGGGCAAGTCGATCTCTTGGTTGAGCGCGGCATGGTTATCCATGGCCGCGAACGGGTAAAGCGGTATCTCGCCCACCTTAACTACTACCGCCTCGCTGCATACTGGCTGCCTTTTGAGGCGGATCACTCCACCCATACATTCAGGCCAAACACCACCTTTGACCTGGTGCTTGAACATTATATCTTTGACCGGGAGTTGCGCCTGTTAGTAATGGACGCCATCGAGCGAATCGAGGTCTCGCTCCGCACCCGTTGGGCCTATCATCTTTCCCACACCTATGGCCCGCATGCCCATTTGCAGGGAGAGTTGTTCAAGGGCAAGTGGAAGCATGCGGAGAATATACATACGCTGCAAGATACAGTACGTCGTAGCTCTGAGGTTTTTATCCGCCATTTTAGAAAGTACGATGAAGAACTCCCTCCTCTCTGGGCTATTTGCGAGGTGATGACCCTGGGGCAGCTTTCAAAATGGTATGGCAACCTCAAGCATGGCAGCGATCGCAATGCCATATCCAATACCTATAATCTGGACGAGGTCAACCTCACCTCTTTTCTCCATCATCTCAGTATCGTGCGCAACCATTGCGCCCACCATGCCCGACTCTGGAATCGTGAGTTTACCTTTGCCTGGAAAATGCCGCGCAAAAGACCGGCTGATTTGACGAATAATTTCAACCATACAGACGGGAAACGTCTTTACAATACCCTTGTCATGCTGGCATATCTCATGGACAGCATCAATCCCAATACCTGGAAACAGCGTCTGCATAACCTCTTTGTCAAGCACCCGGACGTGCAGCCACGTTTTATGGGCTTTCCCGATGGCTGGCAGGAGCGGACGCTTTGGGCGGGTAAGAAATAACCAACATTTTTTCTATAGCGACACATGACACCAAAACAGAAACTTGAACAACAGCTCTGGAACATCGCCAACACCTTGCGGGGTAAGATGGGGGCGGATGAGTTCCGTGACTATATCTTGGGTTTTATTTTTTATAAGTTCCTCAGTGAGCAGATGAATGCTTACGCTGATGAACTGCTGGAGCCGGATGGATTTCTCTACGCAGATATCGACGAGGAGAGCCCGGAGGGCCGGGAGTATCTGGAGGCCATCCAGGAGGAGGCCCTAAATAAGCTGGGTTATTTCATGAAGCCTTCTGAGCTTTTTCATGTGCTGGCGGAGCGTGGTAATGGCGGCGGTAAGCATGCTTTTATTCTGGATGACCTCACCAGGACGCTGAACAATATCGCCCAATCCACCAGGGGTACGGAGAGTGAGGAGGATTTTGACCACCTCTTTGAGGATCTGGACCTGACCAGTTCAAAGCTGGGTAAGAGCGAAAAGGCCAAGAACGAGCTGATCGTTAAGGTGCTCAGCCATCTCGATGCCATTGACTTTAGGCTGGAGGATACCGAAAGCGATGTGCTGGGCGATGCCTACGAGTATCTGATCGGCCAGTTTGCCAGTGGTGCCGGTAAGAAGGCGGGTGAGTTCTATACACCCCAGCAGGTCAGTATGATCCTGGCCAAGATCGTGACCACCGGCAAGAAGAGGCTGAAAAGCGTCTATGATCCCACCTGCGGTTCCGGCTCATTGCTGCTGCGGGTAGCCAGGGAGGTTGAGGAGGTGGGTGGTTTTCACGGTCAGGAGTCCAATCCCACCACCTACAACCTGTGCCGCATGAATATGATCATGCACAATGTCCATTACCGCAAGTTTGACATCAAGCAGGAAGACACCCTGGAGCACCCCCAGCATAGTGACCAGCGTTTCGAGGTCATTGTTGCCAATCCTCCCTTCTCAGCCAAGTGGAGCGCCAGCCCGCTCTTTATGAGTGATGACCGCTTTGCCCCCTACGGCAAGCTGGCCCCCAAATCAAAGGCGGATTTTGCCTTTGTTCAGCACATGCTCCACCAGCTTGATGATGACGGCGCCATGGCTGTGGTCCTGCCCCATGGTGTGCTCTTTCGAGGAGCAGCCGAGGGTCATATACGTGAATATCTGGTCAAGGAACGTAACTACCTGGATGCGGTGATTGGTCTGCCAGCTAATATTTTTTATGGCACCAATATTCCTACCTGTATCTTGGTGCTGAAAAAAAAGCGGCAGCATAGGGATAACATCCTCTTTATTGACGCCAGTCAGTATTTTGAAAAGGTCAAGAACCAGAACGCCCTTCGGCCCGAGGATATTGAGCGTATCGTCACCACCTTTCGGGAGCGTCAGACAAGGGACAAATACAGCTATCTGGCAGAGCTCAGCGAGGTGGTGGAGAACGACTACAATCTCAACATTCCCCGCTATGTGGATACCTTCGAGGAGGAAGGGCCGGTGGACCTGCGGGCTGTGTCCCAGGAGCTTAAGGCGCTTGACAAGGAGATGGCGGAGACGGATGGGGTGATTGCCGACTTCTGTCAACAGCTTGGTATTGATACACCTTTTTAAGGGAAGCATGATTATGCAAAAGGCAGCAAGTGATTGCCCAGCATTAAGGTTCCCACAATTTCAAGGAGCCTGGGTAAAAAGGAAGATAGGTTTTTTTCTTAAAGAAAGGCGTGAAACCGCTAGCCTGGATTTGCCTTTGTACAGTTTGACTATAGAAAATGGTGTTGTTCCCAAGTCTGAACGCTATGAGAGGAGCTTTCTTGTAAAGTCTGAAGAAGAGGCATATAAAAGAATGTCTCCTGGTGATTTTGCTTTTAACCCTATGAATTTAAGGTTTGGGGCTTTGGCAATGCACAAGGAGAGTTTTCCGGTAGCAGTCTCAAAATATTATAATATTTTTCACTGTAACTCCGAGGGAGATCCAGCCTATTTTGAACCTTTCTTAACATGCTATAAGATGGTCCAATATTACGATAGGATGTCAACGGGAACTTTGGAGGAAAAAAAACGGGTTCACTATTTAGACTTCATTCATTTTGAGAAGTTATTCCCCTCCCTCCCCGAACAACAAAAAATCGCCTCTTTTCTCTCTGCCGTGGACCGCAAGATCCAGCAGCTGAGCCGCAAGAAGGAGCTGCTGGAGCAGTACAAGAAAGGGGTGATGCAAAAGATTTTCTCCCAGCAGATCCGCTTCAAGGATGACAACGGCCAGGACTATCCGGATTGGCAGGAGAAAAGAGGTAAGGATCTTTTCCGAAGCCATTCAAATAAACAGCATAATGGTGATCTGCCTATTCTGGCTGCTTCACAAGAAAGAGGAATGGTATTTCGTGATAGTATTGGTATTGAAATTAAATCAAGTCAGGAAAGTGTTAATTCTTACAAGATTGTTGAGCCCGGAGACTTCGTGATTAGCCTCAGATCATTTCAAGGAGGTATAGAATTTTCCGAAGTGAAGGGCATTTGCAGCCCGGCGTACATCATTCTTAAGCCCAAAGTCGAAATTGATCTTGTCTTCTTTAAACATTTTTTCAAGAAAGAAGATTTTATAACAAAGCTAAGTAAAACTGTCGTAGGGATTCGTGATGGGAAGCAGATTACTTATGATGCTTTTGCGGGGCTTAAAATCCAGCGTCCATGTATCAAGGAGCAGAATAAAATTTCTGCGCTTTTAGAAATGCTAAAGTCGAAAATAACACTTGTTTCAAAAGAGTTAGAGCAAACCCAAACCTTCAAAAAAGGCCTGCTGCAAAAAATGTTCGTATGAGTCATCAACCCGAAGCCATACTGGAAGACAACCTGGTCAAACAGCTCGGCAGCCTGGGCTACAGTCAGGTGGAGATCCGTGATGAGGAGAGCCTGCTTACCAATCTCCAGGAGCAACTCGGGAATTTCAATAAGACCAGTTTCAGCGAACGAGAGTTCAGCGCCATCCTCAACCATCTGGCCAAGGGTAATGTCTTCCAAAAGGCTAAGACCCTGCGCGACCGCTTACAACTGACCCGCGATAATGGCGAGAGCTTCTATGTCCGATTCTTTAATAGCGACAACTGGCAGAACAATCTCTTTCAGGTCACCCAGCAGGTTACGGTCAAGGGGCGTTATGAGAACCGCTACGACGTCAACCTGCTGGTCAATGGGTTGCCCTTGGTGCAGATCGAACTGAAACGGCGGGGCCTGGAGCTGAAAGAGGCCTTTAACCAGATCAACCGCTACCAGCGCCATTCCTTCTGGGCCAGCAGCGGCTTGTTCCAGTACATCCAGGTCTTTGTCATTAGTAACGGGGTCAATACCAAATATTACGCCAATAATCGCAGGCAGTCCTTTAAGCAGACCTTTTTTTGGGCCGACGAGCAGAATCGCAACATCACCGAGCTAAGCAAGTTCAGCGAGGCCTTTCTGAACACCGACCACCTGGGCAAGATGCTGGGCCATTATATCGTCCTTAATGAGACGCACCGTCTCCTTATGGTGTTGCGGCCCTATCAGTTCTACGCCACCGAGGCCATCATCAACCAAGTCCATACCAGCCGCGACAACGGCTATATTTGGCACACCACCGGTTCGGGCAAGACCCTGACCTCCTTTAAGGCCAGTCAGATCATTATGGATATGCCTGAGGTGGCCAAGGTTGTCTTTGTGGTGGACCGCAAGGATCTGGACTACCAGACCATGAAGGAGTTCAACAGCTTTCAAAAAGGAAGTGTTGACGCTACTGACGCCACCAAGATCTTGGTTGATCAATTCTTGGGCAGGTATAAGGATGCGAAGGGTGAAATAAAGAACCCAAAGCTCATCATCACCACCATCCAGAAGCTCAACAACGCCATATCCAAAGGGCGCTACCTGGGCTCCATGGAGGCTCTGCGGGGCCAGAGGCTGGTCTTTATCTTTGACGAGTGTCACCGCAGCCAGTTTGGCGCAACCCACAAGAAGATTACCGACTTCTTCCGGCAGGCGCAGCTCTTCGGCTTTACCGGTACGCCGATTTTTGAGGACAATTCCCAGAAGAATGAGCGGGGCAAGCGCACCACCAAGGACCTGTTTGGCGAGCGGCTGCACAGCTACCTGATCACCGATGCCATCCGGGACCAGAACGTCCTGAGCTTCAGCGTTGAGTACATCGGCAGGTATAAGAACAAGTCAAACACCTTTGTGGATATTGGGGTGGAGGATATCGACACCAAGGAGGTGCTTGAGTCTCCGCAGCGGTTGGAGAAGATCGTTGATTACCTGATCCACTACCATGACCAGAAGACCCATAATAGGGAATACTCGGCCATCTTTACGGTGAGCAGCATTGATTGCCTGATCAAGTATTACGAGCTGTTTATGGCCAAGAAAGAGGCGGGGGAGCATAGCCTGCGCATTGCCACCATCTTCAGCTACGGGGCCAATGAGGATGACCCGGATGCCGACGGCATGCTGCCCAATGATGATGATAATGGTTCATCGTTTGGCGACTACCTGATGGCAGCTGAACCGCAGCCCCAGTACCGCACCAGCCACAGCCGTGACAAACTCGATGAGTTTATCTGCGACTATAACGGGATGTACTCCACGGCCTTCTCCACCAAGGATTCGGTACAGTTTGAAAATTATTTCAAGGACATCAGCAAGCGGATGAAGGAGCGGGAGAAGGTGGGCTTTCCTGACAAGGAGCGGCTGGACATCCTGTTGGTGGTCAATATGTTCTTGACCGGCTTTGACGCCAAGAAGCTCAACACCCTGTATGTGGACAAGAACTTCCGCTATCACGGCTTGCTCCAGGCCTACTCGCGCACCAACCGCATCCTCAATGAAAAGAAGTCGCACGGTAATATTCTTTGTTTTAGGAACCTGAAGAAGGCCACGGACGAGGCGGTAGCCCTGTTCTCAAATAAAGAGGCCAGTGAGGAGATATTTCTTCCACCCTATGAGGAGATTGTCCGCAAGTTCTCCATGGCCTTTGTAGAGCTCTTGAAGATTGCCCCCACCGTGCCGAGTGTGGATGAGCTGGAAGATGAAGAGAAGATCCTGGAATTTATCAAGGCCTTCCGGGAGTTGAGCCGTATCCGCAATGTGCTGACCTCCTTTGCCGATTTTTCTTGGGATGATCTGCCCATGAGTGAGCAAGCCTTTGAGGATTATAAGAGCAAGTATCTTGATATCCGCGACAACGTCAAGAAGGAGAAGGAAAAGACCTCCATCCTAAACGATGTGGACTTTGAGCTGGAGCTGATCCACCGCGATGAAATCAATGTCGCCTATATCCTGCGCCTGCTGGCCAAGCTCAAGCAGGCGGAGAAGAAGGAGCAGGGGAAACAGAAGAAGGCCATTCTTGACATGCTCTCCGGCAATATTGAACTGCGCAGCAAGCGCGAGCTGATAGAAAAATTTATCGATCAGCACCTGCCCAAGATTGATGACGCCGATGCCATTGGTGATGAGTTTGAAAAATTCTGGCAGGATCAAAAGACCCTGGTCCTGGCCAAGATCTG
Source organism: uncultured Desulfobulbia bacterium (assembly GCA_964385695.1). Classification (GTDB taxonomy): domain Bacteria; phylum Desulfobacterota; class Desulfobulbia; order Desulfobulbales; family Desulfurivibrionaceae; genus CAYLQA01. The sequence continues at coordinate 11,924 of CAYLQA010000031.1, read as the reverse complement.
TGAAGATGAGCATCTCGACAAGAAGCAGTTTCAGGCTCTGGTGGATGCCTATATTTTCAGCGAACAGGAGCCTGTGCGCGATGACATCCTAAAATGCCTCGACAACCGTCCCAGTGTGCTGCAGGCCAGAAGCATTGGCATGCGCATCCTGGATAAGATGAAGGAGTTTGTCGAGGTATTTGTGAAAGGGATGGTGGCCTAGGGGAGCTTTTGGGAAAACAAACGCAGACTGAGGTGGCGGCGGTCCGTGAGACCTTGAACCAAGTGGCGGACCTTTTTGATCGAGACAAATCTGTTATTTCAAGACATCTTCGCTTAGTCTACTCCACCGAGGAACTAGATAAGGGAGCAACTGTTGCAAAAAGTGCAACAGTTCAAACTGTGGGAAATTGGGGACAGACCTCGTTTCTCAATAGCAGCTCGTGGTGCACCTGCAATTTGAATTCACTAAAGACAATAAGGAAAACGTAGCTTCTCCCCTATAATTATAGGGATAGGAATTCATGCAACTAAACCACCTTTGTTGCTTCATGTCGACAGGCAGGAGTGCTATGGTTTGTTATTTTTTGTTCCTTCGATAATCTGCCAGCCATGGGGTAGTTTTGTCGCTTCGTTGACCTGCTCGGTTTCATGGTTTTCAATTTGACCCATGGCATAAAACATACCTTCCTCAAGCTCCTGAGCCCTAGAGAGAATGCCGTCCATTGACAGCGTCTTACCCTCTTCTGAGTTGGCGACTAGTTTTATGAAGTAGTTCAGGTCCTTAAGACGGTCTTCGTCCCGGAGGTAGTGGGCATTCTTTTCGAAGAATTTGTCCTTAGCAGCCTTCCAAAACACCCCAGCCTCAAGTTCTTTCATTTAATTGTCCTTCTCTTGGGGGATGCTGAGTTTTTGGAGGGCCACCAGGAGGCTCAAAATAAAAAAGGGTTTAGAGGAGAACCTCTAAACCCTTGGTGTTTCTGGCGCGCCCGGGAGGATTCGAACCTCCGACCTACGGATTCGTAGTCGTACTTTAAGTGCATGGTTATTCATGCTGTGTCATTGTAAGTGCTTGGTTTTGCTGGTAAACGATTAGTTGTGCTGAGCTATGATTAACCATCTTTTTAATACCCATTGGAGCAAAAATGGAGCAAGTTAAACTCGCTGGAATGATTTAAAAGAAATTTTTGAGGGACTCGCCATATATGAATACAGAAGAAAGGGAGAGAAACCCCACAAAAAAAATCGAAAAATTTCTGAATAATCCTGGGAATCCAAAATGTTTTTTGTGAAGTCCAATTAAAATTAGTTCTTCAGCTTCGCCAAGTTTTTCGTTTTTCTTTAACCTCAGGAGGGTTTTCGGGTAGTGTCGAGAACCATAGCTAATTAAGAGCATTACAAAAAAAATACAAATAATAGCCGAAAGTTGGGGGCGTTGTGTGCCAAGTGACACGAATGCAAGATTGAAAGAAAATGCTCCTATAACGAAATTCAAGAATTCTTTGTATCGTAGCAATTCTCTTTCGAACTCGTTTTTTTCTTTTCGATTGTATGTGAATTTTGGCATATTGACCGCCCCCTAAAAAGTGTTTGTTCTCTTTTTGCGCCCGGCGCCTGCTCTTTTCCCTCCATGGGGGTTGCTTTCCTTGTCCTCATGTAGAAACTGGAGCCAGACTTCTGCCCAAAACAGAAATTTGTAAGCAAGGTTAAAATCTTTTTCCATAAATTCAAAAATTGTTTCGATTTTTTTGTAAGGACTTGTTGCCTTTGCGCTCTCAATGAACTTCGGGGAGTTGTAGCTTTGAAGTGTTTTGAGAATACTTGAAGCTTTTTCCAGGTCCCCACCGTTTTTCATTACATAATCAGCTGTAAAATAAAATTTACTCCAAATTGCTGGGAGGTCAACGGTTACAGGGAAGACCGTGTGGTTTTCAGGGGGGAATTCACCTGTAACCAGCCCAGACCAAATCGATTTGGGGATTTCTTGGAAAACTTCTTTGGTACGCCTACTTACACCTTCCACTATTGGTGTCAAAGCCCAAGGGTGGTATGAAAAATGATTGTCAGGTTCTTTTCTTTTAGCACGCTTAAGCGCTCTTAAAATACGGTGGTATTCTATACCTCCTCGTTCATGTAGCTCACATTTTCCCTGACGTTTCAACGTGCTTGATCCGTCAGGAATAATTCTCCAACACCAATAACAGTATCCCCAAGAGTCTTTCGGCGAATCGTTCAGGGATTTTGGGTAGTAATTCCTTCTTTCTTCTAATTTGTCTTGAGCGTATGCGAGTGCGGTGGCTGAGTCTTCTAGTTGCCCATTGAAATTATCACATTTCGACAAAATTTTTTTGCGAGCGAGGTCGGTCATTGTGCGTCGTGCCTCACGTAAATGTTCCCACGTTAAATAACGGGGTTGCTTTTCCTCAAAGGGGCGAATTAGTTCACTTTCCGCTGATTCTAGAAAACGTCTTGTGCCAGTTGGTAAAGGAAGAATCTCTAAGGCCACATTGCGAAAAGTTTGACAATAAAGTTTGCCTTTGCCGGAATTTTCAATGTGTTCTTCAACTTTTTTAACTATCGCCGAAGCGAGTTTTTTAGGGGTAGCCATATTTTTTCCATTGTGAAAACAGCCTGATAAATCAAGTGTCACGTTTAGGGGAAAGCTTATTCGGCATTTTGATCCTAAGATCACTATTAACCATAGCTTTTCAAGCTGTTGGATACATATGCAAGATTAATAATAGTAATTGTATCAGGAGGTTAAAGGTGAAACCAGAAATAATTTATGTGGGTGACCTGGCAGGGTTAATGGCGACAAGTGAGGCTGCAATTCGGTCTCATATCCAACGAAAAGCCTGGCCGTGTGCCATTCCTAGGCCTTTCCGGATAGGACGCAGGTGGGCATGGAGGCTCAATGATGTAAAGGAGTGGTTGGAGGAAAAGGCAATGCTTCACCCGAGTAAAGGGAGAAAGCGTGGTAGGCCTCGGAAGAAAGAGTCTGTCATCCAAGGTTAGTAGGTAGGGGGAGCCATGGCGAATACAGACTACAGAATTAGTCTTGGTTGGCGTAGAAATCGAAAAAGACAAAAATTGTTAAACCGACTCGAGTGTACAGGGGTTCTAGCTGTAATGGATTTGTGGGGTGCGGTTGCTGAAGATGCCCCGGAAGGACGTCTTTCTGGTTGGTCAGAAGAAGATATTTGTATCGCAGCTGGTTGGGGGGGAGATGTGAAGCTGTTTGTGAATACCCTTTTAGATCTGAAGCTAATTGAACATGATGACGTTTCTGATTGCTATGTAATACACGACTGGGTTGAACATAACCACTGGGCTGCGCACTCTAAACAACGGAGTAAAAAAGCGCGGGAAGCTGCAATGGCTAGGTGGGGAACAGATGCAGGGAGCATGCAAGCGGGAAGCGAAGAGCATGCTGAAAGCATGGGACAGGATTGCGGTGAGCAATCCTCCTTACCCCCCAACCAAACAAAACCTGGCTCTAACCTAAAGAAAGAAACCCACCAGCCACCCCCTTTATCCCCGGAGCACGTGGCAGAAGATGAGTGCCAGTTAGTGGAAGAGTATGTCCGTCTTTTAACAAAGAAAATGGTACACGCGGGGGAGATACGGACGAGTGAGTTTGCTTTTTCGGAAGGAATTCGAAGAAAAATCGCGGAAGAGGGGGGACGGTTAACAAGTGGAAGAAAAAGGGAGCTGGCAAACTGGGTCAAAGAAGAAGCGGAGCGTGAATTGCGCAAAAGAGAACTTGAACAGCGAGAAGCTGACTCCGAACTAAAGGAAAGGGACTTGTTAGAGCAAATGAGATTAGCAGCAAAGCACTTCGAAGATATGCCTTTAGAGGAGCAAAAGGTTATCTGCCAGAAGGCTTTAAATACATCTGAGCTACCTAGCGACCTCACGGATGCTCGAGTTCTAAGTAAAATTGCCGAAGCAATGGGTGCTTTGAATTAACTAGCTAAAAGGAGCTATCTAAATGGATAAGCAAATTACAGATCTGCCTGTCTTGAAAAAGGAGTTGTCACGGCTTCATGGTCATGTAGTAGCTGAAAAAATAATATCTGGGGTGGCGCGGGAAATTTCAGCTGTGAATCAAGAAAACTTGCGCATAGCTCAGGCTCTCACAACGGAATTGAGTTTAAGGCTTTCAGAGAATCTCGGTGAGGCCAGTGAAAATTTGGTGGATGAAACACGTAAATTGGTAGCCCAAATGCAAAAGGTGAGTGAGCGTTTGTTTTCAACCATGCTGGATGTAGAAGAGGCCCTCGATAAATTCACAAGTAGCGTCGGACGTATTGAAAGAATTGGCCCTTTTCTCATGAAGAGGGCTCAGAAAGTAGCAAAAAATTTAGAGCACAAGGAAAAGGAGTATTTATTCTTGATACTTGCAACGGGGGTTATGTCTGGGTTTGTCTCCGCATCGGTGACACTAGTGGGACTGGAACTGCTGTTGAGGTGAGTTGTTTCACCACTTTTTAGCAGCGGAGCGGTGGCTGAAAAGTGGACTCACTCCACAATTTGCAATTGTTGCGTTCGCTTTCGGCCTCCGGCCTTCAGGAAAAGACAAACGCAAGGTTCCACCTATGCGTTTTGCATGCTCATAGCATGCCTATAGGAGAGTACATGTATGCCATATGCAATTTTACGAATACAGAAATTAAAGACATGGGGCGCTATAGGTGGTGCGGCACAGCACAATCTTAGGTTGCGTAATACGCCCAATGTGGATCGTGAACGAGCCTCATTTAATGAGGCGTTGGTGAAGACAACTGGTCTAGTGGAAGCAGTAAAAAAAGGAATTGGCAATAACGGAGGCAAGAAGGTACGGAAAAATGCGGTATTAGCCGTGGAGATTTTTTGTAGTGCAAGCCCAGAGTATTTCCGGCCTCAATCCCCTGAAGTAGCAGGTCTCTATGATCAGGAGCGCATGGAGGCCTGGCGTGATGCAACCATGAAGTGGATGAAAGAAAAATGGGATGACCGCATTGTCTCTGTAGTCGTGCATTTAGACGAATCCACACCTCATATTCATGCGGTCATGGTGCCCATGGTCGATGGGCGACTCAATTGCCGTAAACTTTTAGGTGGATCTCGTCAGGTTCTGCGTGATCTTCAGTCTGGTTATGCTGGAGCGGTGAGACATTTGGGGCTTGAAAGAGGTTTGAAAGGAAGCTGTGCTAAACATGTGAAAGTTTCTCAATTTTATGGCCAGGTCAATAGCACAACAAGGGTGAAGCTCCCTGCGCTGCCTAAAGCCCCGGAGCCTTTAGTCGGCCTTGCTAAATACAACCCCTTAAAGCAGGAGGAATATGCTCAGGGGATGAAGAAAGCTGCTGTAGGCTTATATAAGCAACGGAACGTGGCAATCAATTTTCTAAGAAAATCTGAGTCAAAAGTCTCTGAAGCAATAATTTTAAAAAAACAAGTTGAGACACTTAAGAGGGAAAATTCTCGCCTCTCTCGTACTGTCGAGTCAGTAAAAATAGAAAACACTAGCCTGAAAAACCTGGCCTCGCAGGTCAGAAAAATTGAGTTATCCTCAATTTTAGAGCAATATCCAAATAGGGATAAGGTTCAGGAAATTACACTTCGGGAAGGAAAGTTTTATATTCCTGGGCAAAAAAGGGCCGTGGGCCGGAATGCTATCGATCTTGTGATGTACTTGGAGAGTTGCCCGTTTGAGGATGCTGTGAGGATGTTGGCTCTTAATTATTCTCAGCAAGCCGTTGTTGCAGACCTAACTGCACAGGCGGCAGAAATGTATCGCAAAAAAGTCGGCAGAATTTTGAAAATGCCAACTTCACGGACGGAAAGTCAATTCTCAAAAACTTGGGAAGAAATTAATGAACTGAATAGGATTGCACTGGCACAGCGAGAGAAGATTGAGGTGAAGGTTTATAATCGTATTGACCGAATTATAAACTATGAAGAGCCTTTTGAGGATTTAGACCCTTGGGAGGCGAAGCAAGAAGATTACTATCTGTCGCTAGCTCAAGATTTTGCGAAAGAGAAGAACAATGAAGATGAAATTGACTGGAATGTGTGCGATGCTTACGTCGCAATCACGCTTTTTCGCCGGGAGTGGCCACTCTCAAGAGTGGTCGAAGTAATTAAGCAATGCTCGCCTGGGGAATATCTCAGGCGACTCTTTGATCCAGGTGGGAGTTGTCTACGTTTAGTAACAACTTCTTCCGGGAACGGGGGAGAAAGTCGGGTGCGAGAAGAATGGGCTGTCCTTGAGGATATTGCCAGTCGGGTAGAGGCTACTGGGGTTTCCTCCATTGCAAGCTCCCTCAGAAAAGAAATGGAGAGCGCAGGGGGGCTCAGGTTAGTCGATAATAATAAGATAATTCGACCTAAGTTTTAAACATTTGAGCAAAAAACAAAACGCTTGCCCTCGATTTATAGAGGACTCTGATCCGAGATCAAATAGACCGGCTCTCCTGTTTTCTGGCTTTATAAAAAACAGACTTCTTTGGAGTTCGGGGCGGATTGATCTTGGTGGGTGTGGGTCAGAAGGGAGAGGGGGCCGACTCGGGGGTGATTGGGGTGGAGAGGGTTTCGGTCTGCTTGGTAGTTGCGATGCTGTCGATTCGGGGAGGGGGGGTGATTTTGGCTTGGGGCAAAGGGCCGCGCTGTTCTGCTGCCAAACGTTTCTGGGGGTGCTCCTCTGCTGTGACATCGGGTGGCGTGCCTGGGGCGATATATTTGCTTTGGGGCATGGAGTCCTGTTCGAGGCCCTTCTTCCTTTGCGCCTCCTTGCGCATGGCTTCGATATCCTGAGCCCGCACAGCGGATTTATCTAGCTTGTCCTCTGCCGAATCGATTACAGCTTGCTCTGATGGGGGAGAGAGAAGTTTTTCGGCCGCAGGTTTTTTTTTGTTTTCAGTAAGAGAAACCTTCTCCTTGGAAAACTCCGGCCCTATGAAGAACAGGATGGAGAGCCCGGCAATGGCAATGACCAAGATAGCGAAAAAAAAGGTGCCCGATTTTTTATTTTGTTGTTTCATGCGTTACCTAAAAGGGTGGGGTAAGTCTTTTGAAATACATGTCAATATATTTTCTGCAAGATTACTGTGTTGTTTCGGTCAAAAATCCTTTCATTATTTTTTTCAATATAGTCACGCAAGGTGGCGGGCTCGACATCATAAATAGGACAAGCCGTTTTTCTTTTTTCACTTTGAGCTGAGCTAGCCTTCTCCTCTGGTTCTGGCAAACAAGTATACTCCACTTTCCCTTCTAACAATCCTTTGTTAATGTCATCCTCAACAAGCCTGAGCGTGATCGGTGTCAAACGAAGACTATCAAATGTCTCTTCATACCTCATTAGAGTATTGTGCCCTATAAAGGCCCTTCCTTCTTCTAGCTGTTTTAACCTCGGCCCAGCGGATGCAATTCCCCCTCCGGGAACGACGGCAACCGTATTGCTTTTTAATTTTGACAAGTAAAAGGAGTATGAAAACACTTCTTTCCCAGAAATTCCCATTAACAAAAAGCCACCTTCTTCTCTAGTTATTGAAACAATACTTTTCTCATTATCAATTTGTTTCCAATATCCGACAGGTGCAGCGTTGTGAGACTTTTCGAAGCCTGAGGTACTCTTATCACTAAATCCAGCAAAGGCAGGAGCATGGCAGCTCAAAAATAAACAAAAAAACACCCCGCTTTTAAGAACAGAGACGTAATTACTCATATGAATAACTCCTTGGAATTGGCACTGGTTTGTACCAGGGATAATCTAAGTGAACGTTAACGATCCCAGTCTGACTAGCAGACAAAGTCACAGTTCTCGGTATTGGAATCATCATAGGCAAACGTCCCTCTATTTTGTTAATGGTAACAGTTCCCCCATTTCCAATCGAGTACACTCCACTCAACTGCATTTGTTCATCTGAGTAACTAAGGCGGTTTCCATTTTTATTTATTACTCGATAGCTCATCCCATCATAGATTTTAACAGGACCATCTGGGGAATTCACAACCATATTGAGAGCATCATTTACAACATCCGCATTTGTATACTGGTCGGGTAAGGCATCGTTTTTACGAAAAATGAATTTAGCTCCTTTATGTAACCCATCATTAGCAATTGCTCCATAAGCTGCGGTTAGTGCACCTTGGGCAAATCCTCGTCCGAACTCTCCCCCATATAGTTCAGCTCCCAAGCCACCAATGAATCCACCCATGAGTGATCTTCCCGCATATTCAATTGGTTTTCCGAATGCTTCCAAGTATGGGCCTGCATACATGCCTACTCCTCCAGCAATAGCCCCAGTCAACATGGCAATTCCCAAGTCACTATCGGTAATAAAACTATTAATTCCACCAGACAAAGCTCCTGCCCCGGCATGTAGGCCAACTTGTTGAAGTGTCGTAAATGCACGTCCAGCCTGCTCAGCCATTGCAATCATATTTCCGACACCGGCAAAAAGGGCACCGGATATTGCCCCTGTCAATGCTCCCTCAAAAAAATCGCCGCCCATTAATTCAGCAGTCGTCCCACCTATTAGTGCTCCAATAACTGCTCCGGCGATAATCACCTCAATCCCACAACAATGTCCACTAGGGTCGGTGTACATCACTGGATTGTTACGGCAGTATGTATAGCGGTTTAAAAATTGCGGGTCGAACGGATCTTGGACGATGGTATCGGCCGAGAGAAAGCGTCCCAGCGTCGCATCGTAATACCTGGCATTCATATAAATCAGTCCAGTATCCGGATCCACGTTATGGCCGGTATAGGTACGCTCGTTGTGCAGGGTGCCGGTTTCGTTGATGATGTCGCCGAACACGGCGTAGTCGTAGGTTTTAACTGCTTGGCCTAGGCTGTCGGTCATCAACCTGGTGGATTGCAGGTGGTCGCCGTGGTACCAGTAGGTGCCAGAGGTATCCTGCTTGGCAATGAGCATGGAGCCTGCATAGTAATGCTTGACCAACTCGCCGTTGTTGAGCTCCACCATGGAGCCGAAGTAACGGATAATGGAGCCGGTGGCCCCGGCCTTTTCGATCCGGTTGCCATCCTGATCGTATTTAAAACTGGTGGTAAGGCCGTCACGGGTGACAGATTTAAGACGGTTCTCGCCATCCCAGCTAAAGGTGCGGAATCCGTCGGTGGTCATATTGCCGTTGCCATCGTATGCCATGGTCATTGCACCTGCGCTGGTCACGGCGTGTTTATGGTTCGGGTCGTTATAACCGTATGTGCCAAGGGCCGAGTTGTTGGTCATGTTGCCTAGGGCATCGTAGGTAAAGCTCTGGGACTGGCCGCCGGTCACCGTGGTAAGACGGTTGATGGAGTCATAGCCCAGGTGCATGTTGAGCTGGGCATTGGTTGAAGAGACGATATCGCTGATCAAGGCAGTGGCGTAATAGGTGTACCCTGCCTCGTACAGGGTGGTGGTACCCGGCCCGGTAACCGTGGATGTGGTGAGCCACTGGCGGTCTGCATCAAAGGTAAAGGTGTTGGAGGTGCCGTTAGAATAATTCATGGCCGCAAGCTGGCCGTTGCTGGTCCAGTTTAAGGAGTCGGCATAGCCGGGCACTGCGGCAAGCTGGCCGGAATCGTCATAACCATAGGTGACCACCTCGTTGTCCGGATAGGTGATGGAGGTTACCCGGCCCAGAGAATCATAACCCTGGCCGATGGTCATGCAATCGCTGTCCACGCAACGGGTTACCTCGGTCTCAAGCCCAAGGTTATTCCAGGTGTGTGATTCGGAGCCGTCCGGGGTGATGATCCGGGTCAGGCGGCCCTGGCTTGCGCCGTGGCCTGCTTCATCATAAAAATACTCTGCTGCAATCACGCCCTGCACGGTCTTGGCGGTAACACGGCCCAAGGCATCGTAGCTAAACTCGGTCTGCTGATTCTTAGCATCGGTCTGGGTAAGCAGGTTACCTGTCGCGTCGTAGAGGTAGTTCCAGGTGCCCATATCCACATCATTGGTAGTGAGTTTTCTGCCCAGTGAGTCCCAAAGCGTGGTGGTCTCGTTGCCGTGCGCATCCACCACCCGCACCGGGTTGCCCAGCACATCGTACTCATAGGTGGTGTAGGCATAGGTGGCATCGATATACTCACGCACCTGGGTGACATTGCCGTAGGCATCCTGCCACATGACGGTCTCGTGGCGCAGCTCGTCATAGGCGGCCTTGTAGGGCTTGCCATTTGCATCGTTGGCATAGACCACCTCGGCATAGGTGGCATCGGGGTTGGTGATGATGCGTTTACGACCCAAGCCGTCGTACTGGTAGGTGATGTAACGCGGGTTCTCGCCTGCTGCGTACCAGAGTGATTGGCGGAATGGACGTTTGGTAACATCGTCAAACTCGGTCTCCTGGGTAAAGCCGCCCTCGCGTACCTGTTTGTAGGCGCGGCCCAGGCCGTCTTGGTACGCCTCGGTCCAAAGGCCGTCGGCAGTGCCATCGGGCTCGGATTTACGGATGCGCTGCAGGGTGGGGTTACCCCAGTCCAGATACTGGACAACGGTGGTGCCTGCCGGATTGGTCTGGTTCAACACACGGCCCATGGCATCGTAGGTGTTGGATGAGGTGGCGTTATTGGCATCCGTGGTGGAGAGCTTAAGCCCGAGTACCGTGTCCCAGACCGTGGTCATGCAGTGGTTTACTGCACTGCAGCCAGCCGCAGGGTTGACCTCCACATAGGTGGCAGTGGGGTAGATATTATAGGCCGTCTCATACTCGGTGACCGTGGTGGTACCGCGTTCATCGGTCTTGGTGGTGACATTGCCGTAGGTGTCGTAGGTCATGGATGCAGCAACATAGCCGCCGGTCTGGTCGTTCCATTTCTCAAGCTTGGTCACATCGCCCTTAACAGGAGCAGTGATATGCGAGGTGTTGTTGTCGTAGTAAAAGCGCACCTGTTTCTTGAGGTTGAGCGGGTCCACGCCAATGCCCTCAAAGACCTCTTCTGATGCGGGCAGGCTGACGATATAGTCGGTGGTATTGGGGATAACGGTACGCACGGTGGTGCGCTCATCGCCTGCCACATCATAATCGCCGTACTCGTAGGTGGTTTCCACATTGCCGTAATTGTCGTAGGCAAACTGGCTAAGGGTTTTAAAGCAGTTGCTGGAGAGGTTGCACTCATACTCCCAGCGGTTGGTCAAAAGGGACGTATAGGGTGCCTCAAGGTTATAGTCGTAATCAAACTGGCTGTAACGGTAGATGCTGCCTGAGGGGTCTTTAAAATAGGTAAACTCGGGTTTTGAGATAGAGCCCTCCCGTTGGAGGTAGAAGGTCTCGGTATAGTTGCCCTCGGCATCGAGCACGGCTGTGACCTTGCGAAAGCCCAGGAACGAGCGTTCTTTATTGGACCAGAGGCCGCCCTCGTAGGAGTAGTTGGTGGTGGAGGTGTTGCCTCGGCCGTCGCTTGTTGTCACCGAGGAGACCGTCTGCAGGATCATGCCTACCGGTAGGTAGGTGTTGGACCAGGCCGAGGAGGGGGTGTATTCAACCGTGGTGGTGCCGCCCAGGCCGTTGGAGATGCTGGTCAGGAGGTCGGCTTGCCCCGACCCGCTTTCTCCGCTTGATAAGTAACAAGCGACACCATTGCTATGCACCCGGCTGACATCTGTCCTGCCGTCCCCGTTAAAATCTCCGGTGAATATCGGGTAGGTATTGGCGTCTGTAAAGCCCTGCCCAGGAGAGAGGCTCCCTATGCCTGATATTTGTGTCCAGCCGCTTGTTCCGTTCGATAAATAGAAACCAACTCCACTGGCATGCACCCGACCGACATCTGTCCTGCCGTCCCCGTTAAAATCTCCGGTGATCGTGTGCCACGAAGGCGCATAGGAGGATGAAGTCCTCCTTGCAGCTATGCTGCATAAGAGATGAGGGAAGGCCCCTCGAAGCCGCCATTCAGGTGGAGGCTTCAAACTACCGTAAGCTGCGTCGGTAAAGAGCCGGGGTGGTGA
>CAYLQA010000030.1:0-47384 GCA_964385695.1 uncultured Desulfobulbia bacterium | reverse complement strand
CTTAGCAAAAAAATACTTAAATTTCAACAGGTTATTGGTTTTTCAGGGCCGACTAATTATACAGTGAAGAGAATTCGACCTGGCCGGAGAGGTTGAGTGGGTGAACCGTAAACCCGTTCTGGCTTCTGTTCTCCAATTGGCTCATCTGCTGCAGGTTGTCCTCGATGTTTACTGGCGCATTGTCATGCAGGGTGAAGACCGATTTGGTAAATTTTTCCAGGTTGCCCCATTCCTGCCACTGTTCAGCGTGAAACTGTTCCTGTAATTTGAGGATAGCTATTTTATCCTCAAGCCCGGTTTTCTCTGTGGTTAATTTTTTCAGCTTGCCGGCAAGTGCCTCGCCAAGTTGAGCCGGTGTGGTTGCACGCAGTTCCTGTTGCTGTTTTTTCCTTTGCGCAAGATTTTTCTCTTGAGGTTCAAGATACAGAGCGTTCCCAGCATAAAGAATGCCAAAGCCGACCATGAATCCGAGGGTAAGCTTTCTTATCTCAACCAGGGCCTCCGCGTCATTGCGCAGCTGGTAGTACCACTCTTTGGCCTTGTTTTGCAGCTTGATCCATGTCGTCTTGTCGATATTCATGAAGCTGCTTCCTAGTTCACTGCAAAATTAATAGTAAAATGAAAGCCGACCTGATTCTCTTCTGGTTTACGATCAAGATCTTGCAAAACAGCACCGGCAAAACGCTTATCATTGTTTAATGACCTAATAAATTCCGGCAACTCACGGTACTGCAAGGCTGTCCCTTGGATGCTGCCTGTGCTCTGCGTGAAGATGATTTTGTCACAGCGCACCGTGCTGGGCAGCTTTTCGGCAATACCGGCAAGGGCCTGGGAATAATATTTTTTTCTGCCTTGCTGGGCAAAAAGCATGGCCACGGTTTGATCAAGTTGGCTGTGTTGATCTTTGAGTTTTTTTACCTGACCTTCCACTGCGGATATTTGCGCCTGCAGCATTTGCGCGGCCTGAGCCTGTGCTTCGATCCGGGTAATTTCTGTGTCCAGCCTTTTAATTTTCCCCTGTAATGATCTGTCATTGATGCCGATGTAGAGCAAGGCCATGATGAGAAAGGCACCAACCACCAAGGGAGTTGCCTTACGCAATTTTGTGGAGATGGGTTGTTTGGGAACAAGGTTTATTCTTTCCAGCATTATTACCACCTCGCTCCCGTGCCGGTGCCCATGGCCTGGAATATCGCCTCGCTGTCTTTGGCCAGGGTGGAATCATCACAAAGCTGTTCAAATTCCAGGTCCGTTACCTCTGCACTGCTGGCTACAAGCTCCTGCCAAAAGTTCTCTGCTCCGCCAATAAACGCCCTTTTTATAGAGGCGCCTTTTTGTACGGATGCGTAATAATCACGGGTACGCATGATCTCGAGGTTGATCAGCTCAAGGTAGCTGCTCCAATTTTTAGGGGCGGAAAGTTCCTGCTGTGGCTTGTCCCCTGTTTCGCTCTGGACCATGCTTTCTTTTTCCGAACCAGGCTCAGAGGTGAGAATCTGAAAATCTGCCAACAGGGCATTGGACTCTTCTGAATCAGCATAGGAAATGAGAAGATCATCTTCTTCTTTTGTGCTTTCCTCTATGACCTGCTCTTCTTCCTCTTCAGTATGAAGCGCGCCAAGATCCGGTTGCTCGGTATCTAAGGTGCGAACCAGTGTAAGGTAGCGGTTGTCGTAGACCGCAAAGGAAATGCTTTGGGGCCAGATCAAGGCGCAAAGTGTAGCCTCTCCCTCGTTGAGGCGCTTGGTCCGCTCCAGATATGCAAAGGCGGCAAAAACATCGGCCTCAAGCGAGGTTATGTCAAGTTGCTGCCTGCTCAGAGTACCGCGCAATTTATGAAACGACTCAGCAGGAAAAAGATAGACTGTTACCTGAAGTCGATCCCTATGTCTGGTTGTGATCTGCCAGTCGTAAATATATTCATTAAGGGGTTTGCTTATTGCCTTGGAAAGGTGATAGGGCAGGGCTTTTGCCACGGCGCCATCTGGCATCTGCGGCAGGTTAACAGCAACAACCTCAAAAAAGGTTAAAGGAAGTGCTATGGCAACCTTACCGTGAATGTTGCCGGCTTCGGTTAAAAGCCGTGGCATGGTCACGTCACTTAAAAGTGAATCGTCAGTTTGCGCAAGGGGATTAAGAACCGGCTGACCAGCATGATTTTTCCGGACCTCGGCCAGTATGGTGTATTGGCTGTTGCCTGTAATGGCAAAGGTTCTCTTTTTATGAAGCTGAAACATAACTGGCTACGCTAAAAGTCCCGAAAGGTTATTGTACATTGAGTTGTGGTAAATTTTTCTCTGCTGGAACTTCTTCCCAAATTCCCAAATCCGTAAACAAAGCTATCGTCTTAAGTACCTGCTGGTTTTCTGGGGCCATGGTTCGTGCCTCAGACAAAAGTCGTTTGGCAGGAAAGGTTAAACCCATCTCACTTAAGGCAACGGCCATATTCAGCAGATGGGCTGGTTCTTGCGGATTTTGTTTTCTTGCCTGATCAAGGTATAAAATTCCCTGCCAGTAATCCTGTTTTTTGATGTGCTGAACCGCCAAAGCATTAAGTTGCTCTGCATCAAGAGTTGTACGTCGAACTTTTTGTGGAGGTTTAGGCTTTGTGGTTTTTGTCGGTGCCTGGGAGGCAGTGGTTACGGGGCTGGGCTGTGTTTGGGACAGAGTCTGCAAGGCAGATTTTATTGCCATGATCAGGCCCTTGTCGCGAAGATAATATGTGCCTGCTGCAGCAAGGCCAACAAGGCACGACACTATAACAGCGAGAATCACAGCCCGGCCAACTCGGAACTGATCCCCCGGTGTTTTCACAGCCTTTGGGGCAGCTTTTTTACCAGGTAGCCCTGATTCCTGCTGCCGGATTTTCTCAAGAGTGTTGTAAAGCTTACTCACGTTTTTCCGCTACCACTCAGAGGGTCGTTTGTCAGCAGCATCCACGTTATCCGTCAAGGGCCGGTCATCGTTGATATAAAATATTGCATCAACGGTTCGCCCTTGAGAGTCGCGTTCGTCACCGGGATAGTAAGCCCAACAGGTTGACTCATCTGCCCGCCTTGGATTGATGAGAATATCTGCAACGTTTTTATCGGAAACCGCAGAGAGCTTTGTTGTCATGGCGGCAGGCATGTCCGGCAGGTTACAAGGGGGTAATGCTTCGTCAATCTGGGTTGAATAGTGATCACTGCGAACAATACGCAAGCCCCTGATGGAATCAGGCCTGGTGGAGAGCCGAAGCTCATTGAAGCGTAACTCTTCAGTGGTAGGCCAATCCGGGTTGTCACCATCAGGGCCGGTGTTTACACCGGAGGCAAGGATTTTGGCGTGGGCCAATTCAACACCGCCTCTGATTGCAGCAAGCTTACCTTTCATCACCGCAATTTTCGCTTCTTTTTGCATGTTCAGGTAATAGGGGATTGCAGTAGCAGAAATAAAACCGAGGATGACAATAACAACAACCATCTCAACAAGAGTGAAACCTTTGTTGTTGTTCAGGAACACGTTGGCCCCTCCTTGCGTTTTGTAAATTTGGGAATGTTTGCGCAACAGGTCTGGTAGAGTCATGATAAATTAACCAAATATATCATACTTTGCAGATCTGTTACAAACAATAACGTATGGAAAATGCGAGAAAATTTGTGCTTTTTGCCCAGTGTAGAGCTGGGAAAAATCTAGTCCTCTATCCGGGCCCCACCGGAAACGCACATTTCACCATCTGTCAAATACTCTGCATCTCTAGCATGATGCAGTAAATGATGCAATGGGGAGTACTCCTACTTTAGAATTATCCTGACTATTTTTGGGTGGGAAATTAAGAAGTTGTATGTTGTTAAAGAACAAATTTCACTTCAATGGTTCTTGTGATATTTGTTGGGTGATTAGTCTGGACCCGGATCCTGCTTCCCCCCCCTAAATTTTCCGGGGGATTGGTTCCCACAGTTTGTGTTGGAATTCCGGAAACTGCTGGAAAAACAAAGCCTCCTGCCCAATTACCGCCATTATCAGTATGCAAAATTTGCAGCTTGGCAGCTGCCTCAACACTGTATAATCCCTGGGCCCAAATATAATCTTCTGCAGAGGATATTTGCGATGTTGTGGTATAGCGAACGACTAAAAGTGCAAAGAACGCCAGTATGACAATGGTAAAAATTGCAGTAATAAGGCCAATGCCTTTTTGATTGTTCAGTAGTTCAGATACACACTTATAGAATGTTTCTGATCTGGATCTCTTTATGAAAGTTAACTGTTTCATTATTCCTTGTAATAGAAAAGTGGATGGTTACCAGGCTGTTTCTTTGTGTTGAGCCTGCTGTGTATGTAAATAACGGCAGCCCGCCTGTTTGAATGACATCGTTTGCCAATGGCCGAGGAGGAACGTTAAATCCACCAACACCACCACTGGTTACACCTGCTGTATCACGTTGAAGCGTTGTGCCGTTCAGATTATAACGGACTGCTTGAGGCCTTACTGCGTAAAATCGCCTGCTGGGGGAGGATTGTGCGATAGGCGCATCCAAAGTCATTTGGCTTCCTGCAGCACTTGCAACCCTATACAGGCTATTTCCGCCGTTAAAGTTTGCCCAGTTGGTATTGTAGATAGAAATTGTTGTTTCGGCTGGGAGTGCATTAGTGCGATCGGATATGGTTAAGCCCCCAACCGGATTCGTTTCTGTGTACTGGCCAAAAACCACGTTGGGGGTGCTCATAACCTGGGTGTCAATAAGGCCAAAAGTAATGCTGTTGCCCACGATGTTGACAGCGTTTGGTAGGGCGATATGCAGCTCACGCTCCATGCGGAACAAAGCAGCTTTTCCCTCCTCATAGATCTGCATGCGCACATCCGTATCGCGAAACCCCTTGAATGTTTCACTGATAAACCCGGCTCCCATTGCCCCAAGGATGCCAATAAGTACGATGACGACAATAAGTTCAATAATGGTAAAGCCAAGGTTGTTTGCTAAATGTTGTTTTTTTATGGCATTCATATATTGCAGGCCACAGCGACGAAATTGAAGGTTTCACCTAAGGGTGAGGTGACAATAACCTCAATCAGTTTTGTATCTGTTCTTGTACCTCCGGCGTTGTCCGTTCCTACGTTAATGACAGCTGTATCGCTTAGAATATATCTGATGTTCACCTGGCGCTGATAACCTGTGAGTGTAAATGCGTTGCCGTTTTGATCAGTGAAATCGTTAGACATATTTATGCCATGGTAGTCATCAACATCATCAAAGGTAGTACGAACTTCTGTTCCTTCGGGTCCGAAACCAGCTGTTTGTGCTGACCATTCGGCAGCAACCATGCCTCCACATGTACTATATAGTAGTGAAGGACGAGGTCCTTGAAGCGAACTTTCGTTGGTACAGATCGGCCCGCCACCGACAGGGGTGTTCTCATCCCAACGTTTATTGAGGATTTCATCCATCATAGCCTGGCCGAGGTGGATGGCCCGTTCACGAATAACAGGGTCCGGGCTGTGAATGGCAGCAGTGAAAAAAGGCAGCAGCATTCCGGCAATGGCCCCAAGGAGAATGATGGTCAGAATCAACTCGATCAAGGTATACCCTGCCTGTTTGTGGCAGGGAGTTTGTGTAAGGGAAAGATGTTGCATCAGTTTACAAACCCGGTCTCTGGAGAGACAGTAACGGTCACAGGTGGTCCATCGGCAGTAATAATAAAAGGGTCGATGTTGATTAATGGAGCGCCGCTGCCGGTATCAATGGGTTCTCCTAAGGCATTGAAGTAGATAGATGGGCCGGTCAAACCGATAGCGTTATTGTCCAGCAAGAAGCGACCGACGTACTCTGTTTCCGCCTGTTCTCCTCCTCCTAAGCGTTCTACGGTATACTGATTCCCCCCAACAGTGATACCCCATGCTGTGCCAAAACCGGTATATTCCCTGGTCATTGCTCTGTGCTGAGCATAACGTACAGCGCGGATAAACTCCAACCGGGCAGCCTCGGTGTTCATGTCCGTAGGAAATGATATCACTGCCGCAATTGCCAGTATACCGACAAGAACAATGATCACTATCAGTTCAATGAGAGTGAAGCCGCGGGTGTTCATCGGACAATCTCCCGCCAGTTGATGATCCGGTCATTCCCGCGATAGATACCAAAGGTGAAATCTCCGCAAAAAGTAGTGTCTGGAGCACTACAGTCGGCAAGTGATGTCAGCCAGCCAGGAGCAGTGGGGCAGACTGTCACGATTTCGTCGGGAGTTGCCGAGGTCGTAACCGTGAATTGCCCTCTTCCGGCGAGTAAGGTGGCTGCCCCTATAGGTTGTGTGAGTATACTGCGCCCTGCCGGTGATGAGCAAAAGGTAAGCTCCGAGCCGGTAGTGCAGTTGTCGTCAGTGTTCGGTTTCCAATTTGTGCCATCATAATAAAAGGCATTGAAAGGGGCATTTTCAATGTTCTCTGTTTCCGGGCCAAACCCCTCTGCAATATCAATTATGCCACTGAGCTGTCGAATATTATTGCCGTCAAAATCCAGAGTCAGCGAGAATGGGTTGTTGCTGGTTCCATCCGGTTCCGCATCAAAGAATATACCGCCGTTGTCTTGCACATTGAAGGAGAGGGTAAGAGCGGAATCAAAAGGGGCACTCTCAATGGCATTGCGAGTGTAAGTGAATGTTCCACCCAAGGTTGTAGTAAAGGTGCCGTTGCCGGTTGGGCTATCACTGTTCATGCTGGCGGTTGCTGCTCCGGCATTCAGGGTTATTCCGCCAGACATATTTGCATCTGTATAGGTAATGGCAATATCGTTGAGTTGCCACCAGTTCAGGCCCCCCGCACTAGTGAAGTTAAAATAGTTCTGGGTGGTGTTGCCAAAGGCGTTCTTTGCAGTGATTGTGATATCTGGTGGTGCGCTATAGCCAAGTGTTTGACCGATATATGAAAAGCTGTCGTTTGGCTTGGCATTGGCGCAGCCCGGCGTAAGCGAATGGTTTGTATTGCTTATTTGGAAGTGATTGGGGGTGAAACGGCCTACCAGACCGGAGACCCCTGACACATCGGCATCTGTTGCCCCCAAATAATTTAGTGCCTGGGACTGGATAGTTATGTTGCCCACCTCGCTGTATTCAAGCTGCGCGGTTGTGGCTATTCCTCCACCATAGGTTGCTGCCGTGATAGTTGCAGTCCCGCTGTTAATGGTTAGTGCCCCAAGGGTGCCCCCGATAACCGGTGCTGGGTTAGAAGGAGCAACTGCAGAAAGATTTGTGTCCCAGGCAAAATTCGGGGTAGGCGTGCCGTCTTGGCATTGGGCAGTAATGGTAAGCTGAAAGGCCGTGCCTGTTTTTACCTTTGGATCACCGGTAGCTGTGGTGTTGGTCAAAGGCGTTGCACCGCTGTCGGTCGTGGCGGCAAGAGCAAAGCTGTGGGGCGCAACCACAAAGGTGTCAGAGCCGGTCAGGCTTAAAAAATCTGCATTGAGTTGCAGTTGGCCAGCATCGGCATAGTTGAGCGTAAAGGTTGTTTGCCCGGCGTTGTTAAACGAGAGACGGATTGGTGTCCCCGGTGGGCTACCGGAAATAGGGATGCCGTTTATGGAAACCGGCCTGGTTCCTGTCGCAGGATTGATATAGGTAGACCAAAAATTAATCCTGCGGGTTCTGTTGCGCAGCACGGCATTGCAGCTGGCATTGACCGCACTCATGGTAATGGGCGTAGATGTGGCACATGCGGTTAGGGTAGGCACATCAAAAACGAGCCCAGTGCCGCCGCTGAAGGTGAGGGTACAGTCCTCTATTGTACCAATGAAGCACTTGTTCGGGTTCTGTGCAGGGGGTGAGGCTGAAATTATGCCAAGGGTCACAGGGCCGGCAACTGCGTTGGCAAGCTGAAATGTGCCTGAGCCTCCAGTGAAAATTTTACTGTCTCCCCCCACCCAACCGCTAGGACTTAAGGTCACACTGGTTGTGCCATTATAGAGTGTTGTACAGGCAGCATCGGCACAGGCACGGATGGTGATCGGCTCTGGAGCACAGGTGCTTGCCTGGCCATCATGCAAAATCTCGTAGTGATCAAGTTGCCCCAGGTTCAAGTCCTGCACGGAAATGGCATCGATGTTTTCATCTCCGGCAAAATTGGCACTGCCGTCAAAGATAAGGGTGGTGGCTCCGGTAAAAGGGTTGTATTCAACCAAGTCTTCATTGGCAAAGGTGACACCCCCAAGATTTGCAAAGCTGGTAGTGCTTAAGATGATATTGCCAGTTGCCGTAATATAAACCGCATCTACATCTTCGTTGGGGTTGGAAAAGAGGGTGCCGCCGTCAAAAAGCACAGTTGCCGTATCGCTTACCGGGTCGTACTCGATGATATCATCATCGCCGAATGAGAGCCCGCCAAGGGTGGCGCCTCCTGTCGTTGACAGCGCAATGTGTCCGTTGGCAAGAATATGGACAGCGTCAATGTCTTCGTTCGCGCTCAAGAACAGGTTGCCTCCATTAAAAAGCAGGGTGGTTGTGCCGGTGAGAGGATCATACTGCACCAGATCATCGTCACCAAAATTAATCCCGCCGATGCTTGCATCCCCCACCGTTGAGATAATTATTTGCCCGCTGTCCAGATAGTGAACAGCGTCAATATTTTCATTGGGATTACTGAAAGAGGTGTTGCCGCTAAATATTTGTGCCGCCGTACCGGCCAGAGAGTCGTAATAAATGAGGTCGTCTTCCTCAAAGCTGAGCCCGGCTAGGGTTGCGGTGTTCAGTGTGGAAAAAACAAAGTTACGGGATGTAGGGATGCAGTCCGGGCAGGTACGGCTGCTGTTGTCATAGTTGTTTTTTGCCAGCTGATAATTGTAGATATTGAGAATGTCGGCAGGTGAGAGAGATGAATTAAAGATCATCACCTCGTCAATATTTCCTTCAAAATAGCGACCTGCAAAATTTTGATCAGAGCCGACCTGGAGCGGATCATTGTTGACTAAAAGGGTGCCGCTTACCGAGGCTGTACCGCGTTCTTGGCCGTTGATGTATATAGATTGGCTGCCATTGCTATAGCGAATGGCCACATGATACCATTGGCCCGGTGTCAGGGTTGTGGTGGAGGTGAACATGTGGATCCCGCCGCCGCTGTCCTGCCACCACCAGAATATTTGGCCGCTGCTGTCCACATGAAATTCATAGTTTTCGTCTTTGGAGATAATGGTTTTAAGGCCGCCGACGGCAGGCAGGCTTGCCGGCTTCACCCAGGCCATCACCGTGAGAGCCGAGGCAAGATCCAATGAATTATCCGTATCATCCACTTGAACATACTGGTCAACGCCGTCCAATTCCGCTGCCAGGCAGATACCACCGTTTTCCACGGAAATATCCGTTGTCTGGGCTCCGTTTTGGGATGTGCCATGAAGGCCGTTGCCGCCGAGGTCTTCCACCTCTCCTGCTGTGCCGTCCCAGGTACATTCATCAAACCTATAGATTGCCACCGGACAGATGGGGCAGCTACGAGCAGTGCCGTCAAAGTTGTTGCCGGCAAGCTCGTTGGTATACATGGTGTTGATCTCAGCCGGAGTTAGGGCGTTGGTGAAAACCTTATATTCATCGATCAAAGCACCAATTGTCTGGCCGGTAGGATCGTCATGGGAAGTACCGATGTATTGAAAATCACCGGTAGTCTTACGGCTAATGGTGTTTAATAAAGCGCCGTCAAGGAACAGGGAGGTGGAACCACCTGAGCCGACCAGAGTTATATGGTGCCAGCCGATCAGGTTGTCCGGGAAGTTGGCATTTGATGTCCGGCCGTTATTATCATAGACCAGCCACCTTAAATTGGTGCCGAAACTGTCGTAAATCAGGCCGAGATCACCAGTGCCGGCAACAGAACCCAAAACATAGACATTGCCGAAACCGCCAACAGGATTATGGCCGCTGGAACTGAGCGGGAAAAGCACCCAGGTGGCGACCGACCAGGAATTGCCGGTGGCGAATGGGGTATCTACCTGAAGATTGCGGGTGCCGGTAAGATTTGCCGCACTGCAGATAAGTTGGTTGGCATTTGAAGGGGTGGCGCTATTATTTGCCGAGGCGTCGTGACTGTTGCCGGTGCTGTCGACCACCTCTCCGGCAAGACCACTCCATGAGCACTCGTCCATTCTGTATTCAGCTTCAGGGATCAGGGCTGCCTGTAACGGGATGTGGCAGAGGCAGAAAAACAGAGTGAGCAATAAGGAGAAACAATGTTTCGGCATGTATCAGTGCCCAACAGTAATAAAGGTGCAAAGGGGAAAGGTTTATTTCCTTATAAATTAATGGGATACGGGTCGTACGTCAACTTATACTCGCCTTGTTATGGGAGGGGTTGAACAAAATGCAGGAGACTATGTATTGCGCAGTGACTCGATGAGTTGACAAAACTCGGCAAAGGATTTGGTCTCGTACATCTTTTGACGAATAAGTGCGGCACCGGGAAGGCCGCGGAAGTAACGATTCGCCTGGTTTTTAACCTTGGCGAATATTCTTTCCACCGGGAAAAAACGCTCAATGAGCTCAAGGTGGCGGCGCAGGGCCGTTAAACGGTATTCCAGGGAAGGATCCTCCGGGGCATCCTTTGCAAATATCCATGGCGCTCCCAAGGCGGCTCGGCCTATCATGGCCCCGTCGCAACCCGTCTCCTCCATCATCTTCAGCCCATCCGTGTAAGAAAGAATATCGCCATTGCCGATGAGTGGGACCTGCACGCTCTCCTTGACCTTCTTGATCATCTGCCAGTCTGCGGTGCCGGAAAAGCCGTCGCTCCAGGTTCTGGCATGTATAGCAATGGCAGCGGCACCGCTGTCTTGAGCCATCATTGCAAAGTCACAGGCATTGATGGTTGTATGCGTCCAGCCCATGCGGATCTTAACCGTTACCGGCACAGTGGCGTGATCTACCACCGCTCGAATGATTTTGGCGGCAAGTTCAGGCTCCTTCATCAATGCGGAACCCGCACCTTTTTTAGTAACTTTGCGCACCGGGCAGCCCATATTGATATCGATAAGGTCAATGGGTTCTTTGCTCAGAAGTGCCGCAGCCTCGCCCATAACCTCAGGGTTG
This sequence comes from uncultured Desulfobulbia bacterium, assembly GCA_964385695.1. GTDB lineage: Bacteria > Desulfobacterota > Desulfobulbia > Desulfobulbales > Desulfurivibrionaceae > CAYLQA01. The sequence goes on along the minus strand of CAYLQA010000030.1, from coordinate 36,347 downwards.
CTGCCAAAGAGTTGCATGGCCACAGGCCGTTCTTCCGCAATAGTGCGGATCATGTTGAGAGTGTTTTGCTGCTGATACACCAGGCCGTGGCAGCTGATCATTTCTGAGTAACAAAGATCTGCGCCATATTCCCGGCAGAGGATACGAAAGGCGATGTCCGTGTACCCGGCCAAGGGGGCCAGGATGAAGGGATTGTTAAGGGTAAGGTCAGCGATTTGCATTGAAAAGAAAAGGGGACAGATTAGCAATCTGTCCCCTGATTATTTGTTCGATTTATTGATTTTTAGACAAGAACTTCTTCAACGCTCTTCACAACATTTTCCTCGGTAAAGCCGAAGAATTTGAAGAGATCACCAGCCGGAGCTGATTCGCCAAAACGGTCAAGGCCGATGACCTTGCCTTTGCTGCCAGCATATTTATACCAGCCACCGGTTACTCCTGCCTCAACAACAACACGGGCAGCACAGCTATCCGGCAGGACACTCTGTTTGTAAGCTTCATCCTGTGCATCAAAGACATCAGTGGAAGGCATGGAGACCACACGGATCTTTTTGCCTTTATCGCCAAGGGATTTTGCTGCATTCATGGCAAGCTCAACCTCGGAGCCGGTGGCAATGATAATGGCATCCGGGGTGTCGCAGCCGCAATCTCCAAGGATGTAACCGCCTTTGGCGATATTGGCAAGCTGCTCGTTAGAGCGCTCCATGTGCGGCAGACCCTGGCGGGAAAGCAGCAATGAGGAGGGGCCGTCCTGTTTTTCCACGGATGATTTCCAGGCCACGGCAGTCTCAACATAATCGCAGGGACGCCAAACATCCATGTTGGGGATCATGCGCAGGGTTGCTGCCTGCTCAACCGGTTGATGGGTGGGGCCGTCTTCCCCCAAACCGATTGAGTCGTGGGTAAAGACATAGACGGATTGTTGCTTCATCAAGGCAGCCATGCGCAGGGCATTGCGTGCATATTCAGAGAACATCAAGAAGGTGGCAGTATAGGGGATAAAACCGCCGTGCAGGGCAATACCATTGGCAATGGCTGCCATACCGAACTCGCGTACACCAAAGTAGATGTAATTTCCGTCTGCATGCTCTTGGATCCCCTTACTCCCGGACCAGATGGTCAGGTTGGAGCCTGCCAGGTCCGCGGAACCGCCGATGATCTCGGGCAGCAAGGGGCCGTATCCATTGAGGCAGTGTTGGGAGGCCTTCCGGGTGGCAACTTTTTCTGCCTTGGCATTGACGTCATTAATAAAGGCCGCGGCCTTTTCCTGCCAGTCAGCAGGAAGGTCTCCAGCCATGCGGCGCTTTAATTCAGCAGCCTCTTCCGGGTATGCGTTACTGTATGCGGCAAAGCTTTTGTCCCAATCAGACTCTAGCTTGGCACCGTTTTCTTTTGCATCCCAGCCGGCATAAATGTCAGCTGGAATCTCAAAAGGAGCATGGGGCCAGCCAATGGTCTCACGTACCAGGGCGATCTCATCATCACCAAGCGGCGCGCCGTGGCAATCCTCTTTACCCTGCTTGTTGGGGGATCCCCAACCAATGATGGTCTTGCAGCAGATGAGAGAAGGTTTATCTGTAACAGACCTTGCTTCTTCAATGGCTTTTTGTACTGCCTCAGCATCATGACCGTCCACGTTGGCAATGACGTGCCAACCGTATGAATCAAAACGCTTGGGGATGTCCTCTGTGAACCAGCCGCCGACCTCGCCATCAATGGAGATGTTGTTGTCATCATATATGGCGATGAGTTTGCCAAGCTTCAAGGTACCTGCCAGTGAGCACGCCTCATGGGAGATGCCCTCCATCATGCAGCCGTCACCCATAAAGGTATAGGTATGATGGTCAATAATCTCGTGGCCTGGCTTGTTGAACTGGCCTGCCAAGGTCTTTTCGGCAATGGCCATACCAACTGCATTGGCAATGCCTTGGCCAAGAGGGCCGGTGGTCGTCTCTACACCAGGCGCATATCCGTACTCAGGATGGCCTGGAGTCTTGGAGTGGAGTTGGCGAAAGTTTTTGAGCTCATCAATGGGGAGATCATAGCCGGCAAGATGCAACAGTGAGTAGAGCAGCATGGAGCCATGTCCGTTTGAGAGAATAAAACGGTCGCGGTTGGCCCACTCCGGATTTTTTGGATTGTGGCGCAGAAAATTATTCCACAAAACCTCAGCAATGTCTGCCATGCCAAGGGGTGCACCAGGGTGTCCGGATTTGGCTTTTTGAACGGCGTCCATGCTCAAAGCGCGGATAGCATTGGCAAGTTCTCTACGAGATGGCATCTGATCCTCCCAGATATAGGTGTTGGAATCGTAACTGGTTACGGTTTCATTAAAATTAGCTGGTTTCGTGTAGGGAATACACTATATACCTTTCCTGAAAATATATTTCCATGCCTATTTTCAGGCGCAAAAATCCCCTCAGTTATGCGCGGGCTGTGATCGCTTTTGAGCAGAAGGTTTTGCGGTTGATTGGACTAAAGACAATGACTATTTATTGAAAAAAATGATCGTTTTGCGGTGCGGCAACACTATTTTTTGCTTCGTTGGTGACGCGATATAGCACGATAGAGGCGGATATAAATATTCTCACCCAGGTCATCAATGATCAGTTCAAGTGCTTTTTTCTTGTTGTTGTCCGTATCTGAGCTGCTGCTGCCCAAGGAGTAGGTCTCTTCAAGGGAATATCTTTTGGCCTCCCAGACGACTTTGTTTGATGACGTATCCCGCACAGCGTATTCCACAGTGAGAATGGCTTTAAGTGCTTGGGCCTGGTCGGTTGTTGTGTATGATCGCCCAGGATACCGTACTGATATGACCTTGCCGGACAGGACATAATCCGAATTCACGGATGATTTGGTAAGCTGCAAGCGTTTTGACTGAATCAGCCAATCCTGCAGCGCATTATGAATATCGGTTGCCAGACGTATTTCCGAGGTTGGGTTGTCCCAGAGCGGGACGTGGAGCTTAATGGGCGGACCCTGTTGCTCGGCCGGCATCATGTTGGGATTATAATAGCCGCACCCTGCAGCCGAGATGGCCACGAGCATGAGCGGGAGTATGATTTTTTTGATCGTCTGAATATTCATAGTTTTTAAATTACAATATTGATCAGCTTATTTTTTACCACAATGACCTTGCGAATGGGATTGTCTGCGATAAATTTTTGTGCATTTTCATCGGCCAATGCCATTTTCTCAAGTTCATCATCGCTCAACCCGGGTGCGACCTGAAGCCTGCTGCGCACTTTGCCCTTCACCTGGATGACGATGGTGATTTCCTCTTCCTTGGCAGCCTCTTCATCAAAGTCAGGCCATCCCACCGTATCCATTGACTCTTTGTGGTTGGTCATCTCCCAGAGTTCAGCACAGAAATGCGGTACCATGGGAGAGAGCAAGAGCAGAACTGCTTCAACGGCCTGACGGACAACCGCTGGAGCAACATCCTCTTTTGCATCCTCCCCAGCCAAGCTATACAGGGAGTTTGTCAGCTCCATGATAGCGCTGATAGCGGTGTTGAAATGGAATTTGCTGTCAACATCGTTGCCGACCTTGCGGATGGTTTGATGGGTTTTTCGGTGTAAGGCGCGGCTGCTGTCATTGAGCTCTGCGGGTATTTCAACCTCGTTGCCCTCAAAAAGATCGAGCCGGTCCGTTACGAAACGGTGCACGCGGTTGATGAATCGATATGCCCCCTCAACACCCTTGTCGCTCCATTCCAGGTCGCGTTCAGGGGGAGCGGCAAAGAGACTGAACAGGCGAACCGTGTCTGCACCATACTGTTCGACCAGATCATTGGGGTCCACAACATTGCCCTTTGATTTGGACATCTTGGTGCCGTCTTTGATCACCATGCCCTGGGTCAGCAGGTTGGTAAATGGTTCGTCAACGCTCAGGTAGCCCAAATCGCGCAGAATTTTAGTGAAAAATCGTGAGTAAAGCAGGTGCAGGATAGCGTGTTCCACACCCCCGATGTATTGATCCACCGAAAGCCAGTAATCCACAGCCTCTTTTTTGAGTGGGCCATCAGTGAAATCCGGGCAGGCATAGCGGGCAAAATACCAGGACGACTCAACAAAGGTATCCATGGTATCGGTTTCACGTTTTGCTGTGCCGCCGCATTTCGGGCAGGTGGTGGTGTAAAAACTTTCAAGGTTATGGAGAGGCGATTTGCCGGTCTCGTCAAACTGAACATCCGTGGGCAGGCTAACAGGCAGGTCCTGCTCGGCAACGGGCTGCACACCGCATTTTTCACAATAGAGCATGGGGATAGGTGAGCCCCAATAACGTTGGCGTGAAATACCCCAGTCCCTTAAGCGGTAGGTGGTTTGTTTTTTGCCAAAACCTTGTTTGGCGGCGTGTTCTGTGATTGCTTTTTTCGCATCTGCTGAAGCCAGGGAATCAAACTCTGAGGAGCCGACTACGGTTCCCGGCCCTTCATGGGCCTCGGTCATGGTCGCAGGATCAAGCTTGTCTCCTTCTGGTTGAATAACAACCTTGATGGGTATGTCGTATTTCTTGGCAAATTCAAAATCGCGTTGATCATGGGCAGGCACGGCCATGACCGCGCCGGTGCCGTATTCCATCAGGACAAAGTTGGCAACATAGATGGGCAGCTTGTCCCCGGTAAAAGGATTAATGCAGTATCCTCCGGTGAATACCCCTTCCTTTTCCAGCTCATCTTCCGGGCGCTGCCGCTGTTTGGCAACAATGGTTTTTTCGACAAAGGACTTTATCTCATCCTCTTTGCCACTGGATGCAGAAAGTTTTGCAACAAGCGGGTGCTCCGGAGCAATGGACATAAAGGTTGCACCGAAGATGGTGTCCGGCCTGGTGGTGAAAATTTTGAGTGATTCGTCAGTGTCGGCAACCTTAAAATCCACCTCTGCGCCAATACTCTTGCCGATCCAATTGCGCTGCATGGTCAGAACTTTTTCCGGCCAGCCCGTGAGTTTATCGCAATCGGCAAGGAGCTCGTCGGCATAGTCCGTGATCTTAAAAAACCAGCCGTTCATCTCCCTGGCTTCAACCTGCTCGTCGCAGCGCCAGCAGCAGCCGTCAATCACCTGCTCGTTGGCAAGCACGGTCTGACAGGTCTCGCACCAATTGACCGTGGTCACCTTTTGGTAAACCAGGCCCTTTTCATAGAGCTTGATAAAGAAGAGTTGTTCCCAGCGATAATAATCAGCGTTACAGGTGGCAAGCTCACGGTCCCAGTCATAACTGAAGCCCATGCGTTGTAGCTGGCCCTTCATATAATCGATGTTTTCGTAGGTCCATTTTGCCGGATGCGTATTGTTTTTGATGGCCGCATTTTCCGCAGGCAAGCCAAAGGCATCCCAGCCCATGGGGTGGAGAACATTAAAGCCCTTCATCCTTTTGTAACGGGCAACCACATCACCAATTGTGTAATTGCGCACATGGCCCATGTGAATGCGGCCGGAAGGGTAGGGGAACATCTCGAGCAGGTAATATTTGGGCAGATTGTGATCTACGGAGACTTTGTACGTCTTATCGTTCAACCAATGCTCACGCCATTTTTGTTCAATGGCTTTAAAGTCGTATTTTATGTTTTCTGAGGCGGACATGTGTGATGTGTGTGCTCTGAATTTATCGTGATATAAGGCACGTTACAGAAAGGCCTTAAAGCTATTCGATGGGTTTTAACTGACTCAATGTAAAAAAACAACCACCATACTACTCTGATGGTTGAAAATCCTGATGAGCCAGGTTTTCAAACGAGGTGAAGCGGTCAAGAAATGCCAGTTCAACGGTGCCGGTTGGTCCGTTACGCTGCTTGCCGATAATGACCTCGGCAATTCCGCGTTTGGGGTTGTCTTCGGCCTTGTTATAGACCTCATCCCTATAGATAAAGATGATAAGGTCGGCATCCTGCTCAATGGCACCGGACTCACGCAAGTCAGAGAGTTGGGGCCTTTTGTTGGGGCGGCTCTCCAAACTGCGGTTGAGCTGGGAAAGGGCGATAACCGGGACACCAAGTTCCTTGGCCATGGCCTTAAGTGAGCGGGAGATCTCACTGATCTCCTGTTCGCGGGATTGCACATTGCTGCGTCCGCGCATAAGCTGCAAATAGTCGATAACAATCAGGCCGATATCATGTTCGGTCTTAAGACGTCGCGCCTTGGCACGCAACTCAAGGGCTGTGATGGCAGGGGTATCGTCAATGTAAATGGGGGCTTCCGCAAGCTGGGCTACGGCTCGGGTCAGTTTAGGCCAGTCTTGGTCTTTTAAAAAACCGGTCCGCAGTCGTTGGGCATCCACCCGGCTTATTGAGCAGAGCAAACGCATTGCCAACTGCTCTTTACTCATCTCAAGGCTGAATGTGGCAACCGGAACCTTGGTGAGCAGGGCGGCATTTTGTACCATATTCATGACCAAAGCCGTTTTGCCCATACTGGGGCGCCCGGCCAAAATAATGAGATCAGCAGGCTGCAAACCTGCGGTCATTTTATCAAAATCATGGTAGCCGGTGGATACACCGGTGATCAGCTCCTTGCGCTCAAAAAGCTGTTCAACATATTTAAAGGTATCATTGATGACCGAACTTAAGGGATGAAATGACTGCCCGCTCTTGGCCCGAGAAATCTCAAAAACATTCTGCTCGACCTCGTCCAGCAATCCGTCAATATCGTCCTGCTCTTCATAACAGCGGCCGGCAATTTCTGTACTGGTCTGGATCAGCCTGCGCAAAATAGCCTTATCGCGAACAATCTTTGCATAATAGGCGATATTTGCTGCAACAGGAACAATGTCGGTCAAAGAGGCAAGATAGCTTGGGCCGCCAACTTCATCAAGTTTGTTGGCGTCCTTGAGGTTACTGGTAACAGTAATCAGGTCGATGGGTTCACCCCGGTCAAACAGGGTGAGCATGGTGAAGTAGATGAACTTGTGAGAATCGCGATAAAAATCATCCTCGTTCAGAATCTCAGCAGCTTTAGCCATGGTGCCTTGCTGCTGCATGATCGAACCGAGAACACTTTGCTCCGCTTCCAGATTCTGCGGAGGAAGTCTGTGCGAAGAAGGCTTTTGGGTGGTCCCAGAGTCCATGAAAATATTCCAAGGATGAGAGGGGCATTAAGGTTTATAGGATTAGAGAGCAGGACCCTCTAACCCTATACCTTTGGTACAACGGTAATGCAAAAAACGCGTATTACTCGCTGACAGCAAGCGGAACGATATCGACCTTCACATCGGCAGTGACCTGGTAGCCAACCTTAATGGTTACCATGGTCTCGCCCAGTGATTTAATGGGCTCGTCCAGCATGATCTTCTTTTTGTCAACCTCAATACCGGCATCAGCCAGCTTGTCGGCAATGTCGGCAGAGGTAACAGAACCGTACAGTCGGTCATCTTCACCAACCCGCTGCTCAATGGTAACGGTGGCTCCGGCAACCTTCTTGGCCATGGCCTCGGCCTCGGCACGCTGCTGTTTTTTCTTCTCGTCGATGGCGGATTTTTCTTTCTCAAGAATAGACATGTTGGCCTTGGTGGCCATGATTGCCTTGCCTTGAGGAATAAGGTAATTACGGCCGTAACCGGCTTTTACCTTAACAACATCGCCTTCCTCGCCAAGAGTATCGATAGTTTCTTTTAGGATAAGTTCCATATTTAGCCTCCAGATGAAACTCAGCAAATCTGATATCCTGCTTGCACAGGATGTTGATAGCGTCTGTCTTACGTTATTATTTTATCGCTCTGTTTCTTCTCGGTCGTTTGCTTCCGCTCTTTTTCGAAAATTAAGCCATACATCTGCCAAGCCGATGGCTGCCAGCATACCGAAACCATAGATCTGAATTAACAGTATGCTGTAGATGAAAAAACGAAAAAGTGGTGGTATTGCCCATTTTTCAAGGGCAAAGGCCAATATCGCAAGTCCTTGGCTGAAAAAAAGTACAGCCAGGATAATTCCCAGGTTCAAACCAAAAGTGTTTAAGCCCTCAGCTGGAACCGCATAAGCTATGCCTGCAACTATTACAGGCCAAACAAAATATTCCGGCAACCGCCATCCCTTGAAGTTATCCCAGCAGGTGAGATCTTGGCTTTTTCGTTTGAGCAGCCAGTGGCCGCAGACCACGTTCAGCCAAACAGTACCTATTATGGTACCAAACAACAGGGCTGGCAGGATGCGGGCAACCAAGGCTTGCATCTGCTTAAAAAAAGCAGATATATCCTTGAGTGCCTCTGCCGAAAATTGTCCCGAGTTTTCATAGAGCTTGTATGTGGCCTCAAATCCATCCTGCATACTTTTTTGTATGTCCAGGTAGGGATTTACTTGGTTCATTGTGCCATGCAGCACTCCGAACATGAGCCACACAATTGTCAAATATACAATGCCTTTGATTCCGACAACAATTGCTGCTTCATGTTGCCGTATACCCTTAGCTATTATGTAGCCCAAAGGCAAAAGGGTAAGTGAAAAAAGTAAACTGGGTAAAACTCCCAGAATCGCGGCAATGATTACGGACAAAGCAACGCTTGCAGCAACAACCGTAGCTCCCTGCTTGGGTCCGAAATAGACCAGGTAGAAAATTATAGGTAAGGGGATGAAGCTATGAAACCAACCAAGGCTGCCTATCGCTGTGGGTAAAACAAAAACAGCGGAAGTAACGGCAACGGCCTTAGCAAGGTCCCCTTGTTGCATTGCAACCTGGTTCACTGCCAATGTGCTGCTTACAGCTGCGGGTAACCGGAGTAAGGCAGCAGGGCAATCTGGCGAGCACGTTTAATTGCATCGTTCAGTTGCCGTTGGTGACGAGCACAGTTGCCGTAAATACGGCGAGGAATGATCTTGCCACGCTCGGTCACAAAGTTTCTCAGGGTTTTTACATCTTTATAATCAATGGCAAGACTCTTGTCGGTGCAGAACCGACAGACCTTGCGACGTCCGAATATTTTTTTTCTTTTCATCGTTAATTCATCCTCAAAAAGTTGAATAAGTTACAAAGTGTATAAAGTACCTTGATTACTCGGCAGCAGCAGCTTCAGCCTCGGCAGGCTCTTCTTCTGCAACAGGAGCATCTTCAACATAAACATCCTGAGTTTTAACCGTCATGTACTTGAGGATCATATCATCGATGCGCAACTGGCGTTCCATTTCCTTCACTGCATCAGGAACACCTGCATATTCGATGTAAAGATAATAACCTTGTGCTTCTTTCTTGATGAGATAGGCCAGTTTTTTCAGGCCCCATTTGTCGACTTTGACAGGGGAACCGCCAAAGCTTTCAATGACACCGGTGACCTTTTCTTCAACTGCGGTCACTTCGGCTTCGCCAGCACTGGGTCTGACGATGATGATAGTTTCATACCTGCGCATTGTTTCCTCCTTGTGGACTTTTGGCTCTTTACCTGTATGCGCCATGCAAAGAGCAAGAAGGTTAGTGGAATTAATACTGTTCAGTGTTCAAAAATAAACGGCACTCTTAACATATGGCCTCATTCTCGTCAAATATTTTTTGCCTCATCATCCAGTGCTTTTGCGGCATTCCAGGCGGCTATAAGCTCGTCTGTACCTAGGTCTGATATTTCCATATTTTGCTCGGCCAGTGCTTGTTCCATTTGATAGAAACGAAAGCTGAATTTCTCTGTTGCCGCACGCAAGGCATCTTCGGTATCCACATTGGCTTTACGGCCCAATATGGCCAAGGAAAAGAGAAGGTCGCCAAACTCTTCGTTGATTTCATGTTGGTTGCCGCTTGTTAGAGCATTTTCCAGCTCAGCGCTTTCTTCTTTGAATTTATTAAGTGCGCCTTTGATGTTTGGCCAGTCAAAACCACAGCGGGCAGCCCTGCCACCCACCTTTTGTGCCCTTCGTAGGGCGGGCAGACTTTTAGGTATCGAGGAAAACACCCCCTTTTTAGAAGGGGATGTTTTGCTTTCTGCGTCCTTAATTTTTTGCCATTGGGCCTTGAGTTCTTTTTCCGTCTCAATCTTTTGTTCGCCAAAAACATGGGGGTGGCGTCGTATCATTTTTGCGGAAATATGATCTATCACATCTACCAAAGTAAAATGGCCTTCTTCTTCATATAAATTGTTCAAGAAAATGATTTGAAAGAGTAGGTCACCTAATTCTTCTAATACATGTTGTGGATTATTGTCGTTGATTGCCTCGAGCAGCTCATGGGTTTCCTCGACTAAATATCCTTTAAAGGTTTGCGGGGTTTGTTTTTGATCCCAAGGGCAGCCATCCGGCTGACGAAGTCTGGTGATAATTTTGATGAGGTCTGTGAATTTTTGTTCAATATTATTCATGCGTTTGCTCAGTAGAATCAAAGAGAATGGCCTGAAATTTATTAATTTAAGCATTTTTATAACAGGTCTTTGAAAAAAAGAGAAGATAAGCTAGCGCTAAGTTTTTCTTATAATTACCCTAACTTATATATTACCCGAAAGCCTATTTCTTAACAAAGTACAAGCTATAGGTATTAGTACTCATTTTTAGGGTTGGCGAATAAGGATCTATCTGTTATATAAAAAACTAACAGACGGTAGTTTTTGGGTAACCAGTGTGAAAAAAACCATTGCAGGTTCTGTTAGGATCTGTAATAAAGTGGCCCCGGTGCATGACCGGATTACTTTCAATTCTCAGATGTAATTTCAATCAATTTTGGTGAGGTAATGGGAAAAAATATCTTGCTCGAGAAGCATAAGGATGTCGCACGCATTGACCAGGAAACCAAACGCACCCATGGTTGGTATGTGCGTGTTCGTTTTCAGGGAAAAACCCATTCAAAGTTTTTTTCTGATGGAAAATGTGGCGGTCGCTACTCTAGCCTCCTGGCTGCCTTGGCCTGGCGTGATGCAACGGAAAAGAAGATCGGTAAAGTTCGTACCGATAAGCACATGGTAACGGTAAGCAATACGTCAACCGGCGTAGTTGGTGTTCGTTTTAACGACAAACTGAATCGTTACGAAGTGAGCTGGGTTAACGCAACCGGCAAGCAGGGAAAAACCTCCGTTTCTATTAACAAGCACGGCAAAGACAAGGCTTTTGAGATCGCTTGCGATATTCGCAAGACGAAAGAGGCCGAGAGACTGGGTGTGTCTTGATCTCCAACTGATACGTGAAAATTAAAAACCCCATGCCAATACGGCATGGGGTTTTTTTTATGTCATTTAACTTGCGAAGAAGGGGAACGATTGCCGGCAAGAAACCAAAGCTGAACTATTTGCCCGGTTTAAAACCAAAGCCTTTTTCCAGAATGCGTATCCCAACCCCTAAACGTGCACGCAGAATTGACGGTTTTGCCGGTTTGACAAGGTAATCATCAGCTCCACCCTCTAAAGCCAATACCTGTTCCTCGTTGGATTTTCTTGCGCTGAAAATAAGGGTATAAACATAAGGCCCTTCAGTTCGAGTGCGAATGCGTTGACAGACCTGCATACCGCTTAATCCGGGCAGGTTCCAGTCTAAAATGCTCAGATGTATATTATGATCGTTTTCAAGGATATACCAAGCCTCATCACCATTTTCAGCCTCAACAGGTTCAAATCCCCATTTTGTGGCAAAGTTGCTCAGTCCTTTTCGAACAACAGGGTTATCTTCAGCAATGAGCAATTTTATTGTCGGTCCAGCAGGAGGTTTAGGGACCTTATTTTCATCGTTTTTGTCTTTTTGATCTGCCATGCAACTCACCACATTTTAATAAATGTAATTAAAACATCATAATTAGATAGTTGCATAAAAATACCAGAGGGGCAAGTGACTCCAGACATTTTTAGGGTCATTCGTTGCTCTTTTTTCGTGATCATAATCTAACATTTCTCTTGGGTGGTTTTTTTCTTCTTTCTGCTTGACTGTATACATTAATGGCACTATCGTGTGCGTGTTTTTTTATAAGATGAATCAAAATTCATTTTAGACTTAAACCATTTTAGTTTATTGAGCGTCTGTGGGCTGTGCCCTAGACCAGAAAGATCTTTTACGTTACATAATGAAAATTTGTTTAAGGAGGAACACCATGTCTGTTTGTGTTGTAGGCCATTCTAATCCTGATACCGACTCCGTAGCAGCTGCCATTTCCTATGCCAACTACCTGAAGGCTACCGGCACCGATGCAGTTGCATGCATGCAGATTGATGCAGACAATTTGAATCCCGAGAGTAAGACAGTTCTTGAGAAGTTCGGTCTGGCCGCCCCTGAGGCTCTCACCGATGCTGCTGGCAAGCAGGTAGCCCTGGTTGATTTCAGCGATATCGCCCAGGCTCCGGCCAACCTGAACGATGCTGAGGTTGTTGCTGTTGTTGACCATCACAAAATCGGTGATGTGACCACCAACAATCCCATCTTTTTCTATGCCCAGCCTGTTGGTTGTACCTGTACCGTTCTCTTTGAGATGTACCAGAACAACAATGTTGATCTGCCCAAGGATATCGCCGGTGCAATGCTCAGCGCAATCTTGAGCGATACCGTAAACTTCAAATCCCCCACCTGCACCGATGCTGACAAGGCTGCTGTTGCCGGCCTGAAGGGCATTGCCGGTGTTGAAGACACCGATGCCCTGTTCATGGATATGCTGAAAGCCAAGTCTTCTGTAGCTGGCGTGCCGGTAAAAGACCTCATCTTTCGCGACTACAAAGATTTTGATATGGGCGGCAAGAAAGTTGGTGTTGGCCAGCTTGAGCTCGCTACTCTGGATCAGGTTGCTGATCTTCGCGCTGACCTCTACAAAGAGCTTGAGGCTGTCAAGGCCGACGGGCGTCACTCCGTACTGCTCATGCTGACCGACGTTGTGAAAGAGGGTACTGACCTGATGGTAGTTTCTGACGATGCCTCCATCATCGAGGGTGCCTTCAACGCCAAGCTCGATGGCCAGTCCATGTGGGTTGACGGCATGATGAGCCGTAAGAAGCAGACCGTACCGCCCCTGCAGACCGCATTCGGCGCCTAATCGGTAGGCTTTTATCTGCTTCGCTTCGCGAACGACAAGCCCCTGTGTTCTATTTGAACGCAGGGGCTTTTTTTGTTTTTTAGAGGGACTTTCCGTGACGGAGGGTGGCTCTATTCACCTTGGCACTTTAGTTTTTTTACGTCGATGCTGAAATTAAAGTTGTCGTCATGTTCCTGGCTGTGGCAGGAAAGGCAAAGCTCTTTGCTGGGCTGGCTCGGCTTATTGTTCTGCGGATCTTGTATGTGAGATCTTCCTGGCCCGTGGCATGTCTCGCAACCAACACTGCGCAGGCGGTCGGGAACGAGGTTAGTGCTCTCAATTTCCTCCGGCATGGTTGTGACATGGCAGGGAACGCATTGCAGGTTGAACTGCTGGCTTTTCTCAACAAGGGTTTTAAATGAGACTGCATGGCGTGATTTTTGCCAACTCTGCACCTGCGTTTCATGACAGGACTGGCATTGCTTCCAGCCGACAAAACTGGCAAATACGCTTGGCTCAGCCGTTTGGCTGGTTAATTTACGATTTTGTCTGCCTATTGCATTTACCCGGGCGCGTGTGGCGTTGACAACATTCAAAACCTTTTGCTCGTTGGGTAGGGAAATATCAAGGGCCTGGAAACGATGCTTGTAGGTGGAGGATACACCAGCTTGAGGAGTAGCAGCCTGGGCTTTCTCCTGGGCGATTTCTTCTCTCAAGGCTTCATGCCTTTCCACAAGGCGATAATAGGCGGCAAGGAGGTGCGGGCGATCTTTGTAGACCTCTTCCGGCCTGCCATGTTTGCGATGGCGCTTTAACTGCCAGGTCAGGCGATCCAACTCATTTTGTTTGCCAGTACTTTTTTGCTGTGTGGCAGCCTTCCACTTGCCGTTATCTCCTAGCTGTATTGTGTAGGTGCCAAAGTATTTACCCTGCTGTTGGGTCTGGCTGATAAGGGTGTTGTTGATAAGGCGTGGCCGTTGATTGTTGTTCGGCCCTCCTGCCTGAATAATAAGGTGCAGTTCGGAAAAGGCCTTGGCGATATTTTGGTTTTCTGTGGCTGGGTAACTTGAGAGCAGGACAAGAAAGTCTGTTTGATCTTTGAGGCATTTGATCTCATCCCCAAGAACCTGTTGCCAGTGGTATTGCTTGAATTGTTCGGGCTTGGTGACCGGGCCGGTAAGAGCAATGATGCCGACACGGACATCACCCTTTTTGATAATGGTTGACGGGTTAAATAGAAGCTCATTATTCGCACTGTCAGCGAGGTTGGCACTGAGCCATGTGAAATTCGACTTTTTCTTGAGAGCAAGCAAATGTTCAAGGCCCGCGGCAAGATCCAAAGGAGCGACCCCAACGGCATCATATCGCATAAGATTATATGCCTCTATGATGCCCTCTGTGGTTGCGAGTTGCTGCAGTCGTTGGCTTTTGAGTATGGTTTGTTTTTGAAACAACAAGGCCCCTGCATCAAGCACCAGGACATCCTTATTCTTTTTTCTCAGTTTGTTGAGTTGATATGCCTTTTTGGACAGACCGCCCAGTTGCCGGTTTTTTCAACCACAGGGCTCGGTCTCGCCCCGCACATCGTTGCCGTAAAAAATAGTGAGTTGTTTTTGCGGATTGGGCGCAGTCGCTGCCCCGGCAATCAGTGGAAAGAGAAAGAAACAGACCAATGTCCAGCTGAGTAATCTTTGCATAGCTATGATGATCCTCGTTGTTTTTCCTGGTGTCGTTTTTTCAGGATATTACGCCATTTATTTAAACGATCCTTGATAACAGCCTCATAGCCCCTGTTGCTGGGCTCGTAGTATTTTCTTCCTGATAACTCATCCGGCAAGTGTTCTTGGGCTACCAGCCCGGTCGGGTCATCGTGGGCGTATTGATAGCCCTTGCCGTATCCAAGTTCGCCCATCAGCTTGGTTGGCGCGTTGCGGATATGCAGCGGCACAGGCAGGCTGCCGGTTTTGTTTATGTCTTTGTTCACGGATTTAAACGCACTGTAAACCGCATTGCTTTTGGGGGCAGTGGCAAGATACGTCACAACCTGGGCAAGGGCTAGTTCGCCTTCCGGGGAACCCAGAATATGATAACCTTCACGTCCGTTCAGGGCAATATGCAAGGCTTGCGGGTCTGCATTGCCAATGTCTTCCGAGGCAAAACGGATAAGGCGGCGGGCAATGTAAAGCGGTTCCTCGCCAGACTCAAGCATGCGGCAGAGCCAATAAAGCGCTCCATCCGGGTCACTGTCCCGCAGGCTTTTATGGAGAGCCGAGATCAGATTGTAATGCTCTTCACCTGCATTGTCATAGCGCAAGCTCTTACGCTGGATTGCCTCTTCCACGGTGGCAAGTGTAATGGTTTGCTGCTCTTGTTCCGCAAGGTTTGCTGCAACTTCAAGGCTGTTTAGGAGACTGCGGGCATCACCATCGGCAACGTTCACAAGATGAGCTGCTGCCTGTTCATCGATTTGCAATGCAAGGGTGCCAAGCCCGTGTTCTTTATCTGCAATGGCATGGTGCAAAATGATATCGAGATCTTCATGGGTAAGTGGGTTCAGTACAAGAACGCGACAACGTGAGAGCAGTGGAGCAATGACTTGAAATGATGGGTTTTCAGTGGTCGCGCCTATTAGAGTAATCAGACCGCTTTCCACATGGGGTAAAAAACCGTCTTGCTGGCTCTTGTTGAAGCGATGGATCTCATCGACGAATAGTATGGTCGCCCTGTTGTTGACTTTACGCTTTTCCTCTGCCTGGACGACAATCTGCCGAACCTCTTTAATTCCGGAAAGAACCGCAGAAAAAAACACAAAGTCAGCGCCGGTGGTTTGGGCTAAAATTCGAGCGAGGGTTGTTTTTCCTGTGCCTGGCGGGCCCCAGAGGAGTAGGGACGGGAGGTATTGTTGATCGACAAGGCGGGTAAGAAGTTTGTCCGGACCAAGGAGTTGTTTCTGGCCGACAAACTCAGATATCTTTTGCGGCCGCATTCGTTCGGCCAGAGGGATAGATGTGTTGTCGCTACTCATGCTTGTCATCAGTCAACCGCTTTGCGTGTTTCGGTCTAGAATTTCGTTTGAAGAAGACCTACTCTACCATGACACAACAGGAGAACAAATAGTTCTCTCAAGTCATACTATAAAATGGTTGAACGTGAGAAATCAGACAGCAAGTTCGGCAAATTTGTCAGCCATGCGCTCTGCGGAAAAAACCAGTGATTCCAGGTCAAGGTAATCCATAACTTTGGCGTCGAAGAGTACCTTAAGTTTGGCGGCAAATCCTTCCTCCGGCTCAGCCTCCCAATACAGGATATATTGCGGGAGTCTTGGTAGAACAGGAATGACAAGACCAAGTGAAGCCGAGGCCCCAGCGTCAACCTGTCCATCAATGGATTCGCTGAGTGAAATGAGAGAATCGATCCGGCTTACGCTAAATTGACCTGCCAGAACATTTTCGCAATAGGTGGCCAAGGTTCTGACCTTGGAGATGGAGTTTGGCAGGCTCTCAAGCCCTATCCAATTATTAGTTGGCGAAGCACCTCCGCAGGAAGAGACATAATTATAAAGAAGAATTTGATCCCTTGGATCTTCGGCCGGGGCACCGTCAAGTAAGATGCCATCTGATTTATCAAGGGTTACGTCCTGGCCCAGGTAGCGAAAATGAAGCCGATTCGCCTCAGTATCAGATACAGCTACCCCGAGATCCGGGCCTATTTGAGAAAAATTCAGGTCTGCTACCTTGCCTTTGAGGTGGGCAATAAGTTGCAGGTCTTTTTCCTGGGCCAGGTCCTCAAGCTCTGGTGCCCCAACATTTTGCTCAAGTTCAAGGCCAGTGGTGTCCAGATGTGGGCATTTACTCGGACTTTCCCCAGACTTTGTTACGGCGGCGGCAAAGGCCAAGCAAGCAGGGTAGCCGCATTCTCCGCAGTTTGATTTTGGTGTTCTTTTAACAAGTTCAAGTGGGTTCATGGTAGGCAAAAGAGGCTATTTGTATTTTTTATGGCAGATCTTGGTCAGGCGGTTCACCTCTGCAATCAGCTCTTGGGCCTTCTCCGTTTCACCACTCTCGGCAGCCTGGTATGCATTTTTGACAACTGCAACGCATTGCTGCCAGTCGTCAGACCACTCTTTTGCCGCATAAAGATTGTAATCTTCACATAAAGTGAGAATCTTTTTGCCATCCTCAGGAGTGGGCAGGTTTCCTTGCTCAAGGACTCGGCTCATGGACTTCCAGAGGCGGGTAATATCTTTTTTGATTTTTTTGCCGTTTGGCGGGCTTTCACTCTTCTTTCCGGTACTGGCTGGAGTTTTCTTTTTTGGGCTTGGTTTCTCTGCCTTTTCTTCCGGAACGGCTGCCTCATTTTCGGCCACCTCATCTGCTAAGACTGGGACCTGAAATGAGAGAGTGTAATAAGCTTTTTCACCTTTTACTTTCTGTTTTGTCTTAAAAAAAATAGGTTCGCCAACGTCTATAGTGTTGCTTCCCACACGCAACCGACCATTGGTAAGATCCTCGGCCAGGCTTCGTAATTCATTGGCCACGCTGTTGAGGCGGATTGATTGTTTCTTATCTGAAGGCATGAAAACTCCTCTCTTGGTAAAGATTATCAGTACTATGTGGAGTTTAAGTGAATGGGCGGAAATGTAAAGCTAAAAAAGACGTTAATTGGGACACAACAGGTGTTTTTAGTAATAAACAACCAAGGCCGTGATATTGTCACGCCCACCGAAATCATTGGCCTGGCAAACCATGTCCTCGCTGGCTTGTTCGGGATCAGGGGCATCAAGAAGAATATCCTGCAATTTTTCATCATTTACCATGGACCAAAGTCCATCGGAACAGAGTAAAAATTTACTGCCAGGTGACAGAGGGTTGCAATGATACTCCGGATCTTGCGGAAAAGGAAAACCTATGGCGCGGGTCACAACATTTCTAGGTTTAATATTCACGGTTTCTTC
The DNA here is from genome assembly GCA_964385695.1 of uncultured Desulfobulbia bacterium. Lineage (GTDB taxonomy): Bacteria > Desulfobacterota > Desulfobulbia > Desulfobulbales > Desulfurivibrionaceae > CAYLQA01. Next base: position 18,506 of record CAYLQA010000030.1, on the reverse strand, counting down.
AGACTTCGCGTCTGCCTGAGCGCCATGATTGTATGTAACACCAGTATGATCAGTGGTTATTTGTTCAAGTTTCTGCCTCGTCATCACATAACAACGGGCATCACCAACATGGCAGGTGTGCAGCATGTTGTCGTCAAGCAAACACATGACAAGGGTACAGCCCATGCCTTTGAATTGTGGGTCACTGGCCGCCTTTTCCATAACTACTTTATTGGCATATTTAAAGCCGTCGATCATGGAGTACTGAATTTCAATATCGCGGCCGCGCAGGCTTTGTACACGATCTTCCGAGAAAAAGTCTATGAGAGCCTCAATTGCCAATTTGCTGGCAACTTCACCGGCATTATGACCACCCATACCATCGGCAACAATAAAGATTCTACGGGTACGTAAGATGCAAAAACTATCTTCATTATGAGGCCGCACCTTTCCTGTATCGGTGCGCCCATAAAATTCGATCTGTCTGGGGGGTATGCGAAAAAAACGTTTTAAAAAACGAATCATTTTTAAGTAGTCAGCCCTTTTGTGATCATTACGTATAATGAAAGTTCATTTTATAGATTATCATCCAGAGCACAACAGCGCCATCTTTACGGCCGGATAAAAAGGTGTGTGGCTTTGGCCCATGATCAAGGCTGAAAATTCCATCGCCACGTCCATCCATGACGCACAGGCACTCCCCGGATTCTGCATCCCAGAGCTTAATGATATCATCCTCGCAACCAGAGGCTACGGTGCGATTATCCTGTAGAAAAAGAACAGAGGAAACAGCCTCTTCGTGTGCTTTAATGGTCTTCAGGCATCTTCCTGTGCGATGTTCCCAAATCTTAACCATTCTATCAGTGCTGGCGCTGGCAAAACGATGTCCGTCAGGGGAGGGGGAGAGTCCAATGACTGGCAGGGCATGGGATTCTAGGATTTTAGTGCATTCTTTGCCACCGGCCTCCCAGAAGCGAATTTTCCCATCCGCACCACCTGTAACAAGATCCAGCTCTTTATTGACAAAGGCAGCAGATGTAACCCCGCCGCCATCCTGGATGGAGATGCTTTTTTCAACCCCGGAGGAGAGTTTTTTAATTTTCAAAAAACCATCTGCGCCGCCCGAGGCAAGGTGTCTGCCATCGTAACTGAAGGAGAGACTCCGCACTGCACCGTGATGAACAATTCCAGTGGAGACAGGCTGTCCTGTTTTGGTTGAGAGGAGATTGATAGTTCCATCCTCGGTGCCGATTGCCAAATGTTTGCCAAGAGGGCAGGCAGCCATGGCTGTGACACCTTGCCCTTCAGTGCCCAGTATCTTGACCTTTTGTGCGGTGGTAAAGTCCCTGAGAATCACCTTGCCGTCTGGCCCAGCTGAAACTATTTTTTTGGTTTCCGGTATATAGGCAATGCCAGATGCTGCGGAGCCAAAGCCTTTCAGGGTCAGAAAGCGCTGAACCCCGAGAATATTTTCCTTATTGCCAATGCGTAAAAGATTGTCATACGCCTTATTGAAAACCTTGTCTTTTTGGTAACCGGTGTTGGGCCAAGCCGTCATTAAAACATCATGGCATGCCTCATAGCGCTTATTCTCCAAATGGTCGAGAATGTTGCGCTGTACAGAGAGATGAAGCTGTCCCTCTCGGAATACCTCCAGGGAGTTTTTCGGGATGCAAAGCCTGAATTCCGGGAATTCCTTTTTATCCCCACTATCAATCTTGTCACCGGTCATGGTGTGTTTGACCGACCCTTCAAGATCGTTGAGCCAAGGGGCCTGTATACCTCTTTTTTTCGCCGCATCGATTTGCCTGAGAATACGGGCAGGACTGATCATGCCTGAACGCCATTTAAGGAGAATAAGATTGTACACCGCCTCAGGAAGCATATCATTGATTTCAAGGGTTCTACCTAAACAGGCAGCCGCCTCTTTACTTTCACCAAGCTCAAACATCGATACAGCCCTGTTGTTGAGACTGTCTGCGCGAAGATCGATATTGGTCAATTCAGCATAAGGGCATGCTGTTTTAAAGGCAGCAACATAGGCCTCGTTCAAGGCTGCCCTCATCTCTGCAAAATTTTTGTAACGATCATCCGGGTTATAGGCGACACTTTTAATAAGAACGTCTTTTAGCTCCGGAGGAAAAACAACACCGGGTGATGACGGTGTCGGGGTGGGCACGGCCTCCTCAACCGCATTGTTGCGATATGGCTTAGTGCCGCACAGCATAACCCAGAGACAAAGGCCAAAGGAGTATATATCCGTGCGTTGATCAACATCATGGGCGCTGCGTAGCTGTTCCGGCGATGCATATCCCGGTGTACCGCGAAAGCCGATCGTGGCATCAGTATCGCCACTTTTTGCAGCGGATTTAACATCCTTGCTGTCCTTAACGTTTTCCCCTGTGGAGAGCAGGATGCCGAAGTCAGTGATCTTGACCAAGGAATTCTTGGTGATCATCACATTGGGTGGCTTGATGTCCCGGTGGATGATGCCCTGTTTATGGGTATATTCCATGCCGTGACAAAACTGAATGGCCAAAGTCAATGCTGTACGCAGGTTGCGGCACCGACCGGACTTGATCCAATCGGAAAGATTGCCGCCGTCAATGAACTCTACAAAGATATGGGGGATTTTGTTGATTCCAAGAACATAATAGCAGGCGGCAACATTAGGGTGCATGCCCATGCGTACCCAACTGTTGGCCTCTTTTAAAATTCTTTTGAGTCCTTCTCGATCTGCTAAAACCTCGGGTCGAGGTGATTTAATAGCCATCTTGACTCCCCAACCAAGATGCTCGGAGATGTACACCTTGCCCATGGAGCCGGATTCGACCTGCTCGACCTTGTACCTGTTGAGGATAATATCGCCCGGTTCCCAACTCGGAACCTTGGGTAAGGAGGGTTTAGGGACGCCGCTGCTGTCTTTGGAACCGTCAGCGGAAGCCTTGCTAAAGTCAAAGGCAGAGCCTTGTTTCAGCTTGGCAAGCTTATCAAAGATGCGTGTAAGCATGCAATGGTTAACTGAACCTGATTTTCACCTTTTTAATTTCGATGATGTCGCCTCGGCGTAGCATGCGTTCATTTTTTATGATGACATCGTTCAGCTTGGTGTTGGCCCAGGAACGTTGTGGGACTATATAGTATTTATCCTGCTTGCTAACGATGTAGCATTGGACACCGGCAACAAACCAGCCCCGAATGATTATATCGCAACCGGGGTCCTTGCCTATTTTGACACTGCTTTTCGCGTCCAGGGACAGGCTTGACGGGGAGCCAGGTCCTTCCAATACGGTAAGACGGAATACTTCGTCTGCCGCCTGATCTGATGGAGGTGCAAATGCCTGCTGTTTTTGGGCACTGACAAAAACGGTCTCCTCATCAAGATCCATTGATGTTGCGTAGGAAGATGATTCTTCCTGAGCATCGACTGGTGTTTGGGTCAGGCGAAATTTGCCGATAAAGATGACGTCTTTTTCCGTGACCGGTGATTTTGAGGTGATTTTCTTCCCGTTTACGGTAGTGCCGTTTGTGCTGTTGAGATCAGCGATATAATGCATGCCATCTCTGAGCTCGATGGTCGAATGGTGGCGGGAAATGGCAGTGTTGTCGATAACAACATCCGCATCGGTGCTGCGACCAATGGTGAGCTTTGTCCCTTCATGTATGGTGAAACGGGTAATTACCCGGTCATTCAACATGATGGTCCAGTCAGTCTTGGTAAAGTCTCCCAGATCAATCATACTTTGCCCGGCCATGGGTTTTACTCCCTTGGGATTATTTACAACGGCAGTTTACCGCCCGATTTTACAAGTCTTCTTGTACGCTCGAAGGAAAAAAACTAACATGAATCATCGTTTCAATTCACCGCAACTCAAAATTACTATTTTGTTCACTATATCAGAACGTTGCATGAAAAATCTTTCAATAATGAGATTATCACACTCTGCTGTGCCTGTGGAGTAAAAAAAAGGTTATGAATTAGATTTTTTTCAAAAATTTTGTATAATTAAAGCATCTTTGACTCATGGTTGAAGATATGAGGGTATAATTTTTTATCAGTCCCAGGAGATAATAGCATACATAATGACAGAAGAAACTCCTCAGCCAAGTGGTAAGCTTGCAGAAATATTCGCAAAAATGAACATGGGCGAATTGCCGGCCATGTCTCACAATGTCCAGGAACTTATCTCCTTAACTCATAGCAGCAGAAGTGCGGCCTATGAGCTTTCTAAGGTTATTCTTAAAGATTATTCCCTGACCAATAAAGTCCTACAGGTTGTTAATTCAGCATATTATTCTCTTGGGCGGCCTGTGAATTCCATATCCAAAGCGGTAACAATTCTTGGCTTGTCTGCCGCCTGATCTGATGGAGGTGCAAATGCCTGCTGTTTTTGGGCACTGACAAAAACGGTCTCCTCATCAAGATCCATTGATGTTGCGTAGGAAGATGATTCTTCCTGAGCATCGACTGGTGTTTGGGTCAGGCGAAATTTGCCGATAAAGATGACGTCTTTTTCCGTGACCGGTGATTTTGAGGTGATTTTCTTCCCGTTTACGGTAGTGCCGTTTGTGCTGTTGAGATCAGCGATATAATGCATGCCATCTCTGAGCTCGATGGTCGAATGGTGGCGGGAAATGGCAGTGTTGTCGATAACAACATCCGCATCGGTGCTGCGACCAATGGTGAGCTTTGTCCCTTCATGTATGGTGAAACGGGTAATTACCCGGTCATTCAACATGATGGTCCAGTCAGTCTTGGTAAAGTCTCCCAGATCAATCATACTTTGCCCGGCCATGGGTTTTACTCCCTTGGGATTATTTACAACGGCAGTTTACCGCCCGATTTTACAAGTCTTCTTGTACGCTCGAAGGAAAAAAACTAACATGAATCATCGTTTCAATTCACCGCAACTCAAAATTACTATTTTGTTCACTATATCAGAACGTTGCATGAAAAATCTTTCAATAATGAGATTATCACACTCTGCTGTGCCTGTGGAGTAAAAAAAAGGTTATGAATTAGATTTTTTTCAAAAATTTTGTATAATTAAAGCATCTTTGACTCATGGTTGAAGATATGAGGGTATAATTTTTTATCAGTCCCAGGAGATAATAGCATACATAATGACAGAAGAAACTCCTCAGCCAAGTGGTAAGCTTGCAGAAATATTCGCAAAAATGAACATGGGCGAATTGCCGGCCATGTCTCACAATGTCCAGGAACTTATCTCCTTAACTCATAGCAGCAGAAGTGCGGCCTATGAGCTTTCTAAGGTTATTCTTAAAGATTATTCCCTGACCAATAAAGTCCTACAGGTTGTTAATTCAGCATATTATTCTCTTGGGCGGCCTGTGAATTCCATATCCAAAGCGGTAACAATTCTTGGCTTTGATGCTGTTCGTGATTTGGCCATGGCCATAGCCTTGTTTGAGGACTTCATTAAATCTGGTGTTGAAAAGGAAGGGATCAGCAAAATTTTAACCCGTTCCTTTCTGAGCGCTCTTCAAGCCAGGGATTTAGCGGTAGAAAAAAACCTCAAAGTTGTTCCGGAAGAAGCCTTTATCTGCTCACTTTTACACAGCCTGGGCAAGATTATTGTCTGCATTTACCTTCCTGATATGCTTCGTGAAATTGAGGATATGGTTGAGGCCGGCAGACCAGAAGAGGCGGCATCAAGAAAGGTTTTGGACGGGTTGACCTTTACCGAAGTAGGGGTGGAGGTTGCGAATTTTTGGAATCTTTCTGACAAAGTAGTTATTTCCATGGAAAAGGACCCCGGGATTCCCAGCGGAAGCTATGATACCGAGGTATACCTTCAAAACATCGCAAATTTTTCCAATGATCTTGTACAAAAAATATGTGATGACGAAGAACTTGACGATCTGATCGGCCGTTATGGAGAGATGCTCTCTGTGAACAAGGAAGAGGCCGTGGAGATGGTCAACAAGAGTGTTGAAGCCTCCGAAGACATCTCCGAATCCATACGCTATGGTCTGTCAAAGCTGAAAATCAGGAGCAGGTTGCGCAGCGTTGAAGAGGCACTAAAAGATCCTGAGGCCGCTGCGAAAAAGAAGAAGAAAAAACAAAAGAAGTTGGCTGCCGAGGAGGCTAGCACCGAAGAAAGGCAAGGGGAAGCAATCCAGGAATTGGAAGAGCTTCCCATCAGTCAGGATAAATCCATCAATGATTTTATCCATGATATTACCGAGACCCTTATGGGGCCGTTTAACCTCAATGATTTTTATATCAACTTGTTGGAAGGATTGTACCGCGGAATCGGTTTTGATCGGGTGTTGTTGACAATTATAAGCGTGCAGCCCACCAGACGAGTGTTGATCGGCCGTTTCGGTTTAGGTGAGATAGATCCTGAAAAGGTGACTTCTTTTGAGCATGATCTGGCCGAGGATGCTTTTGTCATCCCCAAGGCCATACAAGGCTGCAAGGATATGGCTATCCCGCCCAACACGCCAAAGGCTTTTCCTGATAGTCTGAAATATTACGTTAAAGACAGGACGGTGTATCTGTTCCCGATTTGCCTGGATGATAACCCCATCGGGCTCATCTATCTTGATCGCAAAAAAGGGCGGCCCAAACTTGATGCCAGCCGTGTGAAGGCAACGCGTCTTTTTAGGGACTTTGCCGTGATGGCCATCAGGAAGCTTCGGAGCCGAAAATAGCTTTCTGCTACATTTTCTCCAGCTTTTTCATCTTGTCCGCAAGTTCTTGGGCCTGCCTTCTCTTTAGATCACCCTCGACTAGAATTTTTAGAGCCTGCTGCAGGTGGTAGTTGGCTGATTTACTGTTCCCTTCATAAAAATTGTATTGCGCCAAACGAAAGTGACCAAGGCCTTTGTGACCCTGAGAGGCCCGTATCTGCCCGATGTCATAGTAGAGTTGCGAATAAGTTGGCAATTTTTCCGTGAGATTCTCATAAATTCTGACTGCACGGTCCTCATCCCCAGATTGTTGTAGGGTTCTGGCTAGGAAATATGTGTTGTAGAGATCTTCAGGGTGCTTTTTGTTGACCTCTGTGAGAATTTGGAGCGCTTTTGCATGATTGCCGGATTCCATATGGATTCTGGCCAGATCGGTTTGCAGGATATGACGGTCTGTGTATTTTGCCATGACCTTGTTCAGAGCTTTAATAGCCTTTTGGTAATCTCTGTTTATGCGGTATGCCTGGGACAAACCGTAATAGGCCATGGTGATATCTCCGCCGTCATGGGTTTCCCTGGTTTTTTTGAGTAAAATTGGCAGTAGGGTATGGGTGTCCTTAGTCAAGGTCAGGGCACGGTACTTGATACGCTGGAACTCAAACTCGTCGTTTTGAGGATATTGGCGGTGGATGTCGTAGTGAATTCGATCTTCTACGTAGCCCATGCGTAGCTCCGGCTCGGGATGGGTCAGGAGATAAGTTGGCACCCGACCGCGGCGGTAGCGGCTCACCCTGCGCATTTTTTTGAGCATGGTGACCATTTCCTTGGGGTCCCTGTTCTGCGCTATCATCCATTTATAGCCTAACCTGTCCGCTTCCTCCTCGTCCTGGCGGCTGAACTTGAGGCTCATGGTGGCGCTGGTTGCCATTGATCCGGCAATCAATGCCTCGGAAATATCTCCCGCCCCCATGATCAGTCCTGCCAACATCATGGCCGTGGTTCCCATGTTCAGGGACTTTGATTTTTTGAGCCTGTCCGCAACATGTCGACTGGCTGCATGGCCAACCTCGTGGGCCAAGACACTCACCAGTTCACCTTCGGTCGCGCAAATTTCAATAAGGCCTGAATGGATAAAGATTAGTCCTGACGGGGCGGCAAAGGCATTGAACTCTTTATTATCGATGACAAAGAAGTGGTAATTAAAAAATTGCGGGCCTGCCAAGTTCAATGTCTGCTTGCCGAGTTTGCTGATATACTCTGTAATGTCAGGATCATCCAGCAACTCAAACTCGTTACGGATGATGGATAACAGTTTTTCACCGACCTCTTTTTCCTCGCCAATGGTAAAGGCCTGGGCCGGGGTGGAAATTTGCAAAGGCGCAGTTACAACAAAAAGGCACAGGATAATCGAACCTAGTCTGCGCAGGCTTTGGGCCAAATTTATCTGTTTGTTTTGCTCGGTCATTTTGCCGGAATATGAGAGTGGACAGCTGGTTAACAGAAATAGCGGTGTGATTTGATCACACCGAGAATGTGTTGTTGATACTATAGTGAGCAAGACTGCCAAAAGCCAGTAATTGTTCCAGTAAACTTGTGAGTGGTGTTTGGGAGTCAGACAGAGATCTTGCAATCTTTTAATAAAACAGTATAGATTTGCTTCATGCTGAAAGAACTGATCATTACCAACCTCGCCTTAATCGATAAGCTGCATGTCTCTTTTGCCGATGGTCTCACTGTGCTTACCGGGGAAACAGGGGCCGGAAAATCTATTATCCTGCAGGCTATTCATCTGCTCGGTGGTGGAAAGGCAGCCTCATCCTGGGTAAGAAACGGCGCGGAGACAGCCTCGGTTGAGGCTTTTTTTGAATTGAACGCGAGCCATACAACCCTTGTTGAGCGTATTGGCGAGATGGGCGTTGAGTTTGACGAAGAGCTTGTCATTAAACGCAACATCTCGCAAAAAGGTAAAAGCAGGTATTTTATTAACGGGAGCCTCGCAACTGCCAAACTGGTTGGCGAGATCTTGGAAAACCTGCTCAGTGTCGCCAGTCAGCATGATCACCAGCAACTGCTCCATGCAAAAAGTCACCTGGATTTTATTGACGTGGTAGGGGATCTCCTGCCGCAGCGCGATGGAATGGCAGACCTTTATGAAAAATGGTATGCGGTTCGCAAGGCGTATCAGGAGCTTCTTGCCAAGGAGCAGGACAAAGAGCAACGTAAGGATTTTCTCGACTTTCAATGTAAGGAAATTGAAGAGGCGCAGCTTGTGCCTGGTGAGGACGAGGAGTTAACCCAAGAGCGGGATCGATTGCGGGCCTCCGATGATTTGACCAGCCTTGGTCAGAAAAGTTATCACCTGCTCAGCGATGCCGTGGGCAACCAGCTTTCCCAGGTACGGAAAAATCTCGAACAGATGGCAGCATTTGACCAGAGCCTTTCCGAGATGAGCGAAGAGGTTGCTGGCCACTGTTTTCAGTTGGAGGATTACCAACTGCAGCTGAGAGATTATCTTGAGACGATTCCCAATGATCCTTCCCGCCTTGATAGTGTAACGGCGCGTATCGATCTGATTCAGCGATTGAAACGAAAGTACGGTGAAAGCCTTGATGCGGTTATCGCCTTTGGGCAAAAAGCACGTGAAGAGCTCGATGAGATTGAAGCCCTTGATGATAGGCTTCATGAGTTGCAAGCATCTGCTACGCAAAAGGAACAAGAGGTCTTGGCTGCGGCAAAGAAGCTCTCAGATTCTCGCAAGACCGTGGCTGAAGAATTAGGCAAACGGGTACAGCAGGAGCTGAGCTCGCTCAGCTTTCACGGTGTGGATTTTACAGTGCAATTTAAAGAGGGGCAGGGTGTGGTCGAGAAACTGACCAGGCATGGCTGGGATCAGCCCGAGTTTGTCTTTTCCGCCAACCCAGGTGAGGCGCCCAAGCCCCTTGCCAAGGTTGCCTCGGGAGGAGAGCTTTCCCGGCTTATGCTGGCCCTGAAATGCATTCTTGCCCAAAAAGATCAGGTGACCACGGTTATCTTTGACGAAGTGGATGCCGGTATCAGCGGCAAGGCTGCAGAGGCAGTTGCCCGCAAAATTAAGGAGCTTTCCAGCCATCATCAGGTCCTCTGTATCACCCACTTGCCACAGATTGCCTCATTTGCCACCGGGCATTATCTGGTTGAAAAGCAGGTTGTTGATGCGCGGACCTGCACAATGATCTCACAACTTGCCCCCAAAGACCGAACACAAGAAATTGCTAGAATGTTGGACGGAGACTCCATCACCGATCAGACTCTGGCCTATGCCCAAGAACTTATCAGCAGGAATCAATAAAACATTATGGTATCGGCAATCGCTCTTTTTTCCGGCGGGCTGGACAGTATTTTGGCCTGCCGCGTTGTTATGAGCCAATCCATTCGGGTTCAGGCCATCAAGTTTGTCACCCCCTTTTTCGAGTATGATCTCCTTGCCCATGAGCAAGGGTATGTGCGGCGCATCAAGGAAAAGTACGGCATTGATGTGGTGGTGCGGGATATCAGCGAACAGTACATGGATATGTTACGCAACCCGCCCCATGGGTATGGCAAGAATTTTAATCCCTGCGTGGATTGCAAGATCATGATGATGCAAGAGGCCAAGCGGTTATTGCCAGAGTATGATGCCTCTTTTCTTATCTCCGGAGAGGTGGTTGGCCAACGACCCATGTCCCAGCGTAAAGATACACTGCGGATCATAGAGCGTGACAGCGGCTGTGATGATATTTTACTCCGACCCTTATGTGCAAAATTGTTGCCTCCGACCAAGCCTGAGTTGGATGGGCTCGTTGACCGGGAAAAACTTCTGGCCCTAAGCGGTCGCAGTCGGCAGGGACAGATGGACCTTGCCAAAGAGTTTGGCATCAGCGATTATCCCAGCCCGGCAGGTGGTTGCGTGCTCACTGATCTGACTTTGGGTAAGCGTTTCGAGAGGTTCTATGCAGAGCACCAAGAGGTCTCTGTGGCAGACATGCTGTTGCTACAGGTTGGCCGCCAGTTTGAGCTGCCCCATGGTGCCTGGTTGACCATGGGCAGGCGGCAAGAGGAAAACGCCCAGGTTGCCGAACACTGCCCGGACGATGCGTTTCTGGTGAAAATTATTGAGCGGCCAGGGCCCACAGCTGTATTGCGTTATGTAACGAATGAAGAGGATTTTATTATTGCCGCCGGGCTCATGGCTCGTTACGGCAAAAAGGTTGCCGGCAGCCCTGAGGTTGAGGTGCGTTTTCAGCAAGGGGATGAGCAGCGCGTTGTCAAGGCGGAGCCTTTGCAGGACAAGGTCATCCAGCCCATGGCGCGGTAGTTCTTCAGCTCAGGCCGTACTTGTTCATCTTACTGAGCAGGGTTTTCCTGGTAATGTTGAGGCGGCGAGCCGTTTCGCTCTTATTGCCATCTGTTTCATGCAGTGTTTTTTCAATCACCATTTTCTCTGCCTCTTCCAAAGAGGCGGGTGTACCTGAGGCTGATTCGGACGGGGCCTGCTCGGCCCAGCGGATAACCGAAAGCGGCAGGCTTTTTTCATCAAGGTAATCACCGCGCATCAATATCACGCCGCGTTCGATGGCATTTTCCAGTTCACGGACATTTCCCGGCCAAGGGTAGTTGAGCAAAAGATCCATGCATTGCGGGGTGATCCCGTTCACCTGGCGATTATTTTTTTGCGCAAATTTTTCCACAAAATGTTGGGCAAGCAGAGCAATATCCTCTCGCCTTTCGTTCAGTGAAGGGATCTGCAAGGTTACCACGTTGAGTCGGTAGTAAAGATCTTCCCGGAAACGGCCGCTTTTCACCTCTTCCTCAAGGTTTCTGTTGCTTGCTGCCAGCACCCGCACATCAACAGAAAGGGTCTCCTGCCCACCGACACGTTGCACCTCATGTTCCTGGAGGACGCGGAGCAGTTTTGCCTGCATGGCCGCTGATGTCTCGCTGATCTCGTCAAGGAAGATGGTGCCGTTGTTGGCCTGAACGAATTTCCCGTCCCGGCGTTTGTCTGCCCCTGTAAAAGCACCTTTTTCATGGCCGAACAGCTCTGATTCAAGCAGGTTCTCAACCAGGGCGGCACAGTTCACTTTGATAAAGGGGCCATCGCTTCTTGCCGAGTTATTATGCAGGGCGGAAGCGATCAACTCTTTGCCGGTACCGGATTCTCCGGAGATCAAAACCGTTGCCTCGGTGGGGGCAACATAGCTGATCATCTCCAGCAGGTCCGTCATCGGTTTTGATGTGCCGATTATGCCGCCGGTGTCAATTGGCAACGCATCGTCTCTGCGTTCGGCCTGTTTTTCTTCAACGACCTGGCGATGATCAAGGGCTTTGTCCAATGCCAGGCGCAAGCGATCAAAGTCCAGCGGCTTTGTCAGGTAATCATGGGCCCCATTCTTTATGGCCTCAACTGCGGCGTCTACTGACGAGTAGGCTGTCATGATAACCACCGGGATCGCAGGGTTATAGGCGTGGATTCTTGTCAGCGCCTCCATGCCGTCCATCTTGGTCATGCGTACATCCATCAAAATAGCATCAAAAGGGGATTCCTCAACCGCTGCAACCGCTGTGGTGCCGTCATCTGCTTCATCTACCAGCCAACCCCATTCACTGAGCATGGTTTTGAGCATGATGCGATGGGAATCGTCATCGTCAACGACCAGTATGGATATCTTGTTGTTTTTAGGCATTTCAGTATAGAAATTGAAAGGTTACTCTCATGGCCTAATGTCTCGTAATTCTTGACATATTAGGATGAAATTGTTAGTAGAGCATTTCTCTGTTTCCGAGTAAGATAGTATCTGTGCCATCGTAACTCAGTTGGTAGAGTAGCTGATTCGTAATCAGCAAGTCAGCGGTTCGACTCCGCTCGGTGGCTCCATTGAAATCATTGCAATGTCGGTAATGTATGTCAACCCCGGTGTTGCTTGAAATATGCGGTTTAGGCACAAAAAAATAGAAGTTAGGAACAAAACCCTTATTTTGGGGGTGAAAATTTCTTTCTTTCCAGGTCATATCGGCGGCGCATTTCTTCCGTTTTGTGACCACCGATCCCCTTATTTTCTGAGTCGGTAATACCTTTTCTTTTTAAATCGTGGAGTGTCCAAAATCCATCCAGGCCATTTTCTGCCATCTTTTTTTTGAGCCGCTGCATGGCACTCTGTAAGGCTCTTTCTGACAGCTTGCCACCCTTGGTTGATGTAATCAGGTAAACAGAGGACACCTTTCTTTTCCGGTGCAGGGTAAGCGCGGCCTCATAAGCGGCCCGCAGCCTGTCCGACCACTGGATGGTGTTTGATTCCGATCCCTTGCGCCTGTTGACCTCATATCCCTCTTCTGTCACATCTGAAATTTTCAACGCCCTGACCTCGATACCCCTGGAGGCCAATAAATAAGCATGTTCAAACAATACGGGCAGGTAGTCGGCCACTGTACCGGCAATTTCGTATTGCTTCGCGTATTCCTTGTCTGTCACATATCTTTTTTTCGGGGCCTCTTTAAATCGCTTTATGCCTACACAGGGGTTTGCCGTTATGCCCAGGCCGTCAATATATTGTAGCCCCCAGGAAAACGCCGAGGAAAGGGCAGCGAGTTGCCGGTTGATATATACGGTTCCCTTTTTCCCCTCTTCCTTCATATTTTTTAACCGCTTATCCGCAACACGGCGCAAGAGTGGGGAGGTTATCTGCGATACCAGCAACGAGCCGAGTGTTTTTTCTTTACCAGCGGATTTTATTGGGTGGGAGAGCAGGGCGGTTAAGAATTGAGAATATTGGGTTTGCGTCTTGGGGGCGAGGTCGGTGAATGCCGTTGACTTTTCAAACTCTGCACGCAACCAGTTTAGGGTATTCTTGTCCGGCTCTTTTTCTATCTCAAACTGTTGTTTTGCTGCTACATAGGCGCGGATTATTTTATCGTCAGGGTCGCCAACAACGCCTAGTTTAATAGGTGTGCAAAATCCACCCTTGTCTGTCTTGATCTTGCCCCGTAGTTCTTGCGGCACCCGTGGCCGGTAGACAATGCGTCCGTTGGCTTCGGTTACATATTTCGGCCAGTTGACGTTTTTTGTGCGTTTCTTGGGGGACATCATAGCACCTCAATTTCCTGGGTCTGTGTGGTGGGTACGTCTTTGATTCCCATGGCAACTTCAAAAGCAGAAACAGTAGTAAATATCCTACCACGCTTTCCCTGAAAATATGGGATTCCTTGCCGCGCAAGACATGCGGCAATATCACAGGCTGATTTGTACCCTGTCAGGGTGGCAAGTGTATCTTGTGTTATGGTGTTCGTGTTCATGAGGTTTCCGATAGATCGTTACATTGCATGTGCTACGGCCAGCGCATCTCTAAAAGGCTGCACCCTGTTCACCTTTCGTTCCATGCGCTTAATAAAATCGTCCTTGTCCTTAAACAGACCTCGTATGGTCCCCTCAAGCGCCCCCTGGCTAAAGGCAATGATCGTTTCAAGGTCATCCTTCTTTCTGCCTAGGGCAGCAGCAATGGTCATGCCGATACCGGCCATTTGCAGCTTCAAGGCGACAAGGTCACACATGGGACTTGAAGTGACCCGCTCAACATCTTCGTCACCGGAGAAATCAGCCTCCCGTATTTGCTCCCAAAACTCATGAGTCCCGGCCCTTGATTGATGATTGTGCTTTCGGTCTACCGGAGTTTCGGTGAGCTTGGCCCACTCCTCAACCAAGTATGACCAGATAGAGGAAAGCGAGTTGTTCAGATCCTCAAGCGTATCAATGCGCTTTGTCTGGCCGTTGAACTTGAACTCTTTGAGAATGGATCGGCGCACCTGGAATTCGATACGTGTCACCTTGGCCTTCTCAATATCATCGAGGCCCCATATCTGCATGAATGGGATTATTTTGTGCTGCGATTTCTTTTTAAGTTCCTCTACCTTATCGTAGATCCGCAGCATAAGGTCACCGGAGCCGATGGAAACACCGGTAAGCTTGCGGTGGCGATAATGGGGAGAAAAGGTCTGTGCCCTGGTTATCCATTGGTCCTGATTGGCAACCGGCAGCTTCTTTATGTCCTGGCCGATTGCATCAGCGCACAGGTGGGCCTCAGATACCTTTTCCTTGCAAAAGACCCCACCGAGCATTTCCAGCATGGCCTTGAAGTCCTCAACCACCTTGTTGTAACCCGGTGTCCAGCAGGAGACGGAACCAATTTCCAGGCGGCAATTAGGAATGTTGGAGGTATGCTTTCGTGGGGAGAGAAGAACACGAATGTCACCACGCACTAACCGGAATTGAAACATCTGCACACCTGTCCGCATGACGTTGAACTCGTAATCGCCCAGGTTGATCGGCTCCGATTCAATGTCGAGGTTTTGAGCTTTCTTTTTGGCTTCTTCAAGCTGGTGAAAAAGAAGAGAGTTTGAAAAGTCCACCCAGAAGGTCATCTTCAAAGTATCCAACCCAGTGGCTAGTCTAGGCTCCCACGTTGTTCGGGTTTGGGAGCCTTCTCGTTGCACCGCTCTACAACCATCTAAAATGAAATTTTCCATAACATTGCCCCAAAAGATTGCTTAGTAAGTGTGAGTCAGTCTTGATGCTGAATAACTGACAGTGTTTAAAATATTTTCCGTGCTGATCCGTTTCCAAGGCCTCCGGCCACTTCGCTCTGCTCAGAAAAATGTATGACTGATGTGTGATACGCTCCTGCAGCCGGGTTATTGATTCGCGGAGTCCAAGTTTTCCCCGCTCACAAAACCCGTCTTTGTCGCTCCTCACATGCGTACGTATAAAGATTTCCCTTTCCGTTCGAGCTTGTGAGGAAAGGTAGAGGCTTCGTAAAGATCGCCCTGGAAGATGATATAGACCTTGCCCATGATCTTTGAGTAACGAACAGGAATCATGTTGCCGAAAGCCTGATTAGGAGCGGCATTAGGTTGCGTTGAGATGGGGCCGGCAATAGTTGTTGCATTTTGTGTTGCTGCTTGTTGATCCACTTTACTGCCGGAACCAAAGGAGTTACTTAGGCGGTAGAAACCGAAAATACCAATGGCAACAACAGCCACCAGTATCATTGCCACCTTCTTAATGAGTGGGTTATCGATCTTCTCCACCTCCTTGCCGCCCATCATGGACTTGTACAGGGCAAAAACCTTCTGGTTCTTGATAACAACCTCGGTCTTCATCACATCACCCTCGGAAAGGTGCTTGTATCGAAACTCCTTGCCGGTCAAAGATCGGGTACGGGCAACCCCATGCACGATGATCTCGCACAGATCCAAAATATCCGGGGCCAGCTTGCGGTACTTCTGGGTAACCAGGAAAATGTCCTGCTGGAAATGGCGGTGCAACTCGAACCACTCAAACACCGGGCGGAAGTAATACCGCTTATGAAAGAAGCGTTGTGCCTCATCGATCACATACACAACCGGGGCCTGGATCTGCTCAGCCAGCTTCTTTTGATAATCGTGGGAGAAGAAGAGATACCCCTTGCCGTATTTATCAAGCATCTTGGGGTCAACCTCTTCCTCTTGGTTACACTTTGCTATAAGCTCATCCAGGGACTCATGGGGCAGCTTCAAGGAATCGATATTGGTGATGATGATCACGTCCTTGAACTCTTCTTTAAGGAAGTACTGGCCCAGATCCGGCTCATGCTCAAAATAGATTTTAAGCAGATGATGCACGGCCCAGTATGTCTTTCCGGCTCCGGGATTACCGTCTACAATCCTTACTGCCATGTCTTAACCCCCTGAGGCTCATGTCCTTCCATTCCCCTGGGCTCTGGATGAAAACCAACCTGCCGTGAAATCATCATGTGATTCCTAAACTCAAACACGTTGTAGCCAAGCTCACGGATCAATTCCCCATAGAGATTAAAGAACACCTGGGGCTTTACCGGAGTTGTAGACACCAAACGCACCTCACCGGAAAACCCTTCGCAGTACATCACCGGCTTTTTCTTAATGTCGCTGACAATCTCGGTAAGGATTTTGATATCCACCCCGTCAAAATCCAGGTTGACCAGATCAGAGGCAGAAACCAATGACGGTGCAAGAAGTATGAGCATGAAAGTAAAAAGGGATTTCATCAGCGCACCATTGGGATAAGGTTCAAAACTAAACGAATGGTAAGGGCGGTAATGACAACGCTCACCGCCTCAGGGATACGTAAGTGCGTGGCAAAGAAGCCGCCCACTCCCTCAAACTGCAAAACAAAGCTTTGCAGGGTAGAAGAATCAGGCAGATTTGCCTGGGTGATCTCCATGATTGAGGAGAAAAGCCAGGTAATAAGATTTTTCAGGATGATAGGCAGGGTGACGGTTAAGGCCACCACGATTAATGCTTTAATGGCAACGTAATAAAGGATCTTGTCTGCCAGGAACTTGCCTGCCAAGGCAGCTATGCCAGTACCGATAATAGGAATCATGATTTACCCACAATGATGAAATAGCTCAAAAGAATAGAGGCAAAGAAAACACCTGCCCCCATGATCTGAAGCACACCCTGAAAAGGGGTAAAATCAATGGTGAACTCCTGTTCCTTGTACCAATAGCGGATAACAGGATCAGAGCTTGCCACCACTGCGCGGGATTGTTTGATCACATCCGAATAGGGAAGGCCGGAGGTGATATACCCTGCAACAATGGCCTTAAAATCATCTTCAGGCGGTTGTTCAAAGTTGGGATCATAACTGTTGGGGTTAATGGTTGCCTCACCAACGGAAAGCTCCATACCCTCATTCTGTGCAGCAAGTTTACTGTCAATATTTTGCAACTCTGCAACAACAGGGGACAGATCCACAGCAAGCGGCTCTGTGTTTTCTTGGGCCTGAACAGCCTCAAGGGAAGCTTGCTGCGCTGCTACTTGAGCCTCAAGTGCTGCAATCTGTAATGATGCATCATCCGGACTGGCATCAGCCAAAGCTTGCGCTGCAACAGCCGCTTCTTTTGCTGATTCTGCCGAAGCATCTGCGTGATAAGGGGAGGTGTCGTTAACTTTTGGCAAAGGAGGAGCTGTACCGGAGGCACCAACTGATGCATCGTCAGTATCAGAAGCAATCACCTTGTCAGGGTTCGCCCCCATAGCCTTCTCAAGTTCTTTCGCAACATCCTCTGAGGCAGGTAAATTCCCTGCAAAGGCAGCAGGGTCAACAGAAAGAGGAGTTAAAGGGGTTGAAGAGTCAACTAAGTAGGCATTATAAGAAACACGACTAGAAAAATTACATTGATCGCCGCTAACAGATGCAGCGCCCATAATCCAAAAAACACTGCCTTCCTTAAAGGTTAATCCACTAGAACAGCCACCACACATGTATGAACTGACAAAGCCGATATCATAGCTGCCCGGCCCTATATCATTTGGTGTTGATACAATTTCGACAGTTGAAGTATCACAAGTCGTAGTATTTGTTACGGTACGAATGTCACCTATCTGAGGATCTATACCGGAAGAGTCATCCATAACCCCGGATAGTATAGGTGCCTCATCTGGGTTATTAAGAACCCAATCCTTCAAATCCCCAAACTTCATACCAAGCGTGCAAAGCTTGCCATAAAGCTTTTCACCACCGGCAACCAAAGGGACTTTTACAAGCCCATATGCCAACCGTGCGGTATCACCAGCAGCAGATACAGCCTGTTGGGTTGCATCCCACACGGCAGGAGCATTGAATTGCATATTGGGATCTGCCGCACCGGCGGCAAGGATTAATCCGCCTACTGCTGCCGCTGCAATGGGTACAAGCGGAAGCGCGGCCTTGGATTGATTCGGAATAAATATTACTAAATGAAAGGTAATTGTGAGTACTGCGATAGATCTTTTTAAATTGAAGAAAGAGACGGCACCCATCGCGTATGCTTTGAGTGACTTTATTGTTAATGACAGGT
>CAYLQA010000029.1:36716-47425 GCA_964385695.1 uncultured Desulfobulbia bacterium | reverse complement strand
TAGAGCGTTTGGTGGCCTTGACAGCCAGTGGCGAAATGATTCAAACTGATCGTTGCTCAAAGGAACTGCTTGCTGCCCCAATCGAGCCGAAAGGGGTGCAGGAGGTAGCAAAGACTCGCAGTGGCAATCTTGCCATGCCGGAGCTGGTGCGCGATCTGGAGATCCAGCTGATCAACACTGCCTTGGCAAAAGCCGGGGGCAACAAGAGTAAATCAGCCCGCCTGTTAAAGATCACCAGACAGGGCCTGCTCAAAAAAATGAAGCGCTATGGCATCGGCTGAAAAAGATAAGCAAAGACATATCACATCAGAACTTCTGGCCCCGGCCGGAAGCCTGGAGTCTTTCTTTGCCGCCCTAGAGGCAGGGGCGGATGCCATGTATTGTGGCCTGTCCGAGTTCTCCGCCCGGGCCAAGGCCAAGAATTTCACCCTGGCCGAAGCGGAAAAGCTTTGTCGTATCGCCCACCAGGAAAAGAGAAAACTCTTTATCGCCCTCAACACCCTGATAAAGGAAAAGGAGCTGCCCCGCCTGGTTGAGGTCTTGGCCCATCTTGAGATGATTGGGGTAGACGGTATCATTCTCCAAGATTTCGGGGTCTGTCAACTGGCCCAGGCGCATTTTCCAAAACTGCCGCTTCATGCCTCAACCCAGATGGGTATCCATAATGCAGCCGGAGTACAGATGTTGGAAAAGCTCGGTTTCTCAAGGGCTGTTCTGGCCCGGGAGCTTTCTCTGGATGAGATTACTGAGATTCGTAAAAAAAGCAGCATCGAACTTGAGCATTTTGTCCATGGCGCCCTGTGCTTTTGTGTTTCCGGTCAGTGTCTGTTCTCCTCCTACCTTACGGGCCGGAGCGGCAACCGTGGGCAATGCGCCCAGCCCTGCCGCAGAAGATATCATTATAAAAAACGGCCCGGCTATTATTTTTCGCCCAATGATTTTTGTGCCCTGGATATGATTCCGCAACTGCTTACGGCCGGGGTCATGAGTTTGAAAATCGAAGGGCGCATGAAGAGCGCGGAGTATGTCCACCAGGTGGTCACGGCATACCGTTTGGTGCTGGACAGTACAGCCAAGAACCGCAAGGCCGCCTTGGCCGAGGCAAAAGAGCACCTGGCCCTTTCCTTTGGCCGCCAAACAACCAGCGGTTTTCTGCGCGGCTCCGTGCCTGGCAATATTACAATTGCCGCAAAAAAAGGGGGAATCGGCCAGGCCTTGGGGCTGGTTGAGAAGGCCCGGGGCAGCTCGATTATCTTGTCGCCGCAAGAGAAAATTTACGTGGGAGATCGAATCCGTATCCAACCCAAATCGGATCTGGCAGGTAGCGGTTTTGTCGTGCAAAAGATGTTGCTCAAAGGCAAAAGCGTGAAAAGCGTCGAGCCGGGCCAGGATGTTGAGGTCGTCACCCCCTATAAAAAGATGTTTCAGCCCGGAGATCAGGTGTTGAAGGTCGGCACCGGCAAGGTGAAGATCCCGGGCCGGGAGGCCTGCATGCGCCGCTTGAAAACAGTGCGGCCCGTCAAGCAGAAGATTGGCTTGCGCCTTGCTTTGACCGGTAAGTCTCTGCGTATTGCCGCAACCGTGCACGGGGTATCCTTGGGTCGAGATTTTGAAATGGGGGCAGGGGACAGCGATGCAAAGGTGTGGGAAAGTGCTTCGCTGAAGAAGATTTTTGCAAAATCAGGCGGTCGCTTTACCCTCGGTTTATGGAACTGCAAAGGCGAGGCGATCCGGCTAAGCCCTGCGGCGATCAAGTCACTGCGTGACAGGTTTTACGATGAGTTAGTGCGTTACCTGGAAGAAAATCACAAGCAGGCAGTAGGTGAAAAGATTCGCACTGCGCAGGCTGCCCTTTTTGGGGACATACCAGCAGGTAAGGCACAGCCCAAAACCCGCCTTGCTGTGGCGATCAGATCTGTTCGCGAGGCAACAATTCTTGACGACCCGGCCGTGCATACCGTTATTGTGCCGCTCACCCCGGAAAATGTCGGGACCTACCAAAAGGAACGCACCAAAATAACGGTCGATCTCCAGCAAATTGTCTGGGATGTGCCGGCCATTCTTTTCGGCCACGATTGGCAGGAGTTTCGGCAGGTCATAGAACAGCTTTATGCCGGGGGATTCAAACGTTTTCGCCTCAACAATTTGGGGCATTTCCCCCTTTTTGCAGGGCTTGAGCAGGTTGAGCTTTCCGGCGGGGCTTGGTTGTATAGTACTAATAGCCAGGCCGTACGTTTTTGGTTGTCGCAGGGGGTGCGCAATCTCTGCCTCTCCATCGAAGACGATGGCGAGAATATGTCCGCCTTGCTGGCCAAGGCAAAAGGGGGGGTGACCGTGCCTCTTTTCAGCCCCATTCCTGTGTTGACCTCCCGCATTCCCCTGCGTGGTATCAAACCGGGCAGTGAGGTGGAGAGTGATAAGGGCGAGGTCTTCCGGGTCTTTTCCCGTGATGGGCTGACAACGGTTGTTGCCTGCGAAGATTTTTCAATCTGCGCAGAAGTTGAGCAACTCAAGCAGAATGGCGCGACAGGCTTTTTGCTCGATTTTTCCCGCTGCGGGGCAACTTCAAAGCGCGGGCAAGAGGTGTTGCAAGGGTATAAAGAGAAAAGGGATGCGGAAAAGAGTATCCCTTTGAATTATTTTCGGGGCTTGGTATGAGCTACCAGCCCCAGAGCAGGTCGCGCTTGGTCCAGCCGGTCAGGCCGTTTTCGTGTTTGATCTTGACCCAGCCCTTTTTGCGGTTAAGGGTCCTGAGGACCACGCCGTAGTTGGCCTTGCCGACAATTTTGTACTTGGTCCCTGGGCCGCTGCGGATGTTGATACGTTCTTTTTTAACGATGAGATGCGCTTTTTTGGTAACAAGCTTTCTGTAGATCCAACCCTGATCGTTTTCAAAATCCGCTACCTTGATCCAGTTGCCTTTTTTGCTGACAACCTTGAGTGGAAATCCCAGTCCCAACTCCCAGAGAATCGCGTATTTTTTTCCAGGACCGGAGCGCATATTCACTTTGCCACGGGCCACGGAAACCATCTCGGCGTATGCTGCGGTAGAAAATACAAAGGTGAAAATCAGGGCGAGCAAAAAACGGTACATCATCTTTACGGCAACTCCTTGTCTTTTATTGGGCCTTGCCGGCTGCAGGCAGCCTGCTTTCCGGGGTTGTCAGTGGTGCACCTGCGATCTCCAGTGAGATGGCATCAAACTTACACGCCTTGTTCATGCAGGCCATGCAGGTAATGCATTCCGTATCGTCCGGTGATTCGTTGAACTTTACCCCCATGGGGCAGACATGGTGGCAAGCCTTGCAGTTTGTGCAGTTGGCCTCATTCCAGCGTAGCTTGATGAGCCTGACTTTGCTGAACAGTGCGTAAAAGGCACCCAGGGGGCAGGTGGTTCTACAAAACGGGCGGCTTGCGAGCACGCTCCACACCAAATACAGAACCATAATAACAAACTTGCTGAAAAAGAGAAGACCGATGGTGTTTCGGAGGTTGGGCTGCAACCAGAGCATGGGCAGGCCTGCCTCCAAGGTTCCGGCCGGGCAGATGAATTTACAGAACCATGGGCTGCCGCTGCCAAACTCGTCCACCACGAAAAAGGGCAGAAGAAAGACAAAGAGGAGGAGCATGGCAAATTTGACATAGGTCAGCCCCTTGGCAATGCCGAATTTTTTGGAAGGGATTTTGTGCAGTAACTCCTGGATAAAGCCGAACGGGCAGGCCCAGCCGCAAATCATTCGCCCGAAAAGTCCGCCCAAGACGCCAATGGTGCCGATGACGGAAAAGCCGAAGTAATACTGGCTGTTTTCAAGGGCGAACCGCAAGCCGCCCATGAGTTGCTGGATGGAGCCCATGGGGCAGTATGTGGTAGCCGCAGGGCAGGAGTAGCAGTTGAGGCCCGGGGCGCAGATAACCTTGAGCGGGCCTTGATAAATGGTTTTGGTCCAGGGAAAGCTCCAGGAGCCATTCATGAGAAAGCCGAAAACGATTTGGATCCACTTTCTGATTACTTCCATGGCCTCACCCGATCCCGATGCAGCTGAGGCAGACCTGGAGTGCCTGCTCCAAGACCCTCTGCGGCTCGCCGGTGGCAACGCCTATGAGCCAGACGAGTAAAAAGATCGGCAGAACAATGAACGGGGCTTTGCGGATTGTGTATGCTGGTTTTTTTTCTTTTTTTCGTGCCATGGTTTTTGACTCTGGAGAGGGATTAGCTTTGTAAGCGGTTTTGCACAGCTTTGGTCTTGTCGCCGATATGCACTGTTTTGTCGCGCCGGTCATCAAGGGCAATCTGGGTGACGACCCTTTTAGCTCCCTGCAGGAAAGGAAGTTCGTGAACCTTGGCGGCCAGGGCCAACAGTTCCGACACCTCGCCCTCTATAACGGTACCCATGTCGGTCAGGGTGAAGGCGGCACCTTCGTTATGAAGAAACTCCTGTACCTCGGCCACGTATTTACCAACACTGGTGGTGGCGGTTCCCAAGGGAATGATGGTCAGTTGCATGATCGCCATGAAGTCTGTATACCGGAGAAACTAGTCTATGGCTTGGTAGGACTGGATCTTGTCGGAGAGTTCTTCGTCAAGCCTGTCCGGGTCGCCGGAATTGTAGTAGAGGATGTTTTTCAGGTGGAAAAAGCTGTCCAGGTCGATCTCAAAAAAGTGGAGGGCCAGCCCGTCATCGTCAACCCGCACGACTTCGCCTTTCATTTTTAAGACGAGGTCGCTGGTTGAGCCTGCCAGCCTCAGGGAAACAAGGCAGGTGTCGCCGATTTTTCGCCCTGTGATGCCCTGGACGAATACGCCTTTGAGGCTGAGGTCATGGGTTTCACATTCTTCATGGCTTTGGTCGGGGAAATCGAGACTGATAGTGGCACAGAATTGAACTCTGCTGTTTTTGCGTCTGTTGTCCGTAGTATCCATGACACCCCTCGCTTGCTTGGCTTTAACCGCTATACGACCTTTTTTGATCTATTCGGGCATGGAAAGAAATCCTTCACGCTCCAAAATGACGTCGATATTCAGTATTGGGATTTCCCGCTCATCTTCAAGGCGGGCGGAACCGGCTATGTCGCCGTTTTTAGCCTTGGAAAAGGAGGCAACCGCTTCTGGTCCTGTCCCTATACTAGAACAGATCACCACTCCGTGCCAAGAGCCACTTGATAAAACCACCAATTCTTGCGCGTTGTCATCCGGCAGGGTCAGCAGTCCAATTCCCCGCGGAATCAGTAACGGCAGGACAAGTTTCTTGAGTTGTTTATCTTTCAGCTGGCCCATTTCCCCCTGGAATTGGGTGGACAGTCCTCCCAGCAGCTTGTTGAAATCCTTCAGCGGTATCTGGCTGTTCTTGATGTAGGCCCTTTTTTTCTTTTCCTTGAGTGGGCGGACAAGGGAGATATGTTTTTCCTCCACCAAGATAACCATTGAGCCGATGGTCAGCTCACGGACAAGGGTGCCGGGTGTGGGTTGGTAATCGTTTGCCTCAACGGCGGCGTTTGCAGTCGGTTTGGGTGCAGGAGGAGTCGGGGGCTGAGTTGGAGGGTTCTGTTTAGCGCACACCGGCGGCTTGTCGGACTGGGGCGGTGCAGGTTTGGCAACCACCTGTTTTTTAGCCACAGGGGCGGGTGTTTTTGTTCCCTTTTGCGCTTTGACCTTTTTCTTGAGGATCTCAAAGCGGGCATAGATCCGTTTGAACAGCTCTTTTTCGCTGTCCGGATCAAACTTGCTTTCCTCATAAAGATTGACCACATGGGCCATGGTCTCTTTCAGGAAGTCGACAAATTCCGGTTCGGGATCGTCTTTCTTTTTGATGTACTGCAGGACACTGTCGCCCATGGTCAGAATAGCCAAGGCGTTTTTCCGGGTCTTGAAACGATTTTTAAGACAGGTGAAAGCGGCTTCAAGGGGGTCTATTTTTCTGGCCGCAATGTTCCAGTCCGGGGAAAGGATTTCCGCCTTCAGTTTAGCTATGGATTCATCAATGGAAAGAACCAAAAAAATTCTCCTCCCTCAAGCCCCGGAAACGGAAGCTGGTACATGTTGCTGCGAAAATATTCAGACAAGAACGCAATAAAATCGTTTTTTTGCGATTTTACCAAAAAATTGTATAGTACAATTTAGCAATAATTGCTTTAATTTTGCAACGTTCAGATACTTTCGCCTGGTTTGCCGGATTGAAAAACCTCCATTTTGCAGAGAGTATCTCTTAAAACGTGCAGCGCCAGTATAATTTTTAAAATAAAGAGTATAAATGCCTGAAACTATTTTTATTATTGGTGCTGTTCTTTTTGGCGGCCTGGTCGGAAGTTTCTTAAATGTCGTGATCCTGCGCCTGCCCCAAGAGGGAGCTTCAATCGTCTTTCCCTCCTCCCACTGCCCCAAATGTGAGACCCCAATCCATTGGTACGATAACATCCCTGTTGTGAGTTTTTTGATCTTGCGTGGCAAGTGCAGGCAGTGCGAGGTGAAGATCTCCTGGCAGTACCCGCTGGTGGAGTTGGCCATGGCCCTGTTGTCCTGGGCCCTGATCATGCGTTACGGGCTTTCCCCTGCCTTTGGCATCTATTTTGTTTTTGCCGCGGCCTTGTTGGCCATCATCTTTATAGATCTTTATCATCAGATCATTCCCGATGTTATCAGTCTGCCCGGTATCGCTCTCGGGCTTGCCTTTGCTTTTATTAATCCTTATGTCTCCTGGCAATCAGCCGGAATCGGCATTTTGGCCGGCGGCGGCACCTTTTATCTCATCTCCTTTGTTTATTACCTGCTGACCAAACGGGTCGGCATGGGCGGCGGCGACATAAAACTCCTGGCCATGATCGGTGGTTTTTTGGGCTGGCAGGCCTTGCCCTTTGTCATCTTTGGCAGTTCGCTTTTGGGCACCATCGGCGGGATTTTTGCCATGATCGAACAGCGGCGCGGCGGCAAGACCGTGATTCCTTACGGCCCCTTTCTGGCGGCAGCCAGCCTTTTGTACCTCTTTTTTCAGGAGAGGATCTGGTGGCTCTTTATCACCTATGTAATTCAGCGGTAGGGAGAGAGTGTGATGCTTAATTATGAGCAGGTTCTCAACCATCTCAGTATAGGCGTGGCCGTGATCAACCGCTCCTTGGAGGTACAGTATTGGAATCGCTGGATGGAAGAGCACAGCCTGATTCCTGCCGAGCAGATCCTCGATTGCCCCATCGATGATATTTTCAGCCCGGGGATGCGCCGGGAATTTATCAAAAAGGCGCGCCAGGTATTGCGTACGGGTTCTCCGGCTTTTTTTACCAACAAGGTCCACCAGCATGTTTTTCCTTTTCATACGGTGCGCTCGTATATGAGTAACGAGCTCAGCCGTATGGAGCAGACCGTTATTCTTTCCCCATTGCTCGATAAAGAAGGGGAGACGACCCGGATTCTTATCTCTGTTTTTGATATTTCCGACTGGGTATTTTTTCAGAACGAGCTCAAGGAGTCCCGCCGGGAGCTGGAAAAATTGACCCTGATCGATGACCTGACCCAGATTCCCAACCGCCGGGCCATTATGGAGCAACTCAACAGGCAGTTGAGCATTCACCTGCGTAAAAAAAGGCCCCTGGCCCTGATTGTTTTGGATATTGACCATTTTAAAAAGGTCAACGATACCCATGGCCACCAATGTGGCGACGTGGTGCTGCGCAAATTGGCCTGGATATTGGTTGATGCCCTGCGCGGCTATGACATTGTCGGCCGTTACGGTGGCGAAGAGTTTGTCATTATTCTGCCGGAGAGCAATCGCAACCAGGCTGTTTTAGTGGCTGAGAGGCTGCGGGCCATGGTTGAGGAAACCCCTATCGCCTATCAGAAGCAGCAGATTGATATCACGGTCAGTCTGGGGGTTGCCATAAAAGGGGAGCAGGAAAAGGTCGGTCAGGACAAGCTCTTTAAGGTGGCGGACCGCTGCCTTTATATGGCTAAAGAGCATGGCCGCAATAAGGTTGTGGTTCAGGATTAAACCGTATTCCCCGGCGTCTGGCCGTATCTGTATATTTTTTTCCCGTGTTCTCGGGAGTTCCCGGCACAAGAATAGAAAATTGTTCCTTTGCTTTTGACTCTGTACTCTTTTTTCCTCTACACTAATTGTTAGGGTTTGTGTGCTAGGCAGAGGAGGGAATAAAATGGGCCTGGGCGGATTTCTTGGCCGGAAGGCCAGTTCCTTATTGATTTTATTTTGTTTTTTGGCGACTGCCTGCAGTATTGAAGGGCCTGCGCCGCTACGGCTCGGTACCAATGTCTGGCCGGGCTACGAACCCTTTTATCTTGCCAGAACGCTCAACTACTTTTCCCGTGAAGAGGTCAGCCTGAAGGAGTTTACCTCGGCAACCGAGGTGATTCGCTCTTTTCGCAATGGTGCCATTGACGCTGCCGCCTTGACGCTTGATGAAGTACTCCTCTTGCTGCAACATGGTGTTGATCTCAAAATCATCCTGGTCTGTGATGCCTCCCATGGCGGTGATGTGATTCTTTCCTGGCCTCCTGCGAAATCCCTGGCAGATCTCAAGGGGAAGCGGGTGGGGGTGGAGAATACCGCCCTTGGGGCCTATGTGCTGACCCGGGCATTGCAGCAGCAGGGGATGGCTCCTTCCGATATCCACCTGGTCTCAGCCGAGGTTAATGAACATGAGCGATTTTTTCTCAGTGGCAAGGTCGATGGTGTGGTCACCTTTGAACCGGTGCGCTCAAAGATTCTAGAGGTAGGCGGAGTTGAGTTGTTTACCTCGAAAGCAATACCCTACGAGATTCTTGATGTCGTTGTGGTGCGCAGTTCCTATCTTAAGAAAAATAAAAAACAGGTCAGGCAGCTTTTGGCCGGGTGGTTTAAGGCGCTTTGGTATCTTGAGTCCTATCCCCGTGAGGCTGCCAAAATGATGAGCAGTCGTCTCAAACTCTCTCCGGATAAGGTACTGGAGTCTTTTGACGGTTTAAGGTTGCCTTCGCTATCGGAAAATCACGCCATGCTCAAGGGGACTAAGCACTCCGTTAA
Source organism: uncultured Desulfobulbia bacterium (assembly GCA_964385695.1). Taxonomy (GTDB): domain Bacteria; phylum Desulfobacterota; class Desulfobulbia; order Desulfobulbales; family Desulfurivibrionaceae; genus CAYLQA01. The sequence continues at coordinate 38,420 of CAYLQA010000029.1, read as the reverse complement.
GGAAATCGGCGGCAAATTGGCCACGGTTATGCTTGAGCAGGGGCTGCTTGGCAGTAAACCTGAGCCTGGCGATATGATCTCACTCATTATAGAAGAAGTGAGCCCATGAATTTTTTTACCTTTCTGCCATTACGATACACCGTACCGTTGCTGTTGCTCTTTTGTACCTTTGTCGTGGGCAGCTTTACTTACTCGTTTAATGTCCGGCTCGGCGACAGGATAATCGAGCGGGAAAAGTTGAGCGATGTTGCCGCCCTTATGACCCGCCTCCAGCGGAGTCTTGAGCACCATATCCGCCATGGGGATCTGGAAGGAGCCCAGAAAGAGGTTTCCGGAACCTCGCTAGACAGGCACATTCTCCATACCATTTTAGTAGATGACAGTTTGCTGGTTGTCAGTGCAACGGATCTGTCCTTGGTTGGCAGTACGTTTGACGAGGCCCTTGCCCCCACAGATGAAAAGCAACATTTCAATGCCTATTTTCGTGAGGTAGCCAGGGAGTTTAAAAGTGTGACCGATCTATCCCGCCGTGAAAATATCATTTATGCCTCATACCCTATATCCATCTCCGGGAGTGGCAATGGGGTGCGGCCATCCAGGGTCGGTATGGTGCATCTTGAATATGATCTTTCTCGGCTCAAGGCCATGAATCGCAGGGCCGTTGGGCTTGAGGCGCTTTGGTATACGCTGTTTTTTGCTCTGCTGGCCTTTGCCTTCTGGCTCTATTTTCATTTTATCCTTGCCGCACGGGTAAAAAATATTATCGACGTGACCCAGCGCTTTGCCCATGGAGAAAGACAGGCACAGATTTCCGATGTGGGCAGAGATGAGCTTGCCGGTGTGGGAGCTGCAATCAATAAAATGATTGCGGCCCGAAATGATGCGGAAAAGAGGGCAAAGGAGAGCGAGAGCACCCTGGAGAGGGTGGCAAACGGTGTGCCATTGCTCATTTCCTATGTGGATAGTCTGGATGTGCATCAGTTTGCCAACCATGAGTATTTCAACTGGTTCGGCCTCTATCCTGGCCAGATTATCGGCATGAGTATGCAGGAGTTATGGGGGGATGAGGTTTATCCCCTGGTCAAACGGCAGGTGAAAAAGGTCCTGCGCGGGCAAACGGTTGACTTTGAAGACAGCGTTGTCCTGCCCTCCGGCAAGAGCAAGGAGTTCCACGCAACCTTTATGCCCCATGTTGACGAAACAAAACATGTTGACGGGTATTACGTGCTGGTCAAGGATATCACCCTGCAAAAGAAGGAGCATGACAGGATTCGTGAGGCCAAAGAGGAGTGGGAACGCACCTTTGACGCCATCAATGATACTGTCACCATCCAGGATAATAAAATGACCGTTTTACAGGTCAATCGTGCCGCGGTTGAATTGTTGGGTATGCCGCGGGAGGAGCTGATCGGCCGACATTGTTATGAAATTTTTCATGGGCAGGAACTGCCCTGTGTCGGGTGCCCGGCGCTCAAAGCGCAGGAGCATGAAGAAGGATACAGCGGCGAGGTGTTTTATTCGGAGGTGAATAAAAGTTTTTTGGTCTCCGCCTTTCCGATTTTGGATGAGAATGGCAAGATTACCGGTATTGTCCATACGGCCAAGGATATGAGCGAGGTCAAGGAGCTTGAGGGCAAGCTGCGTCAAGCCCAGAAGATGGAGGCCGTTGGCACTCTGGCCGGTGGAATTGCCCATGATTTCAAC